>NZ_DATCRU010000056.1:0-272584 GCF_036568825.1 Mucilaginibacter sp. | reverse complement strand
GCACTTACATGCTCAATTTATCCATATCAGCAATAAGCCAATTATATTAGAACAAAAATGGTTTTACATAGACGTAAATAATTTAAAAAATATTGCTATGCCAAAAATCATTTTTATATTTATAAATAAATTATTTAATTTGTAAATAAAATTTCTGTTTAGTTTAAACTATGTCTGGTATTAACAAAGTAATTTTGATCGGCCACTTAGGCAAGGATCCCGAAATGCGCTATCTTGAAGGGGGCGTATCTGTAACAAGCTTCCCTTTGGCAACTTCAGAAACATTTAATAAGGATGGTCAGAAGATGGAACAAACTGAATGGCACAACATTGTAATGTGGCGTGGTTTGGCCGATGTGGCCGGCAAATTTTTGCAAAAAGGCAAACTGGTCTACATCGAAGGAAAGTTAAGAACCAGGTCTTTTGAAGATAAAGAAGGTATAAAAAAATATACTACCGAAATAGTGGCTGAAAATTTTACCATGCTTGGCCGCAAAAGCGACTTTGAGGATAACGGGTCTCGTCAACAAGGCAAAAGCGCCCCGGGTGCTAATACCTTTAACGGCGACGGCGCTCCTGACGATCTTCCCTTTTAAACCAAACCTAAGACTTATAAAAAACAAAGCCTCTTGATAGTTATCAGAGGCTTTTGTCGTTTCTATAATATCGAACACTGAGTGTCAATGGTGAATAGTGAGTGGTCAATAATTGATGAGATTATCTGAACAACATTCACTATTCACCATTCACTATTCACTATTCACTAAATTATCTTCCTCCCGGCGGACAATGCTCTTTCAGATATTTTGTAAACAACGTACGCAAGTGTAAACTAGTGCCCTCGCCTTCAAATATCCCGTGAGAGCGGTTTGGATACGACATTAACTGAAACTGCCTGTTGTATTTGATCAGTTCGTTGATCAGTAACTCAGCGTTACGGTAATGCACATTATCATCGCCTGTACCGTGGATATACAATAAATTACCACGCAGGTTTTTAGCGTAAGTAACCGGCGATCCTTTGATGAATGGCTCTCTGCCTGCTTCATCAGTCGGTACGCCCATGTAGCGCTCCTGGTAGATGTTATCGTAGGATAATTGCCATCCCACAGCTGCTACAGCAATACCGGTTTTATAAATATCAGGATATTGGAACAGCAGGTTAAGGGTTGTTGAACCACCGCCGCTCCAGCCATGTACCGCAATGCGGGTTGAATCAACAAAAGGCCATTTCAGGATCTCTTTTGCCGCCATTGCCTGGTCGCGGATGTTGATGATACCGATATTTTTGTAAATAGCTTTGCGCCATGCCGCGCCTTTTGGTGCAGGTGCACCGCGTCCTTCAACCGACATGTAGATATAACCGTCATCAGCCATATTGCCTATGTATAAACCGTTATGACCGGTGCCATAACTATCAGTTACCGTTTGACCCGCAGGTTCAGCATAAACAGTAAATACAACAGGGTATTTTTTATTCGGATCAAAGTTGGTTGGTTTTACCATCCATCCATCCATCTCAATTCCGTCAGCAGTTTTTACTTTAAAGAACTCAGGTTTGTTCTTGGCTTCTTTGTTTACCGCCAAAGTAGCGCCGCTGATGTGTTTGTTATCTGGCAGCGTAATGGTTTCACTTTGCGGTTGGGTATAGCTGTTCGAGAAATTATGTATAGCGATCTTTGCACTTGGTGAAATATCATAACTATGCGTGCCCGGCAGATCATTAGGTGTTAAACGCTCAGGCTTTTTGCTTGATCCATTCAGCTTCACGCGGAAAAGGTATTTCTGGGTAGCATTGTCAGGTGATGCAGTAAAGTAAACATAGCCATGTTCCTCGTCAATGCAATTCAGCCTGATCATATCATAATTGCCTTTTGTGATCAGCGTTTCTTTGCCGTCTTCCGATATGCGGTAAATATGGCGCCATCCATCTTTTTCACTCACCCAGATAAATTCTTTGCCATTTTTCAGCCAGTCCCATCCAACAGGGTTGCCTTCGTTCCAACGGGCTTTGCCGTCAATCCAGGCTTTATCAGTTTCGGTATGAATTACGTGAGTAGTACCGTTAAACACGTTACCCACAAATATTTTGCTCTCGTTTTGTGCGCGGTTCAATTGCTCTAAAATGACCTCGTTTGAGTTGGTTGTCCACTCCATACGCGGGATGTAGTGCTGCACATTATCTCCCGGAACATCAATCCATGTTGTTTTTGCATCGCCAATGTTCACCACACCTATCTTGCATGAGCTTGGGTCCTCACCGGCAACAGGGTATTCAACCGGGATGGTGAATGGATAGATAGAATCCGTGGTGTTCAGCATCAGGTAATTCTTGATCTTGCGCGCATCGATCTGCCAGTAAGCGATCAGCTTACTATCCGGCGACCAGCGGAAACCGTCGCGGCAATCAAATTCTTCTTCATAAGCCCAGTCGAAAGTACCGTTGATCAGCCTGGTAGTGCCATCAGTAGTCATCGGTTTGATATCACCGCTGGCCAGGTCCTCTACATAAATGTTATGACCGCTTACATAAGCTGCTTTTGTGCCATCAGGAGAAATTTTTGCAAACATCAGGGATGATTCAGGTTTGCCATGACCCAGTTGTTTCAGACTTTTGGCTGCTATATCATACACCCAGTAATCGCCACGGGTATTGTAACGCCATACACGCTTGGTATTGGTAAAGATCAATACTTTATTACCATCCTCAGAGAAAGAAAAACCGCTTATTGTCAATGGAGACTTACCTTGCGGCGTAAGCATTTCCTTAGTTACAATAACTGTTTTTTTGCTGGCGTCGCGGGCATCAAGTTCATCGATACCGCCTGCGTTGACTTTGTAATATTGGTAGCCGTCTTTGGCCCAAATGGTTCCCCTGCGCTGCGCATTTACTTTTCCCTGGAAGGAAAGCAATAAAAAAATGGTCAGGACAGCAAACCCCGAGTAGTAAAACCTGGTTTTCATTTAATCAATTTTAGTGTTCAGTAATTTGAGAATTTGCACTCAATCGTTAACTTTTGCGTTATTTTAGCACGAAGATTGCCCCGCAAATTAATAATTCCTTATGAAAAAGTTCTATCTGCTACTAACAGGTCTCATAATCGTTACGTCTGTCGCCCAGGCGCAAAAGATTGACCGCAGCAAGTTTATTTCTGACAGCCTGGACAACTACATCAACCGGGCACTTACCAACTGGCGCATACCAGGAGCAGCCGTTTGCATTGTTAAGGATAACAAGATTGTTTTGATGAAGGGTTATGGCATTAAGGAATTAGGCCTGAACAATAAAGTAGATGAAAATACCCTGTTCATGATCGGCAGCAATACCAAAGCTTTTACAGCAACTGCATTGGCTATGCTTCAAACTCAAGGAAAGCTTTCATTAGATGATAAGGTGACCAAATACCTGCCTGAGTTTAAACTGGAGAACAAATTTGCCGGCGAAGAAGCCATTATCCGCGACCTGCTTTGCCACCGGATAGGCTTCCGTACCTTCCAGGGCGATTTCACTTTTTACAATACGGATCTGACCCGCGAACAGGTGATCCAGAAAATGAGCCTGGTTAAAGCTGCCTATCCGTTCCGTACCAAATGGGGATACACCAACTCTGCATTTTTAACCGCAGGGCAGATCATACCAAAAGTTACGGGCAAGCCGTGGGAAATTTATTTAAGAGAAAATATATTCGCACCGCTAGGTATGATGAATACCCTTGCATTAAGCGCAGACATTACCAAGTCGTTAAACCGTTCTGTTCCTCATACTTTTGTGAACGGACAGCTTACTGCGATACCTTATTGCCAGATAGATGGCATGGCTCCATGCGGCTCCATCAGTTCATCGGTTAATGATATGAGCAAATGGGTGCTTGCCCAGCTTAATGATGGTAAGGTGGGCCAAAGACAGGTGATTCCGGCATCGGCCATTGAGGTGACACGGCAACCACAGGACTATGTGGGCAGCGTAACTTACGCGAGCGGAGAAATGAGCTATGAATTATACGGACTAGGCTGGTTTCTGCAAACTTATGACAACCGGCAAATCGTATCTCACACAGGTGGTGTAAATGGTTATGTATCATCCGTCACGCTGGTGCCTAAAGAACATTTGGGCATTGTCATTCTGACCAATACCGATGTCAATAGCTTTTATGAGGCGATGAAATGGGACATCATCGATGCTTATTTAAAGCAGCCTTTCAGGGATTATAATGACAGATACCTGACCCGTTTTAAAGCCAATCAGCAAAAAGAAAGCGCTGAGGATAAAAAACTTCGTGATAGCGTAGCATTAAACCGTTTGCCTGCTTTGCCTGCCGCTCAGTATACCGGTAAATACGTAAATGAATTGTATGGCAGCATGACCGTTACACAAGGCATGGGCAACGATTTGGAAATGCGCTTTGAACATCACCCAAAAATGTATGCGCATTTGCAGCCACTTGGCGGCAACCGTTTTTATGTAACTTTTTCTGACCCGGTATTAGGTAAAGCGATCTTCCCTTTTACTGTGGTTAATGGTAAAGTGACCGGAGTACGCGTAAAAGTGGCCGACTTTGTGGAATACGACCCATATGACTTTAAAAAGGTGGAATAAAAAAAGCCCCCTCTCACTCGCTGATTGGGGACTTTTACCTAAACCTTATCACATTGTAACAATGATGTTACTTTGTAGCAACAAAGGTACGAAAAAAAATATTTGTTTTTCAAGCCCTTGCGTGTGCGAACACAAATATTTTTTTCATTTCTAACTAATAATAAATTAGTTATGAATAATTTGCCGCTTTTCAGGGCTAATGGGGCTGTTTATTATTTTGTAAAAAAATAAACCTCCGGCAAAGTACAAGATCACGTCCAGCCAATCTCCTGTATAAGTTTTTGAATAATAAGGAAGTATGAGCTCAAATAATACTGAAACATATACAACAATAAATACAACATGCCAGGGCGATAACACATAATAATGATTCCGGATCACAAATACCCGTTGAAACCATAAACCCAGGTTAGCTATTACCGGAATAGCCAGCAAATCGTCGATATATCCGTTTAATACGGGCAAAGGATGCCCGCTTCGTCGCATTATGGTTACAACAAGCCATATCAAACACCCGGCAATAAACCATTTGTTGAGTAATGTCTTCATTCAGGCGGCCATAAAGCTGAGTAATACCAGCAAAGTGGTGATGAAAATAAAAAACGCGATCTGGAAATAATAAACCAGCCAACGGAATGAATTAAAGAAAAGCTTAACCTCGCGCTTGAATTTGCTATCTGTAGGCTTCAGGGCAAAGTAGTCGTTCTCCTTTTTTACCTGGGTAACGATCTTCTTTTCTATTTCGCGCGAAAAACGCTGTGGTTCCAGGAAGGAGTCGCAATAGAGGCACCTGTCATCTACGTCGCCTTTCCAAAGCGTCCATTGGCCGCAATGAGGGCATTTGATTTCGCAAACCTGGCTCATTTGATTCAATAACTAAGCAACAAAAATACCGTCCGCTAAGCTAAAGCTGCAGAAAACCGGGCGTATGTTTTTGAGATCGGAGAATTATAGAGCGATCAGACCGATAATGAAAATTATAGCTGCAACAAATATGAAAAACAGCATTACCGAGTAATATGCACTCCAGCGCACGGCGTTTACAAAAATCTTGTATATCTGCGTGAGCTGTTCATCATTTTCACTTATCGTTAAATAATAACCTTGCCTATGGGCTTCTGCAAACTTTACATCCTCGTAATGCGCATTGCGCTCTGGTTCGAGATATGAATTACATTTTACACACCTGGCGTCAACCATTCCAGTCGACGGACTCCATGCCCCACAGTGAGGGCATTTTATTTCACTAACTAGACTCATAATAGACGGTTTATACTCAAATTTAACGAAAAAAGAACGGAGATTATCAAATTTACAGAGGTTTATTTACAGGTAATCAGCTAAGCTAACCTTCAAAATCTCTATTAATTCAGTATCTCCAAATTGGAAATCGTCAGGGATTTCCAGTACAATAACCGGCTGATCTGAAATGTTAAAACGTTCTCTGATAATATCACGATGCTTACGCTCCATTACAAACAGCACATCGGCCCAGTCGATCATCTTCTGATTAACACGTATACGGGCATTGTTGTTTGTCCCGGCTGAGCGGGCTTTATGAATAGGATGATGTTTAAACAATAGCTCCGCAGTTGGGCTGCGCCATTGATTTTTACTGCAAATGAAAAGGAGATTAGGCATATTATCAATCATCAATCCAATATTCAATACTTTTTAGCTTGCCACTATTCCTGTCAAATAAAAATACCCATGCTGCATCGGATAAATCTGATGAAGCCGCTATTCTTATCCATTGGTTTTTATCCATACTAGTGCCGTGAAGCTCATTATTCTCAACTGAATTTGGGAAAAGCTTCTTAAAATCCTCGATAGTTGTGTTACTATTAAACTTGCTTCGTTTATAAGAAAGATACCATTCAGGTGATTTCGGAAGGTCGATACTTCTGAACACAAGACTATCCTGATATTTTTCAAACAGTACACCTTTGAAATGACAATATTTGAATTCACCCTCTTTATAGCTCTGGCTTACATTACTAGAATCTGGGGTAATTATGCTGTCAGGCTTTCCAAGCTTAATAGTAGTAGCCTTAAAACTGTTTATCATAGATATTTCACCATTAAACTTAACGCTATCCCTGTCAAGATATTCCTTATTCGTCGAATCAGATTTAAGTGCAGATGCCATTTTATTGGAGTCGGCCTGCTGCTTTTGGGGGCCATGACAAGCGAAAAGGAAGACGCAAAGCACTACAAACGCCGGATTAGCTTTCATATAAGAAATTTATCGTTCCTTAGTGCGAGTTTTCTAACGCATTTTTAGCCGGGTTCATCTTTTCCCAGGCTTTAGCTGTTAATATCAGCAACTTATTCTTTTTGCAATCCCAAATAGAGACATAATCTTTTGACACAACTATACTCTGGTTCCATGTCGTGAATTTTTCATACAACATCGTCGTGCACACATCTGTAGCTGTAATAAACTGACTGTATTCGGGTAAATGGAGTGCATTGAAGCCAGAACAGTCTTAGCTGTGTCCTTCTCGCTATTAACTGATATAAGCCCTTTATGTAATTTTCTCGTGTCGCTTATGTTATTATCCGAATCGAATTCAAATAAATAATCGTTGCCAAAAAGCACTACTCCATTTATCTGGGGACCGGTTATTACATATACCCGTTTAGCATTGTTTGTTACTATAGGAATCAGGTTTAAACTCGTGTTCTTATATAGTTTAAACAAAGTATCCTTATTTATATCTGCTAAGGCCTTCTGTCTTATTGTATAGAGTTCATTTTCCTTACCAGACAATTGCCTTACGAGAGTATCTAACTTGTAATTGTTAGGGTTAAGGTCTTCGCTGAATGAAATTGTGGCTAAAACTACCGGCACTGCGCCTTTTGAGAAGAATATGTTATTTATTCCGGATTCGGTGTCATATGAAAGGTAACCTCCGGCCTTTTGTAGTTGAACTTTGCAATTAGCATTAAAAACATCGGTACATACCAGGATGCGAACTCAGAACGATAAAGCGTCTTTCCTTCTGATTCAATACTGTCAGCAATTCTATTCAAATTAATTTCCTGCGAAATAGCACGATTGAAAAGAAATGTTAAAAACGCCAGGATGATAAGTTTTCTCATATAAAATTGATAAGGTTCAAAAAACTATTGCATGAGCTGACTTACTACTCAGAACTCAAGACTCAAACTCACATTCCCTTCCTGGCAACCCAAACCTGGCTTTTAATGAGCCAATGGCCATTTACCAAACGGAAAATGAAGGTAAATGCACCCTCCTCATCAAAATAGTCATTTTTGATTTGCCCGGTATAATCAACCGGCACTACTACATATATACTTTCTTCGGTTTGCAGGTAAACACTTATGTCACGAATTTTGGCGTGGAAGTTTTTCATCTTTAAGTCCTTGCAGGTTTTCTCCACGGTGCTGATCCATTGCACGCCGGCTGTAGGACCATTCCACGAAAATGGTGGTTCTTCATCAGCAACCACAGCATTTGGAGTATAAAGTTCGTTAACAGCATTTACATCAAAGGAACTGGACGCATTGATCACCGTATTGATGATCTTTATCACCTCATTCCGGTTCGATGCGGAATCGGCAGTTGCTTTGGTATGAATGTGCGGTATAATAGCGCCCTGTGCAGTTTGCAACATCAGTACTGATACCAGGCAGGATATGAAAAAAGTAAAAAATTGCTTGTTCATAGTGGGTTGATTGGCAAAGGTATCAATTTTACTGTTTTGAAGCCATATAATCTAAAGTTAAGTTACAGAGGGTTTTAACCCCAAGCGGAAAAGCGCTCTCATCAATATAAAAATCGGGCGTATGGTTTGGCGCGACTGTCTTCGGATCGGCACCTTTTGGCATACCGCCCAGGAACACAAAAAGTCCGGGTACTTTCTCCTGGTAAAAGCTAAAATCCTCACCACCTGTAACAGCCGGACCGGCTATAGTGTTCGATGCTCCCGCAGTTTCCTGTAAAGTAGGAAGCATTTTTGCTGTTAGCTCAGGATTGTTGTAAGTAACCGGATAATGCACACTATAAGGGATCTTTACGTCGGCTTCTGCTCCGTTTGCTTCGGCAATTTTAGTGACGATCTGCTTTACCCTTGTGATCAGCAACTGTTCATCGCTATTACTCAAGGCACGAAGTGTGCCCACCATTTCTACCTTTTCGGGGATGATATTGTGCCTGGTGCCGCCGTTTATTGCGCCGATGGTCACAACGGCAGGGTTTTCAGTAACATTTATATTGCGGCTCACGATGGTTTGCAGGTCGGTGATGATCTGCGCTGAAGTAACAATAGGATCGACACTAAACCATGGATAAGCACCATGTGCCGATTTACCTTTGATTGTTATTTTCATATCATTCACACTGGCCATCACGCCTCCGGAATGATACCTGAGCGTTCCGACCGGGATATAAGAGAATATATGTAAACCGAATATAACATCTACCTTAGGGTTCTCAAGCACACCCTCTTTCACCATTTCTTCACCGCCTCCTGTTTCACCTGCCTGAACGCCTTCCTCAGCAGGCTGGAAAATGAACTTCACTGTACCATGCAGTTCGCTTTTCATGGAAGTGAGTATTTTGGCGGCGGCCATCAGCATAGCCATGTGCGAATCGTGCCCGCAGGCATGCATCACACCTACCGGCTGACCATTATAAGTTGACGTAACTTTTGAGGCGAATGGAACGGGGGTACGTTCGGTAACCGGTAAGGCGTCCATATCGGCGCGAAGGGCAACTACAGGACCGGGTTTGCTGCCTTTCAGTATTCCTACCACGCCTGTTGTGGCAATACCTGTTTTTACTTCTAAACCCAATGATTTCAGATATGCCGCGATAATACCCGAAGTGCGCGTTTCGTGATTACCTAATTCGGGATGTTCATGAAAATCTCGGCGCCAGGTTACTATCTGGTTAAAGAGGGAGTCGGCTTTTTCAGCCGCAATTTTTTTCAGGTCGGGCGATTGGGCAAACGCCTGAACCGAAGCTAGCGAAAGCAAAAACAGGTAAAATTTCTTCATCGCAGTAAAAAAGTTTTACCAATATAAACAATAAAAGACGATTAAATCAATCGTCTTTTGTTCGTTACAAATTAAATAAAAGGACGCTTCACAACAAATCACATATGTTGCTGTATCCATTGTTTTTTGCAGCATTGCATATGCTGATCCCATCTTTATTTACAAAGCCCTTATCCGCCTTATGCTGGATCAATAATTTTACGATCTCAGTTCTGCCATATTTGGCGGCCAGGAATAATGCGGTTTCACTATCACGATCAACAATATTAGGGTCTGCACCTTTTTCGAGTAAAATTTTTACAATCTCAAAATGCCCTTTATAAGCAGCGATAATCAATGGCGAAGAATTATCGAGCGCAACACAATTAACTGTAGGGACTTTTTCAACAAGTAATCTCACTGCCTCGGTTTTCCCGTTTCTGGATGCTATAATTAGTGGATTCCAATTATGCTCGTCTTTAGCATTAATATCACTACCTTTTTCAATAAGGTATTTGGTCATTTCAAAATCCGATTGCTGACAGGCAACCATTAAAGGCGTCCAGTGAGCCTTTCCGGTAAGTGTGACATCGGCACCATTTTCTATTAATATCTTTACTGCCTTAAAATCATTCAGGCTAACTGCTTTGATTAGCGGAGTAACATTATTTTTAATGTCATTAATACCGGTCTTAGATTGCGCAAAACCTTCTAATTGTTCATAGTTTTTAGTGGTTATTGCATCAAATATATCCTGAGAGAAAGCCTTACAGGAAACTGAAAAGAGGACAAATAAGAATAAAATTCTTCGCATAAGGTTTGGCCTTAAAAGTAAAAGTAAGGTAGTGGTTTTATTTTACTTAATAAAGGATTTTGGAATTTAATTGCTGAAGCCCGTCAGGTCAATAGTAAATACCAATACCGAGTTGGCGGGAATACTTCCTTGCGCCGAATTCCCATAACCCAGTGCAGACGGTATCAGCAACAATATACGCCCGCCAGTATTAATATGGGGCAGGCCCTTTTGCCAGCCTTGTATCAGCGTATTTAGAGCAGTGCTTTGAATAGATCCGGAATCGAATACTGTACCATTTAGCAATTTACCTGTGTAGTTTACAGTGACCAGCGAACTGGCTGTAGGATAAGCACCCGTTCCGGGCGTAATCACCTGGTAATAAACTCCAGAGGCATCTTTGGTAGCAGTGATGTTGTTTGCTGCAATATAAGATTGAATGGCAGCATCATCTTTGGCAGCCTGCTTAGTAGGATCATAGCTATCTTTTGAGCAGGACGAGAATGCGGCAACAAATACCGCAAGCAGTAGTAAATATTTCTTCATTCGTAATGTTTTTGATTGATAACTTACTTTTTCGGAGAAAATTATGCGTGAATAGATTTTTCAGCTCTTTACTGATTCTTCTATTGATTTCAAAAACTCCGACGTATCAACTATTTCACCAGTTTCACCTTCCATTATAGCCTTAGCCATGGCGAAATCTTCAATATCTTTCTGATTAATGGGTTTATTATTAGTTGCCATCTTCCACACTGGAATAAAATTATACAGTCGTCCGAATTTTCAACTCATTCAACTGCTCATCAGCGATGGTCGAAGGTGAATCGATCATGATATCGCGGCCCGAATTGTTCTTAGGGAAAGCGATAACATCACGGATTGAATCCAGTCCTGCAAAGATGGAGCACAAGCGGTCAAACCCGAATGCAATACCACCATGCGGAGGAGCACCGTATTCAAATGCATCCATCAGGAAGCCAAATTGTTTTTGAGCTTCTTCCTTGCTGAAACCAAGATGTTTGAACATCAGGGCCTGCAATTCACGGTCGTGTATACGGATGGAGCCGCCGCCTATTTCGGTACCGTTGATCACCAAGTCGTATGCATTGGCGCGTACATTCTTCGGATCAGTATCCAATAAAGGAATATCTTCTGGTTTCGGCGAAGTGAATGGATGGTGCATAGCATGGAAACGACCGGTTTCTTCGTCCCATTCCAGCAACGGGAAGTCGAGAACCCAAAGAGTAGCAAACTCATCTTTTTTACGCAGACCTAATTGGTTACCCATTTCCAGGCGAAGCTCGTTCATTTGCTTGCGAACCTTATCAGTTTGCCCGGCAAGAATCAGCATTAAGTCGCCTTGTTCTGCCTCAAAAGCTGCTGCCCAATTGGTTAACTCATCTTCGCTGTAGAATTTATCTACTGACGACTTCAACGTACCATCAGTATTGTAACGACAGTAGATCAAGCCTGTAGCACCTATTTGCGGGCGCTTCAGCCATTCGGTTAATTCATCTATTTGCTTACGCGTATAACCCGCACAGCCTTTTGCATTAATACCAACCACCAATTCGGCGTTATCAAATACGCCAAAGCCTTTGCCTTTTACAATATCATTCAGTTCAACAAACTGCATCCCGAAACGGATGTCCGGTTTGTCGGAACCATACAAACGCATCGCATCAGCATATTGCATGCGCGGGAATTTATCAAGATTGATATTCTTTACCGTTTTGAACAAGTGACGGGTCAGTCCTTCAAAAATATTCAGGATATCTTCCTGCGTGATGAAAGACAGCTCACAGTCTATCTGTGTAAACTCAGGCTGACGGTCGGCACGTAAATCCTCGTCCCTGAAACATTTTACGATCTGGAAATAACGGTCGAAACCGCTTACCATCAGCAATTGCTTAAAGGTTTGCGGCGATTGCGGCAGGGCATAAAACTCACCCGGGTTCATACGGCTCGGCACCACAAAGTCGCGCGCACCTTCAGGGGTTGATTTGATCAGTACCGGGGTTTCTACCTCGATAAAGTTCAACCCATCCAGATATTTACGTACTTCCTGCGCCATTTTGTGGCGAAGCACCATATTGTTACGGATCGGGTTACGACGTAAATCCAAATAACGGTATTTGGCGCGTAATTCCTCACCGCCATCTGTTTCATCCTCGATCAGGAACGGCGGGATTTTAGCAGCGTTCAATACTTGCAGTTCCGATACTTCTATTTCGATCTCACCTGTAGGGATACGTGTATTCTTACTTGCACGTTCTATTACTTTGCCGGTTACCTGGATCACAAATTCACGGCCAAGTGAGCGGCTTTTGTCACGCAATGCACCATCACTGTCGGCATTAAATACCAATTGAGTTAAACCATAGCGGTCGCGCACATCAATAAAAGTGAGTGCACCAAGGTCGCGCGATTTTTGCACCCATCCGCATAAAGTAACTTGCTGGCCCAAATGGCTGATATTTAATTCTCCGCAGGTATGTGTCCGTAGCATATCGTGTATTTTATGAAAGTTTGCAAACTTACATTTTTAAGCTAAAAGCTGAAAGGTAAAAGGAGAAAGGTTTGGCAATCCGATTAAATTCACAATTAAACATCCGAAATATGAAATCAAAACTTAACTTTGCCGTAATATTAATTCTCAAGGGGTGCCTTGCTTTGAGCGATCAAACTGAAAGACGGGCTGAGATCAAACCCATTGTTGTGAATTGTGAATAGTGAGTGGTGAATAAGTTTGACGAAACTAATGACCATTGACTACTGACCAATGACCAACATACACCTGATCCGGGTAATGCCGGCGTAGGGAGAGGTATAAAAGTTAAGTGTACTTCGCGTTAACCCTGATGCGAAGATGGTTTAACTACTATTTGTTTACATTTTGAAAAATTTATTTGTGGCGTTATTCGCCCTGCTGATGCCTGTTTTGGCTTCGGCTCAGTTTTCCATTTCAGGAAAAATCACCGACCAGCAAACCGGGGTCACGCTGCCCGGAGCAACTATTTCCATCAACCCGGCACTGACCACCGTTTCAGATGCTCAAGGCATTTACAAGTTCAGCAATCTACCAAACGGTAATTATGTGCTTAAAGTAAGCTATATCGGCTACCAAACAGTTGAAAAGCCGATTGGATTAACTTATGATTTGACGTTGAACATTGCGCTAAACACGAGCAGTCGGTTAACGGAAGAAGTTACTGTAAGTGCTACCCGGGCCTCAAACAACTCGCCGACAGCGTTTACCAATTTGAGTAAAAAGGATATTGATAAAAACAATTCAGGCAGAGGCTTCGAATACCTGTTGGAGCAAACACCATCTACAGTGGTTACCTCAAATGCAGGCGCGGGTGTTGGCTATACCAGTATCCGCATACGCGGCTCAGATGCTACCCGGACAAACGTTACCCTGAATGGCATCCCGATGAATGATGCAGAAGACCAGGGTGTATATTTTGTCGATCTGCCAGATTTGGCTTCGTCGGTTGATAATATACAGGTTCAGCGTGGTGTGGGTACATCCACCAATGGTGCGGGAGCCTTCGGAGCAAGTATAAACATTCAAACTACAACCCGCCATGATACGGCTTATGCTGAGCTGAATAACTCTGCGGGGTCATACGGAACGGTTAAAAACACAGTCAATGTAGGCACAGGCTTGCTTGGCGGTCATTTTAGTTTTGACGGACGATTATCAAGAACCAATTCGGACGGCTATATCGACCGGGCGTTTTCTCATCTTAAATCTTACTTTTTAAGCGGTGCATATTATGGTAAAAATAGTGTGCTGCGCCTGAATATATTCTCCGGTTATGAACAAACTTACCAGGCTTGGGATGGCGTGCCTGAGGATAGCATAAAAGCCGGCAACCGCAGATATAACGAACTGGGTTATATTGCCTCAAGCAATAGCTATTATAAAAATCAGACCGACAATTACACTCAAAACTATTACCAGTTGCTTTATGATCAGCAGATCAGCAGCAAGCTGTCATTTAGCGGGGCATTGCATTATACCAAAGGCTCAGGCTATTATGAAGAATATAAGAATGCCGATTCGTTAAAAAATTATGGCATCACGCCCGTTACCGTTGGCGGAACTACAATAGAAGCAACTGATCTGGTACGTCGTTTATGGCTGAGCAATGATTTTTACGGGGCAACCTACAATTTAAACTATAAGCCCGACGATAAGCTAAACATGACCCTCGGCGGTGCTTATAACGAGTACAAGGGTGCACACTATAACAACCTGGAATGGACGCAGGAAAGCACCAATGTTCCGCCGGATTATGAATATGAACGGGACAACGCTAAGAAAACTGACTTCAACATTTTTGGTCGTGCTGAATATCATGTGGGCAAAGTGCTGTTTTATGGTGATTTGCAGTACAGGCATATTTACTATTCTTTCTTGGGTTTCGATGCAGCTTTGAATAGTGCTCAGCAATCGGTTGAGTTGAATTTCTTTAACCCGAAGGCGGGTGTTACTTATGAGATCGATCAGCATAGCAATGTTTATGCGTCAATTGCTGTGGGCAATCACGAACCTAACCGAAGTGATTACACCGGATCATCACCGCAGGACCGTCCAAAACCAGAAAACCTGAAAGACCTGGAGATTGGCTATCGTTATAGCGAACCGACCTTCAGCGCCAGTATCAATGGCTTTTATATGCTTTATAAAAATCAGTTGGTACTGACTGGTAAACTGGATACAGTAGGCGAAGCCATTCGTACTAATATCAAAGACAGCTACCGGGCAGGTATTGAAGCAAGCGCACGGGTGAAAATTGCTGAACCGCTAAGTTGGTCAGTAAATGCTACTGTAAGCACCAATAAGGTGAAGAATTTCCCGCAGTATCTTCAAAACTATGATACCGGGAATGTGGACTTAGTTCAGTACAAAAAGACAGATATTGCCTATTCACCTGATTTTGTAGGATCAAGCACAATCAGCTATCGTCCTGTAAAAAATGCCGAAATCGCTTTTATCAGCAAATATGTGAGCAGGCAATATTTGGATAATACCTCCACTGAAAGCCGATCACTAGATGGTTACTTTGTAAACGATGTGCGTCTGAATTACAACTTCAGCATAAAAGGCATTAAGAATGTGGGAATAGGATTATTGGTTAACAATATTTTTAGCAAAAAATATGAGTCGGACGGTGCTACCTACCCTGATATAGAAGGCGGCAAGGTGGTAAACTATAACTATTTCTTCCCGCAGGCGCCGATCAATTTCCTGGCTTCGCTGAACCTTAAATTTTAACGGTCATGCAATATTGGATATCGCTTTTTGAAGAACAGATAAGGGAGACTACATGGTTACAGTGGGCAGCAGTTTTACTTGGTGTAGCTGAGGTATTGTTTGCGCGTGTGAATAATATCTGGTTATATCCAACCGGAATAGCAGGTATCCTGATCTCCATTTATTTGTTATTGATGGTACAGTTATATGCCGAGTCCGTCCTTAACCTATATTACCTTGTGATGAGTGTTTATGGTTGGGTCTACTGGGTAAAAAGGAAAAACGAACCGCCGGTGAAAATCACCTGGTGCAATGGCAGGGAATGGACGATCAGTTTTGCTATAACATTCGTGGGTTGGCTCGTTTTATATCTTCTGCTCAAAAACTTTACGCCATCCAACGTTCCGGTTTGGGATGCATGGGTATCGTCAACTGCATGGGCAGGCATGTGGTTATTAGCAAGGAGAAAGATTGAGAACTGGATATTTTTAAATGTTTCCAACCTGTTCGCCATTCCTTTACTTTTCTATAAAGGGCTGCCGATGTTCGCTGTGCTGACCTTGTTCTTGTTTGTTGTTGCCTTTTGGGGATTCTTTGAATGGAAGAATATTCTTAAAAAAGAGAAATCAACTTTATTTGCTCACCCTGTAATATCAGCATAAAATGGAAATCAAACATCCTTCCTGTTATTTACAGCCTGACTGGGTTAAGATCATCCGGGACAGATCAGCTGAAGCAGAAAGCATGGCCCAGCTCCATCCGGATCAATTGGCCATTATTTACGAACAGGGTTGGTTTAAGATATTGGTACCTGCTTTGTACTCCGGTCGCGAACTGCCCCTTCCGGAACTGATTCGCCTGGAAGAAAGCATCAGCTGGGCCGATGGAAGCGTAGGCTGGGTTGTTACGCTTTGTTGCGGTGCAGGCTGGTTTGGCGGATTTTTGGATCCGGAAAAGGCAAAGGCAGTTTTCAGCAATCCAAGAGTCTGCCTTGCAGGAAGTGGCGCTGCGACTGGAACCGCAACAATCAGTGAAAATGGCTATATCATCAACGGCACCTGGAAATATGCAAGCGGCGCGCATCATGCTACTTACTTTACTGCCAATTGCATCATTAAAAAAGGCGATGAAACCCTAATGGGTGAAGACGGTGGTCCTTTAATCCTGCCTTTTATATTTAATAGTAAGGATGTTGAAGTTTTCCCCGCATGGAAATATGTCGGGATGATGGGAACAGGCAGCGATGCTTTTAAAGTGACTAACCTTTCTGTGAATGCCGATTGCTGTTTTAAGATCGATCCTATGGCAGCAGTTGTAAATGGTACTTTATATCAATATCCATTTCTACAGTTGGCAGAGGCGATACTGGCGGCCAATATTTCGGGCATCGCGATTCATTTTATGGATCTTTGCCCGGAAATATTCAAGGAGAAATTGAGTCAGGACAAATATTCTGAAGCTCAAAAAAATATCTTAAAGGAAACCCTGACACGATCGCACGATGAGCTGGAGATGGCAAGATTGGAATTTTATATCGCCGTTGACCGTTCATGGGATGATGACAATGACCAAGCTTTGCAAGCCGTCAGTTCAACAAGCCGAAAACTTGCCAAAACAGCCCGGGAATGTGTTGATCAGCTTTATCCTTATTGTGGTTTACAGGCTGCCAACCCTGAATCGGAGATCAATAAAACCTGGCGCGATATTCACACTGCTAGCCAGCATTCACTGCTCACGTTTTTGACATCATAACATTAGATTAAGCTTTTAGCTTTGGGCTTTCAGCTTTTCATTAATTTTAAGTTGGCGTAACGCAAATATCACATTGAATTTTTATTGCTTTGCTGATATTTGCGTTTCATTAAACTGATCACAGATGAAGCTAAAACATCTATTTTTAATACCTCTTGCAGCTGCTTCGATAAATCTTTCGGCACAAACCACAAAAAAGAAAACCACAGCCAAACCCGTTCCTACGCCTACTACTGTTACTGCAGCTGCCACTGCGCCTGCAACCAGCATACCCCATCCAAAACTGGTAGTCGGTATCGTAGTTGACCAGATGCGCTGGGATTTTTTATATCGTTATTACGACCGTTACCAGGATAATGGTTTTAAGCGTTTGCTGAATGAAGGCTTTACCTGTGAAAATACGCTGATCGACTATATTCCTACCGTAACCGCTGCCGGTCATAGCTGTGTTTACACCGGATCGGTGCCTGCCTTGCATGGCATTGCCGGAAACGATTTTATCGTTCAGGCTACCGGGCAATCGCTTTATTGCACACGCGATACGTCAGTTAAAGCTGTAGGCTGCCCTCCTGCTGTGGAAGGACAAAATTCACCACGCAACCTGTTGACCACCACTGTCACTGATGAGCTCCGCTTGGCAACTAATTTCAGGTCAAAAGTAATTGGCATCGCATTGAAAGACCGTGGTGGCATTTTACCGGCTGGTCACACTGCCAATGCAGCCTATTGGTTCGAGGATAAATCTGGCAACTGGATCACCAGCACTTATTACATGGAGGATCTACCGCAATGGGTGAAAGATTTTAATGATCAGAAACTGCCTGAAACCTATTTAAAACAGGATTGGACACCTGCCTATCCGATAGATTCATATACACAAAGTACACCTGATATTAACCGATATGAAGGTAAATTCAAAGGTACCGATACGCCAAGTCTACCGGTAAAAACGTCGGCGCTATATAAAAACAACTTAGGCCTGATCAGATCAACCCCGTATGGAAATACCTTAACACTGGATATGGCCATTGCTGCCATCAATGGCGAAAAATTGGGGCAGGGTGATGTGACCGATTTCCTGGCGGTAAGCTTTTCGTCTACTGATTATGTTGGTCACCAGTTCGGGCCGAATTCTGTTGAGATAGAGGATACTTATCTTAAACTCGATCGTGATTTTGCTTCATTCTTTACATTTTTGGATGCGAAATTGGGGAAAGGTAACTACACTGTATTCTTAACTGCTGACCATGGTGCGGCACATAATCCAAATTTCTTACTCGACCATAATATTCCCGCCGGGATGTGGGATGGTAATGCTGTGAGATCCGAACTAAACAAATATTTACAAACTAAATATAAGATTGAGAATGTGGTTCTCAGTTTCACGAACTACCAGGTTAACCTGAATAATTATGCTATTAAATATATACACCTGGATGAAGAAGCGATCAAAAAAGATTGTATCGACTTTTTAAGCAAGCAGGAAGGTGTTGCCTTTGCGGTCGATATGGCGAAAGCGCAAACCGCTAACATACCTGAAGAGCTACGCACCCGTATCATCAATGGTTATAATATCGAGCATAGTGGTGTAATACAGATTATCCTGAAACCGGGATGGTTTGATGCCTACAGTAAAACCGGTACCACACACGGCACCTGGAACCCTTATGACGCACACATTCCGCTGGTATTTATGGGCTGGGGTATTCCGCATGGTCATTTGAATCGCGAAACTCATATGACGGATATTGCGGCTACAGTTGCAGCCCTGCTGCACATACAGGCACCAAACGGATGTATCGGCAAACCGATCACAGAGGCATTAAAATAATTTCAAATCCCTCTCCTGCTCGGAGGGGGATTTTAGTTTTTATAATAATCAACTAACCTCTAATACCAAACTATTTGCTTAATTTTCGGTTGAAAAACTAGTCGCTAATCACTGATCAATTAATCACCCAAAAAGTGTCATCCCATCACATCGTCCGCGAAAAACAGGAACCTGCACTGTTGGTGCTGGGCCTGGATACTTTTCCGGCGGAGATGCTCGGGCAATTGCTGGAATGGAACCCTACTGTGATCACCACCAGGGAGACAGCGCAGCAGTTGATCGATTTTGGTATTAAGATCGACTGGGTGATTACCGATAAGCCTTATAGTCGCCTTCAATCGGATGTAAAGTTTATGCCCGTCGGCAATGATACTCCCGCCGAGGCGGCTTTAAAATACCTGGTTACACACAACTATCCGGCAGTAAATGTCATTTGCGATGATCTGCAACTAAAGGATTATCTGTTTTTTGCTGATAAGATCAACCTGGTGATATTTCATAATGATCAGAAGATTTATCCTGTTCACTCAGGTTTTAGCAAGTGGAAACCCGCTGGCGATAAAATCGAAATTTTGACACATACGCATGAGGTCCGATATAGTGGACTGGAATCTCTTGGCAGCCATCAATTTACTACTACACAGGATGGCTTTTTCAGCCTGCGGTTTGATGAAACGCCTTTTTTGTTTATTGCCGAAAAGATCTGACAATATTTCCCTTATTCGCAGTAATTTGTTAAATCAAAATCATTGTTTTCACGTAAATCAAAAAGAATTCCAACTTGTTTAGTATATTTACGTTTTACAAAATTTGGGGTAAAACTTAATTATTGTAAAAGGCCACATTTGCTGATTTTTTTAACTGACACATTAAACCTTTTATTTTAAACTTAGTCATACTAATAACTAAGCCAAACCCCAGCGCAGTTATCAAAACGATAATCATTACTCAAAATCATGAAAAAGACATATAAATATTTGGTTACCCTGGCTGTGAATGGCTTATTATGTTCATTTATAGCCCTTTCAGCCGATGCCCAGCACAGGGATGGCGGAGGCGGTTCTTCGTCCAGCGGCGGTTCACGTAGCAGCGGTTCGTCAGGTGGTGGATCAAGTTTCCGGCCATCTGCAAGCAGTTCAGGAAACAGTGGTTTTCGTCCGTCAAACGGTGGCTTTGTGCAGCGACCATCAAATGGCGGTTTCAGACCATCTGTAAGCGGTGTTAACAGGCCGTCTGTTGGTTACAGGCCGTCAGGTGTCGGGTATGCAAGACCCGGAGTTAACCCAAATAGCCGTGTGGCTATAGCTCCTCAACGTTTTGCAAATCCAGGGTATGGTATTACAGCCCCTACTCATAGGGTAGGTATTGTAAACCCGGGCGTAACCGCTTATGGCGGTGCTACCACAGCACGTAGCTATGTAGGTACTCGCGGTTATATTGGCGAAGGCGGCCGTGCTTCGGTAGGTGTCGGCGGTCATGGTTTTTATGGCCCGTCTTATTGGAGAACCCGTGGTTATTACCACTATAATCATGGCTACTATGGCACTTACTACGCGCCGCGTTTAGGTTTCAGCATCGGATTTTTACCTTATGGATACTATCCGTTCTACTACGATGACGCCGAATTCTTCTATAGCGGTGGTTTGTTCTATCAATACGACAATAATGAATATACCGTGGTAGAGCCACCGGTTGGTGCAGAAGTAACCAGTCTGCCATCAAATGCACAATCTATCATGATCAATGGCGAACAGTATTATGAAGCCAATGGCGTTTATTATCAGCCAATCACTAAAGATGATGGCAGCACCAGCTACCAGATCGCCGGTAAAGACGGTGAATTGAACACCAACAATCCAAATGGCGATATGGATCAGCAAATGCCGCAGATCGGTGATATTGTTCAGGCATTGCCTCCGAACTGCAGAAAGATCAGCCTGAACGGTGAAAAATATTACGTATCCGAAGACGGTTACTACTACCAGGAAGCACGCGACAATAACAATCAAAAAGTTTACAAAATTGTCGGCACACCTGATGACGGTCCTTCCGATCAACAATAATCTCAAATGATAATATTTAAAAAGGGGTGAAGAAATTCATCCCTTTTTTATTTGGTTTGAAATTTCAGGATCAAATTGGGATTCGGAATATTCCTCAAGTAATTCTCTTTTTCTGAATAATAACCTACTCCTGGATAATCACCCTGCTTACCTTCCATATCAAACATCAACTGAAAATGTAAATGTGGCGGCCAATGCCCATTCACCTCCTGATTGCCAAAAACGGCTATTTGTTCATTTTTTGCGATGGCTTTCCCGACTGTTAATCCGACAAGGCTTTCGCGGTTTAAGTGACCATAAAGGGTGTATAAAGTGAGTCCATCTAAGTCGTGTTGCAATATAATAGTCGGACCATAATCACCAAAATGATCATTGTCCCGGAAGCTGTGTACAATACCGTCGATTGGTGTATAAACGGGTGTACCTGCATCAGCCCAGATATCGACACCTAAATGTAAACGGCGGGGTTCCTCTTCGGTATTGAATAATTCGCTGCGAGCGTACAGCGTACGGTGCTCCATATAACCACCAATACCATAGCGACAATTACTCTTCGCCAATTTGAAATTTACCCAAGCACTGAATTTCTCTGTATCCAACACATCTTCCGGACTTAATTCGGCATTTGACGAAGTAAAATCGAATTGAAAAAATCGGTCTGTTTCGGGACTATAATTAACTACTTTGCCTATCCTGTCGGGATGTGCTTGGATATAGTTTGATAAGAGAACATGCTTATCCATTAATGTGATTCAATATATCCCTTTGATAGTTAGGAAGCTCCCATGGAGCTCGAATCTGTTTTGTACATTTTATATAATAAAGTCCCTACGGGACTTTATTATATAAAATGCAGCTCCATAGGAGCTACCTGTTTATAGAAAAATATAAGTGAAAAGTTAAACTCCATAGGAGTTACCTGATAATAAGCTGCTAATCCGCACTTTGAACAGTCTTGTTATGACAGCGACTTGCTTTACTCTGTATCGGGCTGTCTTTCTTCCCTGCTGATCTTATCGAAAATCTTATCCATACGCTCAACGTACTCGCTGGTATCGTCTACAAAAAATTCGAGTTGAGGGATTATTCTTGCCTGGTCTTTTATGCGGGCGCCAAGTTTGTAGCGGATCTCAGATGCATGCGCCTTTATGGTATTCAGTGCCAGTTTGGTATCGCTGGTATTAAAAAAGCTTAAAAAAACACGTGCGATCGCCAGATCGGGTGTCACCCTTACTTTGGTGATGGTGATCAATACATTTGGCAAAAGGTTCAAGCCTTCGCGCTGAAATATAGCTGCCAAATCCTGTTGTATTACTCCTGCAAATTTCTGCTGACGTTTCGATTCCATGTTTTTTGAATTAAACCCTAAACCTTAAATTCTAAATACTAAACTCTAAATCGCTTATTCTGTTTTACACCCGCCAACCGTCTTGCGCCGTGCGCCACCCAAATCTACAATTCCTCTTTGATCTCTCCGAGTCTTTTAACACTTAATCGTGCACTAATTCCGGATGCTATTGCAGCAATGGCAGTTACAGTTAAAAACACCAGAATAAAGTCCATGAATTTCATCGCGACAGGGTATGCATCAATTGCAGTCAGGTTATCGCCAAACTTGATAAAGCCGAACTGTTCCTGCAAAATACAAAAGATCAAACCCATAACCATGCCTGCAATACAACCAATGATGGATATCATCATTCCTTCAAAAAAGAAGATGCTTTGTATCAGTTTTTTATCGGCACCCAGGCTGGTTAATATGGCGATGTCTTTTTGCTTATCGATCACCAACATGGTCAGCGAGCCAATAATATTGAATATGGCGATGATCATCACAAACACCAGGATCATGAAAATAAATAAGCGTTCGTATCTTAAAGTTTTGTACAGATCTGCGTCTTGCTCATAGCGATTTTTAACGGTGAATTTGTCGCCTATTTTATCCTTAATGTTACTTTGAACCGTTTCCAGGTCGGTACCTTTTTTATAATTCAGGTCGATATGCGAAACGTTGGTTGGCTCATTCAGCAGGTCGCGCATAAAATCGATAGGTGTAATGATTAGCCCATTAAAGTCCTGCTGGATATTGAATATGCCTGATGGGTAAATATACCGTACCTCAAAAGCACTTAATGGGTCGGCTCCACTGGCTGCATCCCGACGCGGGGTATATATCTGTAAAGGTGAAAGCTGATCATGAATATTAACAGATAATTTACCCTGTACCGTGGCCCCTATTACCGCATACGAATGTCCGTTATCCTTAAGCGTAAATGAGCCCTTCTCTACAGTGCTATCCAGTTGCTTATTATTGAGAAATTCATCGCTCACACCCATTACGGTACCGATAAACTGGCCTGTAGTGCCATAACGGATCAATGCCTTTTCTTCCAGCACTTCGGTATAGGAAAACAGTTTGGGATCGTGGTGCAAGGAATTAAAGTAGGCGGTATTCGGATTGAAAGTTTTGCCCTGTTTGGGTTCGATCTTTAATTCGGGCGTAAAGTTGCTGTACAGATTAAGGATCACTTTTTCAAACCCGTTATATACCGACAGAATGATTACCAACGCGGCGCTTCCGATAAACACACCCAGCATCGATATACCCGAAAGTATGTTGATAGCATGAATCTTCTTGGTTGAAAAAAGATACCGTTTGGCTATGTAGATCGCAGTATTCATTGGGTTATACGTAGAACGTGGTGCGTTTAGGGGCTAAACTACGTAAAACGTCTAACTTCAAACGTATAACTTAAAAAAATGGGTTATGCTTTTTCTCAAAGCCGATAGTAGTTTCAGGACCATGTCCTGGGTAAACCACGCAGTTCTCTGGCAGGGTGAAGAGTTTTTCGCGGATATTGGTGATTAGCTGATCATAATTTCCGCCGGGCAGATCAGTGCGGCCAATGCTTCCCCTGAATAATACATCGCCGCCTACCAGTATGTTAGCTGGTTCGTCATAAAAGCAAAGGTGTGCGGGTGAATGGCCAGGAGCGAAAATTAATTGAAGCTCGGTATTGCCAAAAGAGACCGTTCCGGTTTCAGGCAAATAATGATCCGGCAACGGAGATAGTTCATACTGAAAACCCATCTGCGGCGCATAGGCAGGAACAGAGGCCAATACATAGGATTCGCCCTCATTAAACTGAGGTTTTAACCCGTATTGATCGAAGATGAATTTATTGCCCAGCACATGGTCGATATGGCAGTGGGTATTGAGCAACAGAACAGGTTTTAATTGGTTATCCTTGATGAAATTCACCACAGCATTCTGCTCCGAAGCCGTGTACATTCCCGGATCGATGATCGCGCACTCACGGGTTTCATCAAATAATATGTATGTATTCTCCTGGTAAGGATTATTTATGAAACTTCGGATCATTTGATTTCGGATTTGGGATTTTCGATTTCGGATTTAAACCGAATAAAATATTTTAAAATTGTTTCGATGCCATGGCAAATATCAGAATCCGAAATCCAAATTCCGAATTCCGAAATCAGCTCACTTCCATTTGAACGTTTTAATCATCGTATCGATATCTTTCTTCACAAACTTCAATACAGGTTGTATTGAATCCAGGCGGGGGGTACTATTGAAATAAAGCGCTCCACGCATATAGTTTTTTACACTATCGGTGATAAAAAACTGTATTGAGGATGCAGCATTTCCATCAATGGTATAATAAATACCATAAACTTTGCGGTCAGGATTGTGTATGATAGCCTGGTCAATCGACGTGGCTTTTACTGTATGTTTGAAAGCAAAATTCCGGGCATCTTCAGTCAGCTCATCGAATACCTTTTTTGAGGTGATGCTTTCATAACTCAGGTGAAGGGTGCCATTAAACTGCGGGAACTGCATATTGAGCAAGTACTTCATATTGTACAGCTTCTTATCCTTTCTTTCTGGTGCAACATTGGTATCCTTTTCTATTACCGCATATTTTGGATAAATAAAGGTAAACGGATATTGACTGTTATATTGCTGATAGGCCTTTTCAGGAAATATGATACGGAAATAGCCACGCGGCTTTGGTGAATAGTCGTGATTGCCATCGCAGGCAGCCATCAGCATTAAAACAGGCAGGAGCCATAATAATTTCTTCATGGATATATCTTTTTTGAATTCCATATCTCCCAGGATCTTTCAGCCTGCAATACTAACATTTCATATCCATTTTTTGTAGTAGCGCCCATTTCGGCCCCTTTTTTCAAAAATAAGGTTTCCTCAGGATTATAGATCAGATCATAAAGCAAATGGTCATCCGTAATTGCCTCATATCGTATCGGCGGGCATTCATCCACGTTTGGCGACATGCCGATGGGAGTTGTATTGATGATCAGCTTATACTGTTTGATATGATGTGGCTTTAAGTCACTGAATAAAATGTGTCCGGGTGCAGGTTTGCGGGTAACTACTTTAAAGGCGATACCCAGGTTGTCCAGCACGCATTTAACTGCCTGGGCTGCGCCGCCGTCGCCTAAAACCAACGCTTCGTCATGCCGGCGTTTTAGCAAGGGTTTCAGTGAGTGCTCAAAACCATAGATATCGGTATTAAAGCCCTCTAACTTAAAATCATGTCCTTTTACGCCAATCTCACCGGTAAAGGCGGCTGTTACCGGACTTTCAGCCGTAATGCGTATACAATTTACTGCGCCTGCCGTACGGGCATCGTGCTCGATCCAGTCGAGGTATTTAAGCACATGTATTTTATGAGGAACAGTCACATTCAAGCCGCACAGATCAGGGTTATTTTTCAATAAAGCAGGCAGCTCCGTGATGTGCTGTATAGGGAAAAGTTCGTATTTGCTGTCGGTTATACCTTCATTTTCAAATTTTGAAGTGAAGAACTTCTTGGAAAACGAATGAGAAAGCGGAAAGCCTATTAGCCCGTACAGTTTCATTTTTAGATATGAGATTTGAGTATTGAGATATGAGATACTTTTATGCTGTAATATTATACAAAGAAACGGAATAAGTAAAAATAATGTCGGATTGTTTATTTGATCCCGATATCAGGAAGATTGTACTGGCCCACTTTGTTAAGATCATCAACCCGGGTAGTTTTAAGGTTCTTTAGAAACGAAGGAATGTCCTTATCATAACCTCGCTGAGAAATGGAAAATAATAATACCCCTCTGTGGCCTGATTTATCTGAATAGCTTTTATAGCGATAAACATTGCGCTCAACCACGGTAGTTTTATTTCCTGCCCCATCACTCAGGATAAAATCCAGCATGCATTCTGCTTTATCCTTATTTTCCAGGATCTCATAGTTCACGATGGGGTCGGTTTTTTTGCGGTCCTGCAATTCGTTTGCTTTTATATCGAGCATCTCGCGGGGGGTCGCATCAACAATGGCAATGTCGATAAAAATCATCCTGTTGAAGTGATCGATAGATTCACCAGCCGGAATATATTCCTGCTTATAATACATGTCATTAGGGTGATAGCTCGCCATAAGCTTGTATTGAACATTACCAAATGTCAATATTTCGGGGATACTATAATAGTTTCTCACCTCCTGATCATTTTTGTAAGTAAAGCTGGTTGTCAGCCACAGCAGAGCGATAAAATATAAGGCCTTATACATAACTTACTTCCTCCCGGCTATCATCATATGCGGACTTAATGAAAGTAATCCCGGATCGCTTTCGGTAACTTTCATCAGTTGCATTATCTTTTCCTTCTTTTTTGAATCCGAACGCGTTTCAAAATAGTTTTTGTCCATCCAGATCAAGCCTTCAACAGCAAAAGTATCCAGGTAGGTTAAACCAGCTTCTTCAAATTCAGCTTTCAGCTCATCAGGGCGATGAAAATAAGCTGATGGCAATACGCCCGGCATATTTTTAGGCGGCGTATGGATGCCGCTTTTTAATTCTTTCATGCACATATCAAATATCTCAGGTGCATGGATAAAGCCATTTAACAAAGCTGCAATTGTTGAGGCGGTATAATTGATTGTAAAGCCTAATACAACTCCTTTAGGCTTTACAATTCTTTTTGCTTCGCTTATTGCGCGGATTCTATCTACTTTAGATTGAAGATGATAAAGCGGTCCGTGCAGGATCACTACATCTGCAATATTATCTGCCAGCTCCAGTTTTTGCGCTTCGCCTAATAGACTTTTAAAAGGCTTCTTTAACTTATTCGATCGTTTAGTTGCCTGGCGGATATGCTTTTCTACCGGATCGATCAGGATTACTTCATGCCCTAAGCCGGCCAACCATTCAGAATAAACTCCGGGTCCACCACCGACGTCTATTACGGTTCCCTTTTTAGGAAGATAGCGACTTATCAATTCCTTATTCCGCTCAAACTCCAGTGGACCGAGGCCCAATTGCAGTCGTCCTTCTTCGGAAGTGTTTGAATAAAAATCGTCTATATCGGAATTGATGAGCTTGGACGTGGTCATAATTTATGTCCGAAGATAGCAAAAACAATAAAGGCAGGTCATGCCGAATTTATTTCGGTCATCCCATCATAAAGGTATGCGCTTGCTTGGTTTGCGATTCGCTAACTGCAGACTAAGCATATCCGAATGTCCTGTGGGGTGCCGAAATAAATTCGGCATGACGTTAATTTTTATATAAAAACAAAAAAGCCCCCAGAAAATCCGAAGGCCTCGCTAACATATGCAGATGTATTTATAGGTTCAAAAAATGATCGAAAGTATCGCTGCGGATACCTAAACGAAGTGTTTCCAGCGGGATCACTTCTGCAGGAGCGATATTACCCAAACTCACATTGGCGCCTATCAACTTAATAAACCACACCTGTTGTGCCTTTTGCGGGGCTTCCCAAATAATTCTTTCTTCGGGTATTTGTGTCAATATCTCATCCACCAAACCCTGTCTTACTTCTCCCGAATCGCGGTAAATACCTACGTTACCACTCTCACGTGCTTCAGCTATCACCTTCCATGATCCAGCCTGAATTTCGGCATCCATCAGTTTGATCCATTTATAAGGAGCAAATATTTTTGTTACATCCTTAGAGCCTACTTCTGAAATCACTGTTACCTGCTCACTCAGTTTGCGGATGTAATCGCATTTTACTTCGTGTTCAATCTCTATTGAGCCGTCAGATACCTCGGCATGTTCCATCTGGTATTTATCCAGTGTTCGGCGATAGTCGTCAAACTGGTTGCGTATAACAAATGCTTCAAACAAAGTCCCGCCAAAATAAACAGGGATACCTGCTGCGCGATAGAGTTTCAACTTTTCATCCAGGTTCGGTGTAACAAACGATGTTGCCCAACCCAGCTTCACTATATCCGTATAGGGACCGGCTACTTCTATAAAATCCTCAACCTGGCGCAAACTTAACCCCTTATCCATTACCATCGTAATGCCACTGTTTCGGGGTTTAACAGTGCGTTCCGGAATATTATTCAAAGGGTAATTCATCATTATTTATTTTAGTTATAGACTATAACAAAAAGTTTTAACGCCGCAAAGGTCAGAATAAATGCGCAGATGTGCAAATGTGCGGATGTGCGAATTACTTAGGAAACGGATTTTTTACAATGATATGCGAATGTGCAGATGCGAATTCAGATGTGCAGATGTGCAAATACGAGGATGTGCAGATGAGTAGATATGCAGATGTGGGGATATGCAGATGTGCAAATGATTGGGTCAAATGATTAAATGAATTAAATGCAGATGAGTAAATATGCAAAGCTAATTTGCACATTCACACATCTGCATATTTGCACATCTTCTCATCTGCACATCAAAAAATTTGCACATCTACTTGCAGTATCTATTGATGATATCGAGTATCACCTTGTTTTTCTGCAACTGCGGCAGATAATCGAATAGTATATAATGTTTTTCCGGATCAGCCGCTAAAGCTGATTCCAGGAAGTTTAATGCTTCGTTATAATTACCCGAAGCGAACAAATAAGCCACCATTCGGTAGTACAATTCAGCAGCATCAGGGTTATTCTTTATCGCCTGCGACATCACTTCGATGGCTTCTGCAAGCTTGCTTTGCTCATACAAAACAGACGAATAATCCAGCCATGCATCTATGTCAACCGGGTTCAACTCCACAACTTTTTCATAAGCCTGCTCTGCTTCGGCTATGTGTCCAAGCTTGTACTCGGCATCAGCAATAGCAAACCAATAGTCGGCATTGGCAATATCCAGATCGAGTGCTTTTTTGTAGAAGTGTAATGCTTCAAAATAGCGTTCCTCAAAATCAAGTGTTACGCCTATACCGAACCAGCCATCAGCTAATTTGGAGTCCATTTTAACAGCCTTTTTGTAGAAAGCACGCGCATCGTCCATTTGCTCCAGCTTTTCGTAGCATTCACCAATGGCGCAATAAGTATCAGCATTAGGCTGTTCGTACTCAAATGTCTGGCGGTATACTTCTATCGCTTCAGCATACTTTTCCAGGTTCACCAAAGCATTGCCCTTATTAAAATAGGCCGATGCAAAGCTGTCCTTAATTAAAATAGCATAGTCGTACGCATCAATGGCCTTTTCAAATAAACCAAGCTTGGTGTATGCATTTCCTAAGTTGTACCAGGCAGCATAGCTGTAGGGCTCACTGTCAATGTACTGCATGTAGAACTGCACGCTTTCCTCCTGGTTGTCCATTACGTCGTAGCAAAAAGCCAGTTCGTAAAGGGCATCCTGGTTTTCCATGTTCTGCTGCAGACACTGCTTCAGGTAATTGATGGCAGTGTCATAGTCGCCCATGTTTTGGTACACGTAAGCCAGGTGCAGCAAAATTTCGTCGGTATCATCAGCAAGCTCGAGGGCCTTTTCATAGTTCTCCAGCGCTTCTGAGTAGCGTTCCATGCTTTCGTACAGATTACCGCGGATAATGTAGATATCCGCATCCGAAGCTTCGAGCATGGCCGCCTTCTCCAGCGACACGAATGCATCGCTGACACGATTGGTGACAACAAAAAGTTGGGCTTGCTTGATCAAAAATACTGCTGCAAATGGATGTTGGTTACACGCGTACTCTACCACTTGCAGGGCTTTCGCCGGGTCATTCTTTTCGATGTAGTAGTCGATAATGTTTTCAAACGCCTGCGCATCAAAAAAATACTGGTCATGATTACGAATCATTTCTTCGTAACGCTCCACTGAGAACTTGGGGTCCTCAGTGAATCCAAATTCAAATTCTTCTTCCATTCAATAATATTTTTAAGAACGCCAGCTGCCATTGATCTACCCGACGTCATCGGGGTTTTTAGGTCTAATTAGCCTTTGCTGAGATCAAATTACGATTAGTAACCATCCTTCATAGTATCAAGTTTTCAACATTCAAACATTCTTAACAAGGTTATTTACAAGTGCCTGATAGTAAATGACAAACATTTTTGGCGCTGTTAGCCTGGCAAAAGATGAGTGAAATAAATTGCCCTAAAGATTTTACCTTTGACAAATTTACGATTTATGAGCCTTAATATTTCAGAGATCCTTAATCATTTACATATCAACGACAATAATGATGCCTATAGTACAGGCAGTCAATGGGGTAGCAGCGCCGGGGCTGATGTGAAGGTTATTACCTCACCTGTAGATGGTAAAAAGATAGCTTCGGTGAAGCTGGCTACGGAGGAAGACTATAATAAAGTGATTGCGAAAGCAACTGAAGCATTTAAAAAATGGCGTAGCATACCCGCCCCAAAACGCGGAGAAATTGTACGCCAGGTTGGCGAAGAATTGCGTGCCAAAAAACAGGAATTAGGCGCTTTGGTATCCTACGAAATGGGAAAAAGTTTGCAGGAAGGCTATGGCGAAGTGCAGGAGATGATCGATATCTGTGATTTTGCTGTAGGCTTAAGCAGACAGTTATACGGCCTCACCATGCAGTCGGAACGTGCTGAGCACCGCATGTATGAGCAGTATCATCCATTGGGAATTGTGGGTATTATATCGGCCTTCAATTTCCCGGTAGCCGTTTGGAGCTGGAATGCTATGCTGGCCTGGGTTTGCGGCGATGTGTGCGTTTGGAAACCATCTGAGAAAACCCCTTTAACGGCTATTGCCTGTCAGCATATTGCCCAGGAAGTATTTGCTAAAAACGATGTGCCTGAAGGTGTATCCTGCCTGGTTATCGGCGACAGAGTGGTTGGCGAATTAATGTCGAATGATACTCGTGTTCCTCTGGTATCCGCTACGGGTTCAACCCGTATGGGTAAGGCAGTGGGTGCTGCAGTAGGTGCACGTTTAGGTAGAAGCTTACTGGAGCTTGGCGGAAACAATGCCATTATCGTAAGTCAGCATGCTGATTTGGATACGGTGTTAATCGGTGCTGTATTTGGTGCCGTGGGTACTGCGGGTCAGCGTTGTACTTCTACCCGCAGGCTCATTATACATGAGAGTGTTTACGATCAGTTCAAACAAAAAATAGTGAAAGCTTATGGACAGATTCGTATTGGTAATCCGTTGGATGAGCATAATCATATGGGACCCCTGATCGATACCGACGCTGTAAAACTTTACCTGGATGCTATTGAAAAATGCCAAGCCGAAGGCGGAAAGTTTGTTGTTGAAGGCGGAAAGCTGGAAGGCGGTGATTATGCATCAGGCTGTTATGTAAAACCTTGCATCGCTGAAGTAGAGAATCATTACAAAATAGTTCAGCACGAAACTTTTGCTCCTATACTATATTTAATAAAATACAGTTCATTAGAGGATGCGATCGAAATGCAAAATGCAGTTCCTCAGGGGCTTTCATCGGCCATTATGACGAATAATTTGCGCGAGGCAGAACAATTTTTGTCATCTGCTGGTTCTGACTGTGGCATTGCCAACGTAAACATAGGTACATCCGGTGCCGAAATAGGCGGCGCATTTGGCGGGGAGAAGGAAACAGGGGGAGGCCGCGAATCAGGCTCGGATGCATGGAAAGTTTATATGAGAAGGCAAACCAACACAATCAATTATTCAACTAAATTACCACTGGCGCAAGGCATTAAATTCGACCTGTAGCTTATATACTTAATAAATAGATGCGTATACCCCAAAAATTCCTGATAAGCTGCACGTTATTAGCTTGTTTATTTACTGGTTTCAGTACTTCGGCGCAAACATTACCGCCATCACAACCCGATCCTCCAAAGGATTGGTTTGCACTCGACCAAAAAACTGATGGTTATTTTGGCGTTAGTCTTAAACAGGCCTATCAATTCATTAACGGTCAGAAAAGCAAACCTGTAATTGTAGGTATTATCGATAGCGGTGCGGATACCCTGCAAAAAGACCTGCAAGGCGTTTTATGGACCAACCCCAAAGAAAAAGCCGGAAACGGAAAAGATGATGACCATAATGGTTACGTAGATGACATTCACGGATGGGATTTTCTTGGTGGAGCAAGCGGCAAATGCGATTTCAATGAAACCGAAGAGGAAGTAAGGGAATATCAACGCCTGAAAGAAAAGTATTTATCCTTAACTGAAGCCACAGCAACTGATAAAAAGGAATTTGCTTACTGGACAAAGGTGAAAATGGAGTATGATTCCACAGTAACCAAAGCACGCAATGAAAGTAATCAATTATCACCCATCCTGAATGCATTGGTTGAAACCAGCGGTTATGTAAGGCATGCTTTAAACCTGAAATCGAACCAGACTTTTACTAAAGCTGATGTGGAACGCATGCAGGCAGCCAACGATACACTTGCCGAAGTAAAGAATCTGTGGATGATCGCCTTCAGCGAAGATGTATCGACCGCCACCAATGTAAAAGTGCTTAAAGAGCTGAGCGAATATATGACTAAGCTCAACAATTCATTAAACCCTGATCTGGATGCCCGTAAACGTATTGTTGGCGATGATCCGGATGTATTGGATCACAAACCTTATGGTAATAATAAACTGAAGTTTAGTGATGCTTCACATGGTACAGGAGTAGCAGGTCTGGTTGGTGCTATCCGCAATAATGGTTATGGTATTGACGGTGTTGCCGATAACGTGAGGCTGATGATCCTGAAAGCCGTACCTAATGGCGACGAATATGACAAGGATGAGGTGAATGCCATCCACTACGCAGTTGATAATGGTGCGAAGATCATCAATATGAGCTTTGGCAAGAAAATATCTCCGCATAAAGCCTGGCTTGATGAAGCTTTTAAATACGCAGCAGACCACGACGTATTATTGGTACAGGCAGCAGGTAACGATAACCAGGACGTAGATGTAAAACCCGATTATCCGAACGACACATTTGCTGATGGTTCAGTTACTGATATGGATAACGTGATTAATGTGGGTGCGTCAGGTTTAAAACTGGGTGATAGTCTTGCTGCCAGCTTCAGTAATTATGGCCTAAAGAATGTTGATGTGTTTGCTCCGGGCGTAAAAGTGACCTCGATAGACAGCGATGCTGAAACCAATACTGAAGATGGTACCAGCTTTTCTGCGCCTATAGTTACTGGTATTGCATCGTTGATTCTGGAATATTATCCTTCATTAAGTGCTAAACAAGTGAAGCAAGCCATTATGGAATCTGCCACTCCGCTAAAAGGTGTGATGGTATTAAAGCCAGGAACAAAAGAAAAGGTTGACTTTACTACGCTTTGTAAAACTGGAGGCATTGTGAATGCACGGTTGGCTTTGGAGATCGCGTCGAAGATGAAAGGTGAGCGGAAGTAGTTGACAGTTTGCAGTGGCAGTTGGCAGTCTTTTTACTGTTAATTGTAAAAAAATTGTACGGTCAGCATGCTCAATTGCAATTAAGACATTAGTGATTATATTTGCGTTCGCAAAAATTCATTTAAAATAATAATGAGAGAAATACAATTCAGAGAAGCGCTTCGTGAAGCTATGAGCGAAGAGATGCGCAAGGACGATAAAATATACCTGATGGGTGAGGAAGTGGCCGAGTATAACGGTGCCTATAAAGTAAGCCAGGGTATGCTGGATGAATTTGGCGCCAAACGCGTTATTGACACCCCGATCTCTGAATTAGGTTTTGCCGGTATCGGCATCGGTTCAGCAATGAACGGTCTGCGCCCGATCATCGAGTTCATGACCTTCAACTTCTCGCTGGTGGCTATCGACCAGATCATTAACGGCGCTGCCAAGATCATGTCGATGAGCGGTGGCCAGTTTTCTGTGCCAATCGTGTTCCGTGGCCCTACCGGTAACGCAGGTATGTTGAGTTCACAACACAGCCAGTGTTTTGAAAACTGGTATGCCAACTGTCCGGGCCTGAAAGTGGTTGTTCCATCGAATCCATATGATGCGAAGGGCTTATTAAAATCTTCTATCCTTGATCCTGACCCGGTGATCTTCATGGAATCAGAATTGATGTATGGCGATAAAGGCGAAGTTCCTGAAGAAACTTATTATATCCCGCTGGGTAAAGCCCACGTAACTAAAGAAGGTTCTGATGTTACCCTCGTTGGTTTCGGTAAGATAATGAAAGTGGTAAATGCTGCTGCTGCCGAGTTGGAAAAAGAAGGCATCCATGCTGAAGTGATCGATCTGCGTACTGTTCGCCCTATAGACTACGATACGGTGATCAACTCGGTTAAGAAAACAAACCGTATGGTTTTTGTTGAAGAAAGCTGGCCATTAGGTTCAATCGCTACTGAAGTTGCTTTCAAAGTTCAGAAAGATGCATTTGATTATTTAGATGCTCCTATCCTGCGCATTATGGGCGGCGATGTTCCGCTTCCTTATGCTCCAACTTTGATACAGGAATACCTGCCAAATGCAGAGCGCGTGATCAAAGCGGTAAAAGAGGTGATGTACATTACGAAGTAGCCTCACCCCGGCCCTCTCCAGGGGAGAGGGAGTTGAGAAAATATTACAGCCCCGATGAAATTAATCGGGGTTTTGTTTTTGTATATTAGAATATAAAAAACTATGTCATTTCGACGAGCTGAAAGGGGTTAGCGTGCCTGGGCGAGGAGAAAACTTATACACCATGCAGGTTCGACTTACAAAGCGCATAAGATTTCTCACCAACCCTCAGACGCCGCCTATCGCCGTTGTTTCGAAATGACATGATTGTTTTGATATTAAGATTTATATGGGATCGCCAAAGACATTATTTATACTCATCATGGTCATCTTCGTTGGGATGATGATCGTGAATGTAAACAGCATTATCAGTGGTATTGAAGAACATAAGACCTGGCGCATTGCGATCGCTGCCGGATCATCGGTTATTATGATCATACCGGTTGTACTAATTATTATCAGGTTATCTAAACTAAAGAAGCAGCAAACTGACAAGAAATAAAAATGCCCCTTTCGGGGCATTTTCTTTATATATTAATTTTTGTTAATTCGTAGCGCTCCACCCATCACTCCAGCCATTGCCGCCGCCTTTGGTATCTTTTACCATTTTGTCGTATTTAACTGCCTGTGCAGGAGTTAATACTGCCTTTATTTTCTTTACAGTAGCCTCGCGCAATGGGCGTACAGCTACTACCATTTTATCCGTATTACCATGCTCTTCTTTTTTGATCTTTTCAAATTTCTCAGACGATTCTTTGTAAATGGCCTGAATTTTTTCGGTCTGCTTATCGGTCAGTTTTAACTCTTTCTGTAAACCTTTGGCTTTTTCTTCCGGGGTGCCAACATTTGGGTGAGTTCCCTGGGCGCGTGCTGCCGTTATTCCGATAACCAAACAGCAGATTAACAAAATTTTCTTCATGGGTTTTAAGGTTAAATATGATTTAAATATAGGTGATATTATTTAATAAGCACCTCGCTATGAATTATATAAATTCCAACAAAAAATCCCGACCATTATACATAACCGGGATTTATTAATCTTCTTGATATATCGTTTATCTTCTTCTGCCAAAAATGCGCAGCAGGAATAAGAACAGGTTCACAAAATCAAGGTAAAGCGTTAAACCGCCTATCAATGCCATCTTCCTGGCTGATGCGTCGCCATACTCTAAACCAGCGCCAATTCTTTTCAACTTTTGTACATCGTAAGCTGTAAGGCCCACAAATACCGCTACACCGATATAGCTGATCAGCATGCTCAATCCTGAGCTGTGCAAAAAGAAATTCACTATGCTGGCAACTATAATGCCTACCAGCAACATCATCATTAATGATCCGAATTTGGTTAAGTCGGTTTTCGTAGTATAGCCGGCAATAGCCATAATGCCAAATACTACCGACGAGGTTATAAACACACCCGATACTGACGATGAAGTATATACTAACAGGATAAAACTTAAGCTTATACCTGTAGCTATTGAATAAGCGATGTATAACAGCGATAGCCCTAAATAAGATATACGGTTAACACCAAAGCTCATGATCAGTACGAATGCCAATGGTGAAAACATAGCTACGTAAAATAAAATTGTGGCCTGTCCGGTAGCCTGATCAAATAATAATTGTAATAAAGATGGGGTATTAGCAAATAAATAAGCAGCAATTGAGGAAATACCTAATGCTACAAACATCCACGAAAATACACCCGCTATAAATTTGCGCGATTGGTCCGCGTCTTCTATCTGGACTACATTCTGATAAGTGTAATCCGGGTTTTGATTTTCCATTTTTCTAAAAAATTGATTTTTTATTTATACGAAAGTACTGAAAAAAATGTGCAGATGTGAAAATATGCAGATGTGCAGATTATTTTTTGATTGGAGGATGAGCAAATAAGTAGTTAAAATCATCTGCACATCTACCCATCTGCATATCTGCACATTCAACCATCTGCACATCAGTTTAGCCGCTTAACCAGCTGCTCCTCTACCTTTTTGAAGAACTGCAGCGGCTTCAGATTGCGCCAGACCATATCGTCAAGTTCGCCGCCAAAGTTGATGTAGTAGTCGATATTGTTCTGTTTAAATTCGTCGATCACGTGCTGGCGGAAGTTGATTCCTGCTATCCAGCCATCTTCCACTTCCTGGAACCATTCCTCATAATAACAATCATCCGACGAATGGAAATTAAGGACATTCTCTCCAATCAAAACGAATTTATTGATACCATTATCCATCATCAACTCCAGTAGCTCACGCTTCAGAAGCATAATGTCGTTACTGATGGCATCGTTCCATTCGCCAATAAACTCTATGATGGCATACCCACGCTCATAATCGACAAAAAGCACTTTCAGGTATAAGGTATTAGAGCCGAAAGAATCCCACTGCGGATGCAGCAAATAGTTATACACCTGCTTATCAAACTCAAACTCGCTATACTCCGTCGCATAAAAAGGTGAAAACTCATCTTCTGACGCGATGTAGTCGTCCCTCCATTTGTAATATGGCTCTATATCGTGCATATTCCTGTCCTTCTTAAAATTTTAATGTGCAAATGTGCGGATATGCAGATGTGCAAATTAAAAGATGTGCAAATGCGAGAGTATGCGGATGTGCAGATTGCTTTAAAATTACTCATCTGCAAATTTACTCATTTGCATATTTGCACATCAAAGACATCTGCACATTTACTCATTTGCATATCCGCACATCCACTACTCTCCTTGCATGTGCACTTCCACGGCTCTGCGCACGCTTCCGTACTTCAACAATAGCTCAGTTGCTGCTGCTTCACCCAGCCCGGTATAGTTCATTACCATACGTGTGCCGCGGTCGACCAGCTTGTGGTTGGTCAGCTGCATATCCACCATTTTGTTTCCTTTTACCCGGCCCAGCTGGATCATTACCGCTGTGCTCAACATATTCAGCACCAACTTTTGTGCCGTTCCGGCTTTCATACGGGTAGAGCCTGTCACAAATTCAGGACCGGTTATCACCTCAACAGGATATTTCGCTTCGGCTGCCACCGGGCTGCCTGTATTGCATACAATACAGCCTGTCGTAATGTTTCTTTCGTTAGCCATCCGCAAACCGCCGATCACATAAGGTGTAGTGCCCGATGCAGCAATGCCCACCACCACGTCATGATCAGTGATATCGTAAGCTGATAAGTCTTTCCAGGCTTGTTCCCTGTCATCCTCGGCAAATTCTACTGCCTTGCGTATCGCGCCATCGCCGCCCGCTATCAGTCCGACAACCATATCAAATGGTACACCAAATGTTGGCGGGCATTCGGAGGCATCAACCACCCCAAGGCGACCGCTGGTTCCGGCCCCGATGTAAAAAAGGCGTCCGCCGTTTCTCATTCTTTCAGCCGTAATTTCAACCAGCTTCTCGATCTGCGGCAATGCCTTGGCTACGGCATCGGGCACGGTATGGTCTTCCTGATTAATGTTTTTAAGTATCTCAGACACCGGCATTTGCTCCAGGTTGTTGTAGTGAGAGTCTTTTTCGGTAGTCCGTTCCATTTGGTATATCTTATTTTAACAAAATTCGTTAAAAATCATTAAATGTAAGTAAAGCGGGTATATAATTATTTGCCTTAACTTTCAATTGATTAACTTTGTGATTACGGTATGAAAAGAGCGGCGCAGATTATTTTCAGGTCAACGATTCTCCTTCTGTTAGGTATAGCCATTGGTTTATACCTGGCCGAAAGTCCGCGTCGTGGTTTCACTTTTCCGGGTACCAGCAAAATATCCAGGGTATTGCAGTTGGTGCACCATAATTATGTAGACTCGGTGAATGTAGACAGCATTGAGGGTGTTGCCGTAAACAACCTGCTTCAAAACCTCGACCCGCATTCGCTTTATTTGCCACCGCAACAGGCAGAATCTATTAATGAAAAACTGGATGGCGGCTTTAATGGCATCGGTATTGAATACCAGATACTTCGCGACACTTTAATAATCACACAGGTTTATGGTGACGGACCAGCCGAAAAGGCGGGTATCACGGACGGCGATAGAGTGATCGAAGTGAACAATAAGAAATTCTCGGGCACTAATCTCACTCCTTCAATAGTAAATAAGGCTTTCAAAGGCGATAAAGATTCTCAAATATCACTTTCCGTATTAACGCCTGGCAATAACTCCATCAAAGTTTATCACCTCAAACGCGGCCACGTCGACCTGAGCAGTTTGGATGCATCTTATATGGTTACACCTTCGACCGGTTATATCAAGATCAGCAAATTTGCTGCAACTACCGATCCTGATTTTCGTGATGCGCTTAAAAAACTGAAGGCAAAAGGTATGCAGAAGCTTGTGATCGACCTGCGCGGAAACGGAGGCGGTTACCTGAGCGCAGCTACCGAACTGGCCAGCGAGTTCCTTGAAAAAGGCAAACTAATTGTATACACCAAAGGTGTCCATGAACCACGTGCTGAGTACCTGGCAACAGATTCGGGCCTATTTAAAACTGGCAAGTTGGCTGTTTTGATAGATGAGTATTCTGCATCAGCAAGCGAAATATTAGCCGGGGCATTACAGGATTTTGACCGTGCGACAATTGTAGGCAGGCGTTCATTTGGCAAAGGATTAGTTCAGCAGCAGTTTACTTTTAATGACGGGTCTGCGGTGAACCTTACTGTGGCAAGATATTATACTCCGTCAGGACGGTCAATTCAAAAATCCTATAAAGACGGTGCCGAAAATTACCGCAATGAGGTAAATGAACGGGTACAAAAAGGGGAGTTATTCTCAGAAGAGAATTATTTAAAAGACAGCGCATTTAAAAAGGCAGCAGTTTATCATACCTCATCGGGTCGCAAAGTGTTTAGTGGTGGCGGCATTATGCCTGATGTTTTTGTTCCGGCAGATACTACCGGCAATACTATGCTGATACAGGAGTTGGGCAATCAACAGCTATTCAATGCTTTTGTGATCGATAAAATGCAAGGCATACTAAACAGTTATAAAAACGATGACAGTTTTTTGAGCAATTATACCGTAAGCGATAACCAGTTTGATGACTTTATCCTTTATGCCTCCAAAACACTAAAGGAGATGGACTCCAAAGAGATAAAGACCTCAAAAGCCGATATCAAATTATACCTAAAAGCTTTTGCAGCCCGCTTTAAATGGGGTGATGGCGCCTATTACCAGGCATTGAACAAAGATGACGAAACGCTGAAAAAAGCCATTGCAACCATTAACTGATATGCAAATGTGCAGATGCGTGAATGTGCAGATGTCTTTGATGTGCAGATATGCAAATGAGTAAATTTGCAGATGAGTAATTTTAAAGCAATCTGCACATCCGCATATTCTCGCATTTGCACATCTTCTAATTTGCATATCTGCACATCCTCACATTTGCACATCAAATTATTTCTGTCTGAAGAATATCTGTACCGGCACACCCGTAAAATCAAAATTTTCGCGAAGCTTGTTTTCCAGAAAACGCTGATAAGGCTCCTTAATATACTGCGGCAGGTTACAAAAGAATGCAAACATAGGGGCAATACCGTTCAGCTGGGTAATGTATTTTATTTTGACGTATTTGCCTTTGATTGATGGCGGCGGATAGCTTTCGATGATCGGCAGCATCACCTCGTTCAGTTTTGAGGTAGATATTTTTTTGCGGCGGTTTTCATACACCTTTTCAGCCATTTCAATTACTTTCAATACTCTCTGCTTTTCGGTAACTGAAGTAAACACAACCGGGATATCTGTAAATGGCGCGATCTTGTTACGGATCATTTCCTCGAAAACCTTGCTGGTTTTATTATTCTTTTCGATCAAATCCCACTTATTCACCACGATCACAATACCCTTCTTATTCTTTTCGGCCAGGTGAAAAATATTGATATCCTGCGACTCAATACCTTCAACCGCATCGATCATCAATATCACAACATCAGCTTCTTCCAGAGCTTTGATGGTACGCATCACAGAGTAGAACTCGATATTCTCTTTAACCTTGGTCTTTTTACGCAATCCGGCAGTATCGATCAGCATAAAATCATGCCCGTACTGGTTGTAATGAATATGAATTGAATCCCGTGTAGTACCGGCTATTGGAGTAACAATATTTCTTTCCTTACCCACAAAAGCGTTGATGATGGATGATTTACCCACATTAGGTCGACCAACAATGGCAAATTTTGGCAATGTATTTTCTTCCAGTGGCTCATCGGTAAAATTCGTCACCACTTCATCCAATAATTCACCGGTTCCAGAACCCGTCATAGATGAAATATTGTAGATATCGCCTAGACCAAGACTGTAAAACACGGTAGCATCTGATTGAAGCGCATTATTATCCACTTTATTCACTACTACATATACTGGTTTCTTGCTGCGACGTAACAAGGCTGCTATTTCGTCATCCAGATCGGTAATCCCGGTAGTTACATCCACCAGGAAAAGGATCACAGTAGCTTCTTCAATGGCTATAATCACCTGCTCGCGTATGGCAGCCTCGAATACATCTTCAGAGTTAGCCACATAACCACCGGTATCAATCACCGTGAATGGCTTGTTGATCCACTCGGCAACACCATAATGACGGTCGCGTGTAACGCCGCTAAAGTCATCCACAATGGCCTTGCGGGTTTCGGTTAAACGGTTATATAAGGTCGACTTGCCTACATTCGGCCTGCCTACTATGGCTACTATATTGCTCATTTTGTTTAGATTTGAGATGTGAGATTTGAGATGTGAGACCGAACTGCACAAATCAAAATCCGCATCCAATTTATAGTTTTGAGTTTTGATGTGGAGATAATTAATCAATTTTATTGTTCTCATATCTCACGTCTCAAATCTCATATCTAATCCTCGTACCCGAATTTTTTCAGGTAATTTTTCTTGCTGCGCCAGTCGGGGATCACCTTTACGAACATTTCCAGGAAGATCTTTCTTTGGAAAAATTCTTCCATATCCTTGCGTGCATAGGTACCAACTTTCTTTAAACTTTCACCGCCTTTACCGATCAGGATATTCTTTTGCGACTCGCGCTCAACAATAATTTCTGAACTGATACGGTATAGCTCGTCGCCTTCTTTAAAGGCCGTTATAATTACTTCAGTACTATAAGGGATTTCCTTTTCATACATCTTAAATATCTTTTCGCGGATGATCTCCGATGCAAAAAAGCGATCATTTCGGTCAGTAAGAAAGTCCTTTTCGTAATAAGCCGGATGTTCGGGCAAATGCTCCATTACAAAGTTCATCACTGCAATTACGTTATGCTCCTTTAATGCCGAAACAGCAAAAATAGCCTTGGGGTTTAGTTTTTCCTGCCAGTAGACTATCTTTTGCTTTACAGTTTCCTCGTCTGATTTATCGATCTTATTGATGATCACGCATAACGGTGCAAATGATCCCTGCAATTTTTCCAGGATATCGCTTTCGTCGTGTTTTTCGTTAATATCAGTGACCAGCAAAACCAGATCGGCATCCACCAGCGAACCATTTACCTGGTGCATCATGGTTTCCTGCAAGGCATAGTGTGGTTTCATTATGCCCGGTGTATCTGAAAACACAATCTGGTAATCCTCGCCATTCACGATGCCTAGTATCCGATGCCGTGTGGTTTGCGCTTTAGGGGTGATGATAGACATCTTTTCGCCTACAAGTGCATTCATAAGGGTGCTCTTGCCTGCGTTGGGCTTACCAATTATGCTTACAAAACCTGCCTTATGACTCATAGAAAAATAATTAAAATATTATTTGGACTGCAAAGAAACGAATTATATCTTTGCAGTCCCAATTAAAAATAGAGATTTCACAGATTGGGTACAAGATTACACTGATTTCAATCTGGGTAATCATAAAAGAATCGGTGAAATCCACCAATAGAGTGCGGGATGGAGCAGTTGGTAGCTCGTCGGGCTCATAACCCGAAGGTCGTAGGTTCGAGTCCTGCTCCCGCTACAAGTTAAAAGCCTCAAGTCGAAAGATTTGAGGCTTTTTGTTTAATATTCGGTAGCCGGAGACTACCAGCATATTCGTCCGAAGTTATAAATTTCGGACAGCACGAGGGTTTTGTGAGAAGCCCTTATGGGAATCTAATCCCATAATCATACATTAATGAAAAATACGTATTTTGACCCCTAATAAGTTTCGAAGATATGGACTGAAGGAATTAAGATTTGAAGTCGGTTTGGTTTCTTTATAAATGACTTGAACTTTGTCAATTGTCTCAAGAAAATAACCCGGCAATCATAATTTGTTAATTTATAATTTGTATCGATAATGAAATATCTAACCCTCTTATCACTTTTGCTGTCCTTGGTTGCATGTTCCAAAAAGGAAACGCCAATACCTCCTAACATGAGTGTACACGTCATAGGGAAAGCACCAATGACCTTTATAATTACACAACTGGCCGATAATGGCTTTGTTCGAAAAACATTGGATAGTATAAAATTGAACACAGACAATTACGATTATTCTTTTCATGTCGCTCCGGGTAATGTGTTAGAATACTATTTAGCTGGACCTAAGAATGCACCACTTAGCTTTAACGTCGAATATAATGGCAATGTCGTCGTAACAGAAAGTAATACCAATTTCCCAGATGCCAATATAATCTCCAATGGATATATAGTACCAGCTGACTGATTTTAGTCTGTGGTTTGTGTTATCACCGCTAAATTATTGCTGCCAGTACTTTGATGTTTTCCGCGAAGCGGTTCGGATTTTAGTCCGATTGAGGCTACCTGAAAAGCCTCGAGTGAAAACTCGGGGCTTTGTTATTCCTTTCCGTTGTTGGTTGGTCCGATATCTGGCACTAAAACAGCAACATTTCCAAGGATCATTTAATCTCCAACAAGCAATTGTACCGGCCCCATCAAGCCCGATGGCACCAGCGGCGACTCTTTGCTGAAGTAGTTCCATGTGGTAAAACAGTATCTGCCTTTGGATGGCCGTGGCTGGTTATGTAAAAACCAGTCAGGGAACTCTTTCAGATATTTGCCGCTATTATAAAAGTATGAGTGAGGCATCCATTCGCAATCGTCCGGCTCTTGTTCATCGCCAATCAGCCGGTTTGCCCATACGTTGGTCACTTCAATGGTAAGGCTATTGCCTGTGGTCTTCAGCAGATTGGTGGGTATCATTACGCTCCATGGCGCGGTCCATATCACGCCGAGGTCTTTATTGTTCAGGTACACATGCGCTATGTGTTTTACAAGGCCCAGATCTAAATAAATTTCATGATGCGTTTTAGCACCCGGCGCATCAAAATTTATTTTATATACAGCAGTACCGCTAAAATACTTGATGCCCGGGTTAACATTCTTTGTCCAGTCTTTCAACGTATCAAAAGGCACAGGCTTATCGGGGCCACCCCATTTAGGGTCGAATTGCACCTGCCATTGTCCTTTTATTACCTGCAAACGTTTCAGTTCCGGAAAGTTTGCTTTGACTACGCCTCCCGGCTTCACATATTTTTTCCTGAAGACCACAAAGAAGCTCTGTGCATCATCAAAATTCAGGGCTATACGCGTGTATTTTTTATCATCGTCAAACTGCTGCAGGTCGCGTATTTCGCCAGTTACCGGGTCCCAAAGCTCAGGCTGCATGCCGCTTATTTTAAACTGGCAATAAGCATAGCCACCATTGTGCGTGGTATTCGCCACAAAAAAAATATCGGCATGTTCCTGCTGACGATGGGTGTAATTGATATTCACTCCATCAGGGTAATCAACCGCCACCATATCACTATCAGGCTTTACGTAATGCCCCCATTGTAATAATGCCTCGCAGCGTTGCCAGTATTGCACGCTTGCTGCAGCCGGCTTCCACCAGGTTTGGGTCCTGTCGAAGTGCGTGCCCCATTGGCCCATAGTTGCGCCTGGCAGATATTTATCGTCCCACGGCTGGTGTGCAAAACGGTGGATCACAAAACGGTTCACGCCCATGCAAAATGCCATATCCCCAATAGGTTTAAGCCATGCTGGGTATTCATCCCATTTGCTGTTGGCCGGCTGGCCGGTAAAGGCTTCGGCAAGGATCAAATTTTTGCCGGTTTTGCGAATAGCTGCCAGGGCGGGTTCGGTCATATAACTCGTCAAGCGTCCATTGTCCGTCCAAAACTCGCACATTGGGTCTCCAACCTGCGGCGTCACATCATCAAAGCGCCATGGGCCACCGTAAGCCTCGCTCAAAAATTCGAGGTTTGCCGCTTTTAATTTTTGAGCTATTGTTTTAAAGTAAACGTCCCTGAACAGCTCCAAAGTCAGGTTAGAGAAATCATACCTGAACTTGGTTGAATCCGCCCTGCTACCGATCGTCCTGCCGGCGAACGTTGCTATATAAGGTGTAATATCATATCCCTCACGTTTCAAAAACTCCTCTTTCATCTTTGGCGTCCAGGTTACCGGATCGATCTCATAACTATCGAAATAAATGCCCATTAAGGTATTGCCCACATATTGACCCACATGCCTTTTGATCTCGCTGATCATGTGATCCATATGAAAGCTAACTGCTTCATAGTTCATCTTATCACACTCCAAACCTGTGGCCTGTGGCTGCGCGGGCTGTATGAGCGCGCCTGTAGTGGTATGCCCAAAACGGTAAATGATCCATTTACCTGCAGGTGCGTTCCAGTTGAGGTTCCCGGCGGTATCCATTTTGGCGCTCAGGTCAATGATACTGTCTTTGCTTACAATGCCGGTAGCAGGCATAGCAAGTACCGATATGTCCTTGTAATATTTGCTTCGCGCATCGATGATCGGGAACTCCACTAAACCCGTTGCCTGGTTGTATACCGGAAAACGCATATTCGAGTGCGGATTTACCGTTGGTTTGGCCAGCTTGACCTTTACATCGGTATTTCCATCCGCCTTAGTGCTGCTCCAGCATACTTCCTGCATCGATTGCTGGGGTGTTATCCATGGGCCGCCGCTGGCCTCATAACCCGGACAATTAAATAGCGCTATCTTCATGTTTAACCGCTTCGCTTCCGACATTGCAAAAGCCACCAGCTTCCACCATGGCTCCGTCCAACCAATGATCTCTGGTGTAGGCGATTTGCCGATGACCGCTGGCGGCGGTATGGTAATATCAGCCAAAGTCGACATGACAGCAAGGTTAAAGCCTTCCTGTTTCAGCGCTTCAAGGTCTTTGGTGATGCCTGCTTTTGTCACGTTCGAACCCATCCACATCCAAAGCACGCCTGGCTTTGCAGACTCAGGCGGATGATGGAATAACTCTTCCGGATCGGAAGTGTGTATTGTAGTGGCCAGTTTTTCCTGTGCAAAAGCAACTGTAGTGAAAAAAGTCAGCAGGAGCGTAAGGATTGCGCCGAGGCGATCATTTCGGATAGCAAAAAAACTGTTTGTTATTTTTAGTACAATGAATTCTGACTTGATAGGGTTTGTCATTTATGGAGGAATAATAAAAATAATGAGGTTGCCCTAAGCTATCAATAATTTTTAGCATAGCGGATAAGATGATGTAACAAGCTTATTCATTTATCAGCAGGCTTTATACAAGTTCAGGCAGTTTTGAACGAGTGAAATTAAATAGTTTTCATAGGTGTACATTTTGACTTTGTTGATGCTATAACTGTCCAGAATGCCAGAAAACAAGTCATCAAATCGACGATGAAATCTTAATTGATTCGATTAAAAGGTTCAGTTTTAGTCCGATTGGGGCTACGGAAAAAGTTTCTTAATCTCTTTTAGATAATTTAATACTCATTAGCCTCGGAGAAAATGCGATACCAACTGTTCCCATTCTTCTTCCAAAGAGAGGTTCGGGCGTGTTTGCCCTGCTCTGTTATACCAATAATCGGCATTCCAAATATCTCCCTCTTTACGGTGCAGATAGGCATGTACCCATGCTGATGCCCGGTCTGTCAGCTGATCAACCCGGGCGTGCGCTTTATTCCAATCGCCTTTGCCATCATACCAAAGGCTTGTTAATTGTGCGGATAGCCCGCTGGCAGGCTGTTCTAAATCCAATGATTCTTTAAATTCGGTTAAAGTTTTCATTGGATTAAAAGTATAAAAAGTTCAATAAAGACACGGGTATCAACCCACACTTCTTTGCTGTATATCTGCATTAATTGGTTGCCCGATTGCGTGCTCATTTACCCCTTGCCGGAATTCATCATAATTTAATATTCCCATAACATGAGGTAGTTATTTTCGGAAGATGCAGAAATTCCTCTGCTATGTTTTTGTTGGCTTTCCATATACGAAAGTATACTAGCCAGCCCTTCATCCAATAGAAAAAAACTACTATGGAAAATTTAAGTGAACCCACTGTTGAAACAACGAAATACTTCAACCGGGACCTGAGTTGGCTGGGCTTCAATCTCCGCGTGCTGGAAGAAAGCCTGGATCCGCAATTGCCCCTTGTTGAAAAAATAAAATTTATTGCCATCCATGCATCTAACCTGGATGAATTTTATAGAGTCAGGGTCGCACATTTGGAATCCCTTAGCAAATTAGGAGATTTTAATGATGAGGAGAACAGCTCTTATCACGACATATTGGCCGCAGTACGTAAGGAAGCAAGTTATCAGACCAATTACCTGCGTTCTATTTTGGCAACCGTCGTGATCCCGGATTTAACGGCAAACAATATTATTCTTTACCAGGATCACAAAGAAGTGCACGAGGAACATCTTGAATTTATCTACGAATACTTTAATACCCAGGTTGCTTCCTATTTGCAACCGATCTGGTTAACAGATAAAACAACCCCTTTTCTTGAGGATCGTCAACTCTATTTGGTATGGCAGGTATTGCATAATGGTAGTGCTGAACAGCTCATCTTGTTAAACTTGCCAACCCAGCATCTCCCCAGGTTTATAGCTTTGCCGAAGATAGAAGATAAACACTATGTAATTTATTTGGATGACATTGTACGGATAGGGGGAGAAAGATTACTGGAAAATTATACCGTAAAAGGCTGCTTCTCGATTAAATTGAACAGGGATGCTGAGCTTAGTATTGATGAACATTTAGGGTCTATCGCCAGCCAAATGAAGAGTAGGTTGGCGCAACGGTCTTTGGGAGCGCCATCCCGGTTTCAGTATGATACGGCCATGCCAAATGAACTGGTATCACTTTGCGTAGATCTGTTCAATATAGAAAGCGATGAATTGACCGCTACCGGGAGATACCAGCAAATGAGTGACTTCTTTTCTTTCCCGATTCCGCCTGATTCATTGCCGGCCCTGGCTAAATGGAAGCCATTAAAACACCACGAACTGGCATCTTACAAGCATTATTTTAAGGCGTTGGACGAGAAGGACTTTTTATTGCATTTTCCTTATCAGTCTTATGACCATGTATTGATATTCTTTAACCAGGCGGTACTCGATCCTTACGTAACCGAGATCATGGCTACTTTTTACCGGGTTGCATCCGACTCCCATATTGTAAATGCGCTTATCAGTGCTTCTAAAAATGGTAAAAAAGTCAGGGCATTTGTAGAAGTAAAGGCCCGGTTTGATGAAGCTAATAACCTGCTATGGGCAGAGAAAATGGAAAAGGCGGGAATAGAAATTTCGTACAGCCTTCCCGATATAAAGGTTCATGCTAAAACGGCTTTGATTACCCGCGTGAAAGATGGTGAAACCAAAACTTATGGGTTTTATGGTACCGGAAATTTTAACGAAAGAACGGCAGGGATTTATTCTGATATCGGTCTGCTCACCTCCAACAAGGCAATGAATGAAGAATTAAGAGAGGTATTTCTTTACTTGTACACCGGTAAGCAGCCTGCTCCATTTAATCATTTACTTGTCTCTCAATTTAATATAATCGACAGGTTTAAAGAATTGATAAATGATGAAATAGAAATTGCCAAAAGTGGTGGCGAGGGGAAGATCATTATTAAGTTGAACAATCTCGAAGATAGCGAGATGATCGATTCACTTTACGAAGCTTCTAATGCCGGAGTAAAAATAGACCTGATCGTTCGCAGTATTTGCCGTTTAAGACCAGGAGTACCAGGCCTTAGTGAAAATATTTCATTGACCCGTGTTATAGGAAGGTATTTGGAACATTCAAGGGTATTTATTTTCAACAATAACAACGAGCCAAAGATTTTCCTGGGATCTTCGGACTGGATGGAACGAAACCTACGATCAAGGGTGGAGGTAGTATTTCCTGTATATGACGAAGCCTGCAAAGAAGAGATATTCAGCTTTATAAACCTTCAGTTAGCGCCATATCGCAAATCGAGCTTGATTGATCAAAATCTTAAATCAATACCGATTGAGCCGGGAACAGAATGCGGATATGATACCCAGGAAGCTTTCTATCAATTGATGACTAAAAAATGATTCAGATCAACAGCTGATAAAATTTTATAGAAATCCATCAGGTCAATTCAGGTTTTTGTCTGATTGGGCTTGGTCTTAATTCTAATAATAAAAGATATTTTTGTCTTTTATTATTAGAAGTTATATCTTTGTACTGAACAATGAGAGCATTTAATCAAATAGCAGCTATTGATCTAAACAGGAAACTTGATTAAAAAATTTACTCCAATAAAAGATAAAAAGGTATTAATATATTTTTATAACAAATCAAATAAATACACATCATGAATACTTTAAAATTGCAACCATCAATCGACGAGACTAGCATTGAAGCACCCGAAAAAAATTATACAATTTCAAACCGGCTCAGGGCATTTATTGAAAGTCAGAAGGATAAACGTTTAGCGTGGTTCATGATCTCGTTACTGGCGCAAGCTGTATTGATCTTACCTATCCCCCCAGCCCTGATCTATTATTACAATGCGTCTGAATCAGTGTTAGCCGTTACGCTTACGCTTTTCTTTGCCAATATTATTGCCGGTATGGGCGGTTCAAAAACCAGCGTTTTAATTTCTCTTGTAGCGCTTAATGTTGTAGCACATGTGGTGATGATTTTGACGTTTATACTGCGTTAATAGTCAGAGCATCTCATCTTAAAACGTTAAAGTCTTTAGTATTAGCTAAAGACTTTTTATTTAACGGGATTTAACAAATTACCCGAAGTGCCTTATTTCAGATATGTATTAAAAAAGTCAATGGTTCGTTTCCAGGCCAGTTCTGCCGCTGCCTTATCGTAGCGTGGCGTTGTATCGTTATGAAAACCATGGTTGGCGTTTTCATAAATATAAGCCTGGTATTTTTTACCATTGGCCTTTAAAGCTTCCTCATAGGCGGGCCAACCGCCGGTAATCCTTGTATCTAGTGAAGCATAATGTAATAGCAGAGGTGCATGTATCTTAGGTACATCTTCCGCAGGCGGTTGGGCACCATAAAATGGCACTGCTGCGGCAAGGTCGGGTAAGCGAACCGCCATTTGATTAGCTATACCGCCTCCAAAGCAAAAGCCAACAACACCCACTTTGCCGTTGCAATATTGGTTCTGTTTCAGGTACTCAAATGCGGCGATAAAATCTTCCAGCATTTCGGCTGGTTTTCTTTGTGACTGCATTTCGCGGCCCTTGTCGTCATTGCCGGGGTAACCGCCCAGTGGTGTTAACGCATCAGGTGCAATAGTGATAAAACCGGCTACAGCTGCCCGCCGCGCAACATCTTCTATGTAAGGGTTCAGTCCCCGGTTCTCGTGCACCACCACAATGCCGCCCAATTTGCCTTTGGCATCTTTAGGTTTTGATAGCAAGGCCTTAATATTGCCACCGCCTTTGGGTGATGAATAAGTAATATAGCCTGAATCCAGTCGGGGATCGTCCTGCTTTACCTGGATACTGTTTTGATAATCCGGCATCAGGAAACTCATCAGTGAAGAAACAGTTAATCCACCAACGGCATAAATAGACAATTTCTGAACAAAGGTGCGGCGGTCTATGCGGCTGTGTGCATAATCATCATACAGGTCGAAAACTTCCTGGCTTACGTCTTCTTTCTTTATCTGGCTCATAGGTGAATGTTTTATTGGATGCTTAATTCAAATATACTGAATAGCATAACATTCGAACTGTAATCAGGTGTTTCTCAGAAGGGAAATAAATCTCTTTAAGAACAGTAATATTTTTGATGAAACATCTAAATAAGTTCTTAAAATTAACTTAATTTTAATTGTAATTTTAACAATTATAATAAAAATGTTACTTTAGCCTGGCGAGTGTTAACCAATTAAGAGCGAGCGTGTTTACTAAGCTAAAAACGACTGTTGTTTTCCTATTGTGCTGGATTCCGGCTTTTGCGCAGATGCAAAATACGGAATCGGGTTACCAGGAGACTGCAAATCTCGTTATCTCCCGGTATACGATACAGGATGGATTACCATCAAGAAATGCCACAACGGTGATCAAAAGCCGGAGCGGGTTTATGTGGATAGGCACAGAAAACGGCCTTTGTAAATTTGATGGCTATGCTTTTAAAACATTCACCAATAAAAAAGGCGACAGCACCAGCATTTCAAATAATTACATTAATGCCCTTGCAGAAGATAATAAAGGCAGGATTTGGGTTGGGACAATGGACGGACTTAATCTTTTTGACCCGAATACAGAAAAGTTTACCCGCTTTTACCATAAGGATGCTAACCACGCATCGGTAAGCAATGATAAAATATGGAGCTTGCTGGCTGATAGTTACGGTCGTGTTTGGATTGGGACAGATAATGGATTTAACCTCTTCATCGAGAAAACGCATTCTTTCAAAAACTATCTGCCGGATGCAGGTAATCCGTTTGCGATGAAGGGCAAATCGGTAAATGCCATTATTGAAGACGGTAAGTATCTCTGGCTGGCAAACTGGGGCGAAGGATTAAATAAATATGATGTCGCCGCGAACCGGTTCTACAACTATAAACAAGCTTTCCTTCCTTCTGAAAAGAATCCAAATGACTTATGGGCAGCGGTTGAAACTGATGATGGCAAGATATGGGTAGGTTCTTATTGGAAAGGATTATACGAGTTTGACCCTCTTACAAAGGCATTCGTTCATTTTGATAATCCATTAAATCCACAGAAGCCTGTTTTTACTTTATTAAACTTAAAAGATAATAAGCTACTGGTTGGTGATAGCGAGAGTTTCTGGTGGTTTAATATCGGCTCAAAAACCTGGGAAAAAGTTACAGGAGCAGATAATGACCCACATGGTCATGCTTATTTGGATGAATCCGGTCTGGTGTGGATAAGTGCCAAAAATGGCTTAAGCAAGATAGATCACCGGCAGAACAAGTTTGATTTTTACCCATTCGATAAAAAATACCGGGTCATAACCGGTATGTTGATCCGTGATTCCATGATCTGGCTTGGCGCTGATAAAGGATTGACAAGGTTTGATCTGAAAAACAAAACCGTCAAAACTTTCAGGCATACTTCCGACCCTTCGAGCCTCGGAAATGATCAGATCAGGAAAATCTATAGCGATGCCACGGGCAAAATGTGGGTTTTAACCGAATACGGGTTTGATGAATTTGATGAGGTTGCAGGCAAATTCAAACATCATTATCATCATTCCAATCTCGGGCATTTGTTTAACGAGGATGTGTTTAGGGATATCATACAAATTGAACCGGGAATTTATGGACTTGCTACTGATGCAGGGTTTAAAATTTTTAATAATAACACGGGCACCTTTACTCACTATTACAATAACGACGGTGATAAATCAGGCCTTAGCAATAACCACTTGAATTGCTTATTAAAAGATCGCGATAATAACATCTGGATAGGCACCATCGGCGGAGGGCTGAACCGGTTCGACCTGAAGACCCGGAAGTTTAAAGTATACCTAAGCAACGATAAAGAAAAAGGCGGGATAAGCGACAATGCGATTAATTCGTTATTTCTCGATTCAAAAGGGAATATGTGGGTTTGTACACCGCAGGGTCTCGACAGGTATGATAAGCGCAGGGACTCCTTTATCGCTTACACACAGGATGATGGTTTTTCAGGAAATGTATTTAACGAAGCGACCGAAGACAAACTCGGAAATTTGTGGCTAACTACCGAAAAAGGAGTTTCGCGCTTTAACCCCCAAACCGGAAAGATCGATAATTTTGACGAAGCAGATGGGGTTTTTGGCAATAGCGCCATCAGCACCGATAACGCCGGGAATATATACCTGGCTGGCGAAACAGGTTTTGGATTTTTGAACCCATCCAAACTGGTGCGTAATCTTACCGTCCCGCCGGTATACCTTACGGATTTCCAGGTGCTCAATAAATCGGTCTCTCCTTCACCACAAGGACCATTGAAGGAAAACTTAAACATTGCGAAACAAATCACACTGAAATATAACCAAAGTGTCTTCTCAATTGGTTTTGTGGCTTTGAATTACACCCTTCCCGGCAAAAATCAATATGCCTACATGCTGGAAGGCTTCGACAAGAAATGGAATTACGTGGGCAGCCAGCGAAAGGCGACTTATACCAATCTTGATCCAGGCACTTATACTTTCAGAGTTAAAGCATCCAATAATGATGGCGTTTGGAACAACACGGGTAAATCGATTACTATAGTTATAACTCCACCCTGGTATAAAACCTGGCTGGCGTATTGTATTTATGTTCTTACAGGCGTTTTCCTTGTTGCCGCCTATATAAAATACCGTGAACACGAAGCCTCGATGCGTTATGAGATAAAGCTTGCCAACTTACGGGGCGAACAAGAAAAGGAACTGAATGAACGCAAGCTGTCATTCTTCACTAATGTTTCTCATGAGTTCCGTACACCGTTGACCCTTATTATTAATCCGCTTAAAGAGCTTCTTTACAAAGACGGCGAAGTTGATGCTGCCGGCTTAAGCATTGTGTACCGGAACGCAAAAAGACTTTTGAGTTTGGTTGATCAGCTACTCTTGTTCCGCAAAGCAGAAGCGGGGGCTGAGAAGCTGAAGGTGGAACAATTGAATATCATCGACCTGTGCAAGGAAGTTTTTCTTTGCTTTTCGCATCAGGCAAAGCTTAGGGGTATACACTTTGATTTCATCAGCGATTCGGACTACATCGAACTTTTTGTCGACCGCGAAAAAATTGAGATCGTCTTATTCAATCTGATATCCAACGCCATGAAGTTTACTTCTCAAGGTGGTGAGATCATTTTTAGTATTACGGAAGAAGATAATGACGTGATTATCCGTGTAAAGGATACCGGTTGTGGCATCGACGAAGCAACAGGGGATAAACTATATAACCGTTTTTACCAGGAGAAGCAGATGAACAAACAAGCCGAGGGTGGTTTTGGTATTGGTTTATTTTTAGTAAAGAACTTTGTTGAACGACATAAAGGCGCCATCGACTATAAAAGCACTCCAAATGTAGGAACTGAATTCTCTGTCCAACTTTTAAAAGGTTCTGCTCATTTTCCGGATGATGAAATGGCGATAAGGCAAACCATTGATTCGACGGTGCTGAAAGAACTGATCGAAGATGAAACAATGGCTAACACGTTTGCAGAGGATGCCAATGAGCTTCTAGCAGAATCGGATCTGAATGCCGAGTTGCAATCGATCCTTATCATCGATGACAATAAAGATTTCAGGGAGTATCTAAAGCAGTTGTTTAAGATCGATTATCGCGTATACGACGCTTCAGACGGAAAAACAGGCTTAAAAATGATCAGGGAAATCCTGCCTGAGATCATTATCAGCGATGTGATGATGGAAGGCATGAGCGGCATTGAATTGTGTGCGGCGGTTCGGGAGGATATGGAGATCAGCCATATACCGTTTATTCTGCTTACATCGAGCTCCTCATCAGAAATTAAGTTAAAAGGTGTGGAAGGTGGCGCCGATGATTATATCAGTAAACCGTTCGATAAGGAAATTTTAAAAGCGCGGGTAGCCGGCTTACTGAAAAGTAAAAACAACCTGCAGAAATATTTTTATAACGAGATCACGCTTAATCGTAATCCGCATAAGATATCTATTGAGTACAAGTCCTTCCTGGAAAACTGTATTGCCGTTGTCGAAAAGCACCTTACCGATCCGTCTTTTAATTTGCAGGTATTAGCGTCAGAGCTTAATATCTCCCATTCGGGCCTGTATAAAAAAATCAAATTTATTTCAGGGCAATCGGCCAGTAATTTTATCCGATCCATCAGGCTAAGGAAAGCCGCCAACCTGTTTATTCATACCGATTATAACATCCTCGAAACCGCCTATATGGTTGGCATTAATGACATTAAATACTTCCGTGAGCAATTCAAGAAGCTGTTTGACATGAACCCATCTCAGTACATTAAAAAATACAGGCGAACATTTAAGAACAGCATGGTCAATCACGAAAGCAATACACTAGTATAGACTTTGCAATTTACATCACCCCCAAAACCACAAAGTATCTAATCTAGCCTGAATAATGCTTTTTTATACTAAAATTACGGATTTACCCCTTCTATTTTGCGGTCTACCCCCTCTCCGGTTTTGACATTTTCAGTGAGATTAGCAATCTGCAATCCGCACACTAAGCTGTAACCGGCAGGGATTGAACGACCAATTATTTATTAATATTTAAAAACATGAGAAAAAATTTACTAAAGGGTTTTTCCCCGCCCCGGGGGAAAAAGCGGCTGCTCTGCCTCGCGGTAGTCGCACTATTATCAACAAGCGGTAAGTTATACGCCTCTGCTGAACGCAGCAATCACCGGGTTCCAAAACCTGCTGTTGATGTGCAGGATATTACTATAACCGGTACTGTTATAGACGAGAAAGGCGCTGTATTGCCTGGCGCAAGCATTTTGGTTAAAGGTACCTCACAAGGTACAATGGCTGATGCCAACGGGCATTTCAAAATAAACGTTCCTGATCAAAACGCCATCCTGGTTTTCAGTATGGTTGGCTATGGTACTCAAGAGCGTACGGTTCCTGCCAGCCATGTCATCAATATACAATTAAGTCCTGACGGCAAATCGTTGAACGAGATTGTGGTTGTTGGTTACGGTACCCAGAAAAAGGCTACCCTTACCGGATCAATATCTGTAGTTAAAGGCGGAGATTTGGTAAAGAGCCCGCAACCAAACGTATCCAACTCATTTGCGGGCAGGGTATCGGGCGTAATTGCCAATAACGGAACAGGTGAACCCGGTTATGACGGTTCAAACATTGTGATCCGTGGTTTACAAACAATGAACAGCAGCAGTGTGCTTGTTGTAGTAGATGGTGTACCAGGTCAAATTGGTGGTTTAGAGCGTCTTGATCCGAATGACATTGAAAGCGTATCTGTATTGAAAGATGGTTCAGCCGCGGTTTATGGTAACCGCGCTGCAAATGGCGTAATCCTGATCACCACCAAACATGGTAAAGCGGGTAAACCATCCATTTCTTACAGCTTTAACCAGGGTTTCAGCTCACCTACCCGTTTACCTAAGCTGGCTGATGCAGCAACTTATGCTACTATTGTAAATGATATCAGCTACTACAATAATGCGGGGGGCGGTTTTAACCAGGTATACTCTGCTGACCAGATCCAAAAATTCAAAGACGGCTCAGATCCGCTCAATTATCCTAATACCAACTGGGAAAAGGCTATCCTTAAAAGTGACGCTTTGCAAAACCAGCAAAGCCTGACACTGACCGGTGGTAATGACGATATAAAATATTTCTCATCTATCGGTACTATTTACCAGGACGGTATTTATAAAAACGGAGCTACTAATTATCATCAGTATAATTTCAGGACCAACCTTGACGCAAACGTTACCAAACGTTTTAAAGTAGGTTTATCACTTTCAGGCCGCGAAGAAGACCGTCAATACCCTACTACCGGCGCCGGTGATATCTTCCGTTCTATTTATCGTTCATATCCTACCACTGCGCCTTTTTATCCAAACGGCTTGCCTACAGCGGGTATCGACCAGGTTAACCCCGGCTTAGTTCCAACCGCAATTGGCGGCTTGAACAGAAACCCTAAACAGGTGTTCAATGGTATATTGAAGGGCAGCTATGAAATTCCGGGTATTACAGGCCTGACTTTGGATGGTTTCTTATCTGCTGATAAATCTGGGGCTTTTGATAAAGCATTCTATACCCCTTATACTGTTTATACTTATAATAGCTCAACCAATACCTATACGCCAAGCATCGAAGGCGGAGCCAACGGAAAAGCATACTTATACGAATCGCAGTTGAACCAGTCGCTGATCACTACAAACATTAAATTGAATTTTGAGCATCAATTTGGAAAGCATAATGTCAACGCATTTGTGGCTTATGAGCAAAGCAAAACAGATTACGATTACTTCTGGGCTCAGCGAAACAATTTCCCAACAGCAACTACACCTGAATTGTCACAAGGTGGTACGGCTGCAAGCGATGCCTTGAATGGTGGCAGCAGCAGCGATAACAACGGTAATTTTGACTATCACCGCCGAAGCATTATCAGCAGGCTTGCTTATAATTTTGATGAAAAATATTTGCTGGAAGGCCAGATGCGTGCAGATGCATCATCAATCTTTGCAGGTCGCTGGGGTTACTTTCCGTCAATTTCTGCAGGCTACCGCATTTCGAAAGAAGATTGGTTCAGCAAAAGTTTTAGCTTTATCGATGATCTGAAAATACGCGCTTCTTATGGTGTACTTGGTGATGATATTACCAGTGCATATCAATATATCGACAACTATACATTTAACAACTGGGTGGTATTGGATAATGGATCAGGCGCAGCAGTACAACCAGGCATTGACCTAACAAAACTGGCTAACGCGCAGGTAACCTGGGAAACAGCCAAGAAAACTGATATTGGTATCAACGCTACGTTCCTAAAAAACTTCACCCTCGAAGCTATCTACTTCTCTCAAAAACGTTCAAATATCCTGGCTTACCGTAATGGCTCTTTACCTGGCACTTCGGGCATCGTAAACCCTTATTCAGGCAGCCCTTACGGAGGAACGCCATTAGTACCAGCCGAGAACATTGGCAAAGTAAACAGTAGCGGGTTTGAAGGTACTTTAGGTTACAACCATCCGGGTAAATTCAGTTGGGGTGTATCCGGAAACTTCACATTCGCAAAGAGCAAGATCATCTACATGGATGAAGCGGCCGGAACTATACCTTACCAGGCACAAACCGGTCACCCGCTTAATACTTATCTGTTGTATCAGGCAACCGGAATTTACCGCTCTCAAGCTCAGATCGATGGCACTCCGCACGTTGCAGGTGCGACTGTGGGAGACCTTATCTATGCTGATATCAACCACGACGGACAAATCACTGCAGCTGACCAAATCAGGTCAAAATATGGGAATATCCCGCAAATTGTATACGGTCTTAATTTGAATGCTGGTTATAAAGGCTTTGACCTGTCAGTTTTATTCGCCGGACAGGCTGAAGTAAGCCAATATGTGTTGCCTGAATCAGGAACTATAGGTAACTATTACAGCTCATGGGCCGATAATGCCTGGAGCCCTACCAATCCAAACGGCACATATCCAAAGGTTTCAACCCGTGCATCCAGTGCAGTTAGCGGTGGTTTGTATAACAGCACCTTCTGGCTGAATGACGCTTCGTTCATTAGATTAAAGAATGTGCAGTTGGGTTACACACTCCCTTCTTCAACAATATCAAAATTGCATATTTCGGGAATTCGTCTCTATGTAAGCGCGTTCAACCTGTTCACAATTACTAAAGTTAAAGACTACGACCCTGAAGGAACCAACGCAAGCGGTCAATATGGTGGAGCGCAATATGGGAGCGGCCAGTTCTATCCTGAACAGCGCATAATTAACATTGGTGCTAATGTCAAATTCTAAAAATATCATGAAAACATTAAAATATAGAATCTGCTTTGCGGCGCTTTTAGGGATGGCCCTGACCGCATGTAAGAAAGATTTCCTGCAAACCACGCCTACCGACAGGCTTTCAGCGTCGTCGATAACAACAGACACCTCGCTTTTTGAATCTTATGTACTTAACCGCTACCTGGGCGTTACACTGCAGTCCAAAGAGGGCGACAGCTCGCCTCCGGGATTTGGCCGTGGTTTTGAATACGCTTTGTGGAGCTCGGTTACTGATGAATCACTTTATACCAATAACGATGGCAGCTGGGTATTACAGCAAGGACAATTAGCACCGGATAACCTGGGTATAGCCGGTACATTATGGGGAAGAAGCTACCGCAGCATCCGCGAATGTAACTATGCTTTAAGCCTGATCAATGGTTTGAATCTTAGCGCTACACATAAAACCAGGCTGATCGGTGAGTTGGAGTTCATCCGTGCTTTCCGCTACCAGGATTTGATCCGCAACTATGGCGGTGTTGTATTGATGGGCGATAAAGTGACCGATCTGAACAGCAATTTACAGGATCCAAGCCTGTTTAAACGTGCATCACTTACCGAGTGCTTTGCATATGTTACCGCCCAATTGGATGATGCAGCTTCAAAACTGCCATTAAACAATGACGGTACCTGGGCGCTTGGCCGCGCTACAAAAGGCGCTGCCCTTGCGTTAAAATCAAGATTGTTATTATACGCTGCAAGCCCGCTTTATAATGCAGGTACCTGGGCCGATGCAGCAGCGGCTGCAAAAGCTGTAATGGATCTGAACAAATACCAGCTTGATCAAAACGGCTACTCGCAGTTGTTTTTAACCCCATCAAGTGACGAAATCATTTTCGAGCGCCTTTATTATCCAAATACTGCGCCTCACACCCGTCTCGAACTGGCTAACGGGCCAAACGGTTATGACGGTTGGGGTGGTAATACACCGCTGCAAAACCTGGTGGATGCTTATGAAATGAACAACGGTAAGGCGATCACCGATCCAACATCTGGTTATGATCCTCAAAATCCATATGTTAACCGCGATCCGAGGTTTTATGCGTCTATTCTTTATAATAAAGCCCCTTACCGCGGAAGCACTGTAGATGTGTTTTTACCGGGTGGTAAGGATAGTAACCAGGGCCCGTCAAACTGGAACACCAGTTTAACCGGCTATTACCTGCGCAAATTCATGAACGATGCTTACCCGATAGACAACCCATGGAGCGTTGCCGGTGCACAGCCATGGATCTATTTCCGATATGCTGAGATTTTGTTGAACTACGCCGAAGCACAAAACGAGGCTTCAGGCCCGGATGCAACGGTTTACGCTGCTATCAACAGTATCCGTGCAAGAGCATCTGTGAATATGCCTGCACTTCCGGCAGGATTGACACAAGCACAAATGCGTACCGCTATTCAAAACGAACGCCAGATTGAATTAGCTTTCGAGGAACACCGTTTTTATGATGTGCGCCGTTGGAAAATAGCTGAACAAACCGAAAACGTACCTGCTTATGGTATGTCTGTTACGGTCAACGCATCTGCTCCATCGGGCTATACTTATACACAGAAAGTGGCGCTTACCGGTCGTTCATTCCAGGCAAAACATTACTGGCTGCCAATTCCATTGACTGAAATCCAGGCATCTAACGGGCAACTTACTCAGAACCCCGGTTATTAATTTATAAGCTTTACGAAGTGGGAAAAAAAACCTTCCCACTTCGTAATTATCCCATTCGTTTTAAGCCGATCACAGATAAAACAAGGTATTGCTATGAAGAAATTGATACTAATTTTTGCTGCCGTATTTGTGATATACGGCTGTAAAAAGGAAGTTGCAGTTAAACAAACAACGACGACCACTACTACTACAAGCAATGATAACACAAGCGGCTCCGCCTCTGCAGGTGCTATCAAAGCACTTGCTTCAACGCCTGCCAATGCATTGCAAGGCGTAAACTGGGCCTGCCAGGGCGATAATTTTGCGGATACTATTTTGGTGCTAAGCGGGCTGACTTCGGCTGATAGTTATGCTACAGTTACTGCAAAAACCAATTCAATACTTACATCATTACAAAGCAACACGGGCGCAAATACTATCCGAATCCCGGTTAATTATGCTACCACTTCACAATCATGGTGGAATTCCTATACAGCGGTTATCGATGCAGCAACAACCAAAGGGTTGAATGTGATCATCGGTTGCTGGGAAGGCAAATCATCGGAAGATGGTAAAATTGACAATACGACGCAGTTTTGGGCAATGTGGCAAACAGTGGTCAATAAATATGCTAATAACTCTAAGGTTTATTTCGAGATATTTAATGAACCACACGGTTATTCGCTTACTGACTGGACAAACATTTGCGCACAATGGCTTAGCAATTATCCGAGTGTCCCGCAAGGCCGTATTTTGATTGATGGTACCAGTTATGCCCAGGATGTTACCGGTGTAGGTGCTGATAGCCGTTTTACCAATTGCTTGTTATCTATCCACGATTATACTTTTTTTACCAGTTCATCGCTTACCACTGCCTACTCATGGGAGACCCGACTGGCGACTAATGTTGGCAGCTATGCAAGCAGAACTGTATTGACAGAGTTCGGTGTGACGATGAATAGCGGTGAAAACTTTACAGGAGCAATTGGCGGGAATGAAGATGTAGCCTATATACAAGGATTTACTAACCAGGTTCGTTCTTCAGGTATGGGTAGCGTTTATTGGCCTGGTATCCGCACAGGTGACAGCTACGCGATGGAAACTATACAGGGCTCGGGAACTAGCCTGACATTATCAAACAATAATACTTCGGGGCTAAACCGGTTAAAATACGGCTGGGGCGTTGGAACAGGCGGAACCGATGTTTTCTATTCAGGAGCTTACTACCGCTTCCTCAACATGAACAGCGGACAGGCGATGGATGTAAACGGCGCCTCTACTACAAACGGTGCAAGCATTATCCAGTGGCCGCAGAATGGTGGCAACAATCAACAATGGGTCATCACCGATAATGGAAATGGCTACTACAAAATAACTAACCGCAACAGCGGCCAGGCGCTTGATGTTAATGGCGCTTCTACAACAGCAGGAGCAACTATTATCCAATGGCCGTGGAATGGCGGTAATAACCAGCAATGGCAGCTGACATCAACAGGCACCGGGATTTATAAAGTGATCAACCGAAACAGCGGCGATGTGGTGGATGTGAGCAGTGCATCTAAAACAAACGGCGCTTCGGTTATACAGTGGACATGGAATGGTGGGTCAAATCAACAATGGCAGATCATCCAGGAATGACGTTATGCCAATGAATATTACTAATATATTTATATGAGAACTAAACTACTGCCCTTGCTTTGTTTGATGTCTTCGCTGGCATTTACTGACGGCTTGTATGCGCAGCAAAATAAGGGATCTTTATTATTTGATGACGGATGGCTTTTTCACAAGGGAGAAATCTCCAATGGTGAAAAAGGCGGTGCGCCGGGCACAAAATGGCGAAATGTACAAATACCACATGACTGGAGCATAGAAGGACCATTCAGTGATGACTGGGCAAGCGCTACAGCCTATCTGCCGGGCGGCATAGGCTGGTATAAAAAATCGTTTACAGCACCGGCTAGTTGGAAAGGCAAAAAAGTGTTCATCAATTTTGATGGCGTTTATAAGAATAGTGAAGTTTGGATCAACGGACATTACCTGGGTAAAAGGCCAAACGGCTTTGTTGCTTTTGAGTATGATCTTTCATCCTATCTCAAATTCGGCGAGAAAAACCTTATCGCTGTAAAAGCAGATCATTCAGAGTTTGCTGATTCGCGCTGGTATACGGGCTCTGGTATTTACCGGGATGTTCACCTGATTGTTAAAGATCCGGTTTATTTGCGGCCTGAAAACGTCGCATTTTCTACATCTGAGGTTTCGGCACAATCAGCTAACGTACAAGTCAATGCTGATATCAGCAATAGCACTGCAAAAGCTTCAATCATCACATTAAAAATGGTTTTGGTTGATCCTAAAGGAAGAGTTGCAGCACAGGAGGAACAAAAACTTTTAGCAAAGACTGGTGCAAATTCTGTTCATTTCAAACAGTCGCTTTCAAATCCTTCGTTGTGGAGCGTTGATGCACCTAATCTGTATCAACTGAAATTATCTGTTATCCGCGAGGGAAAATTAACTGATGAAGTAACACAGGCAGTGGGTATCAGAAGTATCCATTTTGATGCAAATAAGGGATTTTTCCTGAATGATAAAAACCTCAAACTAAAGGGTGTTTGCATTCATGACGATGCCGGAGCGCTTGGCGTGGCTGTGCCTGAAGAGGTATGGGTAAGACGATTAAAAGCCCTGAAAGAGGCAGGCGTGAATTCCCTGCGATTGAGCCATAACCCGCATGCTTCTTATTTATATGATCTGTGCGATAGAATGGGTTTACTGGTGATGGATGAGTTTTCTGATGAGTGGGAACTCGGTAAAAATAAATGGGTAAAAGGCTGGAACGTGGGTACACCTTCAAAAGATGGCTATCATGAATATTTCAAAGAATGGGCGCATCGCGATATCGAATCGATGATCAAAAGGGACCGCAATCATCCCTCAATCATTCTTTGGAGCATCGGCAATGAAATTGATTACCCCAATGATCCTTATTCTGATCCGGTGTTGGACAGCGGCAGAAATCCGCAAATATATGGCAGGGGTTACTCTGCAAAAAATCCTCCGGCAAGTGAGATGACAATTATTGCCACTGATTTGGTTAAAACAGTAAAGGCAATAGACACTACCAGGTCGGTTACTGCTGCTTTGGCGGGTGTAGTGATGTCAAACAAGGTTGGTTATCCCGAAGTGCTTGATATTGTAGGATATAATTACCAGGAATACCGTTATGCGGAGGATCACAAAAAATATCCTAACCGGATAATTTACGGAAGCGAGAATGGTATGGCTCGTCAGGCTTGGGATGCTGTGGATACCAATCAATATATCTCTGGTCAGTTTTTATGGACGGGGATCGATTACCTGGGGGAGGCTGGCAGATGGCCGCAAAGAAGCAACGGTGCGGGCATCATGGATCTTGCAGGGTTTAAAAAACCGGAATACTATTATCGTCAAAGCCTATGGGCTGCCAAACCGATGGTTTATCTCGGTGTAAAGGAAATTACCAAACGCGAGGATAACGGTATCTGGAGCCATCGGAATGTACAATCGATCTGGAACTGGCCGGAAGGCAGTAAACTCAGGGTGGAATGTTTTACCAATTGCAAGGAAGCAGAGCTTTTTCTGAATGGTAAATCTTTAGGAAAAGTGTTTAGAGACACCAGCAAAGGACAAGTTCCGGCATGGAGCGTCGATTATCAATCCGGCGAATTATCGGTAAAAGGATATAACGACGGAAAGCTGGTAGCAACCTACGCCATAAAAACTTTTGGAAATGCGGCTCAAATCAAGGCAACCCCTGATCAGACGATCTTCACCAAATCAAAAAAAGGATTATGCCAGGTCGAACTGCAAATTGCCGATGAAAATGGCAACCCGGTTTATACTGCCGACAATGAGATCAGTGTAAATGTGTCCGGCGACGCAAAACTGTTGGGACTTGAAAGCGGCAGCACTACCAGTCACGAAAGCTACAAGGCTGACCACCGCCAGGCATTGCACGGCAGGTTGATCGCCTATATTCAAACCAACGACAACCCTGGTAATGTCAATATATCTTTTAATTCAAAGGATCTTAAAGCGGCGTCCATCACCTTATCAGTAAAATAATCACAGAGAAAATCCTTCAAACTTTATATGCAAAAATTAAAATATTTCATCGCCTTCCTGTTGATACTGTCAGTAATTGTGGTTAAGGCGCAGGGAAGCAAACATTCATTTGAACTGGCTGATTCAGTTTTTATGCTCGACGGCAAGCCTTTGCAAATGATCAGCGGAGAAATGCACTATCCGCGCATACCGCGCGAAGCATGGCGGGCGAGAATGAAAATGGCTAAGGCTATGGGGCTGAATACCATCGGCACCTATGTTTTTTGGAACGTACATGAACCGCAAAAAGGAAAATTTGATTTTTCTGGCAATAATGATGTTGCAGAGTTTGTGAAGATAGCGAAGGAAGAAGGTCTTTGGGTGATATTGCGTCCAAGCCCCTACATCTGTGCCGAATGGGAGTTTGGCGGCTATCCGTACTGGCTGCAGAACGAAAAAGGACTGATCGTGCGCAGCAAAGAAGCCCGTTATTTGCAGGAATATGCCACTTATATTAAGGAAATCGGCAAAAGATTAGCACCTCTACAGGTAAATCATGGCGGTAATATTCTGATGGTGCAAATCGAGAATGAATATGGCTCATATGGCAGCGATAAGGAATACCTGGCCATTAATCAAAAGCTATTTAAAGAAGCCGGTTTTGATGGTTTGCTGTATACCTGCGATCCGCCAGCCGACCTGGTAAAAGGGCATTTGCCGGGGTTACTGCCTGCCGTTAATAGTTTGGACAACCCGGCTAAAGTAAAACAGATTATCCGCGAAAATCAAGATGGAAAAGGTCCGTTTTTTATAGCCGAATGGTACCCGGCCTGGTTTGACTGGTGGGGAACAGCGCATCATACCATTCCAGCAGCACAGTATACCGGTCGCCTGGATTCTGTGCTTGGGGCAGGGATTTCCATCAATATGTACATGTTTCACGGCGGCACTACGCGGGGTTTTATGAATGGTGCGAATTTTAAAGATAACACACCTTATGAGCCCCAGATCAGCAGCTATGATTACGATGCTCCGCTTGACGAGGCCGGTAATCCAACCGCCAAATATTTTGCTTTCCGCGATGTCATCAAAAAGCATTTACCTGCAGGACAAACTTTGCCTGAAGTATCTGCAAAAAAGCCGGCTATCAATATTCCGGATATTAAGCTAACAAGCTCATCAGCACTGTTAAGCAATCTACCCGTGCCGAAAAACAGTTTGGAGCCGCTTACTTTTGAGGACCTACACCAGCCTTATGGTTTTGTTTTATACCGAACCAGAATTCAGGGTGGCAAAACAGGCACGCTTCGTTTGTCAGGGTTAAGAGATTATGCTGTTGTAATGATAAACGGCAAACGTGTTGGTACGTTAGACCGTCGCTTAAACCAGGATAGTTTAAATCTGACTTTACCAAAGGGGCCAATCACCCTTGATATCCTCGTCGAAAATCTGGGGCGTATCAACTTTGGGAAATATCTGTTGCAAAACAAAAAGGGACTAACAGGCGAAGTTTCATTTGCCGGCAAAAAAGTACAGCATTGGAGCATGTATGGGCTGCCTTTAGATAATGTTAATACTATAAAATATACCGCTAATGCATCTGCAAATCAACCGGTCATCTTAAAAGGAAAATTCGACCTGAAAACGGTTGGCGATACCTATTTGGATATGCAAAACTGGGGTAAAGGTGTGGTTTGGGTAAACGGACATAATCTTGGCCGTTACTGGAAAGTAGGCCCGCAGCAAACGCTGTATGTACCAGTAGAATGGCTGAAGAAAAAGGACAATGAAATAGTCATATTAGAGTTATTGAATCCCCATAAAACCATATCAGCCATTTCGAGACCAATATTGGATAAGCTTCAGTGAGATCAGACTTAATTTGTTATGTTCCCGGAATTACTAAAGCACGAATTTGAACGATTTTATAACCGAAAACCGGCAGGGATTTATTTCTGTCCTGGACGTGTGAACCTGATCGGCGAGCATATCGATTACAACGGCGGACTGGTAATGCCCTGCGCCATCAATATGGGAACTTACCTGGTGATGGCGCCGAATGAATCAAGCAAAATCCGTATTCGTAGCCTCAATTTTGAAGATCATCTTGAAATTCCGGTAACTGATAGGTACAATAAAACAGGCGGTTTTTGGTATAACTATCCTCTTGGTGTAATTGATCGCCTGGCATTTGCCGGGCATCGCTTTGGTGGGTTAGATCTGTTGTACTTTGGTAACCTTCCTATAGGTTCAGGGCTTTCCTCGTCAGCATCCATAGAGATACTAACAGCATTTGCCTTGAACGATCACTTTGAACTAGGTTACGACCGTCTCGGATTGGTGAGACTCGCCAAGGAAGCCGAGAATCATTTTATCGGTGTCAACAGCGGCGTGATGGACCCCTTTGCTGTCGTATTCGGTGCTAAGGATACCGCGATGATACTCAATTGTCAAAGCCTGACCTATAAACCAGTGGGCTTTCAACTAAAGGATCATATCCTGGCTATTATCAATACTCACAAGCCGCACAACCTGGCCGAATCAAAATATAATGAGCGGGTAAGGGAATGTGGTGTCGCCCTGGCTTTGCTGAACCAGCTTTTGCCGGTAGAGAATCTTTGCCAGGTTACTCCCTATGAGCTTCATGGGCATCAATATCTCATTTCGGATATTACTATCTATAAACGCGCTCTACATGTAGTTGAGGAAAATGAACGGGTGATCAAGGCTGCAGCATTTCTGGAGGCAAACAATATTTGCGCATTTGGAGAACTGATGTACCAATCGCATTATTCGTTAAAAGAATTGTACGAGGTAAGCGGGATAGAATTGGATACCATTGTGGAGTTTAGCGAAGGCTGGGAAGGCGTGATCGGCGCGCGAATGACAGGCGCAGGCTTTGGTGGTTGTGCGATTGCACTCGTAGAGAAAGATGCGTTCCCGGCTTACTCCAATGCTTTGGTTGATTTTTACGAGGACCGTATCGGTTATAAACCATCCATCTATCAATCAGCTGTTAGCGATGGCGTTAGCTGGCTGCCATGCTAACAGCTGATTATTCTGATTCATCTTTTTAATTAAGCGACAATACCACAACCGAACCAGGCGGCAATACCACGCTCAGGTTTTCACCTTTCATAGTCGCACCTTTAAATGCTTTTGGCTGTATTTTATCCGGATTGGCAGCTGAGTTATAATCATTAATTTTTGCTGACGATAATATTCTTCCGCTAATTTCTTTGAATTTGGCGCCGTGCATATTTACAGACACGGTATGCTGATGATCGGGGTCAATATTCACCAATGAAACATGTACTACGCCGTCCTTAGCTTTGGATGCCGATGCCGAAATAGCCGGCAGTTTTTGGCCTTTATGTTCATACCATTCGCTATTAATTGATAATGGCAACAAGGTAGCATCCTGGTGAACATTGTACATTTCCATTACGTGGTAAGTTGGCGTTAATATCAATTGCGGACCATTGGTTAATATAACAGCCTGCAAAACATTGATGCATTGTGCCAGGTTCGCCATCCTCACACGGTCGCTGTGATTATTAAAGATATTGAGCGTCGCACCTGCAATCATAGCGTCGCGCAAAGTGTTTTGCTGGTATAAAAATCCCGGATTTGTTCCCGGCTCAACATCGTACCAGCCACCCCATTCGTCAACCACCAGGGCGATCTTCTTTTTAGGATCGTACTTATCCATAATGGCAGAGTGCTTGGTCACTAACGTATCCATCAATAGTGCACGCTGCATTGTTTCAAAGTATTCGTCTTTTGTGAAAGCAGTTGCTGAGCTTTTGTGCCCCCAGTCAATCACCGCATAATGATGCAGGGCCAATCCTTCGATCAAATCTTTCGGGATGTTTTTCATCAGCACTTCAGTCCAGTTATAGTCTGCCGAGTTGGCGCCAGAAGCAACACGAAACAGTCCTGACTTACCCCATGAATTAGCCATAAATGTTGAGTATTTCCTGAACTCGTTGGCATAATATTCGGCGGTCATATTTCCTCCGCATCCCCAGGCTTCGTTACCTACACCCCAAAACTTTACATCCCATGGTTTTTCACGACCGTTTGCTTTACGAAGATCCGACATCGGGTTTTTATTGTCCGAATTAGTATACTGCACCCAATCAGCCAGTTCCTGAACGGTTCCGCTGCCAACATTACCTGACACATAAGGATCAGCGCCCAGCAATTCGCACATATTTAAAAAATCGTGGGTGCCGAAGCTGTTGTCTTCCGTAACGTCGCCCCACCACCTGTTGACGATAGAAGGTCTTTTATCCTTCGGACCGATGCCGTCTTTCCAATGGTAGGTATCCGCAAAACAGCCTCCCGGCCAGCGAAGAGCGGGGATTTTCATTTTTTTAAGTGCGGCGATCACATCATTACGCACACCATTGGTATTTGCGATTTTGGAGGTATCGCCAACAAAAAATCCGCCGTAAATGCCATGACCCAGATGTTCGGCAAAATGACTATAAATGTATTTACTGATCACCGGGTTTGACGGGCCCGGGTTAACATCAAGGTTGATGCTTGTTTGTGCCTTTCCGGCGTTTGTGACTGCAATAAAAAAAATGCAGGCAGCGATTAATGCTTTGTGCTTCATCAGGTTTAATATAATTGATGAGCCAAGATAAATAATTATTGTCAAATTAACACTTAAAAATAAAAGTAAATTATTTTAAGCAAAAAAAGAAGCTCTCGTGCTCGATAATAATTGTTATTTTTACACTAATTATAAACCATAAATAGCATCCTTCATGAGCAAAAAAGTTCTTGCGGTTATCATTTTGATTTTTATTATGTATCTGAATACACATGCCCAAACAGCAAAAGTTGCAACTACCCCACCGATGGGATGGAATAGCTACAACTGCTTCGGCTCCGCAGTACATGAAGATGAGGTTAAGGCCAATGCCGATTATATGGCAAAAAACCTGAAACAACACGGCTGGCAATATGTGGTGGTGGATTTTCTTTGGTCATACGATAATCCTCCAGCCAGCCATATAGGCAATCCTTATCAAAAACGGCTGCAGGATGGTTCTTATATTCCATGGCTTACGATGGATAAATGGGGGCGTTTGCTCCCTCAGCCTACCAAATTCCCGTCTGCTTTTGGAGGGAAAGGATTTAAACCGCTGGCAGCTTATGTTCATCAATTAGGATTGAAATTCGGGATACATGTAATGCGCGGCATCCCGCGACAAGCCGTTTGGGCAAAATCGCCGGTATTGGGTGCAAAGGGTATTACTGCTGATATGATTGCCGATACCAATTCCAAATGTGAATGGATGAACCACATGTATGGATTGGATATGAGTAAGCCTGGTGCGCAGACTTATCTTAATTCATTGCTCGATCTGTATGCATCATGGGGTGTTGATTTTATTAAGGTAGACGATATCTCGAGGCCATACCACAAAGAAGAAATCGAAGGTTACCGCAAAGCTATCGCGCATTGTAAAAGACCGATCGTTTTAAGCATCTCGCCGGGTGAAACACCCATCAATGAGGCAGAGCATGTGAAGCAAAATGCCAATATGTGGCGCATGGCCGACGACTTTTGGGATAACTGGAAGGAGGTACTGCATATGTTCAGCTACGCCAAAACCTGGGAAGGGCAAGGCGGTCCCGGTCACTGGCCGGATTGCGACATGCTGCAAATCGGCAAACTATCTAAACGCGGACCAGTGGGAGAAGAGCGCTACAGCAGGTTTACAGAAGATGAGCTTTATACACACATCACCTTCTGGAGCATTTACAGATCGCCGTTAATGATCGGCTGTAACTTGCCCGAAAACAGGGAAATTGAACGTAAGCTGCTAACCAACGATGAGGTAATTGCTGTCAATCAAACCGGGCAATCGCCAAAGCAATTATATAAGGATGATAAGAGCATGGTGTGGTATTCCATTGCACCAAATCATAAAGGGATTTATGTAGCTCTTTTCAATATCAGCGACAATACGCAGGACGTCTCAGTTGACCTATCAGACTTAGGCTTCAAAGGAAAAGCCCAGATCAGGGATCTCTGGAAACACCAAAATCTTGGAGCTCATCAGGGTTCTTTTGCAAAGACTATTAATAAACATGGAGCAGGATTGTTCCTGGTATCGGGTATGTAAATTTCTTTAACCCTTATCCGGGTGCCACCAAATTGGTAACACCCGTAAGGGGCTGCATAGCAGCGTGCGAAGATTGTAATTAGAGTTTAACTGTCAGGGGCAAATATTTAGCGATCAGATCTTCATAATATGGCTTCAACTCGGATACAACCGGTGGCTTAGGGTTCTTTGAATACAGGTCGTACGGATTGAATTTGTCGACCCATTTAAACATTTCCTGGTCATGGTCACTGAGTATATGATCGTACTCATGCTCGCGGTGTTGTGAATAGAACGAGTGATAACGGATCATATATAACGCAGGCTCGGGCAAGTAATCTTTAGTAATCTGATACAAATACTCATCGTGCCCCCATGACATGTTTACATTATCCAATCCACAATTCTGTGAATAAACGCCATATTTGGTATTAAAGCGTTCATCATAAGTATCCGGGTTATCAGAAAAGAATTCCGGGTAAACGATCTTGTCCGAAAACTTACAGCCTACCGGGAAGGTATCTCCTACTACATTCCATTGCGGTTCACCGAATAAACAAAGCACTTTTCCCAGGTCATGTATAAAGCCGGTTAATACGAACCAGTCGGGATGGCCATCGGCACGGATGGCTTCGGCAGTTTGTAGTAAATGCTGCAATTGGTCGAGCTGCAGATCGGGATCTGAATCATCGATCAACGTATTCAGGTACTCCATTGCGGCCCACCAGGGCATTTCCTTCTTATCAAACTTCAGGAAGTTGGCCTTTTTAGCCAGGACATTATCATAGGTTTGATATTTGTGATTGAGCCTGTAAAACTCGCGTACGCCATCTATCTCAGGGCTATCATAATTCCTGAATTCTTCTTTTGTTTTGGCTGGCTGACCAGGCTCAGGGTATCTTTTCAGCACGTCATCGTCCCAATCCTCCAGTGAGGACAAAGGCGATCTTTCATCTTTATTTCCCATAGCTATTTCTGTTTGTTGTCAATTTAAATGGTTTAAGAAATAATGGGGAACCGCCAGACAACGGTTCGCCCATTAACAACTGATCTCAAATAAAAAATATAACCTCATATTAATAGTTCGGATTCAGCATAATAATGGAAGCCTTAAACTTATATCCAATCTAATTTTTAAAGCCCTGAAAAATGGATTTACATTGCGATTTATTTACGAAACCGGTTGCGTGTTATAATAACACCAAGTCTAAAAATGCCGGCATCTCTTAAAAAATCATTAAAAGCTTAATCTATTTTCAGTAGAATTTTGATATCTTGTAGTGTTCTTGATACCATATACGATCTTAATGATCAGTCAAAACCATACTACGATTAAAACCATAGCAGCAAAACTCGGCATCTCAAAGGGTACCGTTTCAAAAGCGCTGCAGGATAGCCACGAGATCAGCATCGCGACTAAGAATAAAGTATTGGAGGCCGCAAATGAATTGCATTATAAGCCCAATCACTTTGCAAGCGGGTTAAAAAGCAGAAAAAGTAAAGCCATTGCTGTTATTGTTCCTGAAATTGTCGACAGCTTTTTTTCTTTAGCGATCAAGGGTATCGAAACGGTAACGCAAAAAAAAGGGTATCATATCAACATTTATATCACCAACGATCTGATCAGTAAGGAAAAAGAGATATTTAAGCTTTTGTCGGACGGAAGGGTTGATGGCGTTTTGATTTCCATTTGCCGCGATGCTACATGCAGCGACCACATAAAGGAACTGATGGACATTGGTATGCCGCTGGTTTTCTTCGACAGGGCCGTGGAAGATATCGAAACAGGCAAAGTGGTAACCGATGATTTTAAAAGTGGTTATAATGCCGCCCAGCATCTGATTGAGCAGGGATGCAAAAGGGTTTATTTTTTCTCTATTTCAGAAAATCTCTCGATCCTGCAAAAGCGGGTGGAGGGTTTTAAGCGGGCATTGTTTGAAAATGATATTATTGAGGCCGGCAATAATGTATACCAGATATCAACCGATGAGAATAAATGCCTGGAAACCATTACCTCACTGCTATCCGATCCTGATTTGCGTCCGGATGGTGTAGTGATTTCGGTTGAGTTGCTAACCATCCCGATTTATATAATCTGCAAAAAGCTCAATATCAGTATCCCCGAAGATTTAAAAGTGATATGCTTTTCCAATCTCCGGTATGCATCGCTTTTATCACCGCCATTGACTACCATTACCCAGCCTGCGTTTGAGATCGGAGAGCAGGCGGCAAGCTTAATTTGCAGCGCGATTGCCAATAACCAGTCCCTGAAAAACGAAAAGATCATCTGCCCGTCAAGACTGGATGTAAGAAACTCTTCGCTGGTTAGCGACAACTGGGTTTAAATTCAAAATTCACCAATTTTAAGATGCGTTCTTACGAGTTAAAAAAAACTTATATTTGACCAAACCTTATTATTATAATATGAGAGCCGCAAAGATCGCCGTCGCACTATTCCTGGTAGCAAGTCTTTTTTCGATGTGTAAAAAGGACTCTAAAAATGACTCAACAGTTTCCAACACCGAATATTATGTTCAGGGTACTTTAAATGGGCAGAAATGGAACTGGCAGGTACCCGCTGACTGGAATGGCTTTATTGTTGGAACAAGTTCCTCTTTGTCAAATGACCAGGGTACGATGACCGGAGGCTTCACTGCACTGGTATCAGATAATAGTCACTCCTTTAAACCGCAATTGGGGATTGAATTTAAAACGATCAGTTTACCGATTGGTAGCGATGGGACAACAGCTTTTGATAACTTCTTTACTACCGGCACATGGAGTTATGCAAGCGATCTTACTTATGCAGCCGACACTAAATCAATAGTGATTTCTTACACTGACAATACAGGTAAAACGTACTCGAGCATAGGATTACAAAACGGAAGCAGCCTTACTGTCCAATCGGCAACCCCGGTATCCGGTAGTGTTTATAACGCCGATTCAGGCTTTAAAATTAAGCTATCCTTTAGTTGTATATTATATCCAACCGACGGCACTGGCAGTGCGTTAGCTGCAGAAAATGTGGAAGCCACGGTATTTTTGGACAAGACTCCGGCGGGCCTCGCAACGAATTAGTTCCAAAAGCTTCACTTATTAATGCGCATTCCCGATGTGTCAGGCCGCAGATAAAATAATAAAGAAAGGCAGATCAGCCCAAAACCTACATACGGATACCAAAAAGCAACGATCATTGCCGATAGGAAAATCACCAATGTGCTTATTGAGCGCAGATGAAATAGTCGGTGACCATTATCGGCAAGTCCCATTTTTTTATGGGCGCTGATAGTTTGCCAGATCAAGGCAAGGTAAGTTACATTCACCATCAGGAAGGCGAAAGCATAACACATCACCGGCACTGGTGCCAGGCGTGTATCTGCCATCCAATCAGTCAGGAAAGGTATCAGTGAGGTCGAAAATAAGTGCGCAAAGTTTGTCCACATTAACCGCAGTGTAGCAACTGCTGCATGACGCATCAGAAAATGATGCTGTATCCATACAATTGCAATAAATACATAACTAACGATATAGCTGACCCAGGTGGGCCATTCTGCAAATAAGGCCGCAAATGTTGGTGCAGCCGGGCGCTTCAATTCCAGTATCATGATGGTAATGATAATGGCGAATACGCCATCCGAGAAAGCAATAACACGTTCGGGCGTCGACTTATGGGTATTTTCCTTCATAACTGTTAAGTTAGATATTTTAATAATGCAGCCGGTTATTAATATATTTTAAAATCTGTGACACCATTTTTATTTTGAGTTCGTCTTTCGTTTAATTAATGACTTCCATCATGAAAAAAATTAAAATCCGTTTTTCCTTATTACTTTTTTCTTTTGCTATCGCGATCACTTCATGTTCGGTTTTAAGAGGCAACTATACCAAAAACTGGCATGGAAGCGATAATCCGGGGCACATTTATGCATCTTTTGATGGCTTTAACGGCCACCAGGACTTTAATGCCATGTCATTTTCCGGCACTAAAATGAAAGTTAAATATTTAACCGATATCACCGCAGGCACTATGGCGCTGGAGGTAAAATGCAATGGCACACCGGTTTTAATCCGCGACGTAACTGGTTCTATACGTGACTCTGTGACTTTTGACAATCCAAATCACAACCCGGTTCAATTCACGCTGAAGGCAAAGAATGCAGCGGGAAAATTTGATATTACTTATTGAATTCCAATTTTTAAACGAACAGAAAGGGCCTCGATTGAAGAGGCTTTTTGTTTTAAGATCCCTGCCAATCCAATCGGAGTGTAAATTTTGCTTTAAACGAAACTGCTATCTACAGCTTGTGTAAAAAGTAGCTATATTTGTGCTACCTCAGCCTCGTCGATCATAAACTACGGTTTATTGTCATCATCAAAATTTTATTTAGAAATTAATTTTACTTATTGAATGGATAGGTACGGTGCAGTGCGTGTCAGAATAATTCGGATTAAATGAATTACGTGGGAAAATTTCAGCCATTTCAATAATTGTATCTTTAACAGATAATATGAGCGCAATGGCCCCTCATTGCTTACAGCATTATATAAAGTTTCCAATTGAAGAATTGGCTGATTAGTACTACATATGGATAAAGGTTTGAATAGGGAACGGCCTGTAGTAAGGTTACGAGCGTTCCGGGCAATTGATGACCCCGTTGCCTGTGAACTTTTTATCGAAGGACATACGCATGTATTGACCAGTATAGGGGTAACCAAAGTCACCTCGTCCAGGCACGAATGGACCAGGAATCCGGCTGCATTCGTCATCATTGTTGAATCTCTTGACGGAAAGAAGGTGTATGGAGGCGCGCGTGTACACGTAGCCGGCGGCACCGAGGCTTTGCCCATTGAACAAGCTACCATAGGTTTGGACCCATCCGTTATTAACCTGGTATGGAAGTATGCACAGCATGGCACCGGTGAAATATGCGGTTTATGGAACTCGCGGGAGATAGCGGGTTATGGTATAGGCAGCATCTTTTTAACACGCGCAGCGGTAGCTATTTCTACCCAGATCGGCTTAACATCGCTTTTTGCACTATGTGCCCAATATACCGTTGCCATGGCCGAGAGTGTGGGCTATCACCGTGAAACAAGCATAGGTAACAGCGGCACATTTTACTACCCCAAGATGGACCTGGTGGCGACATCAATGGTTCACGAAAATATTGATACGCTGAGCACCGCAAACGAAGACGACCGCAGCGCGATCTTAAAGCTCAGGGAAAGCCTGAACCTTGTCCGCACGGAAGTGCTGCGAAGAAAGTCGATCGAGATACACTACGAATTGGAAATACCTAATCTTAAAAACTGGGATCTTAAGGCCACGATCGCTAACGCTAAAAAGACTTTTCATGAGACAGACTGGACCGAGGCGCGGCTCAATTTATTGTAGTCAAACATTGGTTTTTTGTGCTGATTTTTTTCCTGACAATTAAATTATATTTGCTTATAATTTATGAACCCTATAGAAGAACATATTGCAAATCCTGAAAAATCAGGCAACATTTTTACACCCATTATTCTGAGACTCAGCAACCCCGAGGATAAGAAAACATACGATAAACTCTTGTCTGAAAAGATCGCGCTGTTTATCTCAGACGAAATAGAGGGCCAATTGAAAGAGCTTGTAAAAAGCCAAAGACCCTGGGTGATGATAAAGCCGGAAGAGTATGACGGGCTAATCAAAACGCACCTTAATGGCATTGATATCCGGGATTATGGGGTTTGGGTTTATTATCCGTGGAGCCGCAGACTGGTTCATTTATTGGATGAAGGGGAATTTATAGAAGTGCGCACCAATCGTAATCAATATAAAATAACCCGACAGGAAAGAGATACGCTGGCAACAAAAAAGATTGGGATTATTGGTCTTTCGGTAGGACAATCCATAGCCTTAACTTTATCTATGGAGCGTGGATATGGCGAGTTACGCTTAGCTGATTTTGATCTGCTTGAATTAAGCAATCTTAATCGCATTCGCACAGGGTTGCATAATCTTGGTGTGCCTAAAGTAGTTATTGCTGCACGTGAGATAGCGGAGATAGATCCATTCCTAAAAGTAACCTGCTTTTTTGATGGGTTGACTGATGTCAATATGGAAGAGTTCTTCACCGGCGGGGGAAAACTGGATGTATTGGTGGATGAATGCGATGGCCTGGATATCAAAATACTGGCTCGCTATAAAGCCCGCGACTTACGCATACCGGTTGTAATGGATACCAGCGACCGCGGCATGCTGGACATAGAACGTTTTGACCTGGAGCCTGACCGGCCTTTGCTGCATGGGACTGTTACCGGTATCAATCCGCAAAATATAAAGGAGCTATCCAATGAAGATAAAGTGCCTGTTATTTTGCAAATGCTTGGGGTAGATAATATTTCATCCCGCGCAAAAGCATCGATGGTTGAAGTACAGCAGAGCATCAATACCTGGCCGCAGCTGGCCAGCTCGGTAGCATTGGGTGGCGCAGCAGGTGCAGATGCGTGCCGGCGTATTTTGCTTGACCAGTTCCGCGGATCGGGCAGATATTATATTGATTTTGATGAGATCGTTAGTGAGCAAACAGGGCCTTCTCCAAAAATTGACCGTAGCAATCCATTTCAACCGCTTTCAAAAGATGAAATGCAAACGCTGGCTAAACAGGTAACTGTTGACGCAGGAATTTCAGATATTATTCCTACAGACCAGGTTATTCAAGATTTGGTGAATGCGGCTTGCGCTGCACCTTCAACAGGGAACGATCAGCCATGGAAATGGTTTTACCACCAGGGTACACTTTACCTGTTTCATGATGAATACCGTTCCTTCTCGTTCGGTGATTTCAGGAAGATCGCTTCCTACATCTCCTTTGGTGCAGCTTACGAGAATTTGAATATTCACGCATTAAAACAAGGTCTGGAGCCTTACTATAAATATGTTGGCGGCCCCGATCAGAAATTGGTTGCTGCAATACGTTTCAGGCCAATTGAAAATAAATCATTGGCGCAACAGCTTGAGCCATTGGATAAGGCAATATATAAACGTTTGACCAATCGTAACCAGGCGCCAAAAGCAAACATACAGGCTGATGTTTATCAGCAATTGACGTTTTTTGCAGAGTCAATACCTGGTACAAAACTCCAAATATTTACAGATGAAACTACACTTGGTCAGTTCGCAGAGATCATCGGCTTTTGTGACCGTGTACGATTGCTGAGCAAAGAAGGTCACCATGATTTTGTTCATCATGAAATGCGGTGGACCAGTGAAGAGGCAGAAAAGACACGCGACGGTATCGATATCAAAACACTTGGACTCAGCAATTCGCAAATGGCTGCTTTGGGTGTGATCAAAAGCGAGCAGGTGATCAGCACCATTAATGACCTGGGTGGTGGCAAGGCATTAGATATGCTGGCCAAACGTACTGTATCGGCGGCATCGGCACTATGCCTGTTAACTCTACCTAAATACGAATTGAACAGCTTTTTTGAAGGCGGCCGTGCAATGGAGCGTTTTTGGCTGGCTGCCACCGATCTTGGACTGGCTGTTCATCCGCTTATATCGCCGCTATATTTGTTTCCAAGAATTGTTTATGGAAATGGTGAAGGTATTGATCCAAAATTTGTACCTCTTTTACGAGATTTACGTAAAAATTTCTGTGAGCTTACAAGCATGGGCGATGACCGTGCCGAAGTGTTCCTTGCTAAGATTGCTATTGCCCCTGAGCCGGAGTTAAAGAGTTTCAGATTGCCGTTAGAGAAAACGCTTATAATAGAATAAAACAAATACCTATACCTGTCAGACTGCTGGCAGAATCTGATTTGCATGAAAAGGATCCTATTTTTATTACTGCTTTTACAACTACCATTTGCTGCAAAACTGGCGGCGCAATCCCCGGTAGTTTTCAATGGTGAGAATACCATCATCGGTAAATATATATCGATATTAAAAGACAGTACTAACAATCTTGGTCTGCAAACCGTCAGTAAATCGACTGCTTTTATACCATCGACAATAGAAACGCCTAATATGCAGCTAAGCAAATCTGCATTCTGGCTAAAGTTTTCGATCCGCAATACCTCGTCATCTGACCGCCTCATGCTGGCGCTTGATTATCCTACTCTCTCTGTTTGTGATTTTTATTACCCAGAAAACGGACATTACCTGGTGCAAAAGCTTTCTGATACTTTGCCGTTCAGTCACAGGAAATATCAGCATCAGAACTTTTTGTTCGACTTTAAATTACCTAAAGACAGCACAGCCACCTATTATCTGCGTGTAAAAAGCACTGAGCAAATGGTGCTGCCCCTCATTGTGGGCGATCCGGCACATATTGCCCAGTCTGTATCAATAAAAAATGTTTTATGGGGGATTTTTATCGGCATCATTGTGGTGATGGCAGCCTACAATTTCTTCATTTACCTTTTCACCAGGGACCGCAGCTATATCTATTATGTACTTTATGTGTCATTTATAGGACTTACGCAAACTACGCTGAGTGGTTATACTTATCAGTTCTTATTCCCCGAAACGCCTTTACTTTTCCATAAGAGCATTATCATTTTCCCTGCGCTGGCGGGGATACTGGCAATGCTATTTGTAAGGGAATTTCTGGACACCAGGCATAGGACACCTATATTACATAAGATCTTCCCGATAGCCATCCTTTTATACAGCAGTGCAATTGTTCTGCGGCTGGCAGGTGTTGACCAGGTAAGCTATCGGATGATCGATATTTCGGCAATCTGTACCACGTTTCTTATTTATGCGGTTGCAGTAAAAATATCCCTTCAGGGTTATAAGCCTGCCCGGTATTTCCTGTTTGCCTGGACCATCTTCTTTGCGGGAATCCTGATGTTTACCTTACGCAATCTTGGCGTGTTACCTTACAACGATTTTACCAACTATACGATGGAATCGGGCATTACCGTTGAGGTTACCCTGCTTTCCATAGCACTTGCCGACCGTATCAACGTCCTGAAAAGAGAAAAAGAGCTTTCGCAAGCAGAAGCATTGAGGGCAGCACAGGAAAATGAAAGGATCATACGAGAGCAAAATACATTACTTGAAGTACGTGTTAAAGAGCGCACTTCGGAATTGAATACCGCGCTGGAAGATCTGAAACAAGCTCAATCTCAATTGATCGAACAGGAAAAAATGGCTTCACTTGGTCAGCTTACGGCAGGTATTGCACACGAGATCAATAACCCTATCAATTTCGTCACCTCAAATGTTTCGCCGTTACGACGAGATATTGATATGATATTTAGCGCGATTGATTTTATAGAAGAGGTTGCATTATCAGATGCGAGCGCAGAGGATAAAAGGTCGCAGCTGGATGAATACAAAGAAGAGCAGGAACTGGACTATTTACAAACAGAGATCAAGCACCTATTAAATGGTATATACAATGGCGCCTCACGTACTGCCGAAATTGTAAAAGGCCTCAGGATATTCTCACGGTTGGATGAGGACGATCTTAAACGGGCTGATCTTAATGAAGGGATCGATTCGTCTATGATCATTCTGAATAATCAATTGGGTAGCATACATGTTATAAAGGAATATGGCGATCTGCCGCTGGTGGAATGTTATCCGGGAAAACTTAACCAGGTTTTTCTTAATATTTTATCCAATGGTATTTATGCTGTTCATAAGCAGTTTGGAGAGAACAGCGGCGGTGAGATAAAGATAATCACGAGTGCAGAAAACGATCATGTCCAGATCAGGTTTAAAGATAATGGTGTAGGTATAGATGAAGAAACGCAGAGAAAAATATTTGACCCATTCTTTACCACTAAGGACGTGGGTGAAGGTACAGGCCTGGGGATGTCAATTGCCTATAATACCATCAAAAAACATAACGGTTCAATTAAAATAAACTCCTCACAGGGCAATGGTGCAGAATTTATAATTACACTGCCGATACAACATACAGTCAAGATAAATTAAAAGCCGAAACTTCATGTCAGAGAAAATCAAAATACTGTATATAGACGATGAACCGGATAACCTTACCGGGTTCAAGGCCAACTTCCGAACGGAATACCGGGTCTTTATAGCCGAAAATACAGTACTGGCTATTGAGCACCTGCAAAAGCATCCTGACATAAGAGTAATTTTTTGCGACCAGCGCATGCCGGGAAAGACGGGGGTTGAGTTTTTTGAGGATATCAGAACCGTTTTTCCTCACCCGATAAGAATACTGATCACTGCTTTTACTGATATTGAGGCAACTATTTCGGCTATTAACCGCGGTAATATCTTCAGGTATATCCGCAAACCCTGGATACAGCATGACATTATTTCGGCAATTGAAGAGGGTAATAAATTTTACATCGCTAATTCGATGCTGGCAATCAAAAATGAAGAGTTGCAGCAGGCTTATACCGAGCTGGATAAATTTGCTTATAGCGTAAGTCATGATCTTAGAGGACCGCTGACAGGTATTTTGGGCGCCATTGATGTAGCGAAAGAAATGTCTGACATTAAAGAGCTTAAAGAGTTACTGGTGCTGATGGAAAAATCGGTGTTTAAGCTGGAGGATTACATATCCAGCATGCATGATTATTATAGCTCAAGGCGCGGCGAGCTTAAGATTGTCGATATCGATTTTAACGAAGTAGCCGAAGAGTTAAAGGATGTATACAGGATATACACCACCACCAATAAGATCTTTTTTGAAACCAAAATAAATCAGCCTGAATCATTCCGGAGCGATGAGCTGGTGATCAAAATGGTACTGAACAACCTCATCACTAACGCCATAAAATACCAAAAGAAGAACTTTGAGAATAAAAAGATCGAACTGAATATTTCTGTTTATGATGGATTGGCAACCATCCTGATCAGCGATACGGGGATTGGCATACCTGAAACCCATTTTGATGAGATCTTTAACCTTTTTTCGAGGGCTACATCTCACCGGGCTGGTTCGGGCATAGGTCTTTATAATGTAAAGGGTGGCTTGCTTAAGCTGGGCGGCAGTATAGATGTGAATTCTGTTTTGGGTGAAGGCACCGTTTTTAAATTAATTATTCCAAGCAAATAACATGGGGTTGTCATTTATTCTTATTGAAAATTTAGAGATCGATCTGTATATAGCGCATAAACTGATCAAAATGACGGTGGGTGATGATGTTTTAATCGAAACATTTACAAGTGCCGAAGATGCATTAGATCATATCGCAGCTACAAAAGTAAAAAAGGCTGATCGCACCATTATATTGCTTGACCTGATGATGCCACGGTTAAATGGCGCCGATTTTATCAGTTTGTTTGAGGCATTGCCTGAAAAAATAACTGGTCACTACCAGATCGTTATCGTCACCTCATCAATGAACAAAGCGGAGCTAAGCAGGCTTGGCAAGAAAAAGAATGTGGAGAATGTAATCGCTAAGCCACTTACACAAGAAAAATTTAAGGCTGTTCTGGAGCAAATTCAGATAGATACAGGCGGAAAAGAAATGTGATCAGGAAAGCAGCTTTTGACGCAGCAAAAATTCAAGCTGTTCATTAGAGTCCTTTAAAGCCTGCTTATCCTGCCATGCTTTGTAGGCCCTTTGTATGGTCATTGTTAATTCTTCTTCGTTCCAGGGTTTGGTCAGATAGTGGAATATCCTGCCTTTATTCACTGCATCAATAACAGCATTCATATCGGCAAAGCCGGTTAGTAATACACGGATCGGGTCCGGATATTTTTCTTGTATTTTTTCAAAAAGCTCTACCCCTGTCATCTGCGGCATACGCTGATCTGAGATGATCACATGAAAGCCCCTTTTCTCCAGCAAGCCCAATGCCTCTTCCCCGCTTGACGCCGTGAATACTTTAAAAGTAAGACGAAAAGTAGCCTGGAAAGAAAACAGGTTATCCGGCTCATCATCTACATAAAGTACCACTATTTTATCCGCCGCCATATCAATAGTTTATTATTCAATATCAAAGATAATTAATATAGTACATATAATAACTATACAAAAGAATTACATTCCCGGCTTCTTAGCCACACTTATCAAATTAACATCCTCCAACTCAAGTGATTTCACCATATTCTGAACAGTTGCCTTATATTTTTTGAAATGAGCAGTTTGTATGTGTGATTGATACGCGGCCGTATCGGCATAAATCTCCAGAATAGTAATATGTGATGGGTTAGCTTTATCAGCAACAGCATAATAGGTTAATACGCCCGGCTCAACTTTAACAGCTGTTGCCATTTGCGCTTTAAGCGCTGTGTTATAACTGTCGAGTTGAGCAGGGTCCACCTGTATCCTGGCTATCCTAATTATACGATGATCCTGCTGCTGAGCATTTGCCTGCTCCGCGAAAAACAGAGTTGCTGCCATTGTGGTAAAAATTAAAACCAGTCTATATAAAATATTTTTCATTGCTATGATTTTATCTTATCTAATATAATGACTATCCATTATATTGAGCATCTGTCACGTGCTCCATCCAGTCAACCGGCGAGCCGTTCAGTTTTTCCTGTATGGCGATATGGCTCATGGCTGTAGTAGAACTAGCGCCATGCCAGTGCTTTTCGCCCGGTTCAAAATAAACTACATCTCCGGGCCTGATCTCTTCCCTCGGGCCGCCTTCGCGTTGTACCCAGCCGCAGCCTGTGGTAATTATTAAAGTTTGCCCGAGCGGGTGGGTGTGCCATGCGGTACGTGCCCCTGGCTCGAAGGTTACCAATGCCATCGCTACACGGGCAGGCTCAGGCGGGTTATTAAGTGGATCGATTCTTACTGTACCGGTAAAGTATGCTGCAAGTCCTTTGCCCGAAGGCTGTGAGCCGGCTCTTTTGATTTCCATTGCTATTTCTTTTAATGTTTATTAAAAACACTGCAAAGGTATCCCTGTTTTATTTGACCCTGGTAATGATTATCAAACCAATATTTAAGAATTTTAAATAAAAAACAGCAAAAATGACCAACGATATGCCTTTTGTATTATCTATGAGTTACAAATTTTTGTAGTTAAAGTAAATTCAACATGGAGTTAATACTGATTTATCATTCATTTGCGGCTTAGGGCCCTTTACTTAACTAGCTGATTAGACCACTTTTTTGAATACATTGGGGATATTTTGGGGAATTTATTCTACCAATTCCCCAATTTAAACAGAAAGAAAATATTATGTCTTAAGATTAATTTTTTGCCGCAAAAATTATTTCGCTTAAAGCAGACGTAAAATTTCACTCTTTAGCAAATATTTCATAAGTTGCTGGTTTTTCGGCATTTATTACAAGTTGACTAAATAAGGATCAATTGCCTTAATTTGCCTGAAAATGATATTGTTAGGCCAAAAATTGGCAAATGGTACAATAATTGGCTATATCCATACCAGATTTATCTATTGAATTATTTAAACGCTCTAAAAAAACTCAAAAAAAATTACTAATTAATTATTAAAACTATGGAACTGAAACCTTACAAAACCGGAACTGTTGTGGAACGCTACATAAAAGGTATATTACCAATTATGCTTTGTATACTGTTAGTGTACACGTCATGTCGCAAAGACAGCACAACTGCACCTTCAACCCAGACAACTAACAGCGCTGCTTTGAACAAACAAATCGCATTAAATCTATCTAAATCACTTGCCGGTACTTTTGGCGGTGTTAATCTTCAGGATGGTGTTAACGTATCTGTGGCTGACCACCTTGGCCCTCACCATGATTGCGGCTGTACTAACAACCCACTTTGCGGATTCGTTACTGACTCACTGGTAAATTACAACGCAACTATTGGTGATACTACTATCCACACCGGTGGTGACCTTAAATTCTACTTTAACTGTGTAAACGGTAAATTATCAGGTTATACTGCTTACGATTCATTGAATACTGTTAAAACTACACCAGCATCTGTATCTACCTACAAGGTACAACAGTACTATACTATTGTAGCACTTGACTCAGCTAAGAACTTTATCGGTGTAAATGGTACTAATGACCTGCACACTTCAATAACTTACACTAATGGTAACGCTTCTGAAATCGGCGGCGCTTTTTACGAACTGTCAAACTTAAAGATCGACGTTGTTAACAAAGACATTTTAAGCGGTACAGCAACCTTTGCAGCCTATGGCAGCAACTGGAATACTAAAGGAACTATCGTGTTCCTTGGCAATCACCAGGCTGACTTTACTTCAAACGGTGTAACAACCCACGTTACCTTAACTTTCTAAAACAGCAAAGCTTAACCTAAACCCATAAAAAATGAAGCCCTTAGATCGAATGATCTAGGGGCTTTTTGTTATTAGAGAAAATCAGGTTATTTGATCAATTTAACCTCTACACGGCGGTTGCGTTGTCTTCCTTTGTCGGTTTTATTTGAGGCGACCGGTTTCTTTGCGCCATACCCTTTGGTTTGCAAATGTGAAACATCTATCCCTGCATTAACCAGGTACTGTTTAACAGCATTGGCCCTGTCAATAGATAATTGCATATTATGGCTCTCTGTACCTTCTGACGAAGCATGACCGTTCAAAATAAACCTGGCTGACTGATCCTTCTTCATTTCATCAGCAATATGATCAAGATACTGGATACCATCTGTGCGCAATACAGCCGAGTTATAATCAAACTGGATGTTTTTAAAATTAAAGTCGGCAGGTGCGGTTTTTACAACAGCGGGTTGAGATTTAACAGGTGCAGGTGGCGGAGGAGTAGCTTTGGTAACAGGCTTTTCTTCCGTTTCAGCCGGCGGTGTTTTTGCAATTACTTTTTTGGGTTTACAGGATTGCATGGTAATAGCCAGACATGCAAAAGCGATAACAGCTATATATACTTTAAAAGATTTCATGTTTTGATTTGTGTTAAATAAAAATTATTGATTACGCGGCATGCCTTAAATGCAGCAGCGCATTACATTGAAACAATTAATTAAATGAGATAAAAGAAAGGGGTTCAGCACGCCATCATAAGCGCAAAATGCACAACCTTATGCATCCCTCGTTTTTGAAAACCGGGTACTTAACAGATAAACCTGTTTTTAAGGTAGAAAACGTTAGAAAAAGACTGCAGAAGAATAAAATAAATGGTATCCCTGTAAATTTGATATCCGGGACATTTTGATCGTCGATGCTTTCGGTGATGGATTTATCAAATTTGATAAGGAAAGCCTGCTGATTATTGTGCTTGCTGATACTAATACCCTTTTTAATTGCTCTGCCGGTTGCAGGCATATTCTGACAGATATAGTAATATGGATTGGCCTTTATAATAATAAACAATACTATCAGCAGCATAGTCGACTTGTTTATCAGGGGTTCCTTTTTTAAGTAAAACACAGTAATTAGGGGAATGCACAAATATTACATATTGTATCAATTTGTACAAGAGCTTATACCATATTTATCTGAAAAAAATACCACTAATTATAACTGTCTCAGGAAAGAAAAGAAGAACATACTTAAGCTGCCGCCAAAGCGCGGGTTGATCTCAAATACGTATGGTTTCCCATCGATCTCCTTGTAGTTAAAGCAGCAGATCCCTTCAAAATTGATCGATTTAAGCATATCGGCAAAAAGGTCCAAATGCGGGCATTTTCCCAGCTTATTGCCAATGAACTTATCTACGCCTTTGACATAAAAGGAGGTCGAAAAAATATAAACAACATTTAATGCACATACCATCTTCCCATCTCTGAAAATCAGGTGTGTTGCATATTCTTTCTTACCGGGTATTATTTCCTGGCAAAAGAAATCCGGATGATTAATTTCATTCCAGTGCGCTTTTTCTTTTTCCGGCGTATCAATCACATAGCAATCCATGCCCATGTGGGCAACTTTTCTTTTTACTATGTATGGTATTTTTAAATTCTTGCCGACACGTGGCATATCATTTTCAAAGCCTTTTTCAACCAGAGTAGTATAAAACAGGTATTTATCGTCGCAAATATCTATTGCCTCCATCGTAGGGGTAGGTACTATGCTGTTATCAACCAAATCGCTATGCGGGATCAGCCTGCGCAGGTTAGGCATATTAAGCGGCATTATGATGTCATACTTCACAAAGTTTTCCGGGGTAAACTCATCAAAATGTATCTCGTGATTTAAACTACGGAAGCTCTTTTTTATGTCCCCTTCACGTTCAGCTTTAAGGGAAAAGAGTATTTTGTATTTGCGTTTGGTAAGGCGCGCCCGGGCAATCTCATAAGCATAATACAGGGCTTTATTTGCTATAGTCTCCCATCGTAAAAATTTAGCGACTATTTTATTAGTAGGTTTATCGGGCATCCGGCTGAAATATAAAGAAGGATTCTGTAAAAATTTTGAGCTATAAGCAGAGCCTTTAACGAAAAAGCTTAACCTGTTGTTACCGTTCATTATCTGCCTAAAATATAGCATTATTATAGTTAAAAAAGTATTAAAGCTCCGTTTTTTAGATATTTATAACGCGCTATGTATTAAAAGGTTACATCATTTAATTTGTGGAGTCTTTATTTTTTGTCTATTCATGCTATATAATATATCCCAAATAATATCATAATCATAGAACTTAAGCCGGATTCTGAGAAGGATAAGACAAATAAAAACGCCATCATATATTATAATACAATGGCGTTGAAATAAATGTTTTAGATACTAATGCTGATGATGCCCGAGTAACTGATTAATTTTTCGTACGAGCATATTGATATCGAAAGGCTTGGTGATAAATGCATCAAAGCCGAAATTTCCCAGTGATGATGCCAGCTCAGGGTAAGCAGATATCAAAATTACAGGGATGTGACAGGTATCCTTGTTACTTTTTATCTGCTGACAAATCTTTCCGCCATTGGTACCCGATAATAAATAATCCGTCAGCACCAGGTCGGGATTGTATTCGCTTACCGATTTCAGTATATCATCTGTCCGGCTTAAGCCCTTGACGGTAAAATCGTTATATTCGAGCACTGTCTCCAGTACCTGCAGTATATCTTCGTCATCTTCAATTATCAAAATCCGCTTTGCCATAGTATTCGTGATAAGCTATGTGTGAAAAACCCAATTATACTAAAATTGTTTTTACTCTGCCTTCAAAATTCTAAACCTATAGCTTATACGTTAATTATTAGTTAATGGATACAAGTTGCATCGTTCCGGCCAATTTTCCGTTCTTCGTATAAGTCTCAGATTTTACAGGACGTGCAACTTTTGGCGAGAACCATTCGACCACGTGCATGTGTATAGGGAAGCCTATACCCATCATCTTAACTCTTACCATTGCATCATAGCTGATGCGGAAACAATCAAAACTACCCGCCGGAATGGATAAAGTTTCTGCCTGTTCCACCTTCCGGTTGGTGATATCCATTTGCATGTCGCCCATCGGGCTTCCATTATTAGTAATATTCATGGTCATTGTGCCATCTTCAAGCGTCTGCCCTACTTTTACATTTAACGGATAAACCAGGTATTTAGCCTCTCCGCTTACCTGCATTTTTTCTAATTGTTTGGCAGAGGAAGGAGGCACAAATGATTTCATGTCGATTCGGAGCGCATCACCGCTGCATTTGATCTCAGAATCGGAAGCGCCCATTGATTTCCCGTTTTTATCGGTCATCTCGGTATGATAGCCAACGGTCGAGTTATCTTTTTTTGTTGAGGTGTAGGTGATTTGCCCTATCTCTTTCCCCTTTGCATCCATATTGCTGTAAACCAGCTTTTCCCCGTTTGAGGCGTTGATAAAATCTGAACAGCTTTGCGCTTTGGCCAAAGGCATAAGCAGAGTTACAGCTATTGCTGCAGCAAAAAGTTTTTTCATAGCGACTAAAATTGAGGTGTGAATGAATTAACGCAGGGTCGCTACAAGATATGAAATTACCGGGTAATCAGCAAGTTAGATTGATATCGTTAATTAGTTTTAAAAAAACCGGTCAAAACAGGAGCAATGGCCTTCGCCGCTACGTTATGGGTTTGTCCTTTTAATATTTTAAGTTCGCTGTTAGGCATCACCTGCGATAATTTTTTTACGGCATGCTGTAGCGTAACCTGGCTTTTATCCCCGCCGGCGATGAGTGTTGGAATTTTGACAGATTCAGCTTTCTTCTCAGGCAATGAATAATCGCCCATTACAGCCACATCATAAGGCAACGTATGAGCAACGCCTTTTAGCTTTGACCATACCGGCGTCAGTTTCATAATGAACATAAATATACCTGGCAGACCTACCATATCTTTCATGAAAAATTTCACCGCGTCACCGCGCCTGTTTTCTGCTATCATTCCTTGCAGTTGACGGAGCGAATCGGCTGGTGGGTGATGCCCTTCATCATCTACCATAAAAGGCGGTTCATATAACGCCAGTTTGGTAATATTCAACCCATGCGCAGCTGCTGCCAAAGCAAGACCTGCACCCGACGAAAAACCGGTAACATATGACGAACCACCGTTTGCATTGATCAGCGCTTCGATATCCTCTATTTCGCGCTCCGGAGCATAAGGCTGCGTGTCAGAACTTTCATTCCTGCCGCGGCGGTCATACGTAATCACCGTAAAGTTGCCTGTTAGCAACTGGGCAAGTTTTGGCATCGGCCCGAACGCGCGGCTGCATAAAGCACCGTCTACCAGGATCAATAGCGGGCCACTACCCGATTTGTCATAAGCTATCCGGGTGCCATCTTTTGATATAGCTTCCATAATGTCTTGATTTAAGAGATTAAAAAAAACGTCATGCCGAATTTATTTCGGCACCCCACAGGACATTCGCGCTTGCTTAGTCTACGATTTGCAAGAGGCGACTTGTCTATCTCATACCTTTCAGATGGGATGCCGAAATAAATTCGGCACGACATCTCCTATTCCAATACGCTGCACTGGTAACCATTTTCAGTCACCAGCTCAGCAATTTTTTTCTGCGGGATATTTCGTCCCTCAACGCGAAGTATTTTATCGCAATCTTCAAGGTCAAAATTGATACTGAACATGGGGAATTGCTTCAACAGCACATCCAGTATCCTTTTTGCCTGTCTTTTGTGTCTCACATTTGTTTTATACACTTCTACCATGTTCAGTACCATTGTCATACTTTTTGTGCTTTTAATTTGTGATAGCAGATATATGAACCGAATAGGATCCCGATAAATATGAATATCGGAGCCCAAGCTGATACCGGATCGCCTACAGCGAAGAACGAATATGCTGCTCCTAACATATCAAAGAAAAGGCCGGCATATGCCCACTCCTTCAGCCGTGAAAAGCCCGGAACAAGAATGGCAATAACACCTAATATCTTGGCCACTGCTAAAAATTTAAATATATACAGCGGATACCCGATGTGTTTGGCGATTTCAGCGCCTTGTGGATCATTTCTAAAAGTGCCATATGCTGAAAAGAGCATCAGTGCGACAAGCAGGACGGTAAATACCCAGTAAAGAATCTTTGTTGCTTTCATTGTTTTAAGTGATTTAGTGTTGATTTACATCTGTTTTAGTTCCTGTTCTACGTGATCAATATATTATTCGTTAATTTTTTGCAGGTACTCAGCCAGCTGATCAAATGTGCCACCAAAGCCTTGCTGCATTGATTGCTGCATTTCTTCAAACTTGTTGTATTCTTCCTCAGTAGCGTTAATCGGCGCACCTTTTATAGTAAGTGTGGTTTTGCCGGCACTTTCTGTAAGCGTTATCGTATTTAATATCTCTAAAGGCCACGGATTAATAAATGATGTCTTGATACTGTTACCCGCTTCATCGGCAAAGGAGCTGGCAAATACGATCTTTTCGGGCTCAACTATTTCGCGGTAAACAAACTTACCCCACATCTTACCACCGCCAAAAGACATACTGTAATGAAATATCCCTCCCGGGCGGAACTCCAATGTCTTCACTTCAATTTCGGAACCTTTTGGCCCCCACCATTGAGCAAGGTGCTTTGCCTCGCTCCAAACTTTAAATACCAGTTTACGCGGTGCATCAAACACGCGGGTAATCTCCAGATCATTTCTTTTTGCCATTTTTCTTTTCTTTAGATTGTAACTCTTTTAGGTAATTATCCAGTGAATCAAACCGCGCTTCCCAAAACTGCCGGTATTGTTCCACCCAGTCTGACACTTCATTTAATCTTTCCAAACGGCCCTCACAAAAACGCTCGCGGCCCTGTTGTTTAATCTCCAGCAAACCACATTCGGCCAAAATTTTCATGTGTTTATAGATGGCCGCCCTGCTCACATCAAAATTCTCCGACACCGAATTTATATTGAGCGACTTGTGCGCTATCATCCCTAAAATCTCTCTCCTCGTCGGATCGGCAATCGCCTGAAACACATCTCTTCTCATATAATATGAAACCTTTTGGTTTCAAATATAAATGCAACCTTTCGGTTTCCCAAATTTTTCTGCAAATTTTTTCAAAGTACAGCTGGTTGCAGATAATTATGAATATGGCGTAGATGAACAGCGGCTATTCATGATACTCCTACGGAGTCTGATCTCTTTGTTATTTTTTTCTATAAACAGGTGACTCCTATGGAGTCCAATAGCTGCAAGAGTCCCATAGGGACTACCTGTTTATAGAAAAAATCTAAACAGACGCGAGGCTCCATTAGGAGCCTCCTATCTTCGCCAGACTCAGGTTACCAACCAACAATACAAACTTAGTGGCAAAATAAGGGCTATAAAACAGTTGAATGCGGCAATACGGAGGGCGAATTGCGACAGGATTTATTGAATAAGTAACTTCCTAAAAGCCAGGCTATCACCCCTGAAAGCATCAAAATCGACCACATGGTTGATGCCATTTATAGTCGCTCTATCCGAATGCTGCCAAAAAAGCCATTGGGTTTTGGGGTTTATATTGAGCTGCGGCTTATGATAATGCGCTATCCATAGCGGGTATCCGTCAAAGTATCCGTCGAGGTAATCCTGGTAGAAACTAATGCCAGAATAAATGATCGGTTTTACGCCGGTTCTAGTTTGAACGTAGGTCAAAAATTCCTTCAGCTCCTGGCGCATTTTATTGGGATTGGCGCCATTTAACTCTTCAATATCTACAACCGGAGGGAAATCGCCTTTTTCAATTTTGACGATTTGCAGAAAAAATTTTGCCTGCCATTTACCGTTTTTCGATGGTTTAAAATAATGATAAGCCCCGCAAATGATCCCGACTTTAGGCGCCTCGCGCCAGTTACGCTGAAAATAAGGATCGACCAGCGTTATGCCTTCGGTGGCTTTGATAAAGGCAAAGCTGATGTGCACGCTGTCTTCCTCCATGCTCTTTACTTTTGGCCAGTCAATTTTGCCCTGCGCATAGGATACATCGATGCCATGTATCGCATATTTATCAGGTATCCGGATATTGAAACTCTTGTAGGTGCGGTAGTGCGGCTCCTCACCTATATCGCGTATCCATCGCCAGGTTGAAGTAAATAATTTTACCACGTAACCATAATAGAATGGGGATAGTAATATTAATAGCAGTCCCGCAATACCAACTTTTAATTGAATGGGCCAGCCCTTGCTTTTTTTCTTTTTAGCAGGGGCCTTTTTTCTTACAGGTGCTTTTTTAGGTACGACAGTTTTTTTAGTAGCGGGCACGAACAAAAGTACAAAATGACCGTATTAAATAATGGGTGATTACTGCTGTGTTGAAAAAGTGCAAATACCGTTAAAACACGGGTTGATTTTTAAGTGTTAAACAACAAAATTTGAATACCCCTGAGCTGTAAACAATCATAATAAGGAACATCGTTACTCATAATGTCCCTTATTCTAATTTATAGACCATCTATGCCAACTAATTCTGGTGCAGGAGAACATAATAAAACAATAAGCGAACGGCTAAAATCAGGGCAAGTCTCTGAAGATATACGTTTTAGAAAGCTTGTCGAAAACAGCTATGACGGCATTGCCTTGTTTAATAAGGAGCTGGAGGTTGTTTATCGCAGCAAATCGGCCGAGAAATTAACCGGGTGGACGGCAGAGGCCAGGGAAGGGGAAGAATTCAATACCATTATTCACCCCGACGACCGGAAAAAAGTATGGTCCTGCCTGAACCGATCATTGAAGAACGCTGAATTACCTGTTCCCTGTATTTACAGGGTTAAACACCGGCAGGGCCATTTTATTTGGCTCGAGGGTATTTTCACCAATTTGCTTCACGATCCTGATATTAACGCGATTTTATGCAACTTCAGGGATATTACGGAGAAACGCGGGCTTGAAGATCTGCTTTATGAGGCAAATAAACTGTCAAAAATCGGCGGCTGGGAAATAGACGCAGCCAGCATGACCATGTACTGGTCGGATATAACCCGGCAAATACATGAAGCCAGGTTGAGCTATGAGCCTACCATAGAAGAATCCATAAATTTTTATAAGGAAGGCGAGCACCGCGATACAATGGCGAGGGTAATGAAAGACGCCTTTAAAAATTGCGTCCACGCCGACGTGGAACTTCAACTTGTAACCGCCAAAGGCAATGAGAAATGGGTACGTGTAATTGTTGAGCCCGAATTTTTCAATGGTAAATGCACACGGGTTTATGGCTCGCTCCAGGATATTGACGAACGCAAAAGGGCTGAAATAGCCGAAACAAAGGCACTGGGAGAACGGAATACCATACTGGAAAGTATCGGCGACGCTTTTTTTGCAGTCGACAAAAATTGGATAGTGACCTATTGGAACCGCATGGCTGAGAAGATGCTGGGTATGCCTAAGGCTGATATTATTGGCCGCAATGTGTGGGATGTGTACGCTGCCTATATTGACACCGAGTCGTACAGGAAATATCATTTAGCTTTAGAAACCAATAGCGTAGTACGTTTTGAGGACTATTTTCCGGAAAGAGAAGCATGGTTTGATGTCAGCGCCTTTCCATCAGATAACGGACTATCTGTATATTTTAAAGATATTACCGAGCGGCTGGACTATATAAAAGCCATCGAAGAGCAGAACGAAAACCTGAAGGAAATTTCATGGCTGCAATCGCATGTGATACGTGCACCGCTTGCCCGCATTATGGGGCTAATCCAATTAATTACTGATCCTACCCAGGATATAGCTGAAAAGCAAAATACACTTAATTACCTTCTTACTTCGGCCCATGAACTGGATGATGTGATCCGCACCATAACGGATAAAACAAATATGCCCCGAAGAAAGCCAACCTCGCAGGGCTAAAACACGTATATATTTGTAAAATGTGCTAAACAAATTTTCGTCCCCGGATAAAACATTTAGTGTTTTTGCGTTATTACGTATTTAAACCGAATTTAATATCCCACTAAGCTCAAAATGAAAACAAATATACTTTGGTTCTTCTATGGAGTTGGATTGATCATCTTCGTTAGTTCCTGCTCAAAAGATAATGCCAAGCCAATAACCACCACCACCAATACGCTGGGTTTATACGAGTACGGCGTAGACAGCGGCAAGCGTGCGTTTATTCCCGTTTCTAAAATAGGCAATCAAACTGTTAATTATTATAGCGTATTCGACACCGGGTCATCCGGCATGACCATCGATGCACACGGCATTATACCCGATGCCATGATTACCAGTACAGGCATATCGTTTACCGGAGATTCCACTACTGTAAATGGCATTACCATTATTGCAGGCCAATATACCCTTAGCTATGGCAACAAAACCGGCTTAACCAAAGAGTATGGCTACCTGGCCTATGCCCCCCTTACAATAGGTGACGCAAACGGAAGCATGAGCGCAAAACGGGTTCCGATATTTTTATACTATAAAGTAGTTGACGAGACATCGGGTAAAACAGAGACCGTTAATCACGCGCTGGATATCTTTGGTGTTGGACCGGGTTCAAGTTATGCCAATTCGGCAATAGTAAGTCCGTTGATATATTTTAATAATACTGCCAGTGTAGTAAACGGGTTCAAACTGGCTGTGCTGCCACCAACTATGTTCAGCAGTTCAGGAACTTATGTATCTAAACTATTGACGGTTGGTCTAAGCTCAGCGGATATTACCTCAAATGGGTTCATCATGCACCCGCTTACTTACGGAAGCGTTGGCGGGTATTCAGCGAATATACCGGCTACTATTAAATATGGTAATCAGACAATAAGTGGAAATGTTTTATTCGATACAGGCACGCCACTTTTTTCTACTATTGAAAATAAACTTGCTTTAATGAGCACCGGGCCGCTTCCGGCAAGCACGCAGGTAACTGTTACGACTAATATGGGTTTCACCTATACGTATACCACTACTACGGCGACTAATTTAACCCAGGTTCAAAACCCAAATGTGACGGGCGATTACCGCACCATATTTGGCATCGATTTTTTCATGAACAATGAATATTTGACCGATTATATGCATCATCAGATCGGGTTGAAGAATGATTGAATATCAAATTGAAATTGTTCAATAATTAAATCAGATTAAACAGGTATCTTCTCAAGGCATTCTATCAGCCCGAATAATTGATAGCATTGATAAAATTTAATGCTTTTTGGAGCTCTTTTATAATAGTAAACAAGAAACCAATCACCATGTAATTTTTCAATCATAGTGTAGTGCTCATGAGTTCCTCGTTTTATGTTTGTAATGTTCTTATTAAGGACTGATGTGCTATAATTAAAGTTTATGCGGTTTTTTAAAATTTTGACAATGCTATTAATTTCATAATTAGAAATTGTTAATGATTGAACCCCTATTAGCAATTGCCAATAATCGGACTCCTTTATTTCCATAAAATTTACAAAACTACTTGACATCACGTGTTCTAAAACAAGCCTATGATCAAATGCGGATTAGTAATAAGGCTAGCAACAATATTACTTGCGACATCGCTGCCAAAACTTTTTAATTTCTCAACTATTTTAGACGAAGCTTTTTTGGTATCCTTTTCTTCTTTCACAATTTCTGTAAGTTCTTTATACTGCTTACCCGTAAGTGAATCTTGCAAAACTTCTTTTAATAAACTAATATTTAAAGTCTGATTTTGAGAGAGTGTATGCTGATTGTTAATTGTGATAGACTTATCGATTTTGAGATCATTATTTCCTGGTAAACCAAATACTTTTAATTCTTCTCGCATATTTTCTATAATCATGAAAACAAGATGTTTAACATGCTTTTCAAGGTCTTTGTCTCTTCCTTCTTTATCTATTAAATCCTCATTATCTTCATCTGCATCATTAAGGACTCCCTCATACGATGATTTCTTGAAGAAACGTTCTATTATTCGTCCAAGTAAATGAATTTCTGCTCTAATATCATAACAGTCACCCTCTTCAACCGCCTCTTCAATATTTTCTAATTGCCTAAGAATAGAAGTAATTATTTCATTCATAAATTTTATTGGTTGGGTATATAGTTAAAGATAAAAAATATCGGCTTCTTATCTACCATTACCCCACTATTAAATAATCAATCCAATTTCTCCAAATGGCCAACTTACAATACTTTTATACCGGATTTGTAAGCTGCTCGCTATGAAAAGAAGAACTGCGCTCAAAATGTCCGGGTTATACCTGTTGACCCCTGCCTTAACCAAGCTGAATATCAGCACTGAAAAAAGAAAAATTTTAAGGGTGGCACACTTAACTGATATTCACTTAAAAGATCAATTCGGTGCGCCTGCTAAATTGACCAAATGTTTACACCATGTTCAGCAGCAAAACCCTAAGGTTGATCTGATTCTCAATGGCGGCGATATTGTTTTCGATATGAATAAAGAAAATATCGATACCATCAACAAGCAATGGACGCTTTCTCATAATGTCATGAAAGCCGAATGCAGCCTGCCGGTTCATTATTGTTTAGGCAATCATGATATCTGGTGGAATGAGAACGACAAAGGTCAGGCACTATACGGCAAGAAATATTCGATGGACCAATTGCAGCTTTCAAAGGCTTATTACAGTTTTGAAAACAGCGGCTGGAAATTCATCATCCTCGATAGCGTTCACCTTGATATTGATGGCACGTGGTACATTGGCAAACTGGGTGATGGACAATTTACGTGGCTCGAAAATGAGTTGAATGCCACCGATGCTAAAACTCCGGTATTGGTAATGTCGCACATTCCAATCCTTACGGCTACCTTAATGATCGAGGATGATATCGTCAACAAATGGGAAATGCTGGGCGGCGACATGCACACCGATACTTCAAAGATCATTAAGCTTTTCTACAAACACCCCAATGTGAAATTATGCCTGAGTGGACATATCCATTTGCGTGATAAGGTGGTTTATAACAACGTTACCTATATATGCAATGGCGCTGTGAGCGGGGCCTGGTGGGAAGGAAATAAGCGAGAAACTGCCCCGGGATATGGGCTGATCGATCTGTATGATGACGGCAGCTTTGATGAAGCTTACGTGAATTATTAGTATTAGAGTCTTTTAAAAAGATTTCTTTCTATCCGCTGCATTACCTGCGTGCGGTAGCTTTTGCTGATGGGCAGGATATGATCGGCTAAAATCACCTCGTTATTGTCAATGGTTTGAATAGCATTCACCGCCACAATGTAGGATTTATGTATCTTGATGAAAAGTCCTTCAGGCAACTGGCTCTCCATTCCCTTAAAGCTCATGTAAACAATGTGCTTCTTGTTTTTGGTATACAGGATAACATAGTTAGATAGGGCTTCGACATACAGAATGTCCTCTATCAAAACCTTCTCTATTTTCTGGTTTGATTTGATGAAGAAGTAATTTTCTACCTGCGTCACTTCATGTCGTAATCTCAAACTCAGATAAGCCTGCACTTTTAGTACGGCTTTAAAGAACCGCTCAAAACTTATTGGTTTCAATAAATAGTCCATCACATTCAGTTCATAGCCTTCGATAGCATATTCAGGGAAGGCGGTAGTAAAAATTACGAGAGGCGGATTGCTTAAATTCTTCAGGAAATCGATGCCGGTAATCTTCGGCATTTGTATATCCAGGAAAACCAGGTCGATATGATTATTCTGAAGTGCTGAACTCGCTTCGATAGCGTTTTTGCATACCGCAGCAGCATGCAGAAATTCCACCTGGTCAATATATTCCAGTATTCCCTGGCGGGCTATGGGCTCATCGTCGACGATCAAACAATTAATCATTATACTGCAGTTTGAGTACGGTTTGAAAAATGTTCTCTTCCTTATTAATGTTCAGCTCATGCTTATCAGGGTAAAGCAACTCTAATCGCCTTTGTAAATTTTGTATGCCCAATCCACCTGTTTGTAACAAATGCTTTTGCCCGGTTGCCTGGTCATAGGTGTTTATCGTATCGATGATCAGCATATCGCCATCCTGCTTTTTTATGGTGATCTGTATTTTATTTTTCCCGGCTTCTTTAAAGTTAGAAATATGTTTAAATGCATTCTCTATGATCGGTAGTATTAGCAAAGGTGCTATAGAAAAATCATCCATTTCGCCCTCGATGGATAAGTTGATGTCTGATTCTTTCTCGACCCTTAGCGTCTGAATAGCCACATAGTTTTTGATGTAATGCAATTCCTTTTGTATCGGGATCTTATCGGTATTGCATTCGTAAAGCTGGTATCGCAGCATTTCCGAAAATTTCTCTACCGTTAGCCGGGCGTCCGTATTAGCCTTATCTATCTGGAAATAGATGGTATTCATCACATTGAACAAAAAATGTGGGTTTACCTGCGAACGCAAAAAATTAAGCTCGGATGTCACCCGTTCTTTTTCTATCTCAAGTATCTGCTGCTCCATAAAATAGCGGTCGATCATTATTTTGATAATGCAGCTGATTGAAATAAGGCTGATATCGATCAGCAGTGTTTCCGGAAACAAGGCAACGAGCCGGAAGACTGAACCGAAGACCCGTATCCCGGTGATCAGCTGATAAATGTATAGCGCCAGCAAGAAGGTAACCACCGCATTTAAAAAAGCCAGCAGCAGTAAATAAGAAATAAAGGCGCCGATTTTCCGGGTGTACAGATATCGTGGAGTAAGTCTATATGCGGTATAATAGCAAACAGGTACAGCCGTCCCTAATATGATCATGTGCCCAAACCACTGTGGTATCCAGGGGGTACTCGGATTGTAGTTGATGAGCATGATGATGAATGATGCCACCATCCACGTCAATAGGTAGAATACCTTGTATTTGCTGAGCCAGTATACTACGCCCTTAGCCATTATACATCCAATTTAACATAATGCAATTTACGATCAATACAGGAGGCATACGTTCTCTTACGTCAAGTATTTTGTGCTCATCGTCAAGTATTTATGGCATAAGATATAATGAGGCAGAAAGAGAATTGCGGCAATGCTATTTTTAAATATACAATATCTGATTGTATTTGGGAAAGTTTGGTTAGTTGGGTTGAATACCGGTCGGGCAGGGCCGGTATTTTTTTGTAATCCGGGTTTCAAAAGATATCAGAGTAGATAAAACCATACCTTAAGGCAAAGCTTTTTTCATAGGTTTGCCCCGATGGAACACTTATTGGATAATCCGGCATGGAATGCTTTGATATCGGGCAATGAAAATCTTTACTACGGCAACGACCATATCCGGTACTTTGACCGTGATGTATCGCCATTTGTGGGATTTAAGGAAAATACCGAAGAACACTTCCAGGAACTCTACGATATGGTACCCGAAGGCAGGGTATTCCTGTTTGTAAGGCCAAATGAAATGGAAATACCGGCTCCCTGGAAAGAGCTGGACCGTGTTAAAGGTAACCAGATGATTTATGAGCCGGGTGTTAAACTTGGTGAACCAACAGCCGAACTCATCCCGTTAACGCAGAAATACGTTCCGCAAATGCTTTCGCTTACAAAACTGACTAATCCCGGACCATTTGCTGAATGGACGATTAATTTCGGGCACTATCACGGCATTTTTGAGAACGGTAAATTGGCTGCAATGGCCGGCCAACGCCTGCATGCCTTTAACTATGCGGAGATAAGCGCCGTTTGTACACATCCGGATCATACCGGTAAAGGTTATGCCCGGCAACTGCTTATTCATCAAATCAACCGCATTATGGCTGCCGGAGAAATACCTTATTTGCATGTGCGTTCGGATAATGACCGCGCTATAAAGGTTTATGAAAGCCTGGGCTTTGTTACCCGCTGCAATGTGTGGTTTTCGCCGATTCAGAAAGCGAAATAAAAGTTCAATACTCGTCCTGTTTTCATTAAGTTTGATTTCAAATCAAAACCATCTGCTATGAGAATTGCAACCTACAACGTTAACGGCATAAACAGCAGGCTGCCTGTATTACTTCGCTGGTTGGGCGAAACCCAACCGGATATCGTTTGTCTGCAGGAATTAAAAGCTCCCCAGGAAAATTTTCCTGAACAGCCTATAAAAGATGCCGGTTACAATGTAATATGGCATGGGCAAAAAAGCTGGAACGGTGTTGCCATTTTAACCCGCGGCCTTGAAATAAAAGAACGCAGACGTGTACTTCCCGGCGATCCGGAAGATCTGCACAGTCGTTATATTGAGGCTGATGTTGATGGTATTATTGTAGGTGGCCTTTACTTACCCAATGGCAATCCTGCTCCCGGACCAAAATTTGATTATAAACTAAGCTGGATGGAGCGCTTTATTATCCATGCAGGTGACCTGATGGCTTCTGGCTTGCCAGTGGTATTGACAGGCGACTACAACGTAATACCAACCGAAATCGATGCTTATAAACCTGAGCGCTGGGTTGAAGATGCCCTGTTCCGCCCGGAAACCCGTGCAGCATTTAAACGCTTACTCGACCAGGGATGGACCGACGCAATTCGCAAATTACATCCTCAGGAAACTATTTATACTTTTTGGGATTACTTCCGAGATGCTTATGGACGAAATGCTGGTTTGCGTATTGATCACTTTCTGTTAAGCCCGCAATTGGATGGCCGCCTAAAATCAGCGGGGGTAGACCGCCATGTGCGCGGCTGGGAGAAATCAAGTGATCATGGGCCGGTTTGGATAGAATTAGATTGAGTCAAAAAAATGTGTCATTTCGAATTCGCTGGACGGCTTATGCAGTGGGTGCGAATGAGAAATCTTCTACAATTTGCATAGCGCACTTTGCAGGATGTAGAAGATTTCTCCTCACCCGACTACGAGTCCCATCCCGTTCGTCGAAATGACATGGTTTTAATGTTTATTTATTTACTGTCTCGTATATGCCACAACGGCACAATAACCACCTTAAAAAGTTTAACAGTTATGCGCATGCTATGCGGTATGCTGGCACTGTATATCCGTACTCGCAAGGGGTGATATCCAGCATACATCCTGCTGGTGTTTTTGATTGGTAATAATAATATCGGGGTATGCGGAAAATTTACTGTGGACGGGTATCCTTCATTAATTAAAACTTTGCCAGGTTTTTCCGGACCAGGTTCTGAATAAGTAAGATCATTATCACCTATATCAATCAAAGGCCGGTTGTGCTCAAAATGATGGTTTGTAAAATTCACTGCGAGCATTGTTTGAGCTTTGACATCAGGCTTCAGAAAAAGGGCCAGGAAAGTGATCAGGAAAAAATGAAGAAGTGATATTTTGGTACAGGATAAACGCATTTAAAATGACATTTATTTATACACAATGATACCGCTCTGCTATTAGTCTACATTAAACTTTAGATTAACTAATCATTATATGTTAAGTAAAAAGTTAACGATAAGTAAATGTGAAATAACCCCTCAATTTTTCAGAAAAAAAACTGCAACTTAGTTGTCATTACTCCGTATAATTTAAACGTTACTGAAGGTTCCCCTGACCTGTTTTCAACCTACAATTATTATGCGGAAACACATTGTAGTCATTGCGAATGACGAATCGAACCTTGAAGCTATTGCTGAATTACTTGAACATTCTGGTTATGTAGTTAGTGCCTTAACTTCTTTTTCATCAATACAGGAGCTTGCTATCCTGCGTCCAAACTGCTTTATTATTGACGAATGGCTCCCTGAAATATGCGGGCATGCCGTGTGCCTTATGCTCAAAGCACAGGAACAAACCAAAAGTACACCCGTAATTTTGATATCCGGCAATGATGAGCCGCTTGAGAACCGCTGTGAAGCTGACCTGATCCTGAAAACGCCTTTTCAGCCCTATAACATGCTGCAGATAGTTTCTTTAGTGATCAAAAATTCGGAACTGATACATCACTGATCTATCACTCCCCCGTAAAGCTTTTATCATCTGCTGACGGTCCGTAAATAGATGGAACAGCTATGTCATTTAACCGCATATAAACCGTCAACTGCCCGCGATGATGTACCATATGGTTGATGGTCGATTCTACCTGTTCCCTCTTTGGCGAAGTGAATAAAACATTGCCATTGGCTTTCAGGAAGAACGTCTCTCCCAGTTCACCTTCTTTAATTCCACGCAAAGCGTCTTTAGCTTCGGTAACGTTTTGCTTAAAATGATTCACCAGATCCAATGTGGTTTCGGCTTTCATATGCTGAAATGTCGCAAAATCGATCTCTGATTTTTTGATGATGTGTGTGATCCACATCGGTATTTCGGCTACAAGTAAGGCTAGATAGCCCAACTCCATTGATTTTTCATGTGGTTTCCAGCCAAATAATTCAGGCGGGATACGTTCGAGACATTTTAAAGTGGAGGTGGTTTCTGATTCGAGCTCTTTAGCAAATTCGGCGGCAAATAATTGATCATTCATGGCTTGGTTGTTTATTGTCACGAATAACAGATTTATGGGCGAATGGTTTTAAAACAAAAAGCCCCAGGCCTTTCGGCCCGGGACTTCGCGACTTAGCAATATAACTGAGCAGATTTATGATAATTCAAGATTATTCATCCTGAAAATCTCCTTTGCGATATACTTGCAATTAATGGCAAATTCATCGAGGCTGCACGCCACGGTTTTTGCTGTTTCAGGAACATCATTCGCAATTACTATCATATCTATATTTAGCGCCTGGTCTTCATAAGCCGAATTTCTTCCTTTTAAGCCAGCAAAAATTTCATCAGCACGCTTGCTGTCGTTACCCAGATAGTACTCGCCAAAACATTTATATCCTCCGGGATACTTCAGGCTCAGCATCAGGTAATACTTACTTTTGGTTTCCATAGCAATTAATGCATTAAGGATTATAGACGCCTTAATAACTTAACGATATGAAAAATCAGATTATTTAACCTCTATCTGGCGACGAACGGTTTTAGCTTCTTCTCTTTTTGCAATATCTATTTTAAGAATGCCATCCAAATATTCTGCTTCAATGCCTGAGTCGTCAGCACTTTCGGGCAGTGTGAATGACCGCACAAACGAAGAATAGCTATATTCACGCTTGCTATAGTTCTTGTCTTCGCCACTGTTTTCCTGACGCTGTTCAACAGAAATAGTTAAAACGTTTTGTTCAAGGTTCAGCTTAAAGTCTTCCTTTTTAAGGCCCGGAGCGGCAAGCTCTATGTGGAAATGATCGGGCGTTTCGCTGATGTTTGCGGCCGGCACACGGGTGGTCATGCGGTCAGACAAAAAAGAGTCGTTGAAGAATGATTCGAAAATATCATTAAAGCCTGGCATTAATGAATTATTCTTTTTTTCGGGACTAAATTTAACCAATGTCATAGGTCTTCCTCCTTAACTAGATTTAATGATTGAACTTATTTATTAATTAAACCAGAGAATCTCGTATTCTCACAAAACATTCTACAAGGAAAATGCCAATGATATTTCCGTTGCGTATAGATGAAAAATTTGCATGGAAAGTGAAATTTTTACAGTCAAATCTGTCAAAATTTCAATATTAATGACAAAAAAAAGCCCTGAATAGTCATTCAGGACTTACTATTAGCAGGCTTATTTTAATTTATTTTGCCGGAGTCAAAACAATATTCCGGTAATCGATTGGACCATGGTCGCCCTGTAATAAGATCGGTCCAGGCTCTTCCTCCTTACTGTTGATAGCACCGCCGGTTATACCCGGGATGATCTGGTTGCTGATCACCGTACGGCCATTGGCTACCACAGTTACCATACGGCCTACAAGAGTGATATCATAGGTTTGCCATTCATTCGGATTTTTTGCCATCATCACGTTTGGCGGCAGGAAACCATAGATGGAGCTAAACTGGTTATTGATCGGCTCCGGCTCACCGCTTTTGGTATCAATGATCTGCGTTTCATAACGTCCGCGCAGGTAAACGCCGCTGTTGCTACCCTGCTGATAGCGGAACTCGATATGCAGTTTAAAATCAGTAAAGGTTTTGTCGGTCATCAAGTTGGCGCCGGAGTGTTTGCTGCGCAGCATGCCATTCTCAACCACCCATTGGTTTTTGCCATCGGTATGCCAGCCTTTCAGATCTTTACCGTTAAATATTTTAATAGGTGTGCCCCAGGCCGGTGTTTTGGTACGGGCCATTAATGGTGCACGCACCCCGCTGAAGTTATAAGTTTGACCATCGGTATATACCATGGTGCCTTTTATCGCATCGCCATTCACCTCGAATTCAAAATCCATATTCCGGTTTCCGGGTTCCCATTGCGGAGGAATGGAGAAGCTGTATTTGGTTCCGTTTACTTTTACTTCTGAAATTGGCCGCGCGCTGCCAAAAGCATATACAAAACGCCCGATCAACGTATGAGTACCCGATTTCTGCACCTCTAACCAGGATGGTAAAGTTTTGCCGTCTTTTTCTAAATTCAAATCCCATCTGCCTATCACGTCAGGATCTTTCACCATCGTGCCTTGCGCAGATGATTTAAGGGATGAGAAAGCCAATAAGCTTAAAATGAATTGTGCCTGCACCAACAGGCGGATGAATGGTGGAAGTTTTTTCATGTTCGTAGGTTTATAATTTTTAAAACTACAACTTTTCTACTCCTTTTTCCATTCTTTCACAGTGAAATCATTCACTACCGAATCTTTATTCAGTTTGAATACCAAATATTTGGTATGAACGGGGTCGATATCCGATCCAAAGTCCATTGTTATTTGGTAATATACGCCGTCCGTATTTTCCAGATTTTCCGGGTTACCCAGTGAATCGATCAGTTGCTTATAGGATAGACCTCTAAGCTGATGATGAGTAGTTAAGTCATTTATCATTTCGTCCCTGTAAGGGTAGTCCCAATCCTCTTTAGTGTTCCATCGCAATCTATTAAATTTGGCATGATATTCATTACAAGACAGAGCGCAAACAGGTATTACAGCACATAATCCCAAACCCACGATTTTTCTGAATAATTTCATATAAAAAAGGCCCGCAGATTCTAATCCCGGGCCCCGTTTTAGGTTTTGATCTCTTTATTTAGCTTCAGATATTTTGGTAACTTCGATGGTATCGTTGTTAACGTTAGCGTCTACCTCTACATCTTTGCCGGCATATTTTTTCACCTTTTGCTGATTGGATATTTTGTACACTTTATCTCCTGAAACAAGTACAGCCGCTGCACCGCCTGCCATGCATTTATTGACGCATTTAATACGTGCCTCCTGTGAGCCCATATCTGATTTTGCCTCCGCGCAGTGCGAATCGCCGATATAGCCTTTCAGGTGTTCAGTGTCGTTACCGGTAAATGCCATTCCAATGCCGACTGTAAGTACAATGGCTAATGATAAGAGTAAATTTTTCATTGTAGTAGTTTTTTAAATGATGTTTAAATTATGAACAGCCAACGATAGCTGTAAATAGAACCTGGTTTAATGACTTGGTAATCAAATATAATAAACATTTTATAAAACAGGTTTGTTTGCGGGAAAAATGTGTTTTTGAAATTTTCCACAAATGATTGGGCAATATTTACAAATTGCCATTTTCAAAAACGCGTTGAACCTTTTTAGTTAGATTTGTTTTCCAGGTAATAAAAGCAATTGAATGCTCTCAGATGCTTTAACCGATCAACAGGCCATCACGCTCGAACAGGATAAACCGCCAACCTACTGGCTTACCCGGTTTATGATCCTGCGGTTACTGGGTGTGGTGTATGCTGTAGCATTCCTGGTGGCTATTAATCAGCTTGTTCCTTTAATAGGCTCTAACGGTTTGCTCCCTCTCGGGAATTATCTCAACCTTGTAAGTCATTCATTGGGATCAGACTTTGCCGGTTTTGTCCGGTTGCCGTCTATCTTCTGGTTATGGCATTCAGATGGGGCATTGCTGGCTGTAGCTTGGATAGGGTTCATCCTCTCATGCGTAGTAGTTGCAGGTTATGCCAATGCGCCCATGCTTGGGGTGATCTGGTTTTTGTATCTATCCATTGTGCATGTGGGACAGGATTGGTATGGTTACGGATGGGAGATACAGCTTGGCGAAACGGGTTTCCTCGCTATTTTCTTGTGCCCACTGGTAGATATGCGGCCATTCTCCAAACGACCGCCGCCAATGGCGATTATCATTCTATTCCGCTGGCTCATATTCCGCATTATGGTGGGTTCAGGATTGATAAAATTCCGGGGCGATGCGGCCTGGCGAAGTGGTACCGTTTTGTTTTACCATTTTGAAACGCAGCCTATACCTGGTCCGCTGAGCCGGTGGTTTCATTTTTTGCCGCATTTTTGGTTGAAGGTGGGTGTATGGTTCAACTGGATCGGCGAACTGGTGGCGCCCTGGTTTGTGTTCTGGCCAAGAGTAGGGAGACATATTGCGGGGTCGATTATTGTATTGTTCCAGTTGAGTATTATACTTAGTGGTAACCTCTCATTTTTAAACTGGCTCACCATTATCCCGGCGCTGGCTTGTTTTGATGATGGCTATTGGGCGAAATTGTTGCCAAAAGTGCTTGTCCGCAAAGCGCAGGCTGCTGCGGATGGTGCAGAGGAATCTAAACCGATGCTGACTACCTCTTATATCATTGCCGGATTGCTGGCCTTGCTCAGTCTTCAACCGACGTTTAATCTTATATCCGCCGAGCAGATTATGAACACCTCTTATGACCCCTTCGACCTGGTAAATACTTATGGCGCGTTCGGGAGTGTGGGTCAGGAACGCCTGAACGTGGTGTTTGAAGGGACAATGGATGATACCACCAACAATAAAGCCGTTTGGAAATCTTATATCTACAAAGGGCTGCCCGTTCGACTGGATAAGCAACCGCCACAGATAGCGCCCTACCAGCCACACCTGGACTGGCAGATGTGGTTCGCCTCTATGTCTACCGCCGACCAATACCCATGGACCTACCACCTTGTCTGGAAGCTGCTGCATAACGACCCTGACGCTGTAGGACTCTTTGCTGAAAACCCTTTCCCCGGAAAGCCTCCGCGATTTATCCGTGCAACCATCTACCGCTACAAATTTGCCGAACCCGGCAATCCGCAGCATCTTTGGTGGACGCGTGAACCTCTTGGGCTTTGGATGCCGGTGTTATCGGTTGATAATCCGGAGTTGGTGAAGTTTTTGGGGTATGAGGGGTGGAAGTGATTAGCGGATTGCAAATCCGCTGGTTTTTTAGTCCGGGATTGTAAATCCGGACTAACGAAAAAATTCCGGTTCAGACAATATGCAGTATAGGCCTTTGCGCACCATACTTCGAGTGCCTCAGCATGACACCTTTTTTTGATCTTCCAAACACCTGTGGTGACAACACCAATTAGGGCGCACATACTTGCACCAGGATGAGCATTTTTTATAAGCTTCCTTGATCACATTTGTCTTTATCTTCTTAAATTCGAGTACCTGTCTTATTCAAACCAACAAATCAACGCCATTTAATCTTATGGGAAAACTATCTAATATAGGCCCCGTCTTCTATAGCATAGCCATAGCCGGGTTTGGGGTTGAGATGATCTATTATCATGATTTTCCTTATATGCTGTTACCGCCAAATCATTCCCTTATACCAGGTTTTGCAGTGCTCGCCATTATTTCGGGGATCCTTTTTGTTTTGGCAGGGGCATGCCTCATTTTTGAGAAAAGGCCCCGGCAAATTTCTCTCCTGCTCGGGTTTGTGCTGCTATTGATAGTTTGTTTTTACTATATCCCGTATGAATTTATAGCTACGTCAAATTATATGCATTTGGGAGAATGGGAAAATGCAATGAAAGACCTGACATTAGCAGGCGGCGCGCTGGTTATTGCCGGTTGTTTTCCTGAAAAAAATGAAAATCGCCTTACCCGGTTCCTCGGGAAGTTAATTCCTTTTGGGGCTATTCTGTTTGCCATAACAATGATCGATTATGGCATCAGTCATTTTCTGTATGCAAAAGATGCGGCAAACTATGTCCCGTCATGGATACCCGGCCATCTGTTCTGGATTTATTTTTGCGGCACAGCATTAATAGGATCGGGCATTGCGATTATTTTTAAAATCAAAACCAGGGTAATTGCTACTCTTTTGGGGACAATGATCTTTATTTGGTTTGTTTCTCTGCACGTCCCCAGGGTGGTCGTTTCTTCTTTTGCTGATATGAAAGATGAAGTAACCAGCGCATTTTTAGCACTTGCCTATAGCGGAATTGCTTTGGTCATTGCCAGAGTTGCTAAAAAGGAAGCCTAAAAACTGGTTGCTTCCCGTTGCAACATCTTTGGTAAACTCGTAAGCAGGCGAGTTATTTATCTGCAAAATCCGCGAAACAAAATGAATCAGCGGCCCTTTAGCGCTGAATCCCAATGTTCTGCAATTTTTCCATTTTCAAGCCGGAGCATTTCAAAGGAAGTAGTAGTATAGCGTTTAGATGTGTCACTGGGGTCGCGATGCACGGCTTTGAAAGCGAGGATCACGCGGTCGCCTTCTGCGATGATGGCAATAAGCGGTCCCTGGATGGTATCCACTATAGGACGGGGTTTGCAAATTTTGAAAAGAAATCGAGAAAGCCCTGTCTGCCTGTTGGCACGTTCGGGTTGTGCTGGATATAGCTCTCCATCATAAACTGAGGCGCCATTTCCAAATGACCGCCCTCCAGTACCGAGCGCCAGAAATCGTACACAAACTTTTTGTTTTTAGCCAGCGCGGGGTCCTTGCTATACAACATGGATTTCTGACTTTGCGCAAATACAGTTGAGCTTGCAAAAAGGAGCAAGCCGAATAAGAGTTGTTTCTTTTTCATGGGGTTTACCTACTGTATATCTAAGTCGTTGAACCCTTTGGTTTTGTGACATGGTCTTTTAAATTTTTGTACAGGGTAGCGTAATCAAATAAACGCTCTTGAACAGGCGAGAGGCATTGATCTTTTTACAACCTATAGGCATTTTCTTTTGAACAATATAATATTGTCTACCCCTTGGTTCCTTTGACATTCAAAATAATAACGCTGGAATGGGTAATGCCCAGCGTTTTGCCAGGAATCGCTTTGACATAAAATTTAAGATAACCATTCACTATACCCTTCAATTCATCAGGGATTGTTTTTCTGAACTCCGGATATAGAAATATAATTGATTTTCGAAAGATTAGTTTGCCGTGTTCGTCAACCCAAACGCTGAATGAATACGAGAAATCGGCATAAGCATTTTTAATAAAGATATCATATTCAGGAGAAAGATATTGATCGTCTGGCATCATCTCATCCAAAATACTGTTATTTACTTCCTTCTTCTTAACACCAACCAGGTCGGGCCGCTTAGATTCGAGGATTACCGGTTGCAATGCTGCAAAAGCGCTGTCTAAATTGATGTTCGCCTGTGCAGCCTTGTGTTTTATATACAGTGTATCGTTCTTCGTCGGCCGCCAAAGCTTAACGGTATCGGTATGAAGTACATCGCGTATGTATCTGTCAGAATAAAGTGTGATGAATACATTAGGTTTTCGATCAACGATAATGCGATCTTTCACCTTGAGCACTTGAAACTTCAAACTGTCTTTATTCAAGCACTTCAATTTCAGCCATGCCCAGGCAATATTGAAAATAGAGTCATGATCGAACATCACCGGGGCGTTATTAAAAATATTACGCTTCGGGTTAAATATATTTACTGAATCCGATGAAGAAAACGACAATCTCCATGATGGTTTCAACCGATAACCGTCTTTGTTAAACGATAAGCCATTGTCAAATACACGTTTGACTTCGGTATATCTGACACCTTGTATCGATTTTAAAAGCAGTTTTGATTTTTTTGCTTGCTCTTCCAGATCTTTTTTAGCTTTTTCTTCCGGCGTGACGTGATGACATGCAACCGACAGTAAAGATGTTATAAAAACAAAAAGGATAAGACAATTGGCAGTTTTGTTCATCTTATGAATGGGTAGATTTAGGAAGGTTTCTGTTTTGATACTTGCAAGTTAATATAATTCTTCAGCGTTTCGGTAATCATCACAATCCTTCATCAAACAAATCATGGTTCGGAAAATATGTACATCTTGCATGTCCGTTCTGCATAGCATGCGATTGCTTCTTCACCCCACAGGCCGTTCATCGCAATGACACGGTGGTTAAATCAGCGGTTAGGATGGGAATACCAGCACAGGAATTGAAATATATCCGGGAGTTTTTAACTCAGCTAAACTGCCGAATATTTGGGTAAAATGATAACTGTGATTTAAACAGACAAGCATATCTGCTTCCATCCCATGAATAACTTCATCAATTCTGTCGGAGAAACTTTTTGCGCATAAGTTTGAAAAAAATAAATTTTTACAAACCACTTTCTTCATCAGCTCATTGCTGAAAAGGTGGTCTGCGTATGACTTGTCCAGCTCAGACAAGCCCTTTGTACAGAGGTGTGCTACGATCACGCTTTCGTTTTCAACGCGCCATTTTGCAAGGTAATTGATAACAGGGGTTTGCGCATATCTCAAATCGGCCAGGTAAACTATTCTTTCGATCTTTTTAACTGGCGCTGATTCAGGAACAAGCAGGATAGGACACTGTATCCGGTTTAGTACCGACTTCATGTTGATGCGGTAGCCATTATCCTGGTTTTCAGCGTCGGCTGCCATTCCGTGAATGATCAGGCATGGTTTATGGAAATTGACATAAGCGATCATCTCACGTTCTCCGAAACCGGAGGCGTCCATGCTTTGGATACCGGGGTGAAAATCGGTTCCTGAATTTAAACAATTCAGGTGGTCGCTAACGGTTTCGGGCTTTTCATCGTCACCTAAAACTACTTCAAAACCTGCCGGTACCGCCCTCGAACGGGCAACCTGGTTTAGCATTGACCGTTCGGCAGAGACCATATTTGCCAATACAATATCTTTATTATAAAAGCATGCCAGTTGAAAGGCATATTTGGCTGCCTGCAATGCTTCTTTCGAATCATCATTAACCACCACTATCTTTTCCATTTTCTCTACTCCTTTCAGGGTTTAGGCTTGCTATTTAACAACAAGGGAATGAGGCGGGTGGTTTTGAGATTAAATAAAGATTCTGGCTTTAAATAAGCATGGCGTAGAGACACACCCCTGCCCCTCTTCGCCTTTGTTGGTGTTGTCACCAACAAAACCACTACATAACCTGTGGGCTTTAACAAATTCCCGGGCTTGTTGGTGACAATACCAACAAGGGCATGAAGCATGACACCCGTTTTTTTAGTTGCAGTGGCAGTTGGTAGTAGCAGTATAGATCAATCAACGAGATCACCATAATTACACAAATCAACGGTTTAATTTTTCCTGAACATTTTTGTAACATCAGATTTGGATATTAGTCCAAATACCAAAAAAATAGAACTTCGAATAATGGGGCCCATATCCTGATATAGTCGTAGCCCTTTATACAACAAATCAATACAAATCATCATGAAAAAGATATTAATAGGCCTTGGTTTAGTGGTTGTTGCTGCGAGCTGTTCGCAGAATCCGCCGCAACAAAACAATGTGACCATACAGAGCAGCGCTCCTGCCGGCTTTGATGTGAACAAGCTAGCCCAGCTGGTAAAAACAAGCACTGATCCGCAGACACTTGAAAAGGCAATCAACAACCCCAACAACCATATCAATAATCTCGACCTGGATAAGGATGGTAATATTGATTACCTGAAGGTAGAAGAACCCGGTCAGAACCAGTTGAACGTGGTAGATGATGTAAGCGATGCCGATTCGGTAACTGTAGCCCGGATACACATTCAACCCGACCAGGCCAATAACACGGCTAACCTTAATGTATATGGCAATCCTGCTTATGTGGGGTATGATAATTATTATCATTCGTCGTTTACATTCACCGATTTCCTGTTGCTGAGCTACTTTTTGCGCCCGCACCCTTATTATATGCCAATGTATCATTATGGGTACTATCCGTCATATTATACCCGGGTGCGTACGGTAACTAATTTCAGGCCGACTACTTCTTCGGCGATGTCGTCAAGAAGTTACCGCAGCAGTTTGAGTTCGCCTAACCGTTCGCAACGGTCATTCAGCACACGGAGTTCGGGCAGAACTGTGCGCAGCGGGGGTTTTGGGCATTCTTCGGGCGGCAGCAGTTATCACAGGTCGTCAGGTTTTGGCCGAAGCCGCGGTGGCTTTGGTCGCAGAAGATAATTTTTACTAATCACAAATTTTGTTAACTAATTTAAAAACAATACAATGAGCATATTCGACAGATTATTCCGTATCGGCAAAGCTGAGGCAAATGCCGCAATTGATCACCTGGAAGACCCGGCTAAAATGGCCGATCAGATCCTGCGTGAATTACGATCAAACTATCAGCAGGCTATACAGGGCGAGGCTGAAATTAAAGCGATTGCCCTGCAGCACCGCGCAAGCGAACAAAGCGCCCGCGAAAAAGCCGCCGAATGGGAAAAGAAGGCCAATGAATTATTGGACCGCATAGAAACCAAACAACTGGACGAAGCCCACGGCACCGACCTGGCTAACAAAGCAGCCGAAGCGTACCAATCGGCCCAGGCAGAAGCCGATCAGTTTGCTAAAATGGCTGAAAAGGAAGAAGGCGCCGTGAACGTGATGGACCTTAAGATCAAACAAATAAAAGACCAGATTGCCGAAACAGAAAGCCGTGCACAAATGATCAGCGCACGTGCTAAAACTGCAGAAGTATCAGAAAAAATAAGCAAGACTTTATCCAATGTAGATACTGACGGGTTGATGGCCACTTTAAACCGCATGGATCAGAAAGCCTCGGCCCAGGAGTATAGAGCCGCAGCCTATGCACAGATTGAGGATTCGACAATGTCAACCGAGCAGGAGATCAACAAAGTGCTGGGCCAGGGATCGACCTCGAATGCGTTGGAGGCTATAAAGGCTAAGCGTACTAAGTTGCTGAATTAATAATACAAACCGTCATGCCGAACGGCCTTAAAAGCTATTTATAAAATATGTCATTTCGAACGAACCAGGACCGGATTGAGCTTAGCGTTCGGAGAAAACTTATACGAGCGGCTCGCAGACTTTGCAGGGTGTATAAGATTTCTCTTCGCTCCACTACTCAGCCCAAGCAGCTCATCGAAATGACATAGTTCTTATTTTTATTCTTATAGCGTTCAGCATGACGGTAGTTTTTTACGTTCATTATTTGAAATTATTCATGTTTATAACAGACGATAATAAAAAGACCTTTAAGGCGATCATTCTTTTGGATGAAATGATCAATAGCAGTCATCAGTTTAAGACTGTTGATAATGGAGATGATAAAGTGCTGGAGCCTTTGTTTATTGACCTGATGTCAAAGGGTTATGTCCAGACTTCTGGCCTTAATTACCAGGTAACGGCCAAAGGGCAGGATGTATATAATGTTTTTATGAAACGATATACCGAGTACCTGAAGGTGTATGATATCTTTTCTTTTGTTGACCTTGAAAAAGGGGAGTTTGCTTTTGAAAGCTATTTTGATTTCGACAGCGATGATGCCTGGGTCAATTTTACGAATGACGAGCGTTTTGACGACCTGCGGATAGCCGTGGCTATGTTCAAGAAGATCGACCCGGCAGAGATCGTTTTTATGTCTTTCATCAATGAAAATCGCTTTGATACCACCGCAGCGGGCTGGCAAATAGACCTGGTTTCGGACAATTCATGGAAGGAAATTGAGGATATCTGCAGCACAGCAATAAAACCCGAAGAAGTTGGCGAGGATGCCATGCTCGACATGATCAGCCAGGGTTCTGAACTGATGATCAGATTGCTGCAGGAAGAAAAGGAACAGGAACAAAATAATAACACCGGCGGTGGCACTGAAACGGTTGTTGAAGAAGAGACGGTTGAGTATTACCAACCTTATTATGACCCGTATTATGTTTCGCCGGTATGGTTGCTGCCTTTGTTTTTGTGGTAGGCTATTCAGTTGGCAGTTTTAAGTTGGCAGTTTGCAGCAATCGTTGCTTGTCTGAACCGGAATCCAAGAATTTTGGAGTTAACAGAGCCTACCCATGACATGTTTGCATTGGGTGTCACGCTGAGCTTGTCGAAGTGCGGTGCGTAAAGGCCTTGCCCACGTACCCTTCGACCGGCTCAGGGTGACAACGCTCTTATATCATCTCTCCGCCTTTGTGGTAGCAGTCGCCTATTGACTCACCCGGTCATTGCCTCGCTCAGCATATTTCCCTGATAATTGAGCAAAAAAACCCCACCAATTCAAATATTTTTTGCTTGAACTGGTGGGGATAATTTTACAGTGCAGCTATGCAAACAGTAAAAAGCCGGCGGCAAAGGTGTGGCTGTTTTACTGTAAGGTTATTTTGCGTATCAGGTTATTACCCGGATCTGCAACATACACATTGCCTGCTGCATCTACCGCAACACCGGTTGGATTGTTAAAAGCAGCTGAAGCTCCGGGGCCATTAGCAAAACCTCTAACACCGGTACCGGCGAGGGTGGTTACTACACCTGTCGGACTTATCTGTCGTATGGAGTGATTGTTAGCATCGGCAACATAGATATTACCTGCTGCATCTACAGCGTCGCCGATCGGATAAGAAAATGAAGCCGAAGCTGCGTTGCCATTGGTAAATCCAATTTTGCCATTACCGGCAATGGTAGTTACCACGCCCGCCGGGGTGATCTTGCGTATTAATTCGTTGCCGGTATCTACAATATAAAAATTGCCTGTTGCATCTATCGTGATGCCATATGGCCAATGAAAAGAGGCTGCTGTGCCGGTGCCGTTCATACCGCCGTCACTACCGGTACCTGCAAAGGTAGTTACAACGGCTGCCGGCGTTATCTTGCGTATTAAGTCGTTATCAGCATCTGCAACGAACAAATTGCCTGCTGCATCAAATACCAATGTGCTCGGGCCGGAAAAGAATGCTGCAGGTCCGGTGCCATTAGTTGATCCGGCATTTAGCGCTTTACCTGCAAACGTACTTACTACCCCGGTGGTAGTTATCTTGCGTATCGTGTTATTATACGAATCTGCAACAAACACATTGCCCGCAGCATCTACTGCAATGCCGCTTGGATTAAAAAAAGAAGCCGCAGTGCCGGCGCCATCGGCTGATCCGACAGTGCCATTACCTGCAAGGGTAGTTACCACGCCTGCGGGTGTTATTTTTCGTATAGCGCTATTGCCCTCATCTGCAACGTAGATATTGCCTGCCGCATCTAGTGCGATGCCATACGGGTAATTAAAAGAAGCTGAAGTGCCTGTACCATTGGCAAATCCTTGTGAGCCGTCGCCGGCAAAGGTGCTCACCGTAACACTATATTGATAAGTAAACACCGGCCCCGAAATGGCAGCGGCATTGTTGACCGAAAGGGTGATATTGCCGCTGCCTGCGCCCAATGGTACAGCCACGGTGAGTTGAGTGGCAGTAGCTGCGGATACAGTAGCCGCCTTACCGTTAAAAAATACTTTATCATTTGCAGGCGTAGTATCGAAACCGGTGCCTGTGATGATCACGGTGGTATTATAAGGTCCTGAATTTAAGCTGATGGACGATATGGTAGCTGCTGTAGTAGCCTTAATATAGGTAAACAACGGCCCCGAGACCTGGGCCGCATTATTAACCGATAGCGTAATATTGCCGGTACCTGCATCCAAAGGTACAGCTACGGTTAATTGAGTAGCAGTAGCTGCGGATACGGTTGCCGCCTTGCCGTTAAAAAATACTTTATCGTTTGCAGGTGTGGCATCGAAACCGGTACCGGTTATCACCACCACCGTATTGTAAGTTCCGGAGTCGACATTGATGGACGTTATGGTAACCGGTGTTTTAGTTACCGGGGGTTTACTATCTGTCTTGGTGCATGCCACGTAACAGGTTGCGGTTATACATAAAATCAGGGCACCCAATACCCGGATTTTTTTCAGCGATTGTATCATGATGTTTGTTAAGGTTTAAAGGTCAATATTAAAGGTCTTTCATTTTTTGGTAGTAAAGGTTTAAGTTCATTGAAAATCCCGTGCTAAAGATATTCAAATTTTCCGCCTTTGTTGGTGACAATGCCAACAAAGGCAAGGAGACACTCATTTTTTTAATCCGCAAGTTACAGGCAACCAGCGAAAAAGATGTTTCGTACCTGCTGGTAAAAATTATAAAATGAAAAGATTCGCCGGTACTTTGTTGGTTTTAGCTGCTATATCCTTTATAATATCTTGTAAAAAAGAAAAGTCCCAACCTGCTGCTGCTTCTTCAAAAACAATCAAATTCGTTTTGTATACCAATGAAGATTTTTCAACCGATGAGGATACGATCCGCTTTGCATTGACCATACGGAACAATGCAGGTACGATAAAGTCGCGTTCAATTTTTGATACTACATTAATGCTAATGAAAATTAAGGATATCCCCGGGCCGTCAAATAAACTGGTTTTCTCAAAGACTGTCCCGGATGACGGTACTCTGTTGGAAGCCGGATTTATTTATTACACCAGGTTTGGCGTTGGGTCGAAATTTGATACGGTTAGCACCAATGAGAAATTGAAGGTGTTTGAATATCCGTTCCAATAAATTGTCTGAACCGGAATTTATAGAATTTAAGAATTACCAGAATTCTGTTAATCCTGATTAGACAAAGTGCTGTCTACCATCTTACTGCTATTTTCCAAAACCCAAGTCTGCATCATTTGTTAAAATAGCAATAACATTAACAAATTGAACTATGAGCACAAGGGGATCAAAAGTGGAACGTCATTCGGTTTCTAATCAGCCGCATGAGATCAAATATGAGGCACGTAAGGAAGGCACCAGCGCTGCCAAAATAAAAGAGACTAAAAAGACCGCAGGCAACCAGCGCACCGATATTGAAAAGAAACTTAACGGAGGGAAGGGAGAGTAACTATGCCATGGCACAACGGCGACTATCCGCCATCTTATAAAAATCAGCCTAAAAAAATACGGGATATGGCAACTGAAATTGCCAATAAAGTATTGGAAAGCACCGACAATGAAGGCGAGGCTATTGCTACCGGTCTGAAGCAGGCAAGAGAACATTTTGCCAAAGAGCAAAAAAAGTAAGGGAAGCATGCCTTCAACCGTGATCAGCACAATGGAGTATGACCCGGAAACACAGACTTTAACAATCGCCTATGTTTCCGGGCAAACTTATGTGTATAAGGATGTTCCTGAAACGGTTTATAAGGAATTGAAAGCCTCGAGGGTTAAAGGACGTTACCTCCGATTCTTTGTAAAGGATAAATATGCATTTGAAAAGGTGGGCGATATATAAATATTCGTGGTTATCTAATCTTCATAATGAAAATTATTTTAGTTGCAGGTGGTATCAACGATTCTGTTGAAGTCTTAGCACTAAAATGGTGAGTATGATGCACTCGTGAGCCTCCATTTTTTTCCAATGCGCGATTATCACCATTATAATTTACAAGGTCATCAGGTATATCCGTAGTCCCACTTACGCTATGTGAATGATCTGGTTTACCTAATTTATCACCTATTTCGGAACTATTGGATGTTCCGTATGGAAACCTGCCTACCAAGTCGGGAGTGCCGTTTGCACCGTTGCAAACTACCCAGCCATAAGGGATATTTCCTTTAGATCCCCATCCTAAAATAGTTCCTTTTGGCATTGAACTAATGCCTGTCGTGGGGTGCTGAAATGAGCTCATGCCTATAATCAAGCAAAAAGCCAATACGATAAAAGTTTTCATTTTTTAAGTTTAGCACTGTTAATGATTAATGAATTAATCAAAACTATTTGCTACTTGAGACTAATGACAGGGTAAAAAAACGGTAAAATTTAAGGTAAAATGTCGTTACTGCTCACCAATCCCAGTCATTGATAAAATCACAACTTGTTAATAATCAGCAATTAAACATTTTTTTTAATATTCATCGCGTGAACGCTACACCGAACCTATAAGCAAATCTCGGCCACTACAGCCATTGGGCCTTTTTTATGCTTACTACCGAGAAAATAAAAATCGCCCAATTTCACAGGGATGCTTTCAAGAAATGATTTTAATGAATTTTCATAGTCTGCCGAAAAGTCTAAACCGAAATTGAACAATTCGTTGGTGCTCTTTACACCTTTCATCGAAAGTATGCGATCGCCATAGAAATCAGCGATCAATATACTGCCGGGAGCTGAGTGGGCATTGATCTCGCTGATCGTTTTCCTTACATCCGCTTCAGAAAGGTAGAGCGTTACCCCCTCCCATAAGAAAATGGATTTTTTATCAGGATCATAGCCATCCTGTTCCAGCTTCTCGTACCATTTCTCGGCGGAAAAATTTACTTCAACAAAAATGACATGGCTGGAATTGATGCCTGCTTTTTTCAGGCTGGCAATTTTTAAGCGTTGGGTGTTGGGCTGATCCAATTCAAAAAATCTGATCGTTTTGCTTGGTATAAAACCATAAGCCCTTGTATCATAACCCGCTCCCATGATGACGAATTGTTCCACCTGATCCAGCGATTTATTGATGAGGTGGTCAAAATGAACAGTCCTGGCAGATACAACATTGAAAACACTTACTTTATCGTTTTTAGGTAATACGGGGTTTATTTTAAACGCAGATAACCAGGAAAAAGAAGAAGCCATATTCCTAGTTCTGAGGCGTTAGGAAGGGCGCGGTACAACCGGGCGACATTTTCATCCTTTCTGACGCCATAGAAATTCATGATCCACCGTCCGCTGAGAACGGATAAAGCAGTACTGGACACCCCTAATTTTTTGCTGACCGATATCTGCCTGATGGTTAACAGTATAACGCCGATTATAGCAAAGGGGATAAAAATAATTTGTACGATAATAAAGACTATGAAAGCAATAAATTTCATTTCGGGATTTTAGGTTATTAGCCTTTCCGCTGTCTAAGCACTAAATTAACTAAAATTGGCCATTAAAATGGTGACGCGATATTGTCACCATCTGCTAAAGTTTATTAAACTGAAAATCAATAACAAGCAAGTGTTCACGAGCGTTCACGAGCTGTGAACGTGAACACTTGAACACCAACCAGTACCCCATATGCCTTTCGGTGACGAATAAAATTCCTATTTTGAGCCCGTGGAAAAATTGAATACTGGCATTTTAAAAACAAAACAGCACTTTGAAATTCTTGATGGATTACGCGGAATAGCGGCCCTGGCCGTGGTCACTTTTCATTTTATGGAGATCGTCTTTTCTGATTATAGTAAGAACTTTATCGGACATGGCTTCCTGGCAGTCGACTTCTTTTTCTGCCTGTCGGGTTTCGTTATTGCTTATGCTTATGACGACCGCATTGGAAAAATGGGCATGCTGGAATTCTTTAAATCGAGGCTGATACGCCTGCACCCGCTGGTAATATTCGGCTCGGTATTAGGCTTGCTGGCTTTTCTGTTCGACCCATTCGGTGGTCACCTGGAATTGTATAGCGCAGGCAGAATTATACTGGTATTTGTTTTATCTCTTTTGCTCATACCGTTTCCGGTAGTGGCAGACAGGGCATTCAACCAGTTCAGTTTCAATGCGCCCGCATGGTCGCTGTTTTGGGAGTATATCGCCAATATTTTTTATGCGTTTATCCTTTGCCGGCTTCGCAAATCATTTTTGATCGCACTGACAATCATTGCGGCAGGTTTTATATTCTATATTGCACATAGTTCAGGTAATTTGATGGGTGGTTGGGGAAAAGGAAATTTTTGGGACGGCTGCGCCCGTGTGTCCTATTCTTTTTTAGCGGGAATGCTGGTCTATCGTCTCAATCTGATCATCAAAAACAAGCTGGGCTTTATCGGCATATCTATTTTACTGGCACTGGCTTTCTTATTTCCTTTTTCAAATAAATGGAATTGGCTGAGCGAGCCATTGATCGTTATATTTTATTTCCCGCTGCTGGTGGCGCTTGGAGCAGGCGCGACATTAGTGCCGGGAGTGAAAAAAGTTTGTGTGCTATCCGGAAAGTTGTCATACCCGTTATACATGACCCATTATGCCGTAATGTGGATGTTTGGCAATTATTTGGCAACGCACAAACCAGCAACCGGTCAGCTTACATTTATTATCATAGCCGGATTGATCCTATTACCGGCATTTGCCTACCTGGTGATGATATGGTATGATACACCTGTGCGTAATTACTTAAACAGGAAAAGGCAAAAAGGCTGAACCCTATTCTTTCATTGACGACCGGGCAGCAATCAATGCCAAAAAAGTAATGGCGGCAGAAAATGATAAATAATAGCCCACATAATTGAGACCGTAAAGCGTAGCCAACTTAGTAGCTATTGCCGGAGTGAGTGAGGCCCCCAGTATACCGGCTAGAGTGAATGCCAATGATGCCCCTGTATACCTGACAGCCGCCGGGAAAATTCCTGCAAGCGCTGTACCAAGCGGACCATATGTTAACCCCATCAGTAACATGCCCAACACCAGGAAACCTACAGTAATTGCCCAACTGCCTGTACTAAACAATGGGGAAAAAGCCAGTCCGAACAGAAAAATGCATACTGTAGACACGATAAGCATATTGGCACGGCCATAACGATCGGCCAGAATTGATGAGATAGGTATACCGATGCCAAAGAATACTGCCGATATCATCTGCGCTACCTCGAAGCTCGCTTTGGAATAGTGCAGAGCCGACGTACCCCAGCTTAAGGTGAATACTGCCATCAGGTAAAACAACAGGAAGTTGGTTACCGATACGAATGTGCCTAATATGATAGCTTTGGTGTGCTTCATGAATACATCCTTTGCCGGTACTTTCACGCGTTCATTTTTTTCGATCACGTTTACAAAATCGGGGGTTTCGGCAATCTTTAAACGTACATACAATCCCACAAAAACCAACAGGGCGCTCGCTATAAAAGGGATGCGCCAGCCAAAGCTTAAAAACTGCTGATCATTTAACCATTGGTTAAAACGAGGAATGTTCCGCTCGAGAGCAGGAAACCAACGGGTGCACCCAATTGCGGGAACATGCCATACCATGCTTTTTTGCCTTCCGGGGCATTTTCAGTAGCCAGCAAGACTGCACCACCCCACTCGCCACCAAGCCCTAAGCCTTGCCCAAAACGGAATAAACACAAAAGCGCCGGAGCCATGATACCGATGGTTTGATAACCGGGCAATAGCCCTATAGCAACCGTTGAAGGCCCCATTGTCATCAAAGCAGCTACCAGGGTAGCTTTACGCCCCTTACGATCGCCAAAATGGCCAAACAGGGCTGCACCTAATGGTCGCGCGAAAAAGGCTAAAGCGAATGTTGCCAGGGATTGCAGTGTGGAAGTAGTCGGGTCAGCAGCCGGGAAAAAAAGCTTAGGAAATACCAGCACTGCAGCAGCTGCATAAATGTAAAAATCGAAATACTCGATGGTTGTACCGATCAGGCTGGCAATAAGTATGCGGCGTACAGAATTTGTGGTATGGCTTTGGCTCATTGGGGTTATGCAAAACCCAAATATATCAGAATGATTCTTAGTAAAAATAAAATACTATGTCATTTCGACGAACGTGGTGGGATTGGTTAACGGGTGAGGAGAAATCTTCTGCGCCTTGCAAAACGGATTATGTCTCGCGTAGAAGATTTCTCTTCGCCCCAAAGCAGCACCACCCCCAGCGGGCTCATCGAAATGACATAGTTTAATTATTTTTGCGTAATTAAATATTATCCTTCGCAATAACACTCCAGTCCTGGCTTCCGTAGCCTTTTTCTATCCATTTATCCATTTCGGCGGCGATAGCAGGGATGGCTGCGAGGTGAGCACCGTGTTTTTCTGCTTCTGCCATCATCAAACCAGAATCCTTCCTGGCCATAACCAGTTCCCACGACGGTTGCTCAAAATTGCCGATCAATATCCGCTTCAGGCGCGCGGGCATTGCTGCCGCAGGGTTCCACTCACTGAATAGACCTTGAACTTCGTCGCCTGAAATTCCAACTCCTTTAGCTAATGCCAGCATATCAGAAATGCCAACCGTCATTACCTGTAAAAACAAGTTTCCGGCTAGTTTCATGCCAGCAGCTTTACCTTCGGTAGCACCCAGGTTAAGCAGTTTGCCGGTCATTTTGCTCAATTCAGGTTCGGCTTTTTTGATAACATCCTGGTCTCCCGAAACCAGCATATAGCCCGTGCTTTCCAAAGCATTCGGTGGTCCCATGAAAACAGGAGCATGCAGATAGGTAAATCCTTTTGCCTTCCACGCTTTAGTGCGTGCTATGGCGCCCTCAACGGAAGTTGTGGTATGATCTATAACTAATGCGCCCGGTTTCAATCCGGCTTCTGCATTTTTCAAAACTTCATCCACGCTTTCATCATCCCGTACGGTGATATGAACAATATCAGCGCCTTTTACCGCATCTGCTACGTTTTCAAATGCTTTAGCGCCTTCTGATTCCAATGCCTGCGCCCTTGATGCTGTGCGGTTCCAGACCTGCACATCATCGCCTTTTTTACGCATGGCCTTTACGAAATTCGAGCCCAGCAGGCCCATTCCTAAAAATGCTTTCATATTGCAAATAACAAAATTTTAAGCGCTTTATGACTAAAGATTTCTGACTAAAAGTAAAGTGGATAACGGTCTATCTGGGCTTGTTTAAAAACTTTTGAACCATCGCCTCCAGGGTCGACAGATCGAAAGGCTTGGATACGATGCCGTTCCAGCCATGATAATCTCTTTCCAGTGTCGATTTAGGATAACCTGAGATCATAATAATTGGGATATGAAAAGTACCCGGATTGCTTTTCAGTTGAAGACAAATCTTGTCGCCGTTTTCTTCGGGCATTTTATAGTCCAGCAATATCAGGTCTGGTTGATATTTGTTGTATGCATCAAATATATTGTTGGCTTTGCCCAGGGTGGATACTATATAATCACTTGATTCAAAAAACGCTTTGAGCATGTCCCGGATGTCTTCGTCATCATCAATGATTAATAAACGTTTTTGCATGATTAAATAGCTAAATAGCAATGTTTTCCTGCAAATAACAACAGCTATCGGTTTGCTATTGTTTGCTTTAACAAACCTGTATCTGAACTATTTTCTTACATGCAAACCAACGGGCGACAGTCTTTTGAATTTCGCTGTAATCCGGATGGTTATCAGATGCCGGGCGATAATTCCGTCAGGGCGTATCAAGGCAGTGCTCAATGCGCTTTCGCTATTCCTGGTGCTGCATTTAAGCCGGTTCCCAAAGCTCTATGGCGTTGCCTTCCGGGTCGAGGATATGCACGAACTTGCCGTAATCATAAGTGGCTATCTCGTCAATAATGGTCACGCCATCTTGCTTTAATTGTTCCACCAATGCTACCAGGTCGGCCACGCGGTAATTGATCATAAATTCCTTTTTTGAAGGATCAAAATATTTCGTAGTTGCCGGAAAAGTATTCCAGGCTGTAACACCAATTTGTTCAGGGTCATCTTTCTCCCGCCATTCAAAAGTTGTTCCGTATGGACCGGTAGGTAATCCAAGGTTTTTTGCATACCAGTCGTTCATTCCCTTAGGGTCATTACACTTAAAAAATACGCCACCGAGGCCGGTTACTTTTTTCATGATCAAATGGTTTTTATATATTCAAGAATACATATTTAAACGGACAAATGAAAGGCAATTGACCTTAGCGTTGAATTCTTTTCCTGATCCGGCTCAAAGACGGATTCTTAATTCCCAGGTATGAAGAAATATGATATGCCGGGATACGATTAATAATATTGGGATGTTCGTCCAGCAATCTGATATACCGTTGCTCATGCGTGAAAAACAATAATTCCTCAGCCCGCGTCTGTGAATAAGTAAAGAATAGTTCTGCCAGCAACCGGCCAAATTTGGCCCAGTTTGGATGGGTTTGATATAAGCTAATGAGATCGTGATAGGTAATATAAATTAATTCACAATCCTCCATGGCCTGGATGAAATAATGACATGCGTTACGGGTAATGAAACTTCGGAATGAGACGATGAACTGATTTTCGGAAAAGAAAAAGATATTGGTTTCCGCGCCCGTATCAGGATTACTGTAGTAGATCCGGAAAATCCCTTTGACTACCAATCCCAGGTCGTTACAAACCACGTATTGCATATTGAAAAAGTCGCCCTTTTTAATTTTACGGGGCTTCCATAAAGACCTGCTGTCGGCAATATCTTTTTCAGTTAACCCGGCAAAATTTGCCAGGTGCGCTTTCAGTATTTCATGATATTCACTCATAGCATCAGGATTTACTTTAGCAAGTATATAAAAGATCAGGCAGCCTTTTCAAGGCCTTTTATAGATTTTGACAATCTGATAGCAGCGAGCAGAAAATAAAAAGCGCCAAACGCCGAATACCCGGCCAAACTGCTGATGCCCATGGTTGGCGACTTTGCCATAGCAATAAATGCAATACCCGCCAGCATAGATTGACCGCCACTAATGATCATTGGCCATTGTCCGCCCATTTCCTTCCGGCGGCGCAGGCCAAGTATAAGCTGTATAAGACCGGTAATGATAGCCCAGGCACCGAAAACCATTAGCGCTACGGAAACACCCTTTTGCAAAGCCAACACTACGCCAATGGTTGTGAGGGTTCCGATAACCGCATTTACATATTGCGGTGTTTTTGATACGGATGGCGGATTTGCCTTAATGTCTAAAAAAGTAGCAATAACGTCCCAGGCCGGATAAATAATAAAAAGGATGTCGGCAATACTATTATTTGTTTTAACGAAAACCGAAATCAGGATAATCCAAATGACAGAAAATACAGTGCGTGTAAAGTAGAGGCGGCGCAGTGATCTGGCTGTTTGAACAGTGGTTGCTGAATTTGTTGTGTTTATTGATTCAATTGATGAGTTCATGACGTTATTCTATTTTTTTGAAGCAAATGTAGGCGCTAACAACCTGGCTGTTTTTCACTTAAGTTAAAACGAATAGCATACTATGCTGCGCAATAAAACCATCTATTAAAAAAGCCTTCAGATTTTCATCCAAAGGCTTTCCTAATAAGACTCTTCAAACATCTTTTAGTCCGATTGCATTAAAACAGCGGAACCGTAAACTGGCTATCGCCGTCCGTTTCGATTTCGTTCGTATATGGCGAAAAAGTGCGTACACTGATTTTATTCTCCTTTACAGAAAAAGTGTACAAGCGCATAAGTCCATGCCCGCCGTTTGGTCTGCTCTGGTAATCCGACAAAAAGGTACGAATGGTGTGCCCGTTATAAGTTTCTTCACGGTATCCTTCTCCGTTATCGCCCACATGACCGCAAAGCATCATAAATAAATTAGGGTTTGCCTTAAGGCTTTTATAAATGGCTTTTCCTTCTGCATTGAAAGGCGCCTGCGGGGTATTGGTTCCTTTTACAGGGTTAAAATGTAAAATGGAATGGCTCACAACAATAGCCTTTCTTGCAGCATATTTTTTTAATATCTCATTGGCCCAGCCGTAAAGATGCTGCTGGTCTTCGTTATGAGAATCGAACTCAAGAAAAACCACGATGAAATCCACACCGCCTGCTGTAAAAAGATCATAATGGCTATCGTTATTATTGCCGTAATGACTACCATAGTACGGACGACCTTCAAAATGAGGCACGCCAAAATATTTATTATAAAAATTAGTGGTACCGGTTACCGGGTACTGGCTCGGGAATTGATCATGATTACCCACAGCCAAACCATAAGGTATACTTACCGGGTTTTCGAGGCCGTAAAGGGCTTTTTGAGCAAGATACCATTCAGAGCGGGCCGTTACCGGATTATCGCCATGCTCGGTGATATCACCCATGTGTGCTACGTAGGCAATATTTTCTTTCACCTGGTTTTTTTGTATCCAGTCTATTTGCGCTTTAAACATATCAAACGTTCCTCCCAGCTGCGCCTGTGCAAGGTAATATTGCGAATCGGGTATTACTGCTATGGAAAACGTACCGGGTTTTACCACAGCCTGTTTCCCGGGCGTATTTAAGACCGTATCGCCGGGAGCCGTAGCTGCGAACGTTATAGTTGAAGAAAATAGGAGATTGATAGCAACCAATGATAAAGCTGTAATATGATTTTTCAGCTTATTGATACCGTTATTCATCGTCATTTTGTTAGTGTGAAGTCTTAGAAAACAGCGCCGTGCTTAAGCAACGGCGCTGCGGATTGAAATTTAATTTAGAATGTATACCCGGGATTCTGCTTTAACTGCGGGTTGAGGCCTATCTGCGAAAAAGGGATAGGATACAACAGGCGATAATCCTGTATATTATAAGCCCCCGTCGGCAGGTAAGGGTGCAGTTGTTTCAGCTGGGTCGAAAAGGTCTGCATGGTGCTTATTGCGGTGCCGGTGCGCAGCAGATCAAACCAGCGATGATTTTCAAAAGCCAGCTCCACCCTTCTTTCATGTGCGATAGCTATGCGTAACGACGCCTGGTCGGCAGTGGTAATATTATGCAGCGCATCACCAAATGCTCTCGCACGTACGGTGTTTAATGCAGTTAAAGCAGCATTGCTGTTACCCAGTTCATTCTCCGCTTCTGCATACATCAGTAAAGCATCGGCATAACGGTAAACCATCCAATCATCTTCGGTATTATTGGCTATAGAAACCGGGTTCAGCACTTTTTTATCGAAAGCCCTGCCTACTTTGCCTGCCGCCGGAGTATAGCCCACAATACTTTTATAAGCCGAAATGGTCATGTACCCGCTGCTATTGTAAGTGCCTTCTGCCATACCAATCGAGGCGTCCAGGCGGGTATCGCCAGGTTCGTAGGCATCGATCAGATCTTGTGTCGGCACGTTCCAGCCCCCGGTTGAGGTGTTATTCGTAGTAACGCCGCTGGTGATCAGCTTGGTATCTGTGGTACGCGGCAAAAACAGGTAAATAAAATTGCTCTGTTGCCCGTTGGTCGCCCCTGCCATATACTGCACTTCAAATATTGACTCAACACTATTCTTATTGGTGGTTGAAAATACATCAGCATAATTAGGCAACAGGCTATAACCCATTGTTTGCAGACTTTGCAGCAAAGGCTCAGCGGCGCTGTAATTCTTCTGGGTCATATAGATATCAGCCAGCAGCATGGTGGCAGCGCCTTTTGTGGCGGCGCCTGTTTGCTGTCCTTTTGTGAAAGCTGCTTCCGGCAGTTTTTTAACAGCATCAGAAGCATCGGCAATGAGCTGTTTATAAACGTCACCAGCTGAGGCACGCGGTATAAAGGCCTCATCGGCCGTAGAAACCTCGTGCAACGACAGCGGCACCCCACCAAAAAACCTTACCAGCCTGAAATAATAAAATGCTCTCAGAAACTCCGCTTCGCCTTGTATTTCACTTTTGGCGTCAGCGCTTACCTGGGTTGAATTTTGCAATCTATCCAGAATGGTATTGCAGCGCGAGATACCGACGTAAGCATAACGATAGGCATTGTCCTCGTAGGAGTTATTGGCGTCGTCCATCCAGTCGTGTATCTGGTCGCGGTGTACATTTGCGGTACCAACGTCCTGCGGAAAATAATCATAATCCGTATTGTCCGAGCGCATTTCGGTCAGGTAAAAATCCTGGTTAAATACTGCGCGCAATGTAACATAAGCTGAGGCCAGCGCCTGGCGAAACTGCGCTTCGGTCTGGTAAAAATTTGCTTCCGATATCTGATCCTGCGGGGTAAGATCAAGAAATTCTTTTTTGCATGATGATACTGCTACGAGTAACACCAATACTGCTAAATATATCTTTTTCATATGGATGAAATCATTTTTGGGGCTTATTTAAGACTTGTTGAAACACCAATCGAGAAGGTCCGGTAAATAGGGTATGAGTTTTCGTCGATACCTTCACCCGTTCCGTTCAAACCGTTCAGGCTCACTTCAGGATTCAGACCGGAGTATTTGGTAAAGAACCATGCATTATCGACAGATAAATACACATGCAGCTTTTTGAACACAGAATTTTCGCCCAGCGGAACATTATAACCCAGGTTCACGTTTTTGATGGCCAGATACGAACCATCTTCAACCCATTGCGATTCAACATCACGGCCAAGGGACGTGGTTCCCGTTTCTGTTCGCGGGTAAATACCTGAGCCAGGCTGCGACGGTGAGCGCCATCTGTCGGCTACCGCGGCAAGCAAACCACCGCGTGCGCCGTCCATATTGGTTAAGTAGGCCCATTTATCAGCATTCAGTATCTGGTTGCCGTAGGAACCTGCCAGGGTGATGTTTAAATTAAACTGCTTATAGGTAAAGTTGTTGGTAAACCCATAAATAAACTTCGGGTTAGGGTTACCAATAAATGTGCGGTCTTTGGCATCGATCACGCCGTCGCCGTTAACATCTTTGAATTTGATAGTACCGATATCAGATTTAGCCAATGTCTCTTTCGGTGAATTAGCCAGATCGGCGGCATCTTTATACAAACCGTCGAAAACAAATCCATAAAACATTCCCAGCGGCTGACCGATCTGCGTGCGGTCATAATCGGATGAAATGGTATTGTTCCTGATAATATATCCCGGAGAAACAAGGTTGGTTACCAGATTCCTGTCGAACGAAATGTTGAAATTGCTGGTCCACTTGAATTTTCCAACCAGGTTATTGGTGCTCAGGGTAAACTCATGACCCCAGAATTTGATAGCGCCTACGTTATAAGTAATGGTAGTAAAACCAGAATTATAAGGGATCGGACGATCCTGGATCAAACCATCGGTATTGCGGTGATAATAATCATAGGTAAATGTTATCCTGTCTTTTAGCAATGACACATCTAAACCAATATCCAATTGCTTGTTACGCTCCCAACGCAACTGATCGTTACCAAGTGTGCTGTTGGCTGCGCCTGCCTGTAATACGTCGTTGTAAGTATAATTGTAAGCCTGGCCGCTGCCGATCTGCGAGATAGATGCGTAGTTGCCCAGCGTATTGTTGCCGGTTATACCGTAGCTTGCCCGTATTTTCAGGTAATTGATGGGCTTAACATTTTCCATAAAATGCTCGTTGCTGATCACCCAGCCGACAGAGCCTGACGGGAAAAATCCATACTTTCTATCCGAGCCAAAACGCGATGAACCGTCGCTGCGGGCCGAAAAAGATAGTAGGTAAGTTCCCTTATAATCATAGTTTAACCGGCCAATTGTCGACAGCAGCGAGTAAGCTGTAGTATTACTTGTGCCGCCGGTGATAAGGGTAGCTTCACTCAGGTAAGGGATCTCATCGGTAGCCCAGGTCGATCCGCTCACACTATTGCTGATCTGGCTGAATTTCTGAATTGAATAACCCGCCAATGCCTGGATATGATGATTTTTAAAGGTTTTATCATAGTTCAGATAACCTTCAGCGGTATAAGAATAATTGTCGACATAACCGCTCGAGCCGGTAGCAATCTTATTTGTGGTGATGGTAGAAGGTACAAAGTTGTTATGCGACTCAGCACCCTTATCTATCCCAAAGTTGGTTTTCAGAGAAAGCCCATCCCAAATGTCGTAGTTGAAATAGCCATTACCCAGTATACGCGTGGTCTTATAATCGTCCTTCATTTCCATCAGCTGGGCCAGCGGATTGATGTTGGCAACCTGGCCAGGACTTGCAGCACTGTAGGTATAACTACCATCTGCATTATATGGTGAAACCAGCGGGCTGCCCTCAGATACCTTTTCGATAATGTTGTTCACACCCTCCGTCGCAATGCGGTTGTTATGGTCGATGTGATAGCTCGGTGCCAGATTAAAACCTATTTTGGCGCGGTTGTTTGCAAAAGTCAGGTCCTGGTTAAGGCGCAGAGAGAATTGCTCTATACCCTGGTTCACCACCACACCTTGTTGGTTGATATACCCCGCCACTACCGTCGAATGGGAATGATCGGTTGCTGACGATACCGTTACATTGTATGATTCTGTCGGCGCCTTGCGTGTAACCAGGTTAAACCAGTTGGTACCTTCGCCATAACGACCTGGGTTTTGATATACAGGATCGAGCACAGGTTTGGTTGCCGGTTCGTAAGTAAGTTTGTCCTGGTAATATTCGTTCTCAAACTGGGCCCATTGCTGCGCGTTCATCAGCTGATAACGCCCCTTTTGCGGTATGGCCTGTATACCGAAATAGCCATCAAAAGAAACTTTGGCATCACCCGGATTGGCATGCTTGGTAGTGATCAAAACAACACCATTCGAGGCCCTTGATCCGTAAAGCGCAGTAGCCGCTGCATCTTTTAACACGGTGAACGACTCAATCTCAGCCGGGTTGATGTTGTTAATGCTACCTGTTATCGGCATACCATCTATTACAAACAACGGTTGGTTGCTTAGCGTAAATGATGCCGCTCCGCGTATACGAAACTGGAAGCCACGGCCAGGCGCGCCATTGTTTTGTGTGATCTGCACGCCTGCCACCTTGCCTTGCAAAACCTGGGCAAACTGGTTATCTGGCTTATCAGTCAGATCGGTACCCGAAATCTCTGCCAGCGAGCCGGTGATCTCGTTACGACGTTGTTTACCATAAGATATAGTAACCTCTTTCAGCTGACCAACGCCAGACATGGTTACGTTTAATGATACCGGTTTTTTAGAACTGACTACTACGCCGGGATATTCCATGCGTTTATAACCCACGAAGCTTACCGCAATGGTATAAGTGCCCTCGGGAACAGTAAGACTAAAATCACCCTTGGGGTCGCTCATTACACCGATTGTTGTGCCTGCAATAGCCACGGTCGCACCAGGCAGCGATTCGCCATTCTCATCGGCAACATGACCGGTAATTTTGCCATATTCCTGCCTGAATAATAAAATATTACCGGCCTCTTCTTTATAGCCAATGTGCGTGCCTTTAAATAAGTGATCGAGAATGACTTCCAGGCGCTCACCATGAAAAACCTCCGGCTGGATATTATCCTGCTTTAGTCCAAGGTAACCGGCATCATAGGCAAATGCCAGGTCGGTTTTTTGCTCGAGCTGCTTTATCGCCGTGTAGAGGTCCTCACGGTCAAAAGTGATATCGAAACGTTTGTCGAGGCTTTGAGCCTTTACACTCGCAGCCTGTACAGACAGCAGCCCTACTGTTAAAAGGATGCTAAAAGACAAAAAAGTTATACGCATAAATTGCTTGCATAACTGTGTATAGAAATTCATATTTTTGAATGCTTAAGTGATAGTGAATAAAAATTACTGAGCGCGCATGATCATGAGGATTGCCGTCCGCGTGATATGCAAAAAGTACTATAGATCGGTCCTGTTGCCGCAGGGCCGATTTTTATTTTTAATAAATCATTACCTCATTCCCCTCCTTTTTGAAATGTGTATTGTGTATTTGTGTGATTAATTTCAGCGCATCAGCAACAGATATTCCGTGCCTTAGAATGAAGGTGAAGCGGTAATCGCTTATCCTTTTACTGGTAGCTTTCAGTGTGACGCCGTATGTATTCTTCATTGCCAGTGCCAGTTCCTCAAAACTCGCATCTTTAAGATAGGTCGAGCCTGTCTTCCAGCCCTGCAACTGTTCAGGGTCAATGGTATTAATATTGAAATCGGTCTTAATTTTATTAAAAACCAACTGTTTAGAAGGAGTAAGCATAGCCAGCGTTTTTCCGTTGCGAACAACACCCACCATACCGCTCACTACACTGATTTTAATATCCTTCAGGCTTTTAAATGTTTTTATATTGAACGAAGTGCCTAAAACTTGCACGTTAAGCGCTGAGGCCCGGACAATAAAAGGTCGGTTGGCATCATGATGAACATCAAAAAAAGCTTCGCCTTCATTGAGAATAAGCTGGCGGACTTTTCCATCAAAATTTTGCGGGACCTGCAATGAAGTGGCCGAATTCAACCAAACCTGGGTACCATCGGGTAGGGTCAGTTGTTTAATACTATTTACCCCGGTGCTTACAGTGTAGTACTGAGGTGCGCTTTGCCTGCTGCCGGCCAATTTCCAGATTGCCAGGGCGCCGCATGCCAGGAAAGCTATAGCTGCAGCCACACGCATCACCGGGAAGCGGTAGATTTTTGCCTGTTTGGTCACCAGGCCTAGTTTTTCGCGGGCGGCTATGCGCGAGCGTTCTACCTCGGCCTCGTCGATATGAGCCTCGCCTGCAGAATATGATTTGTACCAGGCATCAATCAGGGCGTTCTCTGTTTCGTTGGATTTACCCTGTTGATACCGTTTTAACTTCTTTCTGAATTTATGGATGTCCATTAACAATGTTTTTCACCCTATAAGTTGCAGAAAGTGCCCTTTGGTACTTTTAATTTACATCATGTTTGTGTTAATTATTTGTGAAGCATGGCAATGATAATAGCCATATAAGTGAGATGCCGCTCAGGATACTTCTCGATAATAATACTGCGCAAACGACGGGTAACTTCGGCAATGTAATTTTTTACTGTTTGGTCTGCCAGCCCAAGCTCTCCGGCTATGGCCTTTACCGAATGGTTTTCGCTGCGCAGCTGGTAAACCTTTTTTAGCATATCGGGCATTAGGTTCAGCGCTTCTTCAAGCGTTTGTTCTAATTCAAGATAATCAGTAAGGGAATGGATGGAATTTTCGAGAATATTAATGCGTTCAAGTGCATTCTGTAATTTTGCTTGATCGGCCTTGAGCGAACGGTAATGGCCAATAACACTTAGGCGAACAGCACCCTGCAGGTAATTCTCAACGGAAGTGTTTATTTCAATGGTTTCGCGGCGCTGCCAGAGTTTAATAAATATCTCCTGCACAATATCCTGCGCTTCAGTCTCATCATCAAGGCGAGCCCTTGCGATGCGGTATAACTTATCCCAATAACGGTCGAACAGGGTATTGAACGCCTGTTGATCATGCAGGCTGATTTGATCGAGTAGCTCCTTATCTGAATAATGCACCATCACGTGGCTGCAAAATTAAGAGCCGATTGTTAATTTAATTTTAACATTGATTTTGTAACAATTTCGTTATTCAAGGACTTTTGGAGCATTAATCCCAAATACCGTTCTGCGCTGTAAATATCACCGGCTCACCGCCGGTAACCATAATGGTATGCTCATGTTGGGCAACAAAGCCACCTTTATTACCGTGCAATGTCCAACCGTCGGCCTGGGTTTCGGCAATTGTTGAACGGGTGGAAATGAATGTCTCTATCGCTACTACCGAATTCTTTTTAAAACGTGCAGTATTTAACCTGTCGCAGTAGTTGGCAATCTCGTGCGGCTCCTCATGCAGACTGCGACCAACGCCATGCCCCGTCAGGTTTTTTATTACTGTGTAACCGGCTTTTTTGGCCTCAGTTTCTATCAGCCTGCCAATCTCCGATATCCTGACACCACCTTTGATGTTGCTGATCGCTTTCTTCAATATCTCCTTGGATGCCTCTATCAGTTTACCATGGCCATGGATATCTTCTCCTAACACAAAAGAGCCACCGTTATCGGCCCAATAGCCCTTCAGCTCTGCCGATACGTCGATATTTACCAGGTCACCCTCTTTAAGAATTTTATCGGCCGATGGTATGCCGTGTGGTGTCTCTTCGTTAACGCTGATACAAGTATATCCCGGAAAATCATAGGTTAACTTAGGTGCAGAACGTGCACCCGCTTCAGCAAGCAATTTTCCTCCATATTCGTCAAGTTCTTTTGCGGACATACCAGGCTTGGCATACTCGCGCATCTTCTTAAGCGTGATGGCTACAGCATCACTGGCTTGCTGCATGCCAATTCTTTCATTTTCGGTGGATATGGACATTTTTGAAGTCTGTTTGATGCAAAATTAAGCATTATTGGAGTTGGCCCCGTTTGCTAAATGTCAGTTTATTAGGCTTCCGGCGTAGGTAATATCAAAAAAAAGGTTATTCAAAAACCTAAAAGGGGATTAGTTGAGTTCTTTATTTAATCTTATAGTTATTTCTTTTTTTTTGCGGCTTTAGCCTGAGGGTTATGGGCAAGGCAAAGACCTATCCAGTAATTGAAATCGGTTTGGCTTCTCATTCCTTCATCACTCACGTAAACGTATCCTTTCATTGGTTTGCCAGCAAAATCCATTTCGCGGCAACCTATCCTTTTTAGTGCTTCTTCCTGAGCAGCCTCACCAATACGGCACATCATTTCCTCCTTAACAATACCCACACACATTTTTCCATTTACCATATAACAAACACCACCAAACATGTATTTTTCTTCGACGCCGGGTACATTTTCCAACGCCTCCCTTATGCGATTATTTAATGTTTCATTGTAAGCCATACACTAATGTATAGATTTCTTGAATAAGTATAAAAGACTACAAGTAATAGTCGATGTTATTAGCTTACCCTATCAAAAGAAAAAGCCGCTTTAGAAAACTAAAGCGGCTTTGTAGCCCCGACGAGAATCGAACTCATATCTAAAGTTTAGGAAACTTCTATTCTATCCATTGAACTACGAGGCCGGTTGCGGATGTGCAAATTTTTTGATGTGCAAATGTGCAAATTATACATGAGTTCATCAAAAACATTTGCACATCTGCACATCTAACGAATTACCGAACCATTATGCAGGTCATCCACCGTTGAAACAAAGCTTAACTTACCTTCATTATCTTCTGCCATCAGGATCATACCCTGGGAAAGGATGCCCTTTATTTCGCGTGGCTCCAGATTTGCCAGTATACTCACCTTGCGACCAATAATTGTTTCCGGCTCATATTGTTCGGCTAAGCCTGAGACTACTGTGCGCTGATCGATGCCTGTATCAATTGTCAGCTTAAGCAATTTTTTGGTTTTAGCTACCTTTTCTGCAGTCAATATGGTTCCTACACGGATATCCATTGTAGCAAAAGCCTCATAATTGATATTGGCTTTAGCAGGTTGTACTTGTGCGGATTGCGCCGGTGCCGCTGTCTGCTTTTTCGCATTCAGCTTTTCTATTTGCGTATCTATCGTGGCGTCTTCTACTTTTTCAAATAATAATGACGGCTCATTTAGCTGGTGACCGCTTTTAAATACCACTTCCTCTTCAAAACCGATCTGGTCAGATGGCCAGTTAAGCATAGTCAATATTCTCTTCGCGGTGGCAGGTAAAAATGGTTGCAAACAGGCTGCAAGATGACCGATCAGCACCAAACAGTTGTGCAAGGCAAGCTTAGCATCATCCGGATTGGTTTTTATTGTTTTCCACGGCTCTTTTTCGGTCAGGTAACGGTTACCCAGGCGGGCTATGTCCATTACTGTTTGCATACCCTGGCGGAACTTGTAAGTCTCCAGACTGCGCTCCAATTCATCATAGAAACGGCCAAGCTCAGTATTGATGCCTTCATCTTTTAGGGCCACTACTCTGTCTTCACATTCAATCTTTCCATCAAAAAATTTATGCATCAATATCATCACCCGGTTCACAAAATTTCCGAGGATGGCAACCAGCTCATTGTTCACACGCGCCTGGTAGTCTTTCCAGGTAAACTCGCTGTCGCTGGTTTCAGGCAGGATCGAGGTTAGCACATAACGCAATTCATCCTGCTTACCCGGAAATTCTTCCAAATACTCGTGAAGCCAAACGGCATGATTACGTGAGGTAGAAAGCTTATCGCCTTCCAGGTTCAAAAACTCGTTGGCCGGTACATTCTGAGGTAAAACATATTCACCATGAGCACACAAGATAGCAGGGAAAATAATGCAATGGAAAACGATGTTGTCTTTACCAATAAAGTGGATCAGGCAAGTATCGTCTTCTTCCCTTTCCTGTTTTTTCCAGTACAGCTTCCAATCTTTACCGTGATCGATAGCCCATTGCTTGGTAGCAGAGATATAACCTATCGGCGCATCCATCCACACGTATAATTTCTTACCTTTTGCTTCTTCCAATGGCACATCGATACCCCAATCTAAATCACGGGTCATAGAACGTGGCTGCAGGCCTGATTTGAGCCATGATTTACACTGCCCGAATACATTTACCTTCCACTCGTTCTCTTTAGTGTCGATCCACTTTTCCAGCCATGGTTGATATTTATCCAAAGGCAAGTACCAGTGCTTTGTTGGTTTTAGCACCGGAGGTTTGCCACTTAAGGTAGATATTGGGTTAATGAGATCAGTCGGATTTAGTGAAGTGCCACAGTTCTCGCATTGATCGCCATATGCATTGGGATTACTGCAGTTAGGGCAAGTGCCTATGATATAACGGTCAGCTAAAAACTGCTGAAAATCCTCATCAAAATACTGTTCGGAATATTTTTCTACAAATTCACCCTTCTCATATAAATTCAAAAAGAACTCTTTCGACAGATCATGATGAATTGCTGAGGATGTGCGGTGATAAATATCAAATGAAATCCCAAACTCTTCAAAGCTTTGTTTGATCTGCGCGTGATACTTATCGATAATAGCCTGCGGCGTAGTACCTTCTTTTTTTGCTTTTATGGTGATGGCTGCGCCATGTTCGTCCGAGCCGCATATGTATACCACGTCCTTCTTCTTTAGCCGCAGATACCTCACAAAAATATCCGCAGGCAGGTAGGCTCCTGCCAAATGGCCAATATGCAGCGGGCCATTGGCATAAGGCAATGCAGAAGTGATCGTATATCTTTTAAATTTATTAAGTTGTGACATTGTATTAAATTGCATGCGTTCCGTCTGCCAGCTGGCGGACGGGAGTGCAAAGATAATTTATTTTAGTCGGAAAGACGGGCAGACCGAAGGTCCGAAAGAATTTCTGTCTTTTACAAGCCATAAAAGGTTTTTATTTCTATGACGAATCAATCTGAATCTTCTTCCGGACTTGCCGACTTTCGGACTTTCGGACTAAAGGAAATCCCCTATCTGAAAAAAGGCGACCAAATTGCCATCACTTGTCCTGCTAAAAAATTGCCTAACCCAATGGATAATGCTGTTGCCTTATTAAAATCCTGGGGATTGAAGGTAGTTATCGGTGAAACACTGAATGCATCCTATCACCAGTTTGCAGGTGATGACAACCTGAGAGCCAGAGATCTGCAGCGGTTTATTGATGATGATAGCATAAAAGCAATCATAGCAGCCCGCGGAGGATATGGTACGGTACGGATAATTGATAAAATTGACTTCAGCAGGTTCGCTGTTAACCCTAAATGGATTGTCGGGTTTAGCGATATAACTGTATTGCACGCACATTTATTTGCCAATTACCAGGCTCCAACGATACATGGACAAATGCCGGTAAATATTCCCGACGCATCTAAATATTCGTTGGAAACGCTCCGAAAAGCTTTATTTGGAGAAGAGCTAAGCTATCAATTCAATTCCCACAATCTGAATCGGGCTGGTGAAACAACAGGCATTCTGATCGGCGGTAACCTGAGCTTGCTGGTTGCCATTTTGAATTCGGTATCTGATTATAGTTACGACGGCAAGATACTTTTTATAGAAGACGTAGGCGAGTATTTGTATTCTGTCGACAGGATGATCCGCGCCCTTGACCGTGCAGGTAAACTGAAAAACCTGGCAGGCTTAATAGTTGGAGGCTTTACAGATTTGAAAGATAATGATATACCTTTCGGCCAAAACGCACCTGAAATTATCATGGAAGTTGTAAAAGATTACAATTATCCTGTGTGCTTTGATTTCCCGGCAGGCCATATTCCCGACAATCAGTCCCTCATATTTGGAAAAGTGCTTAACTTATCAGTAAACGAGAAGTATGTTGCCGCAAATTATAGTTAAATATTAATTAAGTATCTATCAACACTGATTATTAGATTTGATCTGGTAAGTATTCAACAATTCACTAAATCACTCATTCTATAATTAAAAACGAATGGCACTTTTCAGCAATTTAGGTAATTACAGAAATTTTGGCCTATTAATCATCCGCCTGGGTCTGGGTATTATGTTCATTTATCATGGTTTTCCCAAACTGCAGGGTGGCGTAAAAACATGGGAAATGGTCGGCGGGGCTACCAGTGAGGTAGGAATACACTTCTGGCCCGTAGTATGGGGCCTCTTATGTGCGTTAACTGAAACTGTAGGTGGATTTTTACTGATTATCGGTCTTGCTTTCAGACCAGTTTGTTTATTACTGTTAATCAATCTTATTGTTGCTGCGTTGTCCGGCTATCATCACGGCGGCCTGATGGATGCATCACATGCCATTGAAGACGCTATCATGTTTGCCGGGTTATTATTTGTGGGACCAGGAAGATATAGCGCAGATAAAAAGTAGAATTAACATAAAAGGCTTGGGCATTAGTCGCTCAAGCCTTCCGTCTTACTGATTTGCCTTATTATTGATTCAAAGTTTCACCTAATTTACCCAGGTAAGCATCATTTATATCACCTGAATTTGACGAAATAAACTTATTCACTTTATCGGCATCCTGCGGAAACGCATCTTTTATACCTTTTTTCTTCAATGCAAACTTCTTCGTTTGGTTTGATGCCACATCCATTACATAGTAATCGGCATCGTCAACGTACTCATCATAATCGTTTCCATGTGATACCACACCGTTATTTACAAAGTCCGATTTAATGAATTTTGTCTTTATAACCTTCAGTATCTTATATTTTTTACCTGAAGCTAATACCTGCACATAGTGCGCCGGGTCGATAGACGGCTCTTTACCAAACACATATTGCACATCTTTATCACTATATAAGGTAAATGATTTGATCTTATCAAAACTTAATTGTGCAACATTATTTCCATCAGCAGTGGACAATACAATTGCTGACATTTTATCGTAATCATAAATTGTTCCAGGCGTATGGATCAAATTACCATCTGCGTCGATCAAAAACCCGTGGGCAAAATTATCCAGCAAATACCGGTTGCCGTGAACATTTCCCTGCATATGTCCGGGTGCAATTACACCACCCGTGCCCATGGTGGAATTATCTGTTTTATCAGTTCCAGAGCCCTTTGTATTCAATGTTACATTGTCTACATCCTTTGAGCCATCACCCGCTAGTACTATTTGCACATTTGGCGCTGCTGTTGCCTCGCCTACTTTGTACCCGGAACGCTGGAGTTTGAGTTTAGCACCAGCGCTTACGCCGATATTAAAACTTCCCAAAGAGTCTGTAAATGTGGCAACCTTAGCCGCATCATCAGTAATGTACACATAATGCAAGGGATTGCCTTTGTCATCCTTTACATTGCCTGATATTGTGCTACTTTGTGCTTTTACAAAAACGGAAGCCGTCATCAACAGCATGCTTATCATTGTTACTTTTTTCATGTGATTGGATTTGGATAACTAATATAGCTTTTTACAAAAAACCCAACAACTTAATTTACCATGTGCAACTAACAATGATGTTACACTAAATAAGGCGGGCATAAAAAAAGCCATCCGCTGGCTAGCGGACGGCTTTGATATAAATCATTAAATGCAAATTATTGCTTGGTGTATTTATCAAGGTTTATCCTTGCCCCGCTTCCACCTAAAACTCCATAGGTTAAACCGTTTTGGAATAGGGTAAGCATCTCCGCATAGGTATAACTTTGTCCAGGTGTATATCCTACAATAGACGGTGGAACTGTTACCTGTATACCGGCATTGCCAAGTTTGGTTACATCATCAGAATTGATCGATATCTGCAAATCAGAGTAATGTGCATTTGGATATGTACCGCTTTCAGTGTAACTAACTACATACCTGATGTCTCCTGTATAATAACCACCGGCTACCTCAAACTGCGTAGGCGAATCAGGGAAGAAAGTCGCAGTTTGTCCTGTAAAATCACCTCCGGATGGAGTTCTGATAAAGTCATGTGTATAATTACCAGAGAAGTCGTTACCAATTACGTGGAAATAGTGGATACCCATATTGCCGCTGATTGTGTAAGGTGAGCTGGCAATTTTTATAGGCAGCATATAACTCTTGGTAGGGTCAAGCTTGCTTTTATAAATAGTAACCGATACAATAGCAGTAGTCTGCCCTGCAGGAATAGTTACGCTTGTTTGAGTGAACGAAAAAGCGTCCGCAGGGAACGGCAGGTATGTTACCAAACCACCGTTTGCATTATACTTGTCAATAATTGTGTTATCTAAAGCAAGTGTAATTTTTGTTTCTGTTGTAGGTGGGGTTTTTGAAGCCACCGTAACGGCAAATTGCCGTGTAATGGTATCCACTGGATCAGTGAATGCATCCGGCCCGAAGAAAGACTGTCCGCCCAGGTTAAAATAGGTCACAGGCGCTGAGTTTCCCACATCAATACCATGAGTATTGTCTTTCAGGCATGAGCTCAACGAGAGCATAACTGCCGAAAGGACCAGTGTCGTTATTAAATATATTCTCTTTTTCATGTCTCTTTTAATTTAAAATTATTTGGCCCAAAATATTTTTGAACTTAAAGGATTGATAGCACCTTCTTTGGCTACAGCCCCGGCATTGGTACTCAGTTCGCTTGTCGGGTATAATAACCTTGTAGGCAAATTGGTTCCTATAGCAGCAGGGTCTACAGATGTTGGCAAATTAGGAATGCCTGTTCTTCTGTAATCGTTATAAGCTTCAAAGTTTGACCAACCATTTAAAGCAGCCCATTTTTGTGTAAGTATGGCAGTAATCTTATTACCAGATACAGCGAAGTTTACATTGTCAATTGACTGTCCATAGTAAGCCTGTGCCTGAGCAACAGTAAGGCCCAACGAAGTAAATGAATCTTCGATACCCGCATTGTAAGCTGCCTCTGCAGAAGCAAATCCAGCCTGGGCAGGAGTTAAAATACCTCTTTGTATAGCTTCTGCTAATAAAAAGTCAGCTTCTGATGCCGTCATCAATACTGCGTCCTGTGTAGCGCTTTGCAATAAGCCAGGGCCAATAGCACTGGTGCCAGGGTTTTGCGCGTTGTGCAATATATCGCCAAATACGTTTCCTTGCACCTGTTTAGTTGCAGTAGTGGGTGCATAAAATGCAGTTAAACGCGGATCATTTGTGTTTTTGTAGAAAGCCACCCCGTAAGCATTTGCTCTGTAGTAGTTATTATTACCTGTAGGGTTGCCATTGATGTCAAATCCAAAAGAACCATAGAAAGGGCTTTCCTGGCTAAATCCTGCTGTTGAATTGGTTTGAACATAACCAGGGTTCGCCATCGCTCCTGTTCCTCCGCCAAGATAACCCGTAGAAGTAGTCGCTGCAAGAGCTGTAACCAAAGGATCACTTGCACTTTTTAAATAAACACGAAGAGCAAGGCGTAATTTTAAGGTATTAGCAAAAGCTGCCCACGCTACCATTTCGTTATCTCCGTATGCACCAAAAACAATGTCATAAGCCGCAGGGCTTGCTGCACTGGCACCACCATTAGGGCCGATCAAAGTTATTGCAGCATCCAATTGTTTACCCAAATCTTCGTAAATATCTGAACCTTTATCGTAAGCAGGGGTCAGATTTTTGATATTAAACGCCTGGCTATATGGCACATCGTTAAAATTATCAACCAATTGCTGGAAATCATATACCTTCATGATCATCGCAATCGCACGATAATTAGCATTACTTGGGTCAGAGCTAATTTGCTGTAAGTTGTTCCAGTTAGCTAAGTTAGCATACAAGTCTGTCCACACACCTGTATAGCTTCCTGTAGTAAGCTGGTACTCGTTAATTGCAGGATTCGGCACATAGTTACCGGATGTAGTCCAATAACCTGCCCAAACACCGTATTCCGGATAATCAGTTGCGTAAACTGCTGCGGCCGTTTTTTCCGCCGAAGGTAGCGCCAGTGAAGGCACCGTTACCGAAGGCTGGTTGGGGTTATTTTCCAGGCTCAGGTAGTCTTTTTTACAACCGGCTATTCCGACTGTCAAAAGCGCTGTTATAAGTGAAATATATCTTTTCATTGCTATTTTTTAATTTAATTAGAATGTTACCTTCAGGTTACCACCAAATATACGTGTGCCTGGCAACTGCCCATTATCGTTCACACCTCTTGAGTTGCTGTTTGCACCTGCATTAGAGAACTCAGGGTCAGTATACTGGTTAGTTTTTGGAAGCCACATAAACAAGTTACGACCGGTTAACCCAACTGCTAAGCCTTTAACAAACTTGCTGTTTTTGATGAACTGATTCAGGTTGAAGTTCAGGTCAACTTCTCTCAGTTTCCAGAATGCGCCGCTTGTTACAAACGGATAGTTGGTTCCGCTGAAAGCAGATGTCTGCCAGAAACCGTAGTTACCGTTCTGAACATTCACATTAGTATTTTTAACATATACACCCGGCGAAGTTTGAATAACTGAGTTCGGGAATATAAACGACTGACGGCCTGCTGATGCAGAGTAAGCACTTGAGCCTGCAAAAGTCAAGGTCTGGCCAATGCTGTTATATACTACGTCGCCACCGCGATATTCAGCTACAGCGCTTAAGCTTACGAATTTATAGCTAACAGTAGCATTTAAACCTAAGTTATATTTAGGTGAAGTTCTGCCGTAGTCTACCAGTGTAGAGCTATTGGTTGATGGATAACCAGTGTTTGCATCAACTACTACATGTCCTTGCGGATCGCGTACAAAGTCGGTTCCTCTCAACATTGGGAAAGGTTTACCAACCTCAGCATACAATAATCCTGAACCACCTGGTAACTGGAATGAATTAACACCCGGAGCCAATGAAACTACTTTAGAGTTGTTGATGGATAAGTTACCACCGAGAGTTAAGCCAACTTTATTTTTAGCCTGGGTTAAAGGTTGTAAAGTCAATGACATTTCATAACCCTGAGACTGAACCTGGCCAATGTTAGTTAAGTCTGTTTGATAACCAGTAGCTGCCGAAATACTTACCGGTACAGTTTGGTTACGGTCATTCTGGTTATAGTAAGTAAAGCCAACGTTGATACGGTTGTCCAGGAAGGCCAACTCAGTACCCAACTCAAGCTCAGTTGTTAACTCTGGTTTTAAACCCGGGCTATATAATCCTGTGCTCAATTGGTAACCACCAAGTGTACCATAAGGGAAGCCGGTACCTACCGTGTATATATTATTGATCTCATATGGAGCGATGTCGATGTTACCTACACGGCTTAATGAACCGTAGAACTTGGCATAGCTTAATATTTTATTATCCTTTAAAGCAGAAAATAACTGAGTCGGGATAAAGGAGATTTTTCCTGAAGGATAGCTAAATGAACGCTGAGCTTCTGAAAGCCTTGAGTCATGCTCATTTCTTAGGGTACCTTCTAAAGTAAGGAAGTCTTTATAGCTGATGCTCAGATCGCCAAAGTAAGATATCTGGCGGATCATGTAAGAAGCCTCGCTGGAAGTAACGCTACCACCTGCAGAATTGATGTTATAGAAATCTTTGATCAACAGGTTGTTCGCATAGGTTTCCATATTCTTTTGATTTTCCTGCCAGATGGTATTACCTACTATCAAACTGGTTTTGAAATCTTTAAAGAAAGTATGGTGTAAATCGATGATCGCATCTCCCTGGATACGACCGTAACCACCGGCACCACCGCCATTTGAAGTACCGTCACCATATTGGTAATAATCCAATACAGCACCTGGTGCACGAAGCGTGGTTGCAAATCCTGAAGGTACGTTACCAGCACCCAGCGGGTCATCTGCAGCATATTGTGAGAAGTCAGCTTCTGCACGAGTGTAACGTTCCTGGTCGATACCAAAGTTATCTGATAAACGATAGCTGATGTCAATCCATTTAGCAGGAGATAATTTCAGGTTTACTGAAGACAATAACTGATCGCGCGTTACATTTCTTCTCGCATTGTTAATGATCCAATACGGGTTAATAGAGTAAGCACTGTAATAGTTATTTACGTTAGCGATATCTGAATTCGGGTCAGAGTAAGCTTTAATGTTCAGGAATGCGGGCAACTGCAATATAGAAGCATATAAGTCTGCATAACCTGCGTTGGTTACGTAGCTACCACCGAAACCGAATGGGTTGTCAGTGTTAACGTAAGTACTGAAGGTAGTCCTGGTATATCCGATAGAGTAATCAATAGAGAACATACCAAAAGTTCTTTTACCGCGTGCGCTGAATGCATTTTTAAAGCTCTTATCAAGAGGAACTACTGTAGTTCTGTATGCATTTTGTGCAGAGAAGAAGAATGAGTTGTTAGCATCACCCGACTGGATCGAAATATCATTCTGTTCAGTTATACCTGTTTTAAAGAATGCTTTAATAGGGCTTACCGGGTAAGCTTTGTAGGGAACCATCAGCTGAGTACCACCGGCGCTGTCAAGTGGTGCGCCCAATGGAACTATTGAACCATCATAAGCAGGTCCGTATTGCTGGTTCTCGTAAGGTGTATACTTTGAAAAGTTAGTGATCGGATCCAAATAACCAGTTGAAACCGGCTCACCACCGTAAGGACCGTAAGTGGTTTGCAGTTTTGGATAGAAGTTAACACTTTCAGCCTGTACTGAGTTTTGGTAAGTAATTACCGGTTTACCATTGCTTGTTCCTCTTTTGGTTGTGATCAGGATCGCACCGTTAGAAGCTTCAGAACCATAAAGTGCAGCAGAACCCGCACCTTTCAGAATGGTTACATCAGCAATGTCATTCGGGTTGATAGCTGATAAAGTACCACCGGGAACCGGCACACCGTCCACAACAATCAGGGCGTTGTTATTACCCTCAAGTGAGCGGTTACCACGCAGCTGAACCTGGATAGTCGGGTCGATACCGTTATCCAGTGAGTACACAGCCAAACCTGCAACTTTGGCGGTCAAACCGTTTGCAACGTTAGTTACGTTGGTTTGGGTCAGGTCTTTAGATGTAACCTGAGATACCGCATAACCCAGTTCAGATTTAGAGTGCCTGATACCAAGGGATGTTGTTACAACAACCTCACCTAATGTTGCACTCGCCGCTGTTAAGGATACATTAATTGTTGCCTGTGAGCCAACAGGAACTTGTTGAGTGGTGTATCCCACAAAGGAAATCACCAGAGTGGCTCCGCTCGGTACGCTTAAGGTAAATTTACCGGCTGTGTTGGTCTGGGTACCTATCTGGGTTCCCTTCACCTTTACTGTTGCTCCCGGAACGGGCAGGCCATCCTCTTTGGCCGTAACCGTACCAGTAATCGTACGGTTTTGTGCAAAAACTTGCGTTACGCATAACACCAGAAAGCACAAACTTACTAGTAGAAGTTTTTTCATTTCGTTAATAATAAGATCAGTTAATAGTTAATTAAAGCTAAAAGTAGTATTAGATTATTAAAAAGTCAAATAATTTATTTCAAAAACCTGAAAATTTTTTAAAAAAGCGAGTTTTTGAGAAAGTTTTTAATAATTTTAGTACTATGTATTGCATAATACAATTTAAAACATATATCTTTGTTGTATGATTGTTGAAAATACACAAACCCAGATGAGGAAGGGTGTTTTGGAATATTGCATTCTTTCCACCATAGCAAAGGGCGAAATATATGCTTCGGATATCATAGCCGAATTAAAGAAAGCCCAGTTGCTCGTAGTTGAGGGGACTTTGTATCCTCTCCTAACCCGTTTAAAGAATAATGGACTCCTCAGCTACAACTGGGTCGAGTCGACATCCGGACCGCCGAGAAAATATTACGTCTTATCAGACGAAGGCAGAAAAGTGCTGGAACAGCTCGATAAAACCTGGCAGGAACTGGCCTACGCGGTACAAACATCTATCGGAGACAGGAAAGTAAAATAATTAAGCAAACCAAGATCATGAACAAAACAATTATCATCAATATAAATGGCATCGTTTTTCATATAGAAGAAGATGCATACGAAGTATTAAAGAATTACATGACGGATGTAAAACGTCATTTTATGAATTCGGACGACAGCCTGGAGATCACTACCGATATCGAAAACCGCATAGCCGAGATGTTTAATGAGCTACTGGCCAATGAGAACAAACAGGTTATTGTTGAGCAGGATGTGAAATCGGTCATTGAACAAATGGGTACCGTTGCTGATTTCGAAAAATCGGAACAGGATACTGAGCCATCATTTACCAGCACCTATTATAATAGTGGCACAACCCGCCGTTTGTTCCGCGATCCGGACGACCATCTGATAGCCGGGGTATGCTCAGGCATAGCCAATTACTTTGACATGGATGTGGTTTGGATCCGTTTGGCTTTTGCGTTGATCGTATTGGCCGGTGGAACAGGTATTATACTATATATTATATTATGGATAGTAATCCCTAAAGCCGTTACCCGCGCCGACAGGATGGTGATGAAAGGTGAAAAGCTCAACCTGCAGGGTTTCAAAAAAAACTTTGAAGAGGAAATGGGCTCGATGCGCCACAACTTTTCAAACTTCAAGCACGAAGCCAAACCATTTGTTTACAAAACACGCGATTTTATAGGTGACTTCTTTTATCACCTGGGTACTTTCTTCAATGGTGCAGGTAAAGTCCTTCTAAAATTGATCGGTTTATTTATCCTGCTATGCTGTTTCAGTGCATTAGTATTCTTTATAGTAGCATTTGTAGCGTTGCTTGGATTTGGTGAGTTTGCTCCATTTCATGATATGCCTTATGGCTTATTGAGACACCATCACGCTGAATACATTTATACAGCCGGTTTTATTGTTATTACCGTACCATTGGTGAGTATTATACTCCTTACATTAAAAGGTATATTCAACACTGGTTCAATCAGCAAATCTGCAGGCACAACCATATTGGTTATCTGGTTATTTGCCATTGCTGTATTCGTATATGATATTACAAGGATTGCCGCCGACTTTAGCACTTCCGCAAGTTACAGTGAGACCATTAATTTGAAACCAGTTAAAAACAATACTTATTATCTAAAGCTGAACGATCTTAAATATTTTACTGCCGAGGACAGCGCGCGATTAAACATAAAAGGCCTGGCGCCTAATATGACGATTACTGATGACGATAATAATGATTTTGACCATTATCATCAGCGTGTGAATTTGAATATTGAAAAAAGTGACATCGATCAACCGGTACTGGTAGAATCGTATCATGCAAGGGGAAGAACTTATGAAGCAGCTTTAAGCAATTCGCGCAACATTAAATACATATATATGCAGCAGGATAGTTTAATAAAGTTTGATGAACGCTTTTATCCAAAGAATGAGGACCTGTGGCACGATGAGGAAGTTTCACTCACATTAAAGCTTCCTATGAATGCTAAAATCATTATAGACCGTGAGTTGAGCAACATAGCTAATATAAATGTTTATGACTGCAACGAGCTCAACAAGCGCGACGGAAACAGGTTGAACGATGCTACCTTTATAATGACCGACAACGGACTACAATGCAAGGTGGATACATTAATAACCGATACTGTTATAAATAAACATCTTTCGACCGATAGCATTAATAAGCTAAAAAAATGAAACCGGTAAACAGATACATAAGCCTGCTATTGATATGCGGGCTTATGTTGCCTTTATGTGATAAGTATACCTATAATAATGTAGGTACAAAAAATAATGCACCTGTGTGCCAGGAAAAAATACAATCGATAAAGGAATCGGATTGCGAAGCTAACCGGGGCGGCTTCTCCTTCTTTAAAGACATTATATCCAATATCGCACCTATTCTAAAAAACTTTAAGTGACCGTTCACCGACGAAAACAGGCTGTTCACCTATGCTAATATCACCTTTCACGGAAAAAGCTAAAATTGCATGTAACCTTCGCGGGGGTTGTTGCATCTTACTATAAAAATAAACAAAACACGGGCGACTACCAGCCAGAACCCATTTTTTGAGGATTTTCAAAAAAAGAGGAATGCTCTTTAATGGGATAGGTATTGCCTGAAATTTAGAACTACAAAACACACCATCTATGCAAATGAACTATTAACACCCTGTTACCTGCCCAAAATTTCGGTTAGATAACCGGTAAGCTGAAACTAAAATTTATTAACCTTTTAAAAAAGAGGGGTAACCCTCTACTGGAAATTATTTGCCCCAACTTTTACAAAACACAATATCATGAAAACACTTATCCATAAAATATATCTTACCCTGGTGCTCCTGATAGCAACGATGGGAGCCGCGCTTGCACAAAGTTCGGGACCATCGGCAAATGTCAGCGGGTCATTATCAGATGAGCAGGGCAAACCAATGATGTATGCCACTGCAAGCCTATTAAATGCACAGGACTCAACTATAGTAAAAGGCGCCATCAGTAATGAACAGGGCGTATATACTTTCGATCATATTAAACAAGGCCGTTATGTTATTAAAGCCACAACCGTTGGGTATCAGAAAGCTATTAGCCAACCTATCACTGTGGCGGCTAACGGATCGGTTACCGTACCGGAGCTAAAAATGCAGCCCAGCGCACACAGTTTGAATACGGTTAATGTAACAGCCGCAAAACCTTTAATAGAAAGGAAAATAGATCGTACTGTAGTGAACGTAGCCAACAGTCCGCTTGCTGCAGGCAACTCGGCTATGGATATTTTGGAAAGAGCGCCCGGGGTTAGTATTGACAAGGACGATAACATCAGCCTTAAAGGCAAGCAAGGTGTAACTGTAATGATCAATGATAAGCTGACTTATTTAACAGCAGCACAATTAGCCACCCTTTTACGTTCTACCGATGGCAATACGATTGAGTCGATAGAGATCATTACCAATCCATCTGCAAAATACGATGCTGCCGGTAATTCAGGTATTATCAATATCAAACTAAAAAAGAACAAACAAACCGGAACTAACGGTAGCCTTACCCTCGGAACAGCTTATGGCGCTTACTGGAAGGATAACGAAACTTTGCAGTTAAATCACAAAGAAGGGAATTTGAATGTATTCGGCACATTTAGTCATAACGATAACAAACGCCTGCAGAACATCGACATTAAACGTATTATTACGGATACTACAGGAAAACAAACCTACTTTAATCAGTTCAGCCCGTTGATCAGCAATAATCATAACAATAGCTATCGTTTTGGTGTTGATTACGATCTGTCGTCCAAAAACACCATCGGCTTTGTGATCAATGGTTATTTTGATAACGAAGATGATAGTAATAATAACCGTACATATATAGGTAAGAACTTTACCACTGTCGATTCATCATTGCGTACACTTACAGGTATTCATCAAACTTATAACAACTTTGCTGTTAACCTGAATGATACCTATAAAATAGATACCGCCGGTCAGCAGATCAGTGCCGACCTGGATTATTCAAGGTTCAGAAATAATTCAAACGCACAATATGTAACCGATTTCTATCTGGCCGATGGTAGTTTACAGCATCCACAAGCATTTTTGGGTAACCTGACACCATCAAATATCGATATCCATACTGCCAAGGTGGATTATGCTAAGCCTCTTACCAAATCAGTAAAGCTGGAAGCAGGCTTTAAATACAGTGATGTAAAAACAGATAATAACCTGCAGCAAACTACTGTTCAGGGCGCACAGGACACCAGCGTTAATCACTTTGTATATGACGAAAAAATAACAGCAGGATATTTGAATTTAAACAAGCAATTTAAAAATACTTCTATTCAGGCTGGTTTACGTGCTGAATATACACAGTCAAATGCGGTTGGCGATTCGATGAATGTTGTACAGCGTATCCCAAGAAATTATCTTAATTTCTTCCCAAGTGTATTTATTAACCATACCATTAATGATAAGAATGAGTTCAGCCTGTCATACAGCCGTCGTATCGATCGTCCGCAATATGATAACCTGAATCCATTTACCTATCATTTGGATCCATATACCTATCAGAAAGGTAATCCATACCTGAGACCGCAGTATACCAACAATTTTGAGTTGAACTATACCTATAATAAGAGCATTACTTTAACATTAGGATATAGCCGCACAACCGATGTAATAACCGAAGTACCCGGAACTGATCCAGCTACAAAAATTGCATTTGTAACACAGCAAAACCTGCAGGTGCAAAATAACTACAGCGCAAATCTGTATGCACCATATACCATCACCAAATGGTGGGAAGGCAATCTGAATGCAACAGCTTTTTACCTGGGCTTTAAATCAAACAACCTGGAAGGAAGCAACCTGGACAAAGGCCAGACAGCTTACCAGGTGAGGGCTACAGAAACATTTACACCACTGGCTGGATATAAATTGGAAATAACAGGGAATTACCAATCAGCATTGACTTACGGGTTATTCTATGTAAAACCGCAATATTCTGTTGACGCGGGTATAAGCCACTCGTTCGCCAACAAGAAAGCTAACATCAAACTTTCTACCAGCGATATATTTAATACACGCCGTAATGATGTAACCAGCAACTATGGTTCAAATGATTTGGATATCCGTCAGAAACGCGAATCGAGAATAACCCGACTAACATTTACTTACAACTTCGGCAGCACCAAAATAAGAGCCCGCGAACACCAGAGCGGTGCAGATGATCTTAACGGAAGAGTGAAGGGGAATAATTAAGTTGGCAGTTTACAGTTTGCAGTTGGCACCCGTTTCTAAATACAGCCGACTGCAAACGCCAACTAATCAAGTTTGCAGTGGGCGGTTGGCATCATTACAAATGACAAACTCACTCAACTGCACACTGCTAACTAATAACTGCAAACTTCCTCGACTGCTATCTGCAAACTGTCAACTGCAAACTGATCACTGTCCTACCATAAATACCGCATTACTAAATAATAGCTTACCGTTTTGCCAAAAGCTGCGGAAAAGCGGATCATCCACCAGGTAAACTACTGAACCGCGTCCGTTTGATTGAACCCCGAATAATAGTCCATCTTTCAACTTCGCCTTAGCTTTTTGACCGACAAAGCCTTCCACATAAGCATTCTTCTTAATGGTGCCTACATTCCAACCGTCATCGCCCAGGTAGTTATACAATACATCATTCAGTTTTAGTGTGAAATAATATTTCTGCAGCCCGAATCCAAGCGGATGGGTGTTATCCATGTCAACCTTATATATAGCTCCCGGCACATTTGATTTGATCGCATCATGATCCCTGTCGGCATAAACTTTTACCAGGTTATCTTTGTTCTTTGAGCTGGTATCATGCTTATCGATTATGCTTTTTATTGAAAACCCTTTTTTATCGGCAAGCATCGAAACAGTATTTTCCATCGCGATGAGCTTACCGCCATCGTGCACCCAGCTTTGCAGCCTTTCAACCGGCAGGTCATCATAATAGCCATCAGGAAATATGATCACATCAAAATCATTGATGCGTTCGCGGTTCAAGTCGTGATATTTTACAACTGTGAGAGGGTAATTAATTTGCTGATCAAAAAAATGCCATATCTCACCCATTGCTTCCGATGAACTTCCTTCCCCTGATATCAGCAACACTTTTGGCGGGTGTAGCGATTTGATAACACTCGAGCCCAGATCGGCACCTTTATCTACAAAGCCTGATTTTAATACTGATAAAGTCACATGGCAATTTTTGGCTGAAGCAATCACCTTATCATCAAAATCACCCACATTATTTCCCGCTCTTGAAATTATTAATGAACCTGGCGTAAATTTTTGTCCACTGGCTTCAAACTGTGCTTGTGAACAACGAACTTTTATACCTTTCTTATACAGTTCAGCCAAAAACTTTACCTCGTAAACCGACTGCCATGGCGCAACATAAGCATAGGCCTCTCCTTTAGTAACACCCGGGGCTGTTGCTTCTGCTGCAGATTTTGATTCTTCGGGTTTTATAGATTCTTTCAACCCATACGCTTTTAAGCCATAAGCATAAGGTAACGACCATGCCGTGATATCATAGGTATTGGAGTCGGCTAAGAAGGTCCTTGGCTCAAGCAATACATTTAATAATACCGCTTTGGGTTGATAAGCATTGATCACCAGGTCATGCGGGTCAATAGACAACTCCACCATCTTACCATTCAGATAATCAAACCCTACTGCCGAATGTTTATTGGTATGCCCGTATTTGATACCATTATTATGTAACAACTCGGCCAGCATAGCCAGGTTGTCCGCATTATCATTTTTGATGATATAAGTTTTATACTCACCCGGCGGGTTCGCCCGATTGTTATCGTAATATTTCCTGAACTCCGTCAACGCTCTTGATGCATTAGCCGAAACGATTTCAACCGTACTCAAACTGTTTGAAAGATGGTGCGTAATGCGGTCAGCTAATGTCAAAGTATCTCCGCTTCTGGTAGCTATAGCCAAACCAGCCCCGATACCGCCCTGCTCATAGGTCATACCGATGGAACCATTATATATAGGATAAGTATCACCATAGGAAGGGTAAAGCAGGTCGAATTCCTCCTTGGTAAAATACATCCAGCCATTCTGGTCAAAATACTTAGCATTGTTCTTCCCTATGATGGTCTGAAATTCCCTTTGCCATGGAGTAATATCTTTATGAAAAGGCTCGGCTGCCGGCGCGAAATAATATGGCGCATTGTAACCTTGTTCATGAAAATCTACATGCACTTGTGGCAGCCATTCGTTATAAAGTGCTACCCGGGCTTTGGTTTCTTTTTGCGTTTGCCATGCCCAGTCACGGTTCAGGTCAAAATAATAATGATTTACCCTACCGCCCGGCCATGGTTCGGAATGCTCGCGCGAAGTTGGGTCGGCATTTGGAGTAGCGCCCTTTACCGAGTTATAATAATTAATGTATCGTTCGCGGCCATCCGGGTTAAGACAAGGGTCGATCACCACTACTGTATTTTTAAACCAGGGCTGGGTACGTTTATTAGCCGGATTAGCCAGTTCATAAAGCGCTTGCATTGCCGCTTCGCTCGAGCTGGGCTCGTTACCATGCACATTATAACTCAGCCAAACGATTACCGGTGCATTACTTAAAGAAGTGTTGCTGCTGCTAAGCCCTGCAAGTGATAAATTATGCTGCCGGATTTCTTCCAGCCTTCCTATGTTTTCATCCGAAGCGATGAACATTGCTAATAATGGGCGTCCTTCGTTGGTTGTTCCGTATTGCTGCAGTTTTACATTTTGGGAAACCGAAGCCACATATCTGAAATATTCGGCAATGCGAAAATGGGGTGTGAACTGGGAACCCAGCTTATATCCTAAAAATTCAGATGGTGATTGCAGCTCCTGTGCAAAAGCAATACAACCGAGGCAAAGGCAAAGCAGTGATAAAGAAATCTTTTTTAACATATTGAGAAAGACTAAGCTAAAAATAAAAAATCAATTTATTATTTGTTATATCAATTTTGCTAATTATCTTAGCAATTAATTAACCTAATCCTTTTCACATTAAATCTGCAACTTTGCATGCACAGCACAACAATGACACCTACACAGGCACTGCAAAAATATTTCGGTTATAGTGAGTTCAGACATCAGCAGGAGGCCATCATTCAACATATATTAAACGATCAGGATGTTTTAGCGCTAATGCCTACGGGTGGAGGAAAATCCTTATGTTACCAGTTGCCGGCTGTATTAATGGACGGCCTTACCATAGTGATCTCGCCCTTGATCGCACTGATGAAGGACCAGGTAGACAGCCTGAACCTAAACGGCATACCAGCCGCTTTTCTGAATTCGACACAATCGCCCGATGAACAGCAACGGATAACAGATCAGCTTAAAAAAGGCAATATAAAACTGCTTTATCTTGCACCGGAGCGTTTGTTTGGGCAGGGAAGCAACCTGATCAGTTTCCTGAAATCATTGCCGGTTTGCCTGATTGCCATTGATGAAGCACACTGTATTTCACACTGGGGTCACGATTTTAGACCCGAATATTTGATGCTGGCCGGACTGAAAAATGAATTTCCTAAAATACCGGTCATCGCACTCACTGCTACTGCCGATAAGCTGACCCGCAAGGATATTCTTGAAAAATTAAACCTGAGGAATCCTGCCGAATTCGTATCATCGTTCAACCGGGCCAATATCACCTATCGGATCGTACCAAAGAAGAATAGCTTTAATCAGCTGCTTGCTTTTTTGGATGAAAGGAAAGAGGACTCCGGTATTATATACTGCCTTTCAAGAAAATCAACGGAAGAGCTCGCTGCCGATCTGAAAAATGAGGGATTTGCAGCAGAAGCCTACCACGCAGGTATGGACAATGCCGACAAGGCACGTAATCAAGAAGCTTTTTTGAAGGATGAAGTAAAGATCATCGTGGCGACCATCGCCTTCGGCATGGGTATCAATAAATCGAACGTTCGGTATGTGGTGCATGTGGATCTGCCTAAAAACATAGAAGGCTATTACCAGGAAACCGGCAGAGCAGGGCGTGACGGGTTGCCATCTGATGCGCTATTATTATACTCTTACGGAGACGCTAATAAACTGCAGCGTTTTGCCCGCGTAGAAGGGAACGAGGAACAAAGCGCAATCATGCTGAAAAAGCTGGATGATATGGTGAAATATTGCCAGTTGCAAACTTGTCGCCGGCAATACTTGATGCACTATTTTGATGAGTCTTTTCCGGATAATTGCGGCTCCTGTGATATCTGCCTGAGCGAATATCAAAAATTTGATGCAACATTAATCGCTCAGAAAGCGCTTTCGGCAGTTGCGCGGTTAAAAGAGCGCTTTGGCAATACCTATGTGATTGATTTCCTGAGAGGCTCCAAAAGAGAAAAGATTTGGGAAGAGCATAAACAGCTAAAAACTTACGGCATTGGTGCTGATATCAGCCGCACCGATTGGTTCCGCTACCTGCGTGAGTTGGTTGCTTTAGGATATCTGCAGGTTACCGCCGATGCATATCCTGTGTTAAAGCTAACCGATAAAAGCGAGGCTGTTTTAAAAGGACAGCAAAAAGTTGAATTGATTGCCTCACAAACTACCGAAGAAAGAACAGCAGAAGTTATTCCATATGAAGGCGGCTTATTGCAAGAATTAAAAATGACACGCAGAGATATTGCTGCAAGTCAAAATGTTCCGCCATATATGATCCTTTCGGACGTTGCTTTAATCGAAATGGCCACTTATCTGCCACAGACATTGGATGAATTACGGTTGATATCCGGTTTTGGCGACATAAAACTGGCAAGGTATGGGCGGGAGTTCCTGGTTCCTGTTAAGAACTATTGCGTTAAGAATGGACTGGCATCGCGGATTAAGCAAAAATCCACCAAACGCGTACAGAAAGCCGGACACGAAAGAACAAATAACAGGCTGCGTTCTTCTGATACTAAAATAGAAACATTTACTTTGTATCGTTCAGGTAAAACTATACAGGAGATCGCCGCAGAACGCGGACTTGCGACTACAACAATTGAAGGGCATTTGAGTTATTTTGTTCAAACAGGCGAGATCAACGTACTGGAATTTGTAAAGGAAGAAAAAATACCAGCTATTAAAGACGCGGTTGAAAGCTATGGATATGAAAGATTGTCGCCTCTTAAAGAGGTACTAGGTGATAATTATAGCTATGGTGAGATCAGAGCAGTGATTGGATGGATGAACAGGAACACTAATTAAAAAGGGTGTCACACTGAGGCACTCGAAGTGTGAGCGTAAAGGCCTTAGCCGTATGCTTCGAGTGCCTCAGCATGACACTGCGCACAAATAATACGTAATGCCGAATTATGACTACTGCAGATCTATATAAAATCTTTCAGAAACACCCTGTCATCAGCACAGACACCCGTAAAATAGCTCCCGGAAGCTTGTTTTTTGCTTTGAAAGGTGAAAAATTTGATGCCAATACTTTTGCCGAACAGGCCATTGCGTCAGGTGCGGCTTATGCGGTGATCGATAACCCGGAGTATCAGAAGGGTGATCAATATTTATTGGTTGAGGATGTTTTAGCTGCACTGCAAGACTTGGCAAGATATCATCGCCACCAACTAACCATTCCAGTGATCGGCCTAACAGGCACCAACGGTAAAACCACCACCAAAGAGCTGATCAACGCAGTTTTATCACAGTACTTTAATACCTATGCTACACAAGGCAATTTGAATAATCATATTGGGGTGCCACTTACCATACTTTCAATCAATGCCTCGCATGAGGCAGCAGTGATCGAAATGGGGGCCAATCATCAGAAGGAGATTGAATTGTTGTGTACTATCTCTCAACCTTCTCATGGGTTGATTACCAATGTCGGCAAAGCTCATTTAGAAGGTTTTGGTGGAGTGGAGGGGGTAAAAAAAGGCAAAGGCGAATTATACGATTATCTGAAAACATCTGGTGGCATAACCTTTGTCAATGGAGATAGCGACGACTTGATGGCTATGCAACAGGCAAGGGCGTTACAAAATGTGGTTTTGTATGGAATAAATAATCCTAAGGCTTTAGTCAGCGGTGAGCTGATAGAAAATTCACCTTATCTCACTTTGCAGTGGACCAACAACGCAACAGGTGAAAACTATGTAGTAAAATCACAATTAACCGGCGCATATAACCTGGATAATATTCTGGCAGCGATCTGTATTGGCGTCTATTTTAAGTTAAGTGCAGAAGTGATCAATGAGGGCATCAGCGGTTATCAGCCTAAAAACAACCGGTCACAGATCACCCAAACAGCTACCAATACGCTGATATGCGACTATTACAATGCCAACCCGAGCAGCATGGCTGTAGCTATCGAGAACCTGGGAAAAATCGAAGCCAAGCATAAAGTACTGGTTTTAGGCGATATGTTCGAGATGGGACAGGAATCAGCTGCCGAGCATGCAGCCATTATTAAAAAAGCGATGGAAGCGCCTGTGAATGAACGCATTTTTATTGGCGGGGGGTTCGCTGGTCAGAAGTCAGCAGTCGAAAGTCAGAAGTCGGGAGTAATATTTTATAAAACGGCTGAAGATGCAATTGAAGGGTTGAAAGCTAATCCCATAAGAAACGCAACCGTGCTGATCAAAGGCTCACGTGGAATGGCTTTAGAACGATTGGTGGAATTATTTTAGGCCTATGTCCGATCCTTTCATATACCTGCAATTTATCCGCCAGTTCATGGCAACTTTGCCGGGAACATCGGAAGGGATATGTTATGGAACGCCAGGCTTTTATGTTCAGAAAAAACTGCTGGCCCGCTTATGGGAAAATGGTATGGTGTTAGTCGTTCACACCGAAGACCGGGATAAATGGATGCATACTGATCCGGAAATCTATTTTATTACAGATCATTACCGTAATTATCCTTATGTGCTTGTTAAGCTCGATAAAGTCGATCCTGAAGAATTGAAAAAACTGCTGACTGATTCCTGGCTGCAGCGGGCGTCGAAGACGTTGGTGAAGGAATATCGGAGTCGGGGTTAATCCCTAATTTGTCATGTTGAACGATAGTGAAACGTCTTCTTCGCCATGCTCTTCGACTTGCTAATCGCAGAAGATCCCTCGCTGCGCAATCGGGATGACAAAAAGGTAATTATTTTTTTAATGCTAAACTCGCCACTTCCTCTCCCACCAAACTACCCATAGCCACACCCATACCATTGCACCTTACCGCGCAGAAAACATTAGGCTGTACTTCCTGTATGATCGGGTTAATATCTTCGCCAAAACCCATGATACCACTCCACCAGTAATCTACTTCAGTATTTTGGCCAGGTAATATCACCTCATTCAGGTAGGCCATCAATTGGTCTTTCACTCGTTGGGTATGCCCAAAATCCCAGGTCCGCTCTTTTTTGAAATCGATATTCCGGCCGCCACCGAACAGGACACGGCCATCGATATTGCGGAAATAATAGTAGCCTTCATCAAAATGAAAAGTGCCTTTTATCTTCAACCCCGAAATGGGTTTAGTTACCAGTACCTGTCCCCTGCCAGGAACAACATCCAAATTAGGAAACAGCTGTGCCGCAAAAGCATTAGTCGCCAGTATTACTTTATCGGTTTTCAGGTCGCCATTTGACGTTTTCAATCTTACATAGCCATCTTCATGTTCAATGGCTTCCACATTGCATTGGTTCAACACCAAAACTCCCTGATCATACACCTTACTGAGCAGCGTGCGCATCATTTTGCCGGTATGAATCTGCCCTTCGTAGGGATTATAGATCATCCTGTGCACTTTATTAAACCCGAACTCCGCTATTTTGACATCGGCCACTGAATAAATGTCAGCATGGCCAATCACCTGCTTCAGCAAATTGTTAAAGTATGTTAAATGGTCGAGGCTCTCTTGTGCCAGGTTCTCTTCATGCTCCATAAACAATTCAGAGCCGCCATATTGCAGGTAATCGATATTTTTATCCCCCAGGTTTTCACGTAATCGCTGCAGGCCCCGCCACTTGTAGTCTACCAGGCGCAGCACTTCTTCTTCTGATGATCGTTTTAAGTAAGAAAGCTGCTCAGAAAGTGAGCCAAAACAGGCAAAACCGGCATTTTTGGTACTTGCACCGCTGGGTAGGAAACCACGCTCTAAAACAGTAACCTTTAGGTTCGGCTGCTGCCTCTTTAGATGCAATGCTGCACTCAAACCCACTATGCCGCTACCGATGATGATCACATCCGCATGATCTACAAAAGCCGTCCGCTCCCAGTACGAAAATGATGGTTCCACGCTCAAATTTAAAAATTCAAGTGGAATACTTTTTGAAATACCCTTTGTAAATAACACGAACATGAATCATTTATCATTTATAATAGGATACAACTCGGCGTGGCTGCTCATGATCATTGTGGCCGTGGTCAGCTTTATAGTGCAGTGGCGTTTTAAGAGCAAGTTTAATCAGTATGCCGAGATCGGCCTGCTATCCGGCATGACCGGACAAGAAGTTGCCGAGCGCATGCTGAAGGATAATAATATTTACGATGTGCAGGTAATCTCTGTCGAAGGGCAGCTAACCGACCACTATAACCCGGCAGATAAAACCGTTAATCTTAGCCCTGATGTATATTACAGTCGTAGTGTTGCCGCAGCAGCCGTTGCAGCCCACGAGTGCGGGCACGCTGTTCAACATGCAAAAGCATATGCCTGGTTAAGTTTGCGTTCTGCATTGGTGCCTGTAATTAATATCGCATCTACCTTAACTCAGTGGACTTTGTTCATCGGCGTGATGTTGCTTTTCTTTACCCATAATCCATTTGTTTTGGCTATTGGTGTTGCTGCATTGGCATTGGTAACACTGTTCAGTTTCATTACTCTGCCGGTGGAATTTGATGCCAGCAGGCGGGCCTTGTTGTGGCTGAATAATAACTATAACGTGATGCAAACCCGCGAGGAGCACGATCAAGCCAAAGATGCTCTTTGGTGGGCAGCCATGACTTACGTGGTTGCTGCGTTAAGCTCGCTGGCAACGTTGCTTTATTATGCTTCTTTTCTGTTCAACAGGAGAAACTAATTGAATCGTCAGTCCGAAGTTTTGAGCCTTTTCTAAAACAGAAGAGGCTTTTTTATTTATGAGAAAAAATAAACAGTATGTTGCCGAAAGTGTTGTAATTTTATTTTGAACAAAAATACTACGACTATGATCAATCCCGATGATAAATTACCTGTTGACGATTTTGATAATTCGGAAACAGATGACCAACTGAGCCAGCAGGATGTACATTCCAATGGCCTTAATGAAGAGTTTGACTCTGCGAACGAGGATAGTGCGCCGCCTATTGACCTGTTACGCCAGGCAGGTGATGCTTCTGAAGCATCGTTTACTCTGGATGTCGACAGAGGTTATGCTCCTAAGTCAAAAGAGAAGAAAGGCTGATCAGGGTTTATCCTCCAGGTCTTTTATCAGCTGCCCTAAAAGACGGATGCTTTGTTCCATGCGTTCGTCGTAGGTTAGGCCGAAGCTTATTCGCATAAAATTGGTAAAGCGCGAATCGGTGCTGAATATCTGCCCCGGCGCAATGCTGATGTTTTGCTCTATTGCCGACTGGTAAAGCTCAAAAGCGTTTATCTTTTTATTCAGCTCTATCCATAGCGCGTAACCGCCCTGCGGCCTGCTGATCTTAGTATCAGCCGGAAAATGCGTTGCAATAGCCTGCATATAACGTAAGCTTTGCGTGTGCAATGCCTTGCGAAGATTGCGCATATGAAGATCGTATCTACCCGTTTCGAAAAAATGTGCAATAGCTGCCTGTGTAGGTGTAGCCGAGCTGATGGTATGCATCATTTTTATATTGATGATCTGTTCTTTAAACCTTCCCGGTATACACCATCCCACTCTGTAGCCCGGCGCCAGGGATTTGGAAACCGATGAACACAACATCACCCAGCCTTCTTTGTCATAACTTTTACAGGTGCGGGGCCGGCTTTTACCGAAATAGATCTCGCCATAAATATCGTCCTCAATTAAAGGTGTCTGTCGTTTGGTAATCAGATCGACCAACTGCTTTTTGCGATCATCAGGCATGCAACTGCCTACCGGGTTACTGAAATTGGTCACGAACAAACATGCTTTGATATTTACCTTATCCATCGCCCGTTCCAGGTAATCGATATCGACACCAGTTTCAGGATGAACAGGTATTTCCAGCACATTCAGGTCGAGGCTAAGCATCACATTAAAAATACCGAAGTAAGTAGGGCTTTCAATCGCCACAGTATCGCCGGGTTTAGTAAGTGCCCGCAGGCAAAATACCAACGCCTCTAAACAGCCCTGCGTAGTTACCACATCATCTTCGGTGATCTGTCCGCCCCAGTTAAATGCATTTTTTGCCACCTGCCTGCGCAGCGAAATATTGCCCTGCACATTCTCATAGTTCACATTTCCGTACGGGCTCTCGCGCATCGCCTCCGTCATAGATTTATTGAGTCTTGCGAGCGGTATTAAATTTACCGAAGGTGATGAAGCCGATAGACGCAGCACATTTTCTTTAGACATGTTCGCATTTACCATCGCGATCATCTGGCTCACGCTGGCTTGCTCTATTTTTTTCAGGGGTGGATTGACCTCCGGCACTTTTACAAACCTTGATGGCGAGAATTTCACATAATAGCCAGACTTAGTGCGAGCTTCAATCATGCCCATATTTTCCAGTTCGGCGTAGGCTTTATAGGCCGTGCTTATGCTGATACCCTGCTGTCGACTTAATGATCGCACAGAGGGCAGCTTATCGCCTGTTTTCAACAGGTTTTGTTTGATCTGTTTTTCAATGCGCCCGACAATCTGGTCGTATAGAAACACATTATCAGCCTCCGTTGTTATCTTTTTCATCAATCTGTTATGGCCAAAAATAATAATTCTGTATCTGTTTTGTCATTGATTTATGTTTTTACTTTGTATTAATAATTTAAAACCGGGACATGAACATGGAATCATTGAGAATAACAGATCTGGAAATACAGCAATTCCGGGCTGAGACCAAAGGCACGGCGCAACGAATCCACTTTAATAACGCAGGCGCATCGCTGCCACCTGATGTTGTGGTGCAAACCATGACCGATTATTTAAACGAAGAGGCAACTTTTGGTGGTTATGAAACTGAGGCCAAATATCACGCACAGTTAGAAAACACTTATGCGCTGATTGCCCAACTGATCAATGCTGATGCCGATGAGGTAGCCATAGTTGAAAATGCGAGCACCGGCTGGCACATCGCTTTTAACGGGATCGATTTTAAAAAGGGCGATGTGGTTATCACTTCTGAAATGGAATATGTGACCAATCTGCTTGGATTTTTAAATGCACAAAAACGATTTGGTGTCGAAGTAAAAGTAATCCCGAACGATGAAAAGGGTAATTTTTCGCTTCAGGCATTGGAAGAAGCTATAACTCCTCAAACCAAATTGATCGCTGTTACTGAAATTGCCTCGACAACAGGCGGGACGATACCAATAATTGAGATCGGCAAAATAGCCCGCAGGCATAACATACTATACCTGGTAGATGCCTGCCAGAGCGCCGGGCATGTACCGATCGACGTAAAGCAGATTGGGTGCGACATGCTGTCGGTAACCGGGCGTAAATACCTGAGGGCACCACGGGGCACCGGATTTTTATATGTGCGGAAAGAGGTTCAGGACCAGATCAAACCGATATTTATGGATAACCATGCTACCGATTGGGTTGGCTTGGATGACTATCAGCTAAGAAGTGATGCCAGGAGATACGAGTTGTATGAAAAGAACCGCGCACTTACATTCGGTTTAGGAAAAGCTATTGAATATGCCTTGAATATCGGTTTGGACAGGATTTGGGATCGGATCCAATATTTATCAGCATTACTTCGTGCGCAGCTTGCGCAAATTGATGGAGTAATCGTACATGATTTTGGAGACAGGCAATGCGGGATAGTGACTTTCTCTGTAGAAGGCTTTGATGCTGCGACTATAAAGTTACGCCTCGCCGAAGATCGTATCAATGTAACTGTCGCGAAAGCGGTATCAGCATTAATATTTATGGAGAAAAACCATTTGAAAAGCGTTGTCCGGGCGTCTATTCATTATTACAATACGGAGGAAGAGATACAAGTTCTCTGCAAATCATTAGAAGCCATAATAAGATCAGTTATAGCCAAAGCTGTCTGATAATGACAGCGAAAGGTAGGTTGGGGCTAAAAATATATTCCAAAAGATTATTATTTTTAGCTTCCAACTTAACCTAAAAAAATCTAATGAAAATCAAACTCACTTTTTTTGTTATAGCCGCTGCTATACTGGCTTCCTGCAACAATAATCCGGGCACCACTGCAAATGCATCAAAAGAACAAGGCTTACCTATACAGGGTACCTGGCAATTGCTCCAGGGTACTTTAACCGAAAAAGGTAAAGCGCCTGTGGTGACCGATTACACCAAAGATCAAAAGTTTATCAAAATCATCAATGGTGATCATTTTGCGTTCATGAACCATGACCTGACTAAAGGGAAACAGTCAAAACCAATGTACAGCTCAGGCGGCGGCAGATATACTTTAAATGGCGATAAATACACCGAATACCTGGATTATTGCAACGAGCGCGAGTGGGAAAACAACAAGTTTGATTTCACCGTCACTATAAAGAATGATACACTTATACAGCAGGGCATCGAAAAGATCGACAGCCTGAAGGTAGATCGTGTTAACGTAGAAAAATATATCCGATTAAAAGCAGAATAAGTCATTCCGCTCCGTCAATTGGCGAGCTTATGGTAGTTTCTATAAGCTCGCCGATTTTGGTTAATGAGTAATATAATTAAGTTCCGTAATTTCATTTGCATGAAAAAGAAAGAAGCTTACAAGTTTACAAGCGAGGATGCTGAAAACTACGACCGTTACATCGGCCCGATCTTATTTGAGCCTTACGGGCAATATATGGCTTCGCGGATTAGTGCATCGGATGTATCGTCTGTACTTGAAGTAGCCTGCGGAAGCGGCCGGCTTACCCGGCACCTGCGGAAGGTACTTCCATCTCATGTAAGGCTCTTCGCTACCGATATTAGCCCCGATATGCTCCATATAGCACAACGTGAGCTCAACAATAATGGGATTATCTTTCAGACCGAAGATGTTCAAAAGCTATCATTTACTGATAATACTTTTGACCTGGTAATCTGCCAATTCGGGATGATGTTTTTGCCGGATAAGCAAAAGGGATTTGATGAGATCTACAGGGTATTAAAACCGGGTGGAAAGCTAATGATATTTACCTGGGATGACACGCTGAATATGCCTTTGTTCAAACTGCTGATAGATGATCTGATCCTTCCTTATTTCAGCGGCGAAGATACCACACGCTTTAAAGTTCCGTTCTCTTTACACGATGATAAAACGCTAAATAAATGGTTGAAGAACTCAGGATTTAAAGAAGCTGAATCTACTAAAATATCATTGCCATCAGGCACTTCTACCTCCGAACTGATAGTTACCGGTTTGTTCTCCAAACATCCATTAGGCAAGGAAATAATGACTAAGGATCCTGATGCATTTGAGCCTGTTGCTTTGAAATTCGCAGAAGGGATCACGGAAGAATTCGGCGCAGAAAATACATCTTTCCCTTTATCTGCCTTGCTGACAACAGGTGTAAAATAACCCAAAATACCCTATAGCAAAAAGGCGCAGTTGCGCCTTTACAAGTCATTGTAAAACAATATTTTATTTTTTTCGCGCATAAACCGAACGATTATCCGTTTGTATACGTTTAAATAGGTACTACAATGGCATTTTGTGCGCTTGAGTAGAAGGGATAGATACCCCAATTGCCCGTAATGAAGGATATTACCAGTAAATACCATAGAATAAATAAAGTTGACGATCGCCCGCTTAATATACATTTCGATATAAAAGATGTATCTAAGAGGACTTACCAGCTTGGTCTGGCTACATTGTTCACAGGCATAGCCCTGTCTATTTACACCTCGTTTATAGGACTTTACGTCTCATCTTTTGTAAGCGCCTGTTTTTGTTTCGCTATTCTGATGGTGATCCTGTTAAAGTATAATGGCGATATTGAGAACCTTACTATTTTTATTGTTACCATCGTTTGCGCCATGCTCGTGTCGACGGCTGCGATAGAGGGTTTGCAATCGAGCCAATATCTTTACTTTTTCCCACTGATGGTATCCATACCCATTATTGTCGACCTGAAGCAAGCGCAATACAAGGATACCTTTATTTATATCGGCATTATCATTGTCTCGTTCCTGGCTTGTATACTGATCGGGCATAATGTAAAACCGCTCGAGCCTTTTACGCCCAGCCAGTTAGGCAAGCTTTCGTTTGTGAACAATGTGATCGCTATTTCATCAACGATCATTTTCGCGGTAGCTTATATTTTCTTTGAAAAGAAATATATCCATCAGCTTAAAGAGCAAAATCAGAAGGTGATTGATTCCCGTACGCAATTCCTCGCTACAATGGGCCACGAGCTGCGGACGCCTTTAAACGGCATCATCGGTGTCATCAACCTGATGAAACAGCAAAAAATGGACGCCCAGCAGGACGAATATTACCAGATACTCAAATACTGCTCGGATCATATGTTACAGCAAGTGAATAATATTCTCGACTTCAACAAAATTGAGGCCGATAAGCTAGAAATACATCCTGCCGAGCTGAACTTAAAGCTTTTTATGATGAACGTGGGTATGCCGTTCACCACCTTATTCCAGGAAAAAGGCCTTGAGCTGAAGATCAACATCGATCCTGAACTGGATGTAAACGTATTGGCTGATGATGTTCGACTGGTACAGATATTTAATAATTTGCTATCAAATGCCCTAAAGTTTACAGATAAAGGTTTTGTAAAGCTCGATGTATTCTGCAAACGGAAAGAAAATAAGTTTATCGAGGTTAGTTTCAGCATCGAAGATACCGGGATAGGCATAGCTGAAAAGGACCAGAAAAAAATATTCGAAAGCTTCTGGCAGGTGTATGATGAGGATACCAAGAAATTTATTGGTACCGGACTGGGGCTTACCATATGCGTCCGCTTGTTAAAAATGATGGGCAGCAACCTGGTACTTGCCAGTGAAAAAGGAAAGGGAAGCAAATTCAGTTTCGACCTGAAATTAGAGTATGCCGCATATAATCACAAACAACTCCCTAAAAACAAGGCTGCTGAAAAAGATAATCTTGAAGGTATAAAACTGCTGCTGGTTGAGGATAACCAGATCAACATGATGGTAGCTAAAAAAATCCTAACCGGGTTTAAGGCTGAGGTCACTATAGCATTTGATGGTTCCGAAGCACTGGCTGCATTACTAAAAAACTCTGATTTTGATATTATCCTGATGGATTTGGAAATGCCGGTAATGGATGGCTTTACCGCCATTCACGAAGTAAAAAGGCTTTATCCGGAAATACCGGTGATTGCATTTACTGCTTCATTGGTTGACAAAAAGATGTTGTCGGATCTGATTGCCAGCGGCTTTGTGGATTGTATGCTGAAACCTTTCCAACCGCTGCAATTACTGTCAGACATCAAAAAACATCTCAGCAAGCCGTTACAACCGGTGGCTTAATTCTGTGTCAAAGATTTTAAAAAAGGACTATTTTCCAGGAACAATTCAAAATTATCCGGCTTATTGATCACATTATTGTGCTCATGCAGACTATGGATAATTAATATCCGGTTATCTTTCACAGACTGAAAATTGACATTACCTTCCTCTGATTCTAAATAAGGTAGTTTTTCCTGGGCGATCAGCTTTACCAGGTTATGGGTTTCTTCGTCAGTACCGCCATGGTCAGTATACAAATCAATAAAACGGTGATTTTGATCAGCCTTTATCCAGTCCAGGAATATTGGGGTTTCGGCGTATAAAGCATCAAACAAAATAGCCTCGTCTATAGGCATCTGACCGTTTTTAATGATCCGGGCCATTACGCGGTAAGCGCCACTATGACCTGCCAGTAAAATATGCCCCGGCTTGCATCCTTTGGAGATCAAATGCTGAGCCTTTAGTCCACTTAATACATCAGTAGTTAATGCTTTAAAAACACCGGGGTTCTCTAGTTTACCGCCATAACTATCGGGTGAGTCCTTAGCAGTCTCTGCTAAAACGAGTACGGCATTCAGGTCGGAGGCTAGAAATTGTTTAGTGAGTTCATAAAAGCTGGCAGCATTATCTACATTATTCCGCCAGCCATGAAACCAGAATACCATATCGACTGTCTTTTTTGCATCCAGCTTCTTTGGTGCAATTATTAGTATCGTGCTGTCATGATAATGCTCGGCAGCAGTATACAATACCTTATCATACAGATGCCCCTTTTCGCGACCGGTATCCGGAAAGGCAGTATGCGAAGAATGAATATGGAATATCACCGCATTGGTAGTGTCCTGTGCATAGGAAACGCCACACCAGAGTAAGCAAGATACGATCAGTATTGATTTAAAAAGGCTTGGTTTCATTATATGAAGATAAAGAGATTAGGATGAGAACACAAAGTGTTTCTTTTATTGCACCGAATGCAATTATTTAGTTTTTACCGCCGTAGCTTTCGACAGGGTATCGACAGGAAGCTTTAAACTATCTATCGGGACAGGTCTTGCTGTTCGTAACTGCTGCAAGGCGACATAGGTTTTTTTCCAGTCTACCTTATACTTTTTGTATTCAGTTACTTTACTGGTGGTATCCCCTTTGCCATAAAATGAAAGTATGTTTTCCTGCAGCGGTGGCGTAACATTATTGAATTTTTTGTCCTGTAAATAAAGCAATAACTGACTATAGGTCAAGTCTGCCAGACCATATTCGCCCTGGGTAGTAGGTTTTCCTGTATCAAAATCCATATCAGGCAATTGAAGCTGCTGCCCGTTTTGCAATCCTGTCAGAAGTTGATTATAACAAACCAGCGTGGTATCAAAACTCTTGATAAACAGCTTTTCGGCAACAGGTCCGGGCGGTGAAAATTTAAGCGCTTTAAGCGGACCAACCTTTGGTAAAATGCTGATTATAAAAGCTACTATCCGGTTGCCCAATTTGGGTTTATCGCGCTCCCGGCCATAGGTGTGAAAATATTCTCTTCTTTTGATATGGTAGTGAAATTTACGGCTGGTCATTCCCTGGTTCAGCTTTTGAATATCGCTTTTTTTCAAGGCCCAGGCATCCCGTGTCAAACCAGGCAGCAGACTCCTCACAGCCCACCTAAAAGTTGAAATAGCCAGATCCAGTTTACCGTTGAAAACATCGTTCATGTTCTGACCGTAAGTCAGCATAAATGCCCTTTCCAATACCGGTTTGGCTACATTAAAACCGATAAAATCATGATACTCCTGCGATGCATAATTGCCACGGGCGGTTTGCAATACATCAAAGCCAAATTCCATCCGGCTGTGGTAAATAGGATATTCCTCGTAAGTAACTATTCTCCCGAATTTTTTAGCGACTTTAGGGTACACAATAGGCTCTGCGATATTGGTTGCCAGGGAGTGGCCATACTCATCGGTCAGATAATGCGAGACCGCTCCCAGCGCGAAGGCATATTCATTAATATTTTGGGCTTGAGAAACCAGATTTTCCATAAAATCTCCGCTGCGCACATAATGCACCAGGTTAGTAAAATATACACTGCCAAAAGGGAAATAACCCATATCTGGCATCAAACTACCGCCATAAGCATAGGAATGGGCAACGCGCAGTTCCTCATCAGTAGCATTGGGATATTTTTCTTTTAGCAAGGGAACAATAGACTTCTTCCAGCTGGCATCTATAATGGCCATATGCGCAAAAACGGAGAACGCTTTTGACGAAAGCGGGCAAAAGAAAATAACAAAAACCGTTATTAGCAGGGCGCTCTTGAAAACTGGTCGGTTCACTGGATTGGCTGAATTCTGTAATGCTTAATAGCAGAAACCACCAAATTGTTTCAAAGCATCAAGAGATTTATATATAAAATCTACTTTCGCCAAGTATCAAATGAACAATTTTAATCAACTAACTGCAGTAAGGTAAGGTAGGGTATCTTTTAAAAACTTCTCATTCCTGATCAGGTCAGCAATGCTTGTTTCAGTCAGTATCTTTAAACTGGCATCACGTATATTAATAAACACCTGACGTATACCACAAGTCGCTTCATCCAGGCATTCATCGCACCGGTGATAATAGTTTAAACTGGCACATGAAACCATTGCTATCGGACCATCTGTAAGCCGCAACACATGAACTAACAAAATATCTTCCGGCCTTTTGCCCAGTACATAGCCACCGCCGCTGCCTTTCCGGCTGTACAGAAAGCCTGCTTTACGCAATTCACCTAAAATCCCTTCCAGGTATTTCCTCGGAATATTTTCTATTTCTGCAATCTCTGCGATATGCATAGGCACATCGGCTTGATTTTTCCCCAGTAATACAAGCGCCTTGATAGCATATTTGGTCTTTTTTGATAGCATATTAAAGTCCCTTTAAAATCTGTTTAATAGAATTTTGCTGCCACACCAATAAGTTCAGATCTTTTATCACCGGTATATGGTTACGCAAGTAATCATCGTATTTTTTTATGGCTGACAATTCATTATTAATAATGCTGTTTAGCAAGGTGTCATCATTTGCTTCATTACCAATAAACGATGTATTGGCCCATGCGGGCTTTATTTGTCCGATCACACCACCCTCAACATCTACCGACAATTGATCATTCTGGCCAAGCCTGAAATATAAAATTGCCGCATAATCAGCTCTTTCATCTGCCAATTGTTTATAGATAGCTTTTAACTCTTTAAACGGCGCTGAAGCAGCCAATTGCCTATAGTTTTCCATGCAGATCAGCAATGCAGACACCAGTTTATCAAGGTCGCTCGACCTTAATATTTCCCTTTCTTTAGCGGCAGATTCATAATCCTTTTTATGAAACGATTCAGAGTTAATTGCATCCATACTAATGTATATAATATCTATAGATTTAATAGATTATAAAGATATGTCTTTTGTATTCAACTTCCAAGCAATTATTAGAATTATTTTACTGCTGAATATCAGCTTTGCCAAAGACTGATTATCTGAACCGGAATTTTTTTAATTTAAGAATTGCCTGAATTCCGGAAATTCGTTAATTCTGTAAATTCAAGTTCAGACAGGCATAAAAAAGCCCCGGTTTCCCGGGGCCTTTCAAACTTAACAATGAACGTTAAAAACCAAAGACACTTATTATATATGAATGAACATTTCTTCTTCAGGTTTACGCACTTTATTTAATTTGCTGTAAGCATCATCTTCTGCACGGAAACCAATCGCAGCTATAACAGCAGTTGTTAAGCCTTTTTCTTTTAAACCTAATACTTCATCAAACTGAGGTGCACTGAAACCTTCCATCGGACAGGCATCAATACCCAGTTCGGCTGCTGAAGTAAGCAATACGCCTAACGCGATATAAGCTTGTTTTTTAGCCCAGGTAATCCGTTGCTCTTCAGTCATCCCGCTTACATTGCCATTGATCATTTGCTCATAACCTTCCAGATTAGAGCGATCAATGCTGCGTGACTTAGCCACGTGATCAATATAATTCTTTACATACTGAGCATCCAGATTAGTCTCAGCTGCAAAAACGATCAGTTGTGAAGCATCAGCAATTTGAGCCTGTCCATAAGCTGCCTGTTGCAATTTTTCGCGTACAGCAGCATCCTGAACAACAATTATTTTATAAGATTGAACACCAGCAGATGAGGGTGACAGATGAACCGCATGCAGCAATTCTTCTAATTGATGCTGGCTTAACTTCTTAGCTTTATCGAATTTTTTGGTGGCGTAGCGCCAGTTTAGTTTTTCTATGAGTGACATGATTGTTTCTTTCTAAATGTTTATACAAAAAAACATGTTTAAACATTTAATAAGGTCATCTCACAGTAAACACTACATCAGGCCTTTGTCACGAAGCTCTTTTTCCCGTTGTTTTTCCAGCCGGCGTTGGGCGCGCTTTTCCTGCCGTATTTCTTTTTTGGTTTTACCTACGGTATCAATTGGATACTCTTTTTCTATCTGTTTGTGTACAGTAGTATCCTTCTTTCCAAATAAGCGCTGGAAGAAATTAGGTTTTTTCTCAGGAACTGTTGGGGTATTCATTACCGGCTGAACATCCACCGCATCGTCATCATCATTAGTTTGTTTCATCAGGCTGTCAGCAACTGCTGTTGATACAGGGGCGATATTCTCGCGAAGACTTTCCTTCAATCGTACTGAATAATAACCATAACCAGAGCTATCTGGCTCGGTCCAATTTCGGGCTGCCATCATTTTTCCGATCAGGTTATAATAGTTGATCAGGCTTGGCCGTAACGAACCGTCTGGTTGAAACGAATATAATCCTGTTTTAGGGTGAGGAAGAATACTGGCAAGGTAGATACCTTCGCCCAGGGTAAGGCTTGATGGTGATTTACCGAAATAATAGCGCGATGCTTCGCCAATACCATAAATGTTCCGGCCCCATTCCACAATATTGAAATAAACCTCTAGCATGCGGTCTTTCGACATCACATTATTATTCTCGATCATCCATACGATCAGTATCTCTTCAATCTTTCTCGACAATGTTTTCTCGCGGCTCAGGAAAGCATTCTTGATCAGCTGCATGGATATCGTACTACCACCCCGCTTAAATTTTTTTTGCTTGATGTCGGTAGCGATAGAGCGCCGTATTGACTCTTCCACAAAACCATGATTGGTGTAAAACGATGGATCTTCCGAAGTCATTACAGCATATTTCACGTTTGGCGAAATATCCTGTAACGGAGTATAATCCGGGTTTTGGGGGCCAATGATCCTCGACGGCATCGGCTTACCTTTTTCATAAGGTGTATAAGTAAACGGCCTGTTCAATCTGCCCAAATCCGTTTTACCGTATTTAACTATGTTCAGATTATCCTTCGCCAGCGCCGATTCAAACTGTACCTGGTCGGGATTGGATGAATCCAGAAACACATGCAGGTGATATTTTACTTTACCGGTAACCTGTATACCATCAAACGAATCAAACATTCCTTGGGGGAAAGAATCAAATACATCCTGCGCATTCATCCAGTCGCTGTTCACTTTTATTGTGTACATCTTGACAGGATACAGTTGGTATTTGAGGTAAGTTTTTACCGCGATCTTTTTTAGCTTGATCACCGACGAGCTATCCAGCGATACATAATTCTTACCAACAAACACATTGGCATCAATAGAACCATCGGGAACAATGATATCAGATGAGGATAAAGCCGGATGGTTGATCAGCAAATTCTTCACCGACCACGAACCATATATTTTGGTAACACCGTCGCTATTCTCCACTTTCTCCAGGCGGGTGGAAATTGTGTCAAAATTCACTTTCAAATGGTATCGTTCACCCACGTAGGGTATTTCCACTTTTTTTCCATCAGCATATAAATGCAGATCAATATCTTTATCAGACGGGTGCATCTTCCCGGCAAAATGCCAGGTAGCCAGTGTGTCATTTACCTTAATAGTTGAACTAAGCTTACCGTCTTTGATCACAGCCGTTTGAGCAAGCAACTTTATCCCTGCGCTATCCTTTTTAAATGTTATCAGGAAATTTCTCAGGTCCAGGTCATCAGGGATTTTATATAAAACCTGCTTCACCAGGTTATTCGCCAATACTGATAGATCGGCCCGCTCTTTCTTTTCGGTGGTATCCTTTTTCTTCTTGAACAGGAAATCAAAGTTCTTTACACCCTTAACATCTGTCAGGTTCAGATGCCCGTTATCCAATACCACATCAGCCAGTTTTACATTTCCGAATATGAGCGGAATGATCTTTATGCTGACATCAAACTTCTTAATGCTTAGTAAGCTATCGCGCTGGTCCGGCACTACAGTAATATCAGAAAGGGAAACGGTGGCGAGCCCGGTGAAATGGGCAGAACCGATATTTACGTTTAAGTTGTAATCCTTTTTTGCTTTTTCTTTTGCTTTCGCGATCTCTTTTTGGAGTATAGCCTCACGTTTGTTATAGGCGATATAGCCGCCTATTAATAAAAGGATAATCAGGGAAATAGCTACGATTCCGGCTATGCGGATATATTTGGAGGTAGGACGATGCATCAAAAAAATTTATCCAAAACTAATCTAATTCTTATGCGATACAAACGCAAGCATCAACAAAATGTTTCTCAGTATAGTTAACTCCGCAAAAAGATTTTTTTAACGGCTCTTGATAACGGCTTTTTATCATTAACATGACATAGCTTTAGGCCCGGTTTAGTAGCTTTGTAGTTGCAATGAATATAACTCAGGAACAAGTTTTATACGCCCTCGGCCATGTGGAAGAACCAGATCTGAAAAAAGACCTGGTAACCCTAAACATGATCCAGGATATCAAGATAGATGGCAACCGTCTCAGCTTTTCGGTTATTCTCACCACGCCTGCCTGTCCGCTTAAAGGATTGATAGAAAATGCCTGCCGCAATGCGATAGCACACTTTATCAGCAAGGATATAGAGTTGAGCATTAATATGACTTCGCGCGTTACCACGCAAAAGAATACCGGTGTACCCGGTGTAAAAAATATTATTGCCGTAGCATCAGGTAAAGGCGGTGTGGGCAAATCAACCGTTGCAGTGAACCTGGCTTTGGGCCTTGCACAAGCAGGCGCTAAAGTAGGTTTGATAGATGCTGATATTTATGGGCCATCCATCCCTATCATGTTTGGTTTGGAAGGCGCACGGCCAAAAGCCAGCCAGGCTGATGGTAAAACGCGTATTGAGCCAATTGAAAAATATGGCATTAAGCTATTGTCCATCGGTTTCTTTACAGATCCAAACCAACCCGTGCCTTGGCGCGGACCAATGGTGTCGACAGCTGTAAAGCAATTATTTAATGATGCTGATTGGGGCGAACTGGATTACCTTGTAGTCGACCTGCCACCAGGAACAGGTGATGTGCATATCACCGTAGCTCAAACTTTCCCGGTTACTGGCGCAGTTATTGTTACTACTCCTCAGAACGTAGCTTTAGCCGATGCCAAAAAAGGAATAGGTATGTTTCTGATGAGTGCCATCAATGTGCCGTTGCTTGGCATTGTTGAAAACATGTCGTACTTTACCCCTGCTGAGTTACCGGAGAATAAATATTACATATTCGGTCACAGCGGCGGTCAGAAATTAGCGAACCAGTTGGAAGTACCGTTTTTGGGTGAAATACCGCTGGTAAAAGGAATCAGCGATTCAGGCGACGCAGGTAAACCGGTAGTTTTGGATGAGCAAAGCCCAATGAGCAAAGCGTTTACCGAAATGGCGCAAAAAGTAGCCCAGCAGGTGGCCATTTATAATGCCGAGGCTAATAATAGAAATTTGGTAAATAATTAATAACTTTACGTTTAATATAAATAAGTTAAAATGAGTTTATTAGATCAGGTGGAAGAGGCTTTGAATACGATTCGTCCGTATTTGGAGACTGACGGCGGGAATGTCTCGGTGGAGGAAATAACTCCTGACCATATTGTAAAATTAAAGTTACTTGGTGCCTGCGGCTCGTGCCCGATGAGCATCATGACCCTCAAAGCCGGTATTGAAGAGGCTATAAAAAAGGCCGTTCCAGAGGTAAAGGGTGTAGAAGCCATCAATTTAACCGACATTGATGACCCGAATGCGGTGCTTCCGGCAAATTTGAGATAATTGTTAAGTATTGTTAAATTGCATTGGGGTTTAATGCAATGCACTATTTTTGTCTGACATTTTTTGAAACTATTTCTTAAAAGTCAGGTATAAAACAAGGAAGAACCTTACCAGGTGAAATATATATTAGGCATATTTTTATTCTTTATCGCTGCCGCAGCCTTCGCGCAGCAAAAGGAGAAGCCATTGGTTCAGTTCTCGGGTGTTATCCATAATGCCGACAGTGTAAAAGTGATCGTGCCTTATGTAACCATCACCAACATCAGCAATCATAACCAGGTTTATATGAGCAATTACGAGGGCTACTTCTCCTTCGTGGCGCATGAGCAAGATACCCTGGTATTTACCAGCATCGGCTATGGCAACATACAGGTTGTTATACCCGCCAATGTTCTGAATAAAGCCTATACTACTCAAGTTTATATAAAACCGCGTATAATCAACCTGCCCACCTTCCGGGTGTTCCCTTGGGCCACTACAGATGAATTCAGAAAGGATTTTCTGGCCATGAAGCTGGCTGATGACGACCTGGAAATAGCCCGCAAAAACCTTGAGCGCGCTGTCAACAGAGCCGCGGGCAATAACTTACCACGAGACGGACAGGAAATATCATCCTCATGGGCGCAGAATGAGCATAATGCTATCTTAAACCAGCATTCGCTTCAACCCAATCCATTGTTGAACCCTGTAGCCTGGGGAGCTTTAATGAACCAGATAGCAGCGGGGGATAAAGCCCGTGCTTCGGGGAATTAAGTCTTAAGTCAATAGTCTTAAGTCCTTATCAAATCGATTTTTACTTACGACTTCAGACTCAAGACTTCCGACTTCAAATCAACGTCCTTTCTTAGCAGCAGGGAATTTCATTTTATAATCCACATCTACCACCCCTCTCGAAATATCATTGAGCTTTTTTTCGATCAGGCGTTTGCGTAGCGGACTCAACTTATCGGTAAAGAGCTTGCCTTCTATGTGGTCATATTCATGCTGAATGATGCGGGCGGCCATGCCTTTATAAGTTTCTTCGTGATGTTTCCAGTCCTCATCGTAATAAGAGATACGGATAACAGGCTTGCGCGATACATCCTCACGAATATCAGGGATACTTAAGCAGCCTTCATTAAACGACCACTCATCACCGTTTTCATCCAGTATTTGGGCATTCAGGAATACTTTTTTGAAGTTTGCCAGTTCGGGTTCGTCATCATCAAATGGCGTAGCATCAACTACGAACAAACGCATAGAGATACCTACCTGCGGAGCAGCCAAACCAACCCCGCGTGCACCATACATGGTCTCGAACATATCTTCCACCAGTTGTTTAATGTTGGGGTATTCATCCGGTTCAACAGCGACAGCTTTTTTTCTTAAAACCGGGTCTCCATAGGCAATTATAGGCATCTTCATCTTACAAAGATACACCTTTACTCTTTCGGCACAAACAGCAAAGTAGTCAGCCTATTATCAAAAATTTCGTTGCTTATCTCAAGCAATTGCTCTGCTGTACAGGCATTTATTTTGGCGAATACTTGGTCTAAAGTGTCCACATAACCGAAATCAAGCAGACTTTTAGCCATAGATATAATTAGTCCTATACGGTTCTCCTCTGCCAATGCAATCTGTCCGATAAACTTTTGTTTAGCCTGGTGCAGTTGCAAGGTACCCAACTTTTGATCGCGAAGTTTTTTTAGTTCTTTATGGACCAATCGTGATGCTTTGTCTGCTTTTTCCACGTCGGTACCAAAGTAAATCGAGAATATGCCAGTATCTGAAAGCGGTGTATAATTCGACTCGATAGTGTAGGCTATTCCATATTTCTCCCGTATCTCCAGGTTCAGGCGGTTGCTCATGCCCATACCGCCAAGCAGGTTATTCAGCAATAACAATCCGGTTTTATGCTGATGCGCCGATGGATAAGCCTGGTTACCAATAATGCAATGTGTTTGAGCAATAGGTCGAAAAACACTCAGTTTTTGACCCACGCTTTCAGCAGGTTTATGGCGGTGTTTTTTATTATGATTTGGCTTGATGTCGCCAAAATATTTTTCAGCCAGTTTTACTAGTTTTTTCAGGTCATGATCGCCAAAGACAGCAAACACCATTTCCTCGGTATTGTAATTGGCCGTCATGAAATGCTGGATGTCCTTCTTATTCATTGAAGAAACCGTCTCCGGTGTCCCGAGAATGTTCTTCCCTAAAACATGATCCTTAAACAGTAATTCCTCAAAATCATCCTGGATAGCTTCTTCCGGCTGATCGAGGTAAGACGCAATCTCATCCAAAATCACACCCCGCTCCTTTTCCAACTCATCCTTAGGAAAAGTGGAATGAAATAAAATATCCTGGAACAGGTCGACCGTGCGTTCCAGGTGCTGTTTCAGCAGTGAAGCATGGATACAGGTATATTCTTTGGTGGTATAAGCGTTCAGATCGGCGCCTACCAACTCCAGGCGGTTCAATATCTGGTTGGTGTTGCGGGTCTCGGTTTCTTTAAACAGCAGGTGCTCTATAAAGTGAGCCAGTCCGGCCTTATCATCCGGCTCATCGCGCGAACCGGCATTCACCACAAAACAGCAATGCGTAATAGTTGAAGGCGAGTGCTTTAGTAAAATACGGATACCGTTGGTTAAGGTATGAACCTGGTAGTCAATCATGAGGCGCAAAGATAGGATTTTATGTCCGAAATGATAAGCCGCTGTTATATGCACATTTTATCTCGCCAATATTTTTGATTATATTTGAATTAGTAAAATCACAAAAAATGGTAATTGAGCGCACAAAGGATGAGGTGATTATAAGGCTTCCGTCTTATATAAACACAGATGGACTACAAAAGCTCATCGACTATCTGAGTTATAAGGAAGCGACAGCAAAATCACAGGCGACCCAAGAAGATGTTGATAAATTAGCCAAGGAGATAAAAAAAGGTCGCTGGGCCAAAACAGGCAGTAAATTGGTTAAGTGAAAATAATTATTGATACCAATATTATTTTTAGCAGCCTGTTGAATACTAACAATTCAATAGGTGATCTACTGCTCAATTCAAAAAAAAAAATCGAATTTTATAGCTGCGATTATATGCGTTACGAAATTCAAAAACACTGGAAGAAATTAAAAAGTATCTCCAAATTATCCGACGAACAATTAAGTGACTCCCGTGATCGCTTATTTGCAAGAATACATTTTATAAACGAATCCCTGATTCCGGCTCAAACATGGTCGAAAGCAAAAAATTACACTTTCGACATTGATATCGACGATACAGATTTCGTCGCATTAACCATTCACCTTAAAGGTCATTTATGGACCGGAGACAAAGAGCTTTACAATGGACTTAAAGAAAAAGGATTTACTAAAATTTTCAATACAGAAGATTTGAAATTATATCGGTCACAACGTTCCAGTTTTTAATATTTTATATTCCCACTGTCCGTGTTTTCATTCCACCTTATGTGAAGATTAGCATTGCAGTTTTCAAATACTATTCTCTACTTTTAACAAATGAAAACCCAGGTAGCCGATCTCACTTTCGAATTATCCATTCCTTATGCATCAATCGAAAAACGAGTAGGCGAAATTGCCGGACAGATCAGCAGCGATTATTCCGGACGCATTCCTGTAATGGTAGGCATCCTGAGCGGCAGCTTCCTGTTTGTGGCCGACCTGGTAAAACAGATCGAAATACCCATTGAAGTAACCTTTGCTAAACTGGCTTCCTACTATGGCGGTACATCCACCACCCGCAAGATCAGGGACGATTTTGACCTGACCATTGATATAAAAGGCCGCGATATTATCCTGGTGGAAGATATTGTGGACACTGGAAACACCATTCATTACCTGATTGAAAAACTCAAAGTCCGCGAGCCGGCTTCGATTACCGTTTGCACCCTATTGCTAAAGCCCGATGCCTTAGAAAGAACCATACCCGAATTAAAATATACCGGCTTCGAAATAGCCAATGAGTTTGTGGTGGGTTATGGCTTGGATTATAAAGAGTTGGGGCGTAATTTGAAGGGCATATTTAAGAAAGTGTGATTTAAGGAATAATCAAGTCGCAGGATTTTTTTATATTTGATTATGCTTACAGCTATTAAAGGATATTATGAAAAAGGGCGCATCGTGTTAAATGAGGCTGCACCGGTTCAATCCAAAACGGATGTGATCATTACTTTCCTTACCGACACTAACGAAATAAAGTCAGAAAAAAGAATTCCAGGCGGCCTGAAGGGTAAAATGGTTTTGCCGGACGACTTCAATGAGCCACTGGACGATCTGAAAGATTATATGTAATGGCAACAAACCGTTATCTTTTAGATACTCATTGCCTGATTTGGTTTCAGGATGATTACTCAAAAATTCCCGGAAAGATATTAGATCTGATTGCAGATCCCAAAAACTCGATTTTATTTAGTCAAGTTAGTTTATTTGAGCTAGCGATAAAACAAAAGATCGGTAAACTTCCTGGTTTCTCAGCAAGCATGGAAGATGTTTACAATCAGGCTTTAAGAGACAGTTTTTCGTTCTTAAACATTCAGAATTCTCATATTTATATCTACGCTACAATACCTTTATTAGAAAATCACCGGGACCCTTTCGATAGATTATTAATTGCAACAGCTATCACAGAAGAAGCAATTATTTTATCCGCTGATGATAAGTTCAAGTTGTATGGCGATATGATAAAAGTGATTTGGTAATTTTTGATTAAGAAAATAATTTGCTGTCACAGTTTCAATCTGGAAAGCCCGCTAACCAATGACCCACTCACTGGCCTACATCCTTACTTTGCTGGTAGCTGGCATTGCGCTTATTGTTATCCTTTCTACCCGTTATAAAATTCCTGCCTTCTTCTCGTTGTTCCTGGCATGTATGCTGGTTGGTTTGGGGGTAGGAATGTCTGTTTCTGATGTGCTCGGCACGGTTAAAGACGGTTTCGGAAATATCCTCAAAAATTTAGGACTAATCATCGTTTTGGGCACCACTTTGGGTTTGTTACTGGAGTATACCGGAAGCACAACCGTAATGGCCAATTTCCTTTTAAAACGAATGGGTAAACGCTTCGCGCCGCTTGCAATGAGCATTACGGGATTCATTGTTGGGCTGCCTATATTTTGTGATTCGGGTTATATAGTTTTAAGCGGACTGAACCGTTCGATGGCCAAACGAACAGGTATATCCATCGCGACAATGTCGGTATCACTGGCGACTGGCTTATTGTCCGTTCATTGCATGGTGCCGCCGCATCCGGGGGCCTCAGCCGCCGCCGCAACTATTGGGGTTGATTTTGGTAAACTCATTCTGATCGGTGCAATAGCTGCTATACCTGCCATGCTCATTGGCAACTGGTGGGCAAATTATGCCGGACGAAATGCACCTGATAAGATCGTTGAGGATATTGAAGAAGATGAATCCGGTCATGGGCCATCTTTATTAAAAGCATGCCTCCCGGTGTTTGTACCAATCATCCTTATTGCTATCCGCTCTTTTTTAACCAAAGGCATTGCAGTATATCCAGGTTGGGTAAAAGCAGTATTTGCTTTGGGCGATCCGGTTATCGCATTATTGATTGGTGTCTTACTGGCCCTCAATTGTAAACACGGCTGGCATAAAAACGAGTTAAGCAAAATCCTTCAGGATTCTGTTGAAAAAGCCGGAAGTATATTGGTGGTGATAGGCATGGGTGGTGCTTTTGGGGCAATTTTAACAGCCACCAAACTAGGCGATCACCTGAGCCAATCTATGTCTTTGGCGACAATGGGATTATTCTTCCCGTTCCTGCTTACAGCCGTTTTGAAAACTGCGCAGGGTTCGTCGACTGTTGCTATTATTACGGCTTCGTCGTTGGTATTGCCCTTGCTGTCGGCATTGGGTCTGGACACTGAAAATGGTAAATTGTTCTGCGTAATGGCAATGGGTGCCGGATCAATGACGGTTTCGCATGCTAATGATGCTTATTTTTGGGTGATCTCGCGGTTCTCCGGTATCAACATGAAAACCATGCTTAAAGTTTATACCGTATCAACCTTATTCATGGGAATCATCACGCTGGCGACCGTTTATATTTTATCTAAAATCTGGTGACATGCATATCCTCATCGCTCCGAATGCTTTTAAGAATAGCCTTGATGCCATACAAGTGGCAAAGGCAATTGAGCAGGGATTAAAGGAAAGCCGCTTGGAATGTACTACCGAATGTTTTCCCATTGCCGACGGTGGCGATGGTACAGGCAGCCTCATTATAGAACGTTGCAAAGGTGTTATCGTATCTCAACAAGTTCACGACCCGCTAGGGCGAAAGATAGATTCCCGTTTCGGATTGATCGATAATGGAAAAACAGCCGTTATTGAAATGGCCGATGCGTCAGGTCTGCGCTTGCTGAAAAAGGAAGAGCTTAATCCCATGCAAACCTCCTCCTATGGAACAGGCGAGCTCATCAACGCTGCATTAGATAAAGGGATAAACAAGATCATCATTGCAATGGGTGGCTCAGCTACAGTAGACGGTGGATGTGGTATATTGAAAGCGCTGGGCATTGATTTTCTGGATAAAGACGGAAAGCGTTTAAAAGCAATTCCGGATGAGTTACTGAAAATGGTTAAGATCGATGATGCAGGGCTTGACCGGCGAATACATGATACAGAAATTGTTATTCTTTGCGATGTCAACAATAAACTTTTAGGTCCGGAAGGAGCCGCAGCGATCTTCGGCCCGCAAAAAGGGGCCTCGCCTTCTGATGTGAAGTTATTGGATGAGTTCCTTACCAAGTTCGCCGCTGTTTCAAAAGAACAGCTCGGTACAGATATGACCGCCATAAAACATGGCGGCGCAGCGGGCGGTGCAACAGCCGGATTATATACCTGGCTCAATGCTAAACTGGTAAATGGTATTGAATATTTTTTATCGCTGACAGGCTTTGACCAAGCCTTAAAAAATGTGGACCTAGTTGTTACGGGTGAAGGTAGCATCGATACACAAACGCTACAGGGAAAAGGGCCTTATGGAGTTGCTTTTGAGGCAAAGAAAAGACATATCCCTGTTGTTGGTCTGGCGGGTCGGATACCAACTAAACCAGATGCGGGACTTCAAAAACACTTTGATGTATTATTATCGATCAACCGGGAATTTATCGATATGCCAACCGCAATTGCCAACACAGAAAGGAATTTGATAGAAACGGCGCATAGTATAGGCGATTTGATAGCCTCTGGTGAACTGGGCTTTAATCATGATAATCGCTGAATCCGACAAATCATGGTTCAGACAAATTAAACTCCAACCGGTTCCGCAATCTCTTCCAGCAACTGAACTGCCTCATCAATACTATTCACCCCATCAATACTAATCCGAAGTGAGTTCTTTACTTCCTTTAAATTAGTGCGGCGGGGATTAGATTGAACAAACTGCAATACTTGCTTAAACATATCGCTTTCAAAATACTGCGATTGCTGACTCGCTATAAAATACCCCCGAAGCACATTCTTTTTCAGTGATATCTTCTCAAACCCAATAGCCTTACCCAGCCATTGCAGGCGCATGGTGTTCAGCATATCGCTTACCTGCGGTGGCACCGGGCCAAACCTGTCGTTTAGTTGTTTTTCAAATGCCTGCAATTCCACTTCGTTTTCCAGTTTGGAAAGTTCGGTATACAGGTTATAGCGTTCGGCAATGTTGGTTACATACTCATCTGGAATGAGTATTTCCATATCAGTATCGATCTGCGTAAAGGAAATATATGGTTTTGGCTTTTCTTCCTGGAACAGGCCTTTAAATTCATCTTCCTTCAATTCCTGTATGGCTTCATCCAGAATTTTGTGATACATCTCAAAGCCTATCTCCGCTATAAAACCACTTTGCTCGGCACCCAGTAGGTTACCGCTGCCGCGGATGTCCAAATCGCGCATAGCCACATTAAAGCCGCTGCCCAGATCTGAGAATTCTTCGATAGCACTCAGGCGTTTGCGGGCTTCTGAAGTCAGCGTTGATAAGGGCGGACTCAGCAAATAGCAAAATGCCTTTTTGTTACTTCTTCCCACACGCCCACGCATCTGGTGCAAGTCACTCAAACCAAACATATGCGCATGATTGATAATGATCGTATTCGCATTCGGAATATCCAAACCGGCTTCGATGATGGTGGTTGCTACCAGCACATCATATTCTGCATTCACAAACTTGAGCATTACATCTTCCAGGTCATCGCCTTCCAGTTGTCCGTGCGCAATACTCACCCGTGCCTTAGGAACTAGTTTATGGATCAATCCGCCTAACTGCATCAGGTCGGCTACACGATTATGGATAAAAAACACCTGCCCACCACGACCGATCTCATATTCAACAGCTTCTTTTATCAGCTTATCATTAAATACATGTAATTCCGTTACCACCGGCTGGCGGTTTGGCGGTGGAGTGGAAATGATGGAAAGGTCACGAGCGCCCATTAAAGAGAAATGCAGTGTACGCGGTATCGGGGTTGCGGTCAATGTCAATGTATCTACGTTGGCCCGCATTTGTTTTAGCTTTTCTTTGGTGGATACACCGAATTTCTGCTCCTCGTCGATGATCATCAGGCCCAGGTCCTTAAACTTTACATCCTTGCTTACCAGGCGATGCGTGCCGATAATTATATCGATCTTGCCTTCCTTCAGTTTCTCTAAAGTTTCCTTGATCTGCCTGGTTGATTTAAAACGATTCACATAATCGATGTTACATGGGAAACCTTTCAAGCGATCGGAAAATGTTTTATAGTGTTGTGCTGCCAGGATGGTAGTCGGCACCAGGATAGCCACCTGTTTACTATCAGCAACAGCTTTAAAAGCAGCGCGGATGGCGACTTCAGTTTTACCAAAACCTACGTCACCACAAATCAGCCGGTCCATCGGGTGTGGTGATTCCATATCCTTTTTCAGATCGGCGGTGGCTTTTTCCTGGTCTGGGGTATCCTCGTAAATAAAGGATGCTTCTAGTTCTGTTTGAAGATAAGTATCGGGAGAAAAAGCCTTTCCCTCTTTAGCTTTACGTAAAGCGTAGAGCTTTATGAGGTCGCGGGCTAGGTCCTTAACTTTTTTTTTTGTGGTTTTTTTTAAACGCTCCCAGGTATCGGTACCCAGTTTATTCATTTTGGGGACGGTTCCCTCTTTACCACTGTATTTAGAGATACGATTAAGCGAGTTGATATTGACGTACAAAAGGTCATTATCCGCATAGATCAGGCGGATCATTTCCTGCATTTTGCCGTTCACTTCTACCTTTTCCAGGCCCGCATACTTGCCGATCCCATGATCAATATGTGTTACAAAATCACCCGGTTTTAACTCACGCAATTCTTTCAGGGTAATGGCTTGCGTACGCTGGTATCCTTTGCGAAGTTTGTATTTATAGTAACGGTCAAATATCTGGTGATCGGTATAGCAGGCCAGTTTTTGTTCACGGTCTACAAATCCTTCGCGTATCGATATATTGATTGGAGTAAATTTTACCGTTTTGTCCAGATCTTCCAGGATCGCATATAAACGTTCTACCTGACGCGCAGAATCGGTCAGGATATAATTTTGGATATGTTCAGCCTCGTTATTTTTAAAGTTATGGATCAGCAGGCTGAAATCTTTGTTAAAAGATGGCTGCGGACGCATATCAAAGTTAATTGCCTGCGCATCCTGGTAAAAGAATTGTTTGCCAAACTCTACAACCGGGAAATCATGCAGTTGATCGCCGATTAGCTTTTCATCTGTAAAGCCAAATTTCGGGTCGATCCACTCCGGGTTTTTCTCCTTTTCGTCGGATGATAAGGCTTTCCAAAGCTCAATGGCTTTCTTATAGCCTGATTTGATCACATCCAATGTGAGCTGAATATCCTTTATCCAAAGTTGCGAGCCTGTGTCTACATATTCCAGAAGGGAGATATTATGCTCTGTAAGGAATTTGGATTGCACATTCGGAACGATAGTGATAGTTTTTACCTGCTCAACCGATAGTTGACTTTCTACTTCAAAGGTGCGGATGGACTCAATAAAATCACCGAAGAATTCTACCCGGTAAGGTAGGTCATGCGAGAAAGAAAAGATATCGACAATACCACCACGAATAGAGAATTGTCCCGGTTCGTACACAAAATCAACGCGTTCAAAATCATATTCGATCAGGAATTCGTTAATAAAATCAATGCTAAGCTTATTATTTACGGCTATCTCCAGTGTATTTTTAGCTAGCGAGTCGCGATCTATTACCTTTTCAGCCAGAGCTTCCGGGTAAGTAACTATCAGTCGGCCAAACTCTGAAGAATGGTTAAGCTCATTTAATACCTCGGCGCGGGCAAGCACATTGCTGCTGTCGGGTTGTGTAAATTCAAATGCTTTACGATAGGATGATGGGAAAAGCAGTACATCTTTCCCGGTCAGGTTTTCCAGATCGGCCTGGAAATAAGCGGCTTCCTCGCGGTCGGGCAGCACAAATATCATATTGGGGTGCTGCAAAAAATACAAAGCTACCGCCACGGTCGCATCTCCTGATCCGACCAAACCACGCAACTGAATCCGGGTGTCTTTGCCAGCGTTCAGCGCTTTCGCCAACGCTTCAACCCGCTCATCAGTCTTATAAAGCTCTAAAATATCACGGATGTTCAAACTGGCGCAAATATAACAAAAAGGTATTTTTTGTTGCACACAGACAACTTTTTATGCTGAAAACCGGTAGCAGTTAAAAACAATTGACATGAAAATTACTTTTTAAGTAAAGTTGAAAATACTTTTATATCACGTATATTTATATAACCATTAAATCACCTAATCGATCGCACCGCTTTAATAAACTTGTTAACCCGATGCCATGACCTTTTAAACACAACTATTATGAAAAATGCTTTGTTTCCCGGATTAATTATTGGAGTATTGAGCGGACTGTGGTTGTTTATTATGCTTAAGATGGGTCTTCAATTCTCGAACGACAAAGTCAACCCAATTGAGTTTGTTTCTGTTTTAATTCCTATTGTTGGTTTGTACATTGGCGTAAAGCGACACCGGGATAATGACCTCGGGGGAAAGATGAATTTTCTTGAGGGATTAATACAAGCTTTTAAGATATTGATCGTAGCAGGCATCTTCGTCGTTTTTATAGGTATCGTTTACATCAACTGGGTATCTAATGCGCAAAAATCTAACTGGAGTGACTTTTCCGGACGTATTTTTGCAGCCTTGCTTATAGGTGTTTTATCTTCACTTGCAGTAACTTTGTTATTGATAAGCAAATCAAAAAAAGTTGGTTAAGCTCCTTTTTTCAAGATATTTCGAACTTATATTCTGGATTGCTGCACTCACAGCTTTGGCATTTACTGAACCTTCCGGACCGGCACATTTCAGCCTTTGCCCGTTTAAAGCTTTAGGCTTCACGTGGTGTCCCGGTTGTGGTTTGGGACATTCTATATCATGGCTGTTTCGCGGTAATATCAGTAAATCATGGCATGCACATTGGTTTGGGATACCCGCGCTGGGCATCATTCTTTACAGGATATATACGCTTTTTAATCAAAGAATTATTCATTATAAATCATACCCGATATACCGATAAGATTCCGCCATTTACCGACGAGGCTGTACTCCCTGCCAATTTTGTGTTTCAAAACTTTTAGTTCTATATTAGTTTTGACTGAACTTAAAAACAAATCACCATGGATATGAATCAAAGCCCATATATGGGGCTATCAGGAATGACAACCGAAGAGCTGGCTTACATTCAGCAAGCTACTGCTGATCTGAATGAAAATCAGCAGAAATATTTTTACATGTCATATGCAACTAAAAGAAAAAGCCCGCAGGATGTTTTACTTTTTACAATTTTGGGGTTCTTTTGCGTTGCAGGCATACAAAGGTTTTTATTGGGTCAAATTGGTATGGGTCTTCTTTATCTTTTCACCGGCGGCCTGTGTTTGGTAGGAACAATTGTAGACCTGGTAAACCATAAAGACATGGCATTAGATTACAACCGCAAAATGGCATATGAAAGCCACCAGATGGCTAAGATGGGTGCACAATAGTAACAATGGACAACCAGTTGGGCAAATACCTGATACTGATAGGCGCGGTCATATTGGTATCAGGTGTTTTTATTTATTTTTTTGGAGGAAGCCTTAAATGGTTCGGGCACTTGCCCGGCGATATCCGCATAGAGCGGGATAATTTTCGATTTTATTTCCCGGTCACTACACTAATTCTGATCAACCTCGTTATATATTTGATCATCAAAATTGTCCAATGGCTACACTAACGGGCTCAACCAAAATCAAATGAAAAACATAAAAATTGCCACCGCCCAATTTGAGAACCGCAGCGGTGATAAATCCTATAACCTGGAGATGATACGGCAGCTTACTGCTCAGGCCGCACACAAGGGTGCCGATGTGGTTGCTTTTCACGAATGCTCTATCAACGGGTACAGCTTTGCCAGGCATCTTTCAAAAGAGCAAATGCTGGATCTTGCCGAGTTTGTTCCTGACGGACCAAGCGTAACGCAACTAATAGCCATTGCCAAAGAATATGATATAGTGATCCTGGCCGGGCTTTTTGAAAAAGATGCCGATGACAAACTTTATAAAACACAGGTATGCGTTGATAAAAACGGATTGATCGCAAATTACCATAAACTGCACCCGTTCATCAATCCGCACCTTACACCCGGTGACCGGTATGTGATCTTCGATCTGTTTGGCTGGAAATGCAGCATCCTGATCTGCTATGATAATAACATTATCGAGAACGTTAGAGCGGTGAAGCTTCTTGGGGCCGACATTGTGTTTATGCCGCATGTCACCATGTGCACGCCGTCTACAAGACCGGGAGCAGGTTTTGTTGATCCGAAATTATGGGAGAATAGGGAAGCCGATCCAACTACATTACGTCAAGAATTTGACGGACTAAAAGGCCGCGCATGGTTGATGAAATGGCTGCCGGCACGTGCTTATGACAATGCCCTTTATGCTATATTCTCCAACCCGATCGGCATGGATGATGACCAGCTGAAAAACGGCTGCTCGATGATCATTGATCCGTTTGGTGATGTGATTGCGGAATGCCGAAGCTTTGATAACGAAATCGTAATTGCAACAATAACGCCGGATAAATTAACTGATGCAGGAGGCTACCGTTACATTAAAGCCCGCAGGCCTGACTTATATGGTGATATTATCGCGCAGCAGCATGAATCGGAGCAGAAAGTGGTTTGGATGAAATAAGAATATGCACTAATTTCACGAACGAATGCGAATTGCACTAATTAAATTCGAGTAATTCGTGTTTATTCAATTCGTTCCAATTCGTGTAATTAGTGTTTATTATTATGAAATTATCCATCCTTACTTCTTACCTCGAAAGTCTCGCTCCGCTGGCTTACCAGGAAGATTATGATAATTCAGGCTTAATCGTCGGTCATCCAGACCAGGAGGTGTCGCAGGCGCTGATATCACTGGATTGTACTGAGGCTATTGTTGATGAAGCCATTGCCAAAGGCTGCCAGGTGATCATATCGCATCACCCTATTGTTTTCCGTGGATTAAAGAAATTGAATGGTAAGACTTACGTGGAGCGTGTGGTAGAAAAAGCCATTCGCAATCATATTGCCATTTATGCCATACATACCAACCTGGATAATGTGATGAATGGCGTGAATGAACGCATTTGTGAAACTTTGGGATTGAAGAATCTCAGGATATTATCTCCTAAAAATGGCCTGCTTAAAAAGCTGGTGACTTATGTACCGGAAGACAAAGCCGAGCAAGTTCGAAATGCATTATTCCATGCCGGGGCAGGTAATATTGGCAATTATAGCGAATGCAGCTTTAACGCTGAAGGAACCGGCACATTCAAAGGCGGAGATGATACAAACCCATATGTTGGTGAGCCGGGCGTTCGTCATCATGAAAATGAAGTAAGAATTGAGACTATTTATCCGGCTACACTTGAAAGTAAATTGCTGATGGCATTGTTCCTGGCGCATCCTTATGAGGAAGTCGCTTATGATCTATACCATTTGACAAATCAGCACCAGGAAGTAGGTTCGGGGATGATAGGGGAGTTTGATGAGCCATTGGATGAAGAGGAATTTCTGTTCGAATTAAAGGAAAAAATGCATGCCCATGTGATCCGGCATACTACATTGACCGGAAAAAACGTTAAAACAGTAGCTGTTTGTGGTGGATCAGGAAGCTTTTTATTGAAACATGCCATTGCCGCCGGAGCGGATTTTTTTGTAACTGCCGACTATAAATATCACGAGTTTTTTGATGCTGAAGGAAAGCTGGTAATTGCAGATATCGGACATTTTGAGAGTGAGCAATTTACGCAACAATTATTGTATGAAATAATTAGAAAAAAATTTGCTAACTTTGCCGTCCGTTTAACAGAAATTAATACAAACCCCGTCAAATATTTTATTTAATGGAACAAACCGTAGAACAAAAGCTGAAAGCTTTATACGAACTACAAACCATCCACACCAAGATTGATAAGATACGCCAGGTAAGAGGTGAACTGCCTATGGAAGTTGCTGATCTGGAAGATGATGTTGAAGGATTGGAAACCCGTATTCAGAAAATAAAAAACGAGCTGGACGACCTGGAAGATGATATTGTAACCCGCAAAAACCTGATCAAGGAAGCACAGGCCAATATCAAAAAATACGAAGGGCAGCTTAACGAAGTAAAAAACAACCGCGAGTATGAAGCCATCTCTAAAGAGGTTGAAATACAGGGCCTGGATATACAAGTGAGCGAAAAGAAGATCAAGGAATATGGTTACGAGATCACTACCAAAACCCAGATCTACGAAAAAGCATTAGCTGACCTGGAAGGCCGTCGTGCTGACCTGGATGCTAAAAAAGCAGAATTAGGCACTATTACTGCTGAAACAGAAAAAGAAGAAAACGAACTGAACGCTGAAGCTGAAAAAGCTTCAAAAAATATCGAAGAGCGTTTACTGATTGCTTACAGCCGTCTTCGCGGAAACGCTAAGAATGGTTTAGCTGTAGTAACTATTCAACGTGATTCATGTTCAGGATGCTTTAACCAGATCCCGCCTCAACGCCAGTCGGACATCCGCCAGCGCAAAAAGATCATTGTTTGCGAACACTGCGGCCGTATTTTGGTTGACGAGCAAATGGCACTGGAAGCAGAAACTGCCTGATTGCAATACGATATACGAATGAGAAAGCGCCTTAAAGGCGCTTTTTTTATGTGCCGTTGATGTGGACTGATTGGGTTGATTGCGTGATTTGATTAGTAATCGCGCAGATTTATTTTGATAGGAAATGCATAAGAGATTAACCTACTTTATCTTAATCATTATCACAATAATCATAGGCCTTCTCTCCCGGCATTTTACTTTTATCCCTCTATTTATCGGCGATATTTTGTGGGCTACGATGGTTTATTTCATAGTTCGATTTCTATTTATTGGTAAAAAGACAAAATTCGTTGTGCTGATCAGTTTGCTATTTTGCTTTGGTATCGAGTTTAGCCAGCTTTATAAAGCGCCATGGATTAATAATTTGCGGCATACATTATTTGGCAGATTAGTATTGGGTGACACATTTTTGTGGAGCGATCTTTTATGCTACACTGTTGGGATAGGTCTTGGAATACTTATTGAAAAGTTAATAATGGAAAAGCGACTTACGAAGTTTTAAAAACTTCGCAAGTCTTATCCGGGAATATTTTGCGTTGGGCGTCACACTGAACCTGTCGAAGTGCGGCGCGTGAGACCTCCCCACCATGCTTCGACTCAGCTCAGCATGACATCCTTTTTATTATTGCTTAGAAGAGGCTGGTTTGCCTCCCACCCTTCGGCACAAACAAAGTATAATCAAATTCCGGCATTACCCTGTCGCCCATGAAGCGATTTACAGACATACGGAACATCTGGTGAATGGATTGCGCAATATTACCATCACCACTCATTCGCCTTCCAAAATCGCTGTCATTTAACTTACCATCGTGGCAGGCTTTTATCATATTCAATACCTTTTCGGCACTGTCCGGAAATGCTTTGTGTATCCAGTCGGAAAATATCTCGGCAATGCTGCCGTTCAGCCTTACTATGGTGAAGCCCGCTGCTAACGCACCACGATCAGCCGCTGCTTTAATAATGGCGGGTATCTCGCTGCTGTTTAATCCAGGGATGATCGGTGCGGCCATTACACGTACGGGTATGCCAATTTCCGTCAGTTTCTGGATTACCCCTAACCTTCCGCTTGCGGTAACGGTTCTGGGTTCCAGCTTTTGCCTCAGCTGCTCATTTAGTGAAGTGATGGATATATTCACATGCACCAGGTTCATTTTACCCAATTCTCCCAGAATATCGAGGTCTCGAAGGATAACATTGTTTTTGGTAATAATACTTACCGGGTTACGGTATTGCAAAAATACCCGGAGAAGTGAGCGTGTAATCTTCAATTTTCGTTCAAGAGGCTGATAACAGTCCGTATTGCCTGACAGAAGCATGCATACAGGTTGATAATTTTTTTTATTAAAGTACTGTTCCAGCAATTCTGCCGCGTTACGTTTGACGATGATCTTACGCTCAAAATCCAACCCGGCGCTGAAACCAAAATACTCATGCGTGTTCCGTGCGTAACAGTAAATACAGCCATGCTCACAACCCTGGTAGGGATTGATTGAAAACATATGGCTCAGATCGGGGCTATTAGATTCGCTTACGATCTTTTTCGGTGTTTCTTCAAATATCTGCGTGGCTGTATTTTCAAGGAATTGTTCATCCAATCCCTCGATATGCTCCAGCACATATTTGTTTTTCAGAAACTTGTTGTGGGTGTTAACCTGTGCGCCCCTGCCCTTAAAAAACTCTTCATTCTCCTCGTGTGACATAGAGCAAATTTGCTAATATTTTTAGCAAATTACAAGTCTATCAGCTTATGTTTTATTGCGTAAAGTACCAGGCCTATTCGGCTTTTTATCTGAAGTTTTTCAAAAAGCTGGTCGCGGTAACCATCCACTGTGCGCGAGCTGATGCACATGTGGTCGGCGATTTCTTTGTAGGTGAGTTCGGTGGCAGCAAGTTTTAGAAATTCCACTTCACGACTGTTTAGCTTGATCAGGTTATAATCAATATTAATGCTGTCAACTAAATGACGGGTTACAAATTCGGGATAATAAACTTCACTGCGCGAAACCCTGGTAAGCGCATCTTCAAATTCATGCGGCTCCGAATCTTTTAATAAATACCCTTTAACACCCATCCTTACCATGGTCAATACCTTTTCGGCGTCTTCAAACATGGATAAAACGATGATATTGATATCAGGGTGATTATCCCTAAGCCATTTAGCGGTAACTATGCCGTTCATTTTAGGCATACTGATATCCAGCAGGATGATATTCGGCTTCTTTTTAGGATTGATCTTGCGTATCATTTCCTCGCCGTCACCAGCTTCAAATATGATGGTATACCTGTCGAAATCCTCGACAAGAGAGGCTATGCCGCTTCTGAACAAGCGGTGATCATCTACGAGTGCGATGCGGATGGGTTCCTCCATCAGTATAATTGTTGTTTTAAAGGATTTAGGATAACTTTTATTTTACAGCCATTACCTGGCGAACTGTTAATAGTCGCAGCACCGCCTATCATGGCCGCCCTGTTTTCAATGTTTCTCAATCCCGAACCACTTTTATTCTCAAGAGTTTCGGTTGAGAAACCAGAACCATCGTCTTCGAGCGTTAAAGTAAACAAATCAGCATCGTATTGCAACATGATTTTCAAATGCTTCGCTTCTGCATACTTAAGCGTATTATTCAGCGATTCCTGGAATATTCTGAAAAGCACTAACTCCCGTTGTTCGCCCAGCGAATAAGAGTTACCCTCCTGTCCCAGCGCGACTTCAATAAGACCACTTTTATTTATACGTTCTGCTTCTTTTTCAATCGTCCTTATCAGTCCCTGTGAAGCAATGTGCTCAAAACTTAAGCTTTTAGAAAGATCGCGCAGGTCGGTAATACTTTGAGCAACCAGTTCGCGTGTTTCAAGTACCTTGCCCTTCTTTTCTTCCTCAACGCCCCCAGCTATATTCCCAAGCGTCAGTTTAACGAATGAAAGTACTTGTGTTATATTATCATGTATCTCAGTACTGATATAATTTAATGTTTGTTCTTGTACTTCCAGTTGCGTTTTAAGCAACTCCTGTTTAAAAGTGGCCTGCAGTCTTTCTTGTTCTTTTTTATTTTTTAGCTGCCTGTTGCGGTATAATATCACAAAGTATATAATGAAAAAAGCAATAAACGCGAACAGGGCTGCACTTGAAAATACAACTATTCGCACGTTTTCATCAGGCATACTTGGATCCTTTTTCTTTGTAATTGCACAGGATGGCTATTCCTGTTAAAATATATAATATATAATAACTACCGTACCAAAAATAATAAATAGCGTCGTCGCCTTTTGTAAGTTTGGCGTAATAGTTAATAAGCCCCAAATTTAGGAACATTGTTGTTGAAAAGAACAGCATGGAGGTATTAAACCAAAAAACACCCTGGCTGGTGATTCTTATACTAACCGGGTAAAGCAGCATTTGCTTAAATAAAAGCAATGAATATATAACCAGCATCGTATTAGTAACCAGGTACAAGTACGAAGGGAATGTCTTTTTTTCCACTGGCTGTAAAAATAGCGCATTTACAATAGCAAAAACAACGACAGCGAGTGTTAATACCAAAACAACCTTCTTCGTTGTCCGACGCTGAAAAAGATGGTAATATACAGACGAGTAAAACACATACAAAACCAAACATTCCAGGTGCAAAACCCAGGCGTTGGTTTTGTATAGATGGGCTGAAACTTTTGATAGCGAGTCTAGTATTAGAGTTGCTGGAATGGAAAGGGCCAAAAGCCTGAAAGGAGTGGTCAGCTTTGAATAGCAAACCACTCCAATACATAGAACTATAAATAGTAGTAAGAAACTTATTATTTCCTGGATATTCATTTATAATATAAGACTTATTTAGTGCACCATGGCGGGCATGGAGGGGGGGCGCCTATTGGACCACCATCGTTAGCAGTAAATGGAGGCTGATCACCTATCGCGCCAATTAAGAAAATTGTAAAAATGTTGTCTGGTTTTCCGGTAGCCGAAGGGTCCTTGGCTATTTGAACACTAATACCTGAGATATTAGGATCACTATCAAGAATGTCATTTATGGTTTTTCGGTCGATGTAAAAACCATTAAGGAAAGATCCATCCGGAGTCTTTAATCCGGGTCCTCCTTCTGCTGTGTTTTGTTGCCTGTATTCCGCGATCAGGCTTTGAATGTCAGAAGTTGATGCCATAGTGTTTAAGTTAGGGTTAATTATTACCTGCCACAATATACGAGCATTGCGACAAAAAGATACACCGTGTTTTCACGGTATTTTATGTTGAAAACCAAGAAAAGTCATGTGGAAAAACCCTACATAAAAGAATAATTGATGGTTAATCGCTTAACCATCAAGCAAGAACACAAAAAGTTCTTTAGGGCCATGGGCACCTAATACCAAAGTCTTTTCGATATCAGCAGTACGGCTTGGGCCTGTAACTGTAGTGATCATCGAGGGTATTTGATTTTTATATTTTTCTTTGATCAGCTTAAAGCCGTCTTTCAAATCTGTAACCAATTGTGATGAATAAGCTAATACAATATGTACAGGAGGATAAATACTCAACCTACGGCCCGCCACACCTGAGTTTGAGAGCATGATACTGCCATTACGCGCTACTAATGCTTCGCACAAAGTAATACCTACTTCAGCTTGTTCAAAATCTTTATCTGTTTCAAAATATGGAAAGTCAAAGCGGGTCAATATATCCTGTAAAGCCTGTTCCCAGCAATATATTTTATGCCATTTATGCTGATCGGCCAGATTGAGCAGGTTTTCGATCAGTTGTACTTCGTCTTCACAAAAAACAAACTGACCTGATACAGCAGTAAATTCTTTTGCAAAAACCACTTCGAGTAACTCATCTGTGGGAGGATAATGTGGAAGGTCTTCCAGGCTAGGGTAAGGGTTATCCCGTTTCTCCAGCAAAGCCTTGCGGATCTTTTTCAGCAGCTTTTCCTTTGATGATGTGCTATCCCTCATTTTTGAAGTCTGGAGTCTAAAGTTAAAAGTCTTAAGTCAATTATCCCCTCAAAAAGACAATTTGACTTAAGACTTTCGACTTAGAACTAAAATTACGCTTTATCGCTTTTCGCTTCCTTTTCTTCAGGATTTCTGTTGAATGTTCCTGAATGATCGGCGACGCCTTCGTGTACCAGGTTTCCTGCGGCAGCATCCTGGTTGCCACCTTCCGGACCATTTACAAATTCGTCATAAGTAGTACGATGGTCGAATGGGCGCTTGCCTAATATTTCTTCTAAATCCGATTGGAATAGAATTTCTTTTTCCAACAGCTTGTTTGCCAGTTTTTCAAGGCCTTCGTGCTTATCGGTAAGCAGCTTTTTGGTACGATCGTACATCAGCGTGATCTGGTTACGTACCTCGGCATCAATCAGCTCAGAAGTCTTTTCTGAATATGGCTTGTTAAACTGATATTCTCCTTGTGTATCGTTAAAGGATATATTTCCCACCTTGTCGTTCATACCATAAATGGTCACCATGGCATAAGCCAATTTTGTGATCCTTTCAAGGTCATTCTGTGCACCGGTTGAGATCTTGCCAAATGTAATATCTTCGGCCACTCTTCCGCCCAATGTCATACACATGCCGTCTTCCAATTGCTCGGTAGTATATAAGAATTGTTCTTTAGGCAGATACTGGGCATAACCCAAGGCAGCTACACCACGCGGAACAATAGAAACTTTAACCAGTGGATCAGCATGCTCTAGGAACCAGCCTGCAATAGCGTGACCAGCCTCGTGATAAGCAACGATACGTTTTTCCTCAGGTGATATGATCTTGTTCTTTTTCTCCAAACCACCAATCACACGGTCGATAGCATCCTGGAAATCCTGCATATCAACGGCCTCTTTATTTTTACGGGCAGCTATCAGGGCAGCCTCGTTACAAACGTTGGCAATTTCCGCGCCTGCAAAACCTGGTGTTTGAGCAGATAATTTTTTGGCGTCAACACCTTCGGCTAGTTTAACCGGCTTCAAGTGCACTTTAAATATCTGTTCGCGGCCAAGCAGGTCGGGTTTATCGATAGATACCTGTCTGTCGAAGCGACCCGGGCGCAATAAAGCCGAATCCAATACATCAGGACGGTTAGTTGCTGCCAGGATGATAATACCCGAATCGGTACCGAAACCATCCATCTCAACCAGCAATTGGTTCAGTGTATTTTCGCGTTCGTCGTTACCGCCTACGATATTGTTTTTACCCCGGGCACGACCAATAGCATCAATTTCATCGATAAATATGATACATGGCGCTTTATCTTTTGCCTGGCGGAACAAATCGCGCACACGTGATGCACCAACACCCACAAACATTTCCACGAAATCGGAACCCGATAGCGAGAAGAAAGGCACTTGTGCTTCTCCGGCTACTGCTTTTGCCAGCAATGTTTTACCTGTACCCGGCGAACCTATCAGCAATGCACCTTTAGGTATTTTACCACCCAGGTTAGTGTATTTTTTAGGATTTTTAAGGAAATCGACAATTTCCATTACCTCCTGTTTAGCTTCTTCCAAACCGGCTACATCGTTAAAAGTAACGGATACTTGAGCTTCTTTATCAAACAGGGTAGCTTTTGATTTACCGATATTAAATATCTGGCCACCCGGACCGCCTCCGCTACCACCCGACATACGGCGCATAATAAATATCCATACGGCTGCAAATAATACCACCATAATAATACCCTGCACCAACCAGTTCCCTAAAAGGCTTTCGTGCTGAGTAAACTCGATAGGTGTTTTTTGCGCGTCCGGAAGGTCTTTTTCAGCAGCAGCTACCGTTTGCTTTAAGCTTTCGTATGAAGCATCGGTAAACTGGTACTGCGGACCATTACTTGGGCTGCCTGTGAACGACTTTTGATCGCGCACATCATTATACTGGGGTTTATTAAGCGCTTCTTTCTTAATATAAACTTCTACAATAACCAGGTCGCCGTTTTTATAGGCAACCAGTTTTTCGGCATCATGATTTTTAAGTATCTGTGATTCAAACTGCTGATAGCTTATAGTTTTTATAACAGGGTTGCTTGACAAATATCCAACACCCAGCAGCACCAAAATAACTATGGCGTAAAGCCACATAATATTAAATTTTGGTGGCTTGGGGGCCATTTTTTTATTAGGTATCTTCCGAATAGGTTTCGGACTCTCTGATTTATTATCTTTCATCTCTATTTATTAGATCAAACTTACGATCATTAATTTAAAAATTGTTAGGGGAACCGGGTACAAGACGCATGTCTTTACCATTCTGTGACTGAGTTTTTTCAGGCGCTTTTATAAAAATTGATTTCAGCGTCGCCCCACAGGTCCTCTACGCCATAAAATTCGCGCTTGTCGGTTCTGAAAATGTGTACTACTACATCTATATAATCCAGCAGTATCCACTCTCCGTACTCAAGGCCTTCTTTGCGCCACGGCTCCTGTTGTGTTGCTTTAAAAATTTCTTCTTCTACGCTGTTAGCTATAGCTTTTACTTGTGTGGACGAATCGGCATGGCAAATCACAAAGTAATCAGATACCGAACTAAATATATTTCGAAGGTCTAACCTAACAATATCATTTCCCTTTTTTTCCTGTATACCGTATATAGCCAGTTCAGAAAGATAAGCGGACTCACTTAGCACTTTGTTTTTTACCATCAAAAAGAATTAGTTTTGAACAATCTAGTTTATATTATAATACATTGCAAAATAACATATTTTCGGGATTATTTGTTGGACAAAATTTAATCACAATTAAACAAATTGATTCAACCAACAATTTCCTTAAGAATTCACTGTCAAATTCCAAGCCATTTACCGAAGGAACGGTCATTATGGCAGAAAGCCAGTATGCGGGAAGAGGTCAGCAGCAGAACCGGTGGCATAGTGAAGACGGTAAAAACCTGACTTTTAGTATCTTGCTCAACCCGGTTTTTCTACCTCTCAGCCAGCAATTTGATCTGACCCGTGCTGTAAGTTTAGGTGTTATTAATGCATTATCACCGCTTTTGGGCGATCAGCTGAAAATAAAATGGCCAAATGATATTTATTATGCTGATGGCAAACTTGGTGGTATACTAATAGAAAATATGGTGCAGGGCGGAAAAATTAAAAATTCTGTAATTGGTATCGGCCTGAATATTAACCAGGAGAAATTTCCGTTAGAAGTACCTAATGCAGTGTCGTTAAAACAAATCTTACTCAGGGATTACGAATTAAAGTTAATATTGTCGGACATTTGCAAAAATATTGAAGTGGTCTATCTTAAACTTAAGGCGGGTCATTTTGATGTTGTAAGGAAAGATTATCTTGCCCGACTATATTGGCTAAATGAGCAGAAAATGTTCAAAGCCGATGGACAGATATTTAAAGGAATAATTGAGAATGTGAGGGACGATGGCGTTCTTTTGGTGAACAGCAGCTCAGGCACTTCAAAATACACCCAGAAAGAAATTGAATTTTTAAACAAATAAATTTAGTTCGATCACCAATGAACTAATGAACAAGTGAACTAATAAACTAAACAAGAAATGAAAAAACTATTGCTTTTGATGACCGTATTGCTGATCAGTGCGGCCTCATATGCACAAATAGAGTCGCCGGTGAAATGGTCATATGCGGCAAAGAAACTGAATGACAAGGAAGCCGTAGTGTTTTTACGAGCCACTATACAGGACGGCTGGCACATTTATTCATTAAATGTTGGCGATGGCGGTCCGATAAAAACGTCATTTAAATTTACCCCATCGAAAGAATACGCTCTAGCGGGAACAGTTTCTGAACCCACTCCCATAAAAAAATACGAAGAAGCCTTCAAAATGAATGTAACCTATTTTGAAAAAACGGTTACATTTCAGCAAAAAATAAAATTAAAAGGCAATGTGTCAGCAATAAAAGGTCAGCTGGAATACATGACCTGTAACGACAAAAAATGCCTTCCACCGGAAGATGTAGACTTTTCAATTCCATTAGGTAAATAAAAGCCTTATTGAAAATGACATCTTCGATCTCAAAAAGCTATATAAAAACCATATGGTTAGCCCTTGTTGCGGTAATTGTTTTATCGTTTGCTGGAACTAACCAGGTACATGCCTTTCAAAAAAAGCAGGCTGACACAGTTTCTACCAGTGATGTGCAGTTTACGGATATTCCCACTGCGGCAGACAGTATTGCCATGCGAAAAAAAGCTGCTGCTGAGGCAGCAAAGGCAAAGCCTGCTACACAAAATAAGGCTGTTGCAAAGCCTGAGCCCCCCAAAACACTTTGGCAGACGTTTTTGATTGGATTAGCCCTAGGATTTGCAGCTTTTCTTATGCCTTGCATTTATCCGCTATTGCCTTTAACGGTAAGTTTCTTTCTAAAAATAGGTGGCACCCGACTAAAGGCAGCAGGGTTTGCATTGTTTTATATGCTTTCGATCATAATAATTTATGTATCACTTGGAATGGTGCTCAGCATCATTTTCGGCCCCGATACTTTAAATAATATTGCAACGAACGGCGCATTTAATATCATCATATTTACATTGCTGGTCGTATTTGGTATATCATTTCTCGGTGCATTTGAAATTGTATTACCAAGTTCTCTTGTAAATAAGGTTGATACCCTGTCTGATAAAGGCGGCATCATCGGAATATTTTTTATGGCTCTCACGTTGGTTGTTGTATCGTTTTCATGTACAGCAGGTGTTGTAGCCGGAGACTTAGCAAGTGCATTTCGCGATGGAGATCGACTGGCGCCGATGGTAAGCCTTCTTGGGTTCTCGACAGCATTGGGGTTACCATTTGCCGTTTCGGCCCTATTCCCTTCAATAATGCAAGGCCTCCCTAAATCTGGCGGATGGCTGAACAGCGTAAAAGTTATTTTAGGATTTCTTGAACTCGCATTTGCGCTAAAATTCCTTTCAAATGTTGACCTCGCATATCATTGGAATTGGCTTGATCGTGAAGTCTTTTTGTCATTGTGGATTGCGATCGGATTTTTGATGGGGCTTTATCTTATTGGCAAAATCCGATTTGCGCATGACAGCGACACTCCTTATCTATCGATACCTCGTTTGTTTATGGGCATCGTAGTTTTCGCTTTCGTCATCTATATGATACCCGGCTTATGGGGAGCACCATTAAAATCAATAAGCGCTTTCTTACCACCACCGGCTACTCAGGATTTTGATTTATCACGAACTCCTGACGTTGGCAGTGCACCTTCTTCTACCCAGGCAACAACCATCAAAGAAAGAAAATACGCAGACCGTTATACACGGTTAAGAGTGAAAGGGCTTGATGCCTGGTATGATTATGATCAGGCACTCCAGGTGTCTAAAGAGTTACATAAACCTATTTTGATCGATTTCACAGGTTTTGCTTGTGTGAATTGCCGTAAAATGGAAAATACAGTGTGGACAGATCCTGTTGTGTTTAAGCACTTACGTGATGACTTTGTGTTATTGCAATTAGTGGTTGATGACAAAAGTGATTTAGACCCTAAAGAACAGTTTGTATCAAGTTACAGCGGCAAAAAAATTACAACGATGGGTGGTAAGTGGACTGATTTAGAATTGTCAAGATTTAACGCAAACGCTCAACCATTGTATGTAATGCTGGATAGTAATGGTAACCTGCTGAAGGATAATCAGGGTAATGATATACAGCCTTCGCCGGCAGATTATGTCATCCCCAGCTACATAAAATTCCTTGAAAGCGGCATCAATGCTTACAAAAAATAGCGCAGAGCCAAAAATAAATGTAAATTCGCGCTGAAAAATGATAGTGTCATTGTAACACGAATCATATTTCGATGAGATTTTTTGCGTTTACTATTTGCAGGGCGGGCTCTAATCCGCCATACTACCAAAAATGGCTGACATAACAAATATCGGGCTTTATACTTCGGGCGGTGATGCGCCGGGCATGAATGCTGCCATACGGGCAGTTGTACGTACAGCTTTATTCTACAACATTAAAGTTACCGGCATCCGCAGGGGTTATGAAGGAATGATCACAGGCGATCTGTTCCCGATGGACCGCAGATCGGTTTCAAATATTATTCAAAAGGGTGGTACTATTCTTAAAACTGCCCGCAGCGAGCAATTTCGCACCAAAGAAGGCCGCCAAACTGCTTATGAAAATTTAAAAAGTTTCGGTGTGGATGCTTTGATAGGCATCGGCGGTGATGGTACTTTCAGAGGGGCCACTGTATTTGGTGAAGAATTTGATATTCCGATCATCGGTTTACCGGGCACCATCGATAATGACATGACCGGCACCGATTTTACCATCGGTTATGATACGGCTATCAATACGGTTATTAACGCAGTAGACAAGATCAGAGATACTGCTGAATCGCACGACCGCCTCTTTATTGTTGAAGTAATGGGCCGCGATTCCGGCATGATCGCTCTTCGCACCGGTATCGCATCAGGCGCTGAACATATTTTGATCCCCGAAAGAAAAGCCGGCCTTGCCAGTCTGTTCGACAGGTTGGAAAATGGCCGTAAAGACAAAACTTCGCGTATTGTTATAGTTGCCGAAGGTGAGAACGAAGAAGGCGGTGCTTTTGAGATCGGCCGCAAGGTAAAAGAGAAATTTCCTCATTTAGATACACGTGTTTCTATCCTTGGTCACATTCAGCGCGGAGGTAAACCAACCTGCATGGACAGGGTATTGGCAAGCCGCACAGGCGTTGCTGCTGTTGAAGCATTAAAAATGGGTTATCGGGGAGAAATGGTTGGATTGATCAATAACGAGGTCATGTTCACGCCGTTTGAACACGCTATAAAACACCACACAGATATCGATCCTAATGTGATAAGAATAGTAGAAATGCTATCCTTATAAGTTAAAGCGCGAATCGATAAAAGTTTTATTGACGATCACGCGTATCACTTCATCTATTTCCTGCGTTACCGTATGCAGGTGATCCATGATCTGTTTGTTCTCCGGGTTACTGAAGTTTTCCCTATCCAGAATATTCAGTAGTCCTATCATACTGGCAACTGGTCTGCGCAATTCATGAGAGCTTAGCGAGGCAATATTTTTCAGGCGCTCGTTCTGATCTATCAGGGCTTCTTCGGTCTTCAGCCTTTCGGTAATATTACGTGCAAAACAGCCAACACCTATAATTTTATCCTTTTTGCCTTTATAAATCGGGTTAAAGCTTACTTCGAAATGCTCGGTCTCCTGGGTTTTAGGGTTGATGCTTTCATGCCTGATCACATATCTTTCGCCATCGAAAGCCCGTTGGTAATATGACCGCCATTCGGAATTGATCTCATCAGTAGGTCCAGAATGCAGGTAAGCATTATCACCGTCTTCCGGAACTACGCCAATAGCATCCATTATCCGTTTTCGATAAGCGCTGTTCATATAAACATACTTGCCTTCACGGTCTATGGACCAGGTAAGATCTTCAGTATTGTTGATCAGCGCCTCCAGGTTATTTTTAGTCCAAAGGATTTCTTCCTGCACATGCATTTCATAAGTGATGTCACGCATAAACACAGTGAGGCCCTCGCTTGCAGGGTATACCGTCGTATTAAACCATTTGCTCAGCGGCTTAAAATATTCTGTAAACTGAACGCTTATCTCCCCGTTCATCGCTTTGCGGTAAGCATCTTCAAATTCGGTAGCAATGATGTCCGGGAAAATATCCCATATTACTGAACCCAGTATTTCCTCGCGAGACTTACCGGTTATTTTCTCAAAAGCAGTATTTACACGTATAAACTTCCAGTCGTTGTTTACTATAAAAAATGCATCGGTAATGCTCTCGACAAAGCTGTTAAGTTTTTCGGATGCTTTCTTCACCTCTTTTTCAATCTCAACATTTTGCGTCACATCCTGTCCCACGCCCTGCAGTTCGGATACTTCGCCGTTTTCATCCAGGATGGCAATAAACTCCCACTTCATCCAATGGCTGTTGCCTTCTGTATCGATCTTTCTATGTTTCAGGCTGATCACCTTGCCCGGATTTTTGATACAAGCTTTGAACGCCTGTTCACACAGTTCATATTCATCCGGCAAAACCGTTTTTGAAAAAGGAGCGCCGATAATTTCTTTTTCCTTATATCCCAGTGTTTTGAAAAACCATCTATTGGCAAAGGTGAAATTGTAATCCGCATCAATACGCACCAGGAAATTAGTTTGCGAATCAACCAGTGAAGTCAGGAACTGCTCACGGCGCTTCAAAGCCTCCTGCTGCAATACCTTCTCAGTCACATCGGTAGCAATAATGATACGGCAGCTGTGATTATCATATTTTATCTCGTGGCCCGTTATTTCAGCATAAACAATCTCGCCTTTTTTATTCACATGCCGCCAAACACCTGCGTTATTAAATCCGTGCAAACTGCTTTCGGGAATGGCTTTTTGATACAGGTAATTATTAAACTTAGCCAGATCAAAGCGCGGACGGACATCGCGTATAGTCATCGACAAAAATTCTTCTTCACTATATCCATAATGCTTTAGCGCAGCATCATTCACCTTCAAAATACGAAGCGTGGGCAGCTCGTAAATCCACATGGGAGTGGGGTTGTTGTGGAACAACATGCTAAAATCGCCCAGTGATTCCTTCAGGTTAAAGCTGATCTGTTTTTGATAGGAAACGTCAACTATTACACTGAGGATAACCTGGTGATTGGTTTGCTCATCGGTAATGTGCTGCTTTCTGTGCTGAATCCATTTTACCTTTCCGCCTTTATCAATGATGCGGTAAGTGCGCTCGGTCAGTTCTTTGCTGTCCATTTTCCGGCTTGGCGCCGATAGGTCGTCGTGGTCGCGGGGATCGATAATCTCGTCCCAGAGGTTTATGTTTTTCTGAAAATCTTTTGCCTGGTAACCTGTAACAGTATAAATACTCGGACTAATGAACAGGTATTTCTGTGTGTCTGCATCAAAAGCCCAAACGCAATCGTTCAACGCCGCAAGAATACTATTCAGCATATGTATTGTTACAATGTTTTGGCAGCTTTATAAAGGTATCTATTTTTTGTCTGGCTATCAATCTCATAATAATTTATCAGCAACTTCTTTCCAGGTATTTACCCGCTCGTATTCGGTGACAAAATGATTATGCGGCGATGAAAACAATAAAGTGCGCCCTTTAAATCCAACAAAATTGCGGATACGGTCATCGATCATAATCTGTGTATCAACGATCTTATTTCCGCAGAAAATAATATTCTTCCAGCTGATGAAAGGAAAATGCTCGGCCAGCCAGTTGTATTTGTCGATCAGCGAGTTAGGAAACTCCATAGCGGCTGAAACGATATAAACATCATACTTATCGCACAATTCTTTCACCACCTCACGGGCACCAGGCATTACCTTCAGGTCGCGGAAGAAACCTGGCTCATGGATGTAGGCTTTAAGGGTTGCCTTTATGTCTTCGGGCAGTACTTCGTTAAACTCTTTTCCATCCATCTCATCGAGGCGGATAACCGTATCGTGGCGAAGTTTATACAACTCAATGAACTTGTCGATGGTATCGGCTATCACCTCGTCCATATCTATGGCGATGCGTATTTTGTTTGTCATAATTATATGCCCACAAATTGATAAATTTTTTTAGAAAACCGCCTATTATTTAATTGATTATAAGATTTAGGAATTAAAATAAATTTTTCTACCTTTGCATCCCCGCAGAAGGAGACTCCGGGGATAATGTTGAACACATAAAACTTTAAAATGGCAACTAAAATCAGACTGCAAAGACATGGTAAAAAAGGAAAACCTTTTTACTATATCGTAGTGGCAGATGCGCGTGCTCCAAGAGATGGCCGCTTCATTGAGCGTTTAGGTTCATACAACCCAAACACCAACCCTGCTACAATTGACATTAATTTTGACAAAACTCTTGATTGGGTAAACAATGGTGCTCAGCCTACCGACACCTGCCGTGCTATCCTTTCATACAAAGGCGTTTTGTACAAAAAACACTTACAGGGCGGCCTTAAAAAAGGTGCTTTGACCGAAGAGCAAGTTGAGTCTAAATTCCAGGCATGGCTTGATCAGAAAGAAGGCAAGATCACCGGTAAAAAAGAAAGCCTGTCTACAGCAAAACAAGACGCACGTAAAGCTGCACTTGCTGCTGAAGCTAAAAAGAAAGAAGAAAAAGCTGCTGCAATTGCTGCTAAAAACGCTCCTCCTGTTGAGGAAGTTGAAGCTCCTGCAGAAGAAGAAGTTGAGGCACCTGCTGCTGAAACCGAAGCTGATGCATCAGCAGAAGCTGAAAGCGCAGAGTAATCTTATAAAAAGCTTAACGAATAGCGAAGTGGTCAAAAACGCTTCGCTATTTTTGTTTGTTAGCATGGCGTAGAGTTGACTCACCCCTGCCCCTCTCTCCGCCTACGGCGCAAAGAGGGGAGCCAAATAATAATTCCCTCTTTTTGCGCAGCAAAGAGAGGGTGGTCGAGCGAAGCAATGATCGGGTGAGTCAATATACGAGCGACAAGAGTAAGAAATTACACATATGAAAGACCATTTCAAAATAGGGACCATCATTAAAACCCGGGGGTTAAAAGGCGAACTGCAACTATTTGTCGACTTTGAGCACCTGCAGGATATCAACTTCACCGCTGTGTTTTTTGACATAGCCGGTAAACTGGTGCCTTATTTTATACAATCGGTTAAATACCAGAAAAACACCGCCTGGCTTTTCCTGGAAGATGTGGATACCATTGAAAAAGCATCCAAACTGGTAAAAAAAGACGTTTACCTGTCCAACAAACTCAAGCCAAAAAAGAAAAAGAACGAGTTTACCCTAAAAGATCTGAAAGGTTTTATAGCAATTGATGAGAACGAAGGCGAACTGGGCGAAATACTCAAGGTGCAGGAATTGCCGCATCAATATATCGCTACTGTTCACTATCAAAATAAAGAAGTACTGTTCCCGCTAAATGAGACTATCATCAAAGGCATCGACCTGGAAGGCGGTGAGGTTTATGTTGATCTGCCGGAAGGGTTGCTTGATATTTACCTGAGTTAGTTGGCAATTCATATCAACAAAGACCGGTCAGATCATCTGATTTATAAATAAAACCTCTTTATTAGTTTACAACAACCTTTTTGGTGACAGTTATTTTGCGGATCCTGCCATTATCATCTGCAACATAGATATTTCCGGACGCATCAGTCGAAAGTCCAAGAGGGTAATTAAATGTTGCTTGTCTTCCCACACCGTCCTGATGCCCCGGGCTTCCTGAACCAGCGATCGTTGTTACATTACCATTCAGATCAACCTTTCTTATCATATTATTTTGACCATCTGCAACATACAAATTATTATCCCCATCAATTGTTATACCCTGCGGGTATTTGAAAAGCGCGGCCGAACCTTTTCCATCAGCAAAACCCGCGATTCCATTTCCTGCTAATGTTGTTACCATACCATCAGGGGTGATTTTTCTTATGGTATTATTACCGGCATCAGCAACATATAAATTTTGATCCTTATCGCTTACGATGGCGCTTGGATAGTTAAAACTAGCCGCCGTTTTTAAACCGTCTGCCGAACCGGGATTTCCGGAACCGGCAAATACAGTTACCGAACCGCCCGGACTAACTTTTTGAATAAGATGATGAAAAGTATCCGCAACATAAATATCCCCGGTGGCTGTTACAGTAAGGCTCTTGGGAATATAAAAAATGTAAATACCATCCCCGCCGGCTATAGTAGAAACATATCCATCCGGTGTTATCTTTCTTATCGTACCGCCGACAGCGTCTGCCACGTAAATATTGCCCGCGTTGTCAATTGTTAAGCCTGAAGGACCATCGAAATGCGCGGAACCCGCCTGAACATCATTATAACCTGTTTGACCGCTACCGGCGAATGTGCTGACTATGCTGTCAGTAGAAATCTTTCTTACCACAAAATTGCCTACGTCCGCAACGTATACATTCCCACTTTTATCTACTGCCACATCATTTGCAAGATTGAAACTTGCCGAACCTGCAGGCCCATTAACAAATCCCTCCGTTCCGTTACCCGCAAATGTTGTAACTGTATAAGTTGTTATCGTGTCGATTTTTGGTGACTTTACTTTACTATCTTTTTTACAGCCAGAAAAGTTTACAGCAAGAGTAATGATAAAAAAAGCAGAAATTAAGTGCTTAACGGATCTCATTGGAATTTAAGATTTAGGTATAACATAAGGGTTAGTTAGCTTCTCAAAGTTACATTTTTTTATAGAATAAACATTGGATGTTACCGCTAACAAGAAGGCAATAATAGCTTTTTTATGGTTTAAGGTTTTGCCTAAAAATACACAATTTAATCAATTGTCATTCTGTAGGTTGGCGGTTATTATCGTAATAAATAAAAAACTAAACCAAATAAAATGATCTGCGTAAAATGGTTTATAAAAATTTTATAATTCATACTAAAAATGCTCAAATCAGCACGTATTCCTTTGTCCTTTTTGGTGATCGGTATCTGCTGGGCTTTATTTAGCAACCCTATCATTACCTTATTTTACCGCCATCTTGCGCCACATGTACAGGATTCGTATCGGAGCTTGAATGACCTGATCTTCGTAATTATCATGTGTTACGTGTTATATGTGAAGATCAAAAAGCAGCAGTTGAAGTTGACTAAATCGGAAGAAGAATACCGTCAGTTATTTGAGTCAAACCCCAACCCTCTTTGGATATATAATGAGAAGCTGGAATTTGTTAAAGTAAATGACGCTGCCATTGAGAAGTATGGATACAGCCGTAAAAAATTTCTGAAAATTACTGCTGATAAGATCCATTCTGTTGAAGGTGATAACATACTTAGCGAATATTTAAAAGATTTTCAAAGCGAAGCACGCTTGTCCAGTATAAAAGAGCATGTGAAGTCGAACGGTGAGACCTTTATGGTATCCATCGTTTCGTACCCGGTATTGTTCCAGGATCAAAACTGCAACCTGGTAATGGCAACGGACATTACCGAGCTGATCGAAAAAGAAAGAAAACTGCAGGAAGCATATCAGCGCATCAAAACATCCAACGAAGCGTTGATGCAGATTGCCTGGTCAAACTCTCACGAGCTTCGCAAACCACTGTGTTCTATCATGGGCCTGGTATCCTTACTTAAAGAAGCCAGTGACAGCGAAAGAGAAGAATTCCTGCGCCTGCTGGAAATATCCTCCGTTGAGCTGGATATGGTTCTAAGACAAAACAACGAAAAAGTCGATGAAATCGGCGTAATCGAGCAATCTGCATAAAGTTTTACTATCGCTTCGGGTTATACTTTTCCTTGTGATTGAAATCAAACGTCCTGGTAATCGTAAAACCTAAGCGATATTGCCCCCTTGCAAAATCTGATCCCGAATTGGTTAAATAATTCATCTCGCTGATTGCCCTGGCATTTGATACGTTAACCGTAAATACGTGTCCGCCGGTCACCAACTGTATACCGACACCCAAAGGATCACTATAGCCGACATTATTATTCCTGAAAGAAGAAAACGGATGGACATAATCAACCACGACGCTCATCAGCTTGGTCACTTTTAATTTTGCTGTGGCCGAAACCGAGAAGATCGTATTCTCATTCCCGGGCACATTAGGTTCCGGCTGATTTTCATACAAAATGGATGGCGCTAGTTGGAAGGAAAAGGAATGCGAAAACTTACGTGCAAAGAGCGCCTGCGCAAAATAGGACATCCGGTCGCCCAAAGAATTATAAGAATTGTACGGTCTAACGCCTGCCTGGCCTAACACCGATATGGCCAGCGGCGAGCTATCATCAGCTGTCTGGCGCAGCAAGGCATATTTTAATTCTGCACTTACCAAACCGCCGCCGTTGGGTATCGTGCTTCGTCCAAAGCCAACATTCAGGTCATTGGTTAGTCCATAGTCAAGTCCAATATAGACATCGGCTATGGCATCGAGCCCGAATAGTGTTCTGCCACCACCCAAATCACCTGCAATATCACCAAAGCGGTGTACAAACACCCCGCTTAAGTTTTTCTTTTTGAGCACTTCAGTCGACTGCGTCAAAATAAGTCTCGGCGATTCAAAAATGGTAACCGGCCCATGCTGTTTATCACTGCTCATGGAGTTGAAAAGAGAGTCGGTAGTGGTGACCTGTGCCATCAACCCGGTACTGATCGTTAGAAAGAATAATAATGTAAATAAGCTCTTCATCTGTCAAATCTATTTATGGAATGTTTTTATAAGGATTGTAAGTAGCCGAAACCGTCACTTTAATACTCTCGGCAATATGATAAAATAAAATCTGGGGTATATCGATGTTATGATCGGCGCATTTCACCATAAATTCTGATGCCATGCTTACAATGCCATTTTTTATGGTCACGTTGCCCTGGATGGTTCTTTTTTGAGTGATTCCGTGCACAGTTAAGTCGCCGGTGACATTTACCGGGTAGGTGCCTTCCCTTGCCACATCAATATGCTCCTGTATTTTTCCTTTGAAAATGGCCCTCGGATACTTGTCGCTCTCCATATAATCCGAGTTAAAATGCTGCTGCATAAAAGCCTTCTCGAATTGAAAGGTGGATATGTTTACGCTAAAATCCAGTTCGCCCGTGGTGGCGTTGAATACGGATACACCTGACTGTGTTACGGCTTTTATATCTTCTATAAGGGCCTTGGAAAAGAGGGTTATATGTACGTTTTTAGAAGTATAAAGCTCCTGATCAGGTTTAGTGATATTGAATAAGGTTAATAAAATAATGCCGATATATCTTATCATTTATGAAGCATCTGATGTGGCTGAATAAATAAATGTCTGTCGGTACGGCTATAAAGGGTATTTGCTTAAGGTAGAGCCAGTAAGCAAATTACTCTACTAATATAAGGGATAAGCCGCGCAATTGGGTAGTGGGCGTATTTTTTCTGTTACCAAAATATTTGGTCAATACATTGGACACTATCTAATAAATGGATAAGAATTTTTAGCTGGACTGACATAATGGTGTCATCACGATTATCCGTACTGCTTCGTATATTTGAATATCTTATTGATTTTCTAACAAGTGTAAGTAACTTGATGTTTCTTATTGGTTAATTTTAGCCTTAGGTTTGTAACACATCATCGCGAAACGCGTCTAATTATAATATTTAGTTCTTTGAAAATTGGGTGTTTTCACGGTATTTTTATTTTAATAATGTTTGTATATTGCCGCAACCTTAAAACCAATTCAATTAAAATTGACTGCTATTTCATTAGAAAACTCTTTAATTGCATTAATAATCGGAGTTATTGCATCGGCACTTTTTTTGCTAATTATAAGCAGGTTTAAACCAAGTATTAAGATTGCTGATAAAATCGCATGTACTTATAGTAAGGTAAATGGGATAAATAAACAGTTATACTCATTTAAAATAATTAACAGATCTTGGGTATATAGAATATATGATGTACAGGTCAGAGTATTCATGTGTGAGAATGTATCTTCACAAAATGGAGAAGATATTACCCATGAAGAAGTCACCTTGCGCAAAAATTATCAATGGGTCTTGCACAAATTGAATTTAAAGCATTTATGGCAAGATATATTTATAAAAGAAGAAAGACTTAATAGTCGTACTGATTATGCTGCGCAGTTTTCAACCTTTGATAATTTAAAACATCATATAAGCGATAAAAAGTTTATTACATTCGAGGTAATAGCAAAGCATTCATTGACTGGTTTTTCGGTCGTCAGAACCAAGTCATATAAACATATTAATGAAATCAAGAAAGGCAACTTTCTGAGTGGAAATACGTTCAAAATAGAAGAAATTATATCAGTAGATCAATAATAAGTTCAAATTAAAAAAACAATTTCTGTTAAATTTAATTTTATATTTGCACCATAACTCCCTATAAACATGGATATTATAGTTAAATAGTAAATTCTTTAAAGTAAAGAGTTTATAGTATATTAAAATTGATGATTTTTATCATCAATGTGATATTTGCCCTATACTCACCAGTATAGGGTAATTTTTTGGCTAACCAATTGAGTTATTCCTATCTTTTTCTTGGCGATCCTAATTATCTACTCAAGTCCTTTTGTAAGGCTTACTCTTTCATAGTATTTCTCTTTTCGGTTACAATTATTCTTTTATCCCTGTATGTTATTACCTCAATAGTAACTCCTATTAAGTATATAAAATATTTTGTCAAACACACTGGACATTTGTCCAATTTGTTTTACATTTGGTAAATCAAACTTTACAAAAATGAAATCCCGTTTCCTTTTTCCATACTGGTGCCGCTACTTAGGCTGGGGACTTGTTATACTGCATGTGCCGCTTAGCATGCTTGGCAAGTCGCATGGCATGGTCAATATTATGGATGCGCAACCAACCAACGGTGGCCCTTTTTCCGGCGAACACCTGTTTTTTATTTGTACCACCCTGGTAATGTCTTCGGGGCTGTTTTTGGTAGCTTTTGCGAAAGAGAAGATCGAGGACGAACAGATATGGCATATCCGGCTCGACTCATTGCGCTGGGCCATCTTTATCAATTATATCATACTGATCGCCAGCCTGGTATTCATTGAAGATATAGGACATATCCTTGAACTCGACTTCTGGGTGCCTTTGTTATTTTTCATAGTACGGTTCCGGTGGATGATCTGGCGGCTCAACCGTTCATTAAGCAACGAGGGATAGGCTATGAAAAATACCATACGTATAGAACGCGCCATAAAAGACATGACACAAGCCGATCTGGCCGAGGCTGTGGGTGTATCGCGACAAACCATTAATACTATTGAAAGCAACAAATACGTGCCCTCAACAGTGCTGGCGCTAAAAATTGCAAAAGTGTTCAACAAACCGCTGGAAGAAATCTTTATTTTAGAAGAAGGGGATTAGACGCAAGAATCAAGAGCCAAGAATCAGGATTTTACTAAGTTTTAATTAAAGCATATGGCAGAGTCACAAAATACCAAAGCACAACAATTGCTCAGTGAATCAAAAAGCATTCTTTTGATCGATTGGCCAAATATTGATCTGCCCTATGTTTTGCTGAAGACAGGGTTTATTGTATTTAGCTACAGTCCTGATGGATATTCTGAGGCTATCCTTTTGACGGAGGAGCCGAATAATACCAAAGGGCTGAGCATTTTACCGGTTAATGATGAGGCTTATGTTTCATTCGAAAAATTAGATGATTCGCCCGAAAAAGTAGATATTGTTCACATTTATCGTCCTGAAGCGGAATTGCCCGGCATTATAGAAAATCATGTCCTGCCATTAAATGCAAAAGTCATATGGCTTTATCCGCCGCAAACCTCTGAGCTGGCACGCGGACTGGCGGCTCAGAATTGCATCGAACTCGTGCAAGGTGTAAGTATTGATCTTGCTGCTAAAATTCAACCTGAAAATATGGAAAATGAAAATGGCCCAACCTTGGGCAACGGTAAAATATGCTATGTAGAAATTCCTGCCGATGATATTGCAAAATCAGCCGCATTTTATAGCAAAGTATTCGGATGGAAAACCCGTAAACGCGGAGACGGCCACCTCGCTTTTGATGACGGTATTAATGAAGTGAGCGGCACCTGGGTAACCGGTCGCAAAAAGCATAGCGAAGCCGGGTTTATTGTTTCCATTATGGTAGATGATGTAGCCGATACAGTGAAAAAGATCACTGACCGCGGCTGCCTCATCATCAAACAGATGAATCTGACTGAACACGAGGTCATCGCCTGGTTTAATGATCCTTTCGGGAATTTGCTTGGTTTATATCAGCATCCCGGCGGAGGCAATGGCAAAATATGTTATGTCGAGATCCCGGCTGATGATATTCCAAAGTCAGCTAACTTTTACGAAGCTGTATTCGGTTGGCCAATCCGCAGCGATAATCATGGAAATGCAGCCTTTGATGACGGTGTGGGCGTAGTAAGCGGCATGTGGACCAATCAATATAAACCCTCTACCGAACCGGGCTTAATGGTTTATGTAATGATGGATAGCGTAGAAGAAACCATAGACGCAGTAATTGCCAATGGCGGAAAAATCGTTCAACCTATCGGTATGGATGCACCTGAGATTACTGCCCGTTTCAGCGATCCGTTTGGGAATGTGTTTGGCTTATATCAAGAACCCGCTTAAAGATTAGATTATATAGATAATCTGCACATTTGAAATCCGCACATCTGCACATTATCTTTGCGCCATGCGCTTTGATCTGATCACGGTATTGCCTTCTTTACTCGAAAGCCCTTTTGCTCATTCTATTTTGCAGCGGGCGCAGAAAAAAGGCATTGCCGAAATACATGTGCACAACCTGCGCGACTATGCCACTAACAAGCAAAAAAGTGTTGACGATTACCCTTATGGCGGCGGTAGTGGCATGGTCATGACCATCGAGCCATTTGCCCGGTGCATCGAACAACTTAGGTCTGAGAGAGAATACGACGAGATCATTTTCATGTCGCCGGATGGAGAAACGCTGAACCAGCAGATCGCCAATCAATTATCCATAAAAAAGAACGTCATTATTCTTTGTGGCCATTATAAAGGCATCGACCAGCGCATCCGCGATATTTTCGTAACCCGTGAGATTTCTATTGGTGATTATGTTCTCTCCGGTGGTGAATTGCCTGCAGCTGTTTTGGTGGATGCAGTAATTAGGCTGATACCGGGTGTATTGTCTGATGAAACTTCTGCCCTGTCTGATTCTTTTCAGGATGATCTGTTAGATGCCCCGGTTTACACCCGCCCCGCCGATTGGAATGGTCATAAGGTGCCAGATATCCTTTTAAGCGGCAATACTCCCGAAATAGAAAAATGGCGTTTTGAACAGGCTGTGGAGCGGACCAAAACGAGAAGACCGGATTTATTAAAGTAAATCGTCAGATACGTGTTTGGGACCATCCCTCTTTTCCGTAAATTGTGGATAGAAAAACGATTTGTGGAAATTTTTCAATTCCGTTTTTTATTTAGAAATAAAATCCCTATTATTGCAATCCGATTTTTACGGGCTAAAAATCGCTTTTAAGAGCTTAAAATCATGGATTTAGTAAAATTTGTTGAAGAGCAATCAGTAGAAAAAAAGCAACTTCCTGCGTTCAAAGCGGGTGATACTGTTAGCGTACACTATAAAATCAGAGAAGGTAACAAAGAACGTATTCAGGTTTACCAGGGTGTGGTTATCCAACGCAACAGCGTAGGTAACAACGAAACTTTTACTGTACGTAAAGTTTCAAACGGTATCGGTGTTGAACGTATTTTCCCAATCAACTCGCCAAATATTGACAAGGTTGAGGTTAACAGCTACGGTAAAGTTCGTCGTGCTAAATTGTTCTACCTGCGCGATCTGACCGGTAAAGCAGCCCGTATCAAATCAAAAAGAGTATAATCTTAAGTGTACTGAAAATATTAAAGCCCCGATGAAATTCATCGGGGCTTTTTTCGTGATATCTTTTAACGTCTTTGCGAGGAACGAAGCAATCTCTATACTATGCAAATCAGGGAGCAAGAATCTCTTAATGAACGTTCAATTACAAAATTACGTTCCATTGAATGTCCTATGTAGAGATTGCTTCGTTCCTCGCAAAGACGGGTTTATACTTTTTTCTTGGTTGTCTTAGCTTTGGGGGCTGCAACCTCTTCCACAGCCACTGATTCTTCCTTTACTTTCACTGGTTCTGCCAACGTAGCCAACACGGTACGACCGCCTTTTACTACTTCGCCTAAACCTACATTGATCTTGGTTCCCAAAGGCAGGAAAACATCCACTCTCGAACCAAATTTAATAAATCCGAACTGTGCGCCCTGGTCTACTTTATCACCTTCTTTTACATACCATACAATGCGTCGGGCCATTGCACCGGCAATTTGCCTGAACAGAACTGATACGCCTTTGCTGTTTTCGATCACAATGGTTGTACGCTCGTTTTCAGTGGATGATTTCGGGTGCCAGGCTACCAAATATTTGCCCGGGTGATATTTGAAGTATTTTACCACACCTGCTATTGGATTACGGTTTACATGCACATTGATAGGTGACATAAATACCGATATCTGTATACGACGGTCCTTTAATACCTCTGATTCTTCAGTTTCTTCAATCACCACTACTTTACCATCTGCAGGACAAAGCACCTGTGTTTCATCCAAGTTGATATGAAAATGTGGGCTGCGGAAAAACTGCAGGATGATGATAAACAATGCGAACGATAATATATATACGATCCATCTCAGTGTATGTGCGTCAGGGTAGTAAAACTGGATGACGGCGTTTACTACGAATATAAACAGCACACACAGCGCAATGGAGGTATAACCTTCTTTGTGGATAGTCATTTTATCAGATTTTCTGCAAAATTAAGAATTTGAAATTAAGTAGAGGTACGCATAAACAATTGGTGCCGAAAGTAAAAGGCCGTCGAACCTGTCAAGCAGTCCGCCATGCCCTGGTAATATGCCGCCTGAGTCTTTAATATTGATACTGCGCTTAAACATCGATTCCACCAGGTCACCCAGCGTACCGAAGCAACCTATTAGTACAGCCATGATCACCCATTTGTCCCAGGAGAATTCATGATAGAAATTACTTAAAATATATCCCGCAACAGCTGCGACCAATACACCACCAATAAATCCTTCCCATGTTTTTTTAGGCGAATGACGCTCGAACAGCTTTGTGCGCCCGAAAAAATAACCGCTCAGGTAAGCGCCGGTATCATTAGCCCAAAGCATAACGAGAAATGTCAGCGGAACATGAAAATTGAACGAAGTCCCCAAAAATCCTAAAGCATGGAAAAATGTAAAAGGGATGATCGCGTAAACAATGCCCATTATGGTATAGGCGATATTGGTGAATGGTGTTTCTGACTTTTTATATAATTCCTGGAAGAAGATCAAACTCAAAGTAAGCGCAAGTATGAATACATATTTAAACGCATCAGGCAGCAGTGTGTGAACGAGTGAAAATGCAGTATAGATCAATACGCCATTTAATATCCCACTTAGGATATTTGGTTGAATGCCGCTTTGCTTTACCAATCCATAAAACTCGTACAAGGCAAAAGCGCTCAGCAACAAATAAAATACGCCGAACACATATTGCCCCAATAACATGGAGCCAAGCATTACAATAACAAAGAAAAAGCCGGTTATGGCGCGTGTTTTCATAAATTGATTTGGTTCAGGATCATAATTTCGATGGCATTACTAAAATCCTGCTGATGAATATATACTTCGATGTCACCAAAGGTACGATGGGAAGAGTCTTGTTTGTTTAATAAAACGGTATCGATTTCATTTTCAGTAAGCACCTGCTTCACAATTTCGGCCTGGTAATAATTAAAGGTTGTAAAAATTCTAACCCAGTTCTTCTCCATGATCTGAAATCTTCCTTTTTACTGCAATATAATGATAAAAATACAGCAATGCGATCGTTATCACGAGGCTCACTGCATAAATGACATTACTAAACATATGCTCGTCATTCACATCCACATTTACCATTTTTTGACTTGCCAGGTAGGTGATCACCACAATGGTTCCGTTATTTACAAAATGCGCCCAAACGGATGGCCAAACGCTGCCGCTCCAGGCGGTAAAATATCCAAAAAGTACCCCCAAAAACAGTCTTGGTAAAAATCCAAAGAACTCCATGTGGAAAGCGCTGAATAATATGGCCACGATCCAAACGGCAGCATGTTTACTCTTTGTCCACCGGACGAATATGGTTTGCAGGCATCCGCGGAATAATACTTCCTCAACAATAGCCGTCAGCAAACCAATAAACAACAAGTTGAATATCATTGCAGAGAATGAATTCATTGCCATCATGGCATCTGATAGCTTTTTGGTCTGGTCCTCGCTTTCTCGCATCCAATCTTGTACACCTTTCAGGAACTTTGGTAACACCATTTTCTCGTTCAGGTTACTCAGGAATTCAATGAGCGGATTGGAAAGCATCATCGTCACAAAAACAATGGCGATGAGCAACCACGGAAAGTGGAAGTTAGTTTTCAGGTACGCATCCGGTTCCTGCACAATAAAGTAGGAAAATATAAGCGGCGTTGCCAATATTGGCAAGGTTGTTCCTGAAAACTGTAGTATCCATAGCGATACAGACACATTCGGGGCTGTAAGATTTGCCTGTAAAATATCTGTCAGTGTTTGAGATCCATACTTCGCCGCTATAAAGATCATCCCGATAAAACTGCCGACGATAAGCGCCAATAATAATAAACCAACAACGGCCAGAAACTGGTAACCTGGGTGTATGTGCCTATGCGGGATGGGGTTGTGAGGAACGTCTGACATATTTTGGCGCTAAATTCGTATTTTTGCAGCGGATAAAGATAAAGATGTCTGTAAAAATTGGAAATATTGATCTCGGGGAATTTCCGCTGCTGCTGGCGCCGATGGAGGATGTGAGCGATCCGCCCTTCCGTTACGTCTGCAAGCAGAACGGTGCGGATATGATGTATACCGAGTTCATTTCATCGGAAGGATTGATACGTGATGCAGCAAAAAGCAGACAGAAGCTCGACATTTTTGAATACGAACGCCCGATAGGGATACAAATATTTGGCAGTGACATCGAGCACATGCGCGAAGCAACCGAGATCGCTACTGAGGTTAATCCCGATCTGATGGACATTAATTATGGCTGCCCTGTAAAGCAAGTGGCCTGTCGTGGCGCCGGTGCAAGTTTATTGCAGGACATTCCCAAAATGGTGGCGATGACCAAAGCCGTTGTAGAAGCTACTCACTTGCCGGTAACTGTGAAAACCCGCCTGGGTTGGGATGACAATACTAAAAATGTGTACGAAGTTGCCGAGCGTTTGCAGGATGTGGGCATACAAGCCCTCACTATTCACGGTCGCACCCGTTCGCAGATGTATAAGGGAGAAGCCGATTGGGCGTTAATCCGCGATATAAAGAAAAATCCGAGGATAAAAATCCCCATTTTCGGAAACGGCGATATCGACTCACCGCTAAAAGCTGCCGATTGGCGCTTAGAATATGAAGTTGATGGCATGATGATCGGTCGTGCAGCCATTGGATACCCCTGGATCTTCCGCGAAATAAAACATTTTTTTAAAACAGGACAATATCTTGACAAACCCACAATTGCCGAACGCATAGCGGTTTGCAAGACTCACTTAGAGAAATCGATTGAATGGAAAGGACCGAAAACAGGCCTTTTTGAGATGCGCAGACACTATTCCAATTATTTTAAGGGAGTTGATCATTTTAAAGAGTTCCGCATGAAATTAGTCACTGCAGCCAGTGTGGAAGAGGTGCTGGAAATATTATTTGAGGTGGCCGAACGTTACTCTGAAGAAATGGCGTAATATTTGTTTTGATAAACATATATTTGAAATTCATTCACGATAAGCTCATGATCACAACCATTACCGACGGTGTTAAAGTTTCAGTAGAGACTATTTACCAGCCAGAATATTCTAATCCGGCAAATGATCATTATATGTTTGCTTATAAAATAAGCATCGAAAATGTAGGACATAGTTCTGTGCAATTATTACGCAGGCATTGGGAAATTTTCGACTCAAATGGGGCAAAACGTGAAGTAGAAGGCGAAGGTGTGGTTGGCCAGCAGCCTGTTATTGAACCAGGAAGCACTCATGAGTATGTATCGGGCTGCAACCTGAAAACAGACATGGGCAGTATGAAAGGTGAATACCAGATGGTGCGTATGGTGGATAATGGCACCTTTAACGTACAAATTCCTGAGTTTTATCTGATCGCGCCTTACCGGATGAATTAATAGAAAAATCTTACTATAACATATTAAAAGGGCTCCGAACGGGGCCTTTTTAGTTTATGTCACATTCCTTATTGCTTAATCAACTCTTGGGGCAGGATATTGATGGACTGTATCCTTATATTTCTATAAAATAACTCTGCCCCTTCCGATTGCAATTGAATCCGGCCTTTAGTCAACGTTAAATCCTGGCCGTTTTCTGATTGCTGGTTATGATACAACACCATCATTACCTTTCCATTTACTACATGAATGCTGGTATCACCATGGCAATACAAATCAAGTGTATTCCATTGACCTGAAGGATTTTCCGCATCACCTTGCTTGATGCAATGACGGCTTTGTTTGCTTTGCTGGCTAAACCGCAGCAATGTTCCACGTGGATCATATACATAATCGGTTTCTGATTTCTTGTCAGCAGGTATATCCGCCTCGCCGCCTGCACAGCCCCAATAATCCCCGGTATTCCCCTCTTCTATCTGGAATTCCTGTGCGCGCATCCAGGCACCATAATCTGCTCCATATTTCCCTACAGAATGGTACAGCAAACCGCTGTCTTTTTTCTTACCTTTCTTCTGTCCCCAGGAAAGGTCGCCCCATTTGAATTGCAGTTGCAAATGATAATTTTCGAATTCACTTTTTGTAATGATCGCACCCCAATTTTGGCCCGATACGCGGATAACATTTTCGCCATTATCCTGCACAACAGTAAACACATGGCGCGGATCATTATTTAGCCCTATAGGCGTGCTGGTGATTGGTTTGCCGTTATCGTCTAAATCCGGTCCGATATAGGTATCCCATCCGGAAAGGTCTTTTCCGTTAAATAAGAACTTCCAATGTTCTTTGGGTAAAAAAGGAGCAAATGCAACGGCAACTACGCAAAGCAGCATCCACAGGATTAGTTTTACAGGTTTCATAATTCTTTGGCTTATAGCTAAGTTATGAATTATGTTTTTTCAGTCCCGTAAAATCTTTAAGACAATAAATCTAAAGAGCCTTTGGCCGCCGATTTACACTCCGGTATGCTCCGATGGTTCGTCAGCCTTAACTTCCTCTTTTGCGGTTTCAGTTTTACACGGGTAACCGAAAAGACAGCGGTCTTTTATTACTGCTGCTACCTCGGCGGGTACAAGTTCTTCCCATCCATCGGCGCCTGATTTGATAAGCTCCAAAACATTATCAGTCTGCACGTTAAGATTACTTTCATTATAGTTCCTGATGTCTTCAATTTTGTTGTTGGCTATCAGATAGCGATACAAATCGATAAGATGTGGAGGCGGATAAAAACGCAGGCAGTTCATGATCATGCCATCGCGCAGGGTTGGATAGATAAACAGTTTTACCTTGCGACTGAAAAGTGTAGCAAACGACTCGAGGATACCTCCTGGCAGATCTTTATAGTGCTCTTCAGAGAAAATGTATTCCAGGTTAGGATAACCTAATACAACGCCCATTTTCAGTTTGGTGATCTTTGACAGGTAGGACACCAATTTATAATATTCATGGAAATTTGATATCAATACCGTTTGTCCAAGTGAACATAGAATGTCCACACGATCAAGAAAATCCTTTTCATCAATCTCTGAACTATCATCAGCATTTCTTTCCTTCAACGCCGTTAAAGTGAGCTCAGTGATTACCACAACTTGTGAATGGTCTACATCGGGCTCCTGCAAAAACTGTTTTACACCGGTATGCAGCATATCCATATGAACGTTGATCACCGGGCGGAAACGGCCCCTCACTACAACAATGTGCTTTTTGTACAATACTTCCGAAGGCTGCTGATTCTTGCCATCCGGACCAAACACCGCGGCATCCGAAAACCCGTATTTTACCAGGAGCAAGCTCATCAGCCTGTTATCTACATTGGTGAAATTCGGTCCTTCAAAACGGATCATATCGATCTGGATACGGTCTTTTGAAAGATCGTCCATCAACGACAGCAGGAAAACCGGCGCAACTTCATGATAATAAAAGCAGGCATACATCAGGTTTACACCCAATATACCTACCGCCTGCTGTTGCAGATTGTTATCGTTATCCAGCAGCTTTACGTGAAGGATCACATCATTATATGCACCATTAGGTTCTAGTTGGAACCGTACGCCCATCCATCCATGACCTTCGTTGGTCTTATGGAAATTTAGGGCCGACATGGTATCCGAAAACGCAAAGAAGGTTGTTGTATCGCCACGCTGAGCAGCCAAACGCTCGATCAGCAGACCATACTCATGCTCCAGCATGGAAATCAACCGGGCTTCGCTTACATAACGCTTTACTTGCTGAACGCCATAAATGGCGTCAGAAAAGGTCATGTCATAAGCCGACATAGTTTTGGCTATCGTTCCGGAAGAGCCGCCAGCTTTGAAAAAGTTGGCCGCAACATCTTGTCCGGCGCCTATTTCGGCAAATGAGCCATATATTTTGGGGTCCAGGTTAATAGCCAGGGCCTTTTGTTTTGTTCCTAAATCCTTATTGTAAGTGGCAGTCATACAGGGAGTTGCTTGCTTTTTAGTAATAGCATTGTTATGATCTGGTAAGACACTGCAAAATTACTGAATTAAATGGAATGACTAACCAGAAAGTTGAGAAAGTAAATCTTCACAACTGTATACAACAGTTATCTTTAATGAAGGTGTTCACGTTCACACGCCCGTGAACGCTCATGAACGCTATGAACACTTTGCTACTTTTAGCTATCTTCGGTACTGCACCATGGAAAATCAAAGGGAAATAACATTGCTCAATTCATTTAACGAAACCATCCAAAAATGGATCGATTTTCTGGATGACTACACTTTAGAAATGCTTTGCCAAAAACCTGATGATAATTCCTGGTCGCTGGGACAGGTGTATACCCATATTACTGATGACACCGCCTGGTTTGCGGAACAAATGGCTGCTGCTATACAAACTAATGCAGACAGCGAAAAAGAAATGCATGAAAATGCACGCATAATGCTCCGGAATAATAGCTTTCCTGATATGATGATCCAGGGGCCAGCCACCGGGATCTACATAAAACAACCTGAAAGCAAGGATGAAGTAAAACAAAAATTATTAGCTATAAAAACAGCTGTAAATAATCTGTATGCATCATTTGATCCATCAAAAGCTATCGGAAAAACCCGGCATCCCGGCTTACTTTATTTCAATACTTTAGACTGGCTCCAGTTTGCTGAAATGCATCTGCGGCATCATTTAAGGCAAAAAGACAGGATCGATAAGGCCTGTTTTCAAAAGTAGTAGCATTAGCTGATGCAAAGTAAAGCGCAGCCTCTTTCCAGCTGCACCTCGGTTTTAATCACTTTGCTGAACTTTACTTTTTTCAATACTTTCCAGGTCTTTTCACCCGGATACAATACTTTTATTTCAAGGTCTTTTTTCTCTAAAACAGAATAAGGCAACCTTAGCAGCACCGAAGCCTTTTGAGTTTTTCCTCCAAGTACTACGGGTACAATAACCCCTGCGTTCGTTTTAAAAACATTGGCTTTGGCCGCATTATTTTCTACTTCCACTACGTGAGGTGATAGTATCCACTCACGCCCTTTCAATGCCCTAAGAAGCATGCCATAATCAGCATAATATTTATCAGCCCACTTATCTGGCGTGATGCAATGATCATTACCAGGAAAGGGCACAGTGAGAAAAGCCCCCATATAGATATGATGCTGAAAATAAGCATCCGGGTCTGGCTGCAGGTTCTCTTTAGAAAACGTCCAGGCTATTATTGGTTTAAAAAAAGCCATTTGCGAACACAAATTAAGGCTGTAGGGTAAATAGCCAAATTCATCATAAATGCCATCGATATGCTGCAGAAGATCAATTCTGCGATTTAAAGGGTTGCAAAATATTGCCTTGTGTGCTGCATGCATCATTTGGGCTACGGGTGTAATAATACTTTTCCAGGATGTCAGCATTGAACGTGTTTTTTGTTGCCCGATCATACTTATGCTATCATCTCCATTACCATTGTAATACCGTGTCCAGTCAAGCCGATCAATACAAATTCCGGACGAAGCGGATATTTTTTCAATATGAAGTTCAGCTTGGTTTAACAACAATGTATGATAAGATGGAACTGCCGGGTCTAAAACCACACTGCCCTCCCAATTTGAGTATAGCGGCCTGTCCTCCCAATCAGGTAACTGACCAGCCGGTTTCAGCATTGCGCTTTTAAGCTTTTTATAAAGAAAATCGTTGGGGTTTTCCCAATCATTGCTGTTTACTGTTTGTGATATTTTATATGGATATACTATAGCATTGCCAAATTCATATACATTGAAATAGCTTAGCGTATAAAAGCCCATTTTGTTCAAGTGTTTGGAATATTCATTGAGCCGGCTTATGGAAGCATACCCATCCCCCACAATTACTCCCCCTTGTTTATATTTCGTCCACTTTTCATCATCGTTTTTTACCGGAGGTATAAAAAGACCCATATAAGGAAAATCAAGAGATGCTTTCCAATTAATGCTAAAGCCCATATTATGATACTTAGCCGTATCTAATTCGCCTTCGAATGAGGAGTAGGCGCCACAGCCTGCAATACTATTTACTTCCGGCGCTTCAGGCACAAAATAATCCTTGTAGTTATCTTTCAGCCAGGATATCCCCGCCCTCCAATCTGCTTCATGAAAAACAATTTGATGCCTGATGTGAATTTTACGGCCTTTCCCGATCCTGTGATTAATATGCTGATAGGCTATTCTTCCATCAGCCGTAGTATTAATATTAAGGTTTAATATGGTATCATTTAATGATTCAATAAAACTTACACCAACATTACCGTCCTTAAAAAAGCTGCTGGCAATCGGAATAACAAAAGCATCACGCGAGGTATGGCTCTCGCCGCCATAAACAAGTTTCAAATCCTGGAATGAAGCAGGTATAAAAGGGTCCTGCCAATCATTGGATTTTATATTTAAGTGATTATCCGACCATGTTGTCCAAAATTGTAACGGCGCAGGATTATCCCATTGCAACGCTGTTTCGATCGGTATGGTAAAATCACTATCTAATCCTTCTATATAGGTATCCCACAGCAGTCCGTAACCGGTCTTTTTTATTTCGCTGGTTATAACGCATTGATGATCGAAGTAGGTGATTTTCTTTTTTGTGACTATTCTCCCACTATCCGCAGAGACAAGTGCGGTTGTATCATTTGTGGCCGTTGATGGTAAATTTGAGTCCAGCGTAAATCTCCTTTCCTGATTTTGGACTAAAAACCTGGCGGTTACATGCCCTTTTTCAAATTTTAGTTTTATTGGCGGTACCTGGCCATAAATAAAAGCCGAATAAAAAAAGGCAATAATTAACGTAATAAATTGGCGAAGCATGTGACGTGATTATTTGATGTGGAATATACTAATACGATATTTAATTCTTTAGCTTATAAACCATGAACATAATTTATGTTATCCGCGTTATTGATCAACATGAGTAAAATTATTTGCGCACTCATTCTTAGCCTCCTGGCCTGCGCGGCTTTCTCACAGGAAAAGCGCCCGGTAATTGCATTTACAAGCGACACGCAGGAACCAATGTGGGTGGAAAAGATCTTGCTCAAGTCAAATCATAATCAGCAGGCGACCAAAATGATCTTTAAGGATGTGCTGAGCCTGCATCCTTCCGGATTTTTCATTTTAGGTGATGTGGTTTCCGTAGGTTACCGGGTTAGCAAATGGACCGCGATTGATGAATACCTGAAGGAGTTTTCGCACGACACTATACCGGTTTATGCCACACTCGGCAACCATGAAGTATTGTTCAGGCCGAAAAGAGGCGTCAAAAACTTTCAAACCAGGTTCCCGATGTATAAAGCATCGGGATACACGGAGATTATTGACTCCACAGCGATCATTTTGCTAAATTCAAACTTCAACAAAATGACCGCTGCCGAGATACTAGCACAGGATAATTGGTATAATAAGATGATCAAGAAACTGGACAAAGACGATTCCGTTAAGTTTATCATTGTCGGTTGTCACCATTCGCCCTATACAAACAGCAAGATCGTAAAGCCATCTATGGCAGTCCGGCAGAACTTTCTTCCTGCCTTTATCAACTCTAAAAAATGCGTGCTTTTTATCTCAGGGCATTCACATAATTACGAGCATTTTGTAGAGAACGGCAAACACTTCCTGGTTATTGGCGGAGGCGGTGGTCTTCATCAACCGCTTTATACCAAAGAACTCAGCCACGATCTTGCTGCCACCTACAAGCCTGCATTTCATTACCTGGTCATCCGGCGGTTTAATGATAGTTTGCAAGTGGTATCCCGCAGGTTGAAGACCGATTTTTCGGGGTTTGAAAACGGTGTCTCTTTTGTGGTACGGCAAAAGTGATCAATCCTTTTTTACCAGGTGATTTTTTAAATCGCTCACCTTTACACAGGCAATTTGTTCCATTACCTGCTTTAACTGGATCGTCAGGCTGCGGATCATATGGTTCGCGCCTTCAGCTCCGAGTGCTGCTACGGCATACATAAAATTCCGGCCTAAAAAAGTAAACTCTGCTCCCGAAGCCAGCGTCCGGGCTATATCCGGACCGCTTCTCAGCCCGCTATCCATCATGATCTTGATCTTACCCTCGTATTTCTTTACGATCGGTCCCAGCGTGGCGATAGATGACTGGCCGGCATCCAATTGTCTGCCCCCGTGATTGGAAACAATAATGCCATCAGCTCCCAGTTTAATGGCGGTCTCGGTATCTTCCTCACATGAAACTCCTTTAATAACCAATTTGCCCTTCCACATATCCCTTATTTCAGATATTTTTCTTTCATCCAGCTTATGATCAAAATGAAACTGCCGGTTGGCAGGGTCTTCAAAGGGCTTCATAATGGAAAATGATGGTTTGCCGTGATACAGGGTTCTAAGTACCCACTCTGGCCTAGCCATCATCTGAAGGATATTTCTGACCGACATTTCGGGCGGCATATCAAAACCATTACGTATATCCCATGACTTATATGCTTTAGTCGGCATATCTATTATCAATACCAAAACCGGGCACCCGGCAGCGTCAACTTTTTTTATCAGTTTATCGCGTAACTCGGCCCCCTTGGGATGGTATAACTGAAACCATGCCCCGCCTGCCAACTCATTCAACCGCTCAACCGTTGCTGTTGTTAACGTGCTGATCAAAAAAGGAATATTGTGCTCTCCAGCAGCCCTGGCCATTATTTCAGGTGCATTGGGCCACATAAATCCCTGTAAACCCATCGGTGCAATACCAAACGGCGCATTGTACGTGTGACCAAATAGCTCGGTTTTTAAATCCGCTTCCTTATGTTCTGTGATATAAATTGGTTTTAATTCTACGTCACGAACATCTTTTGAGTTTTTATACAGGTTGATATTTTCATTGCAGCCGCCTTCCAGGTATTCAAAGATGAATTTAGGTATTTTAGATTTTGCCCGTTTCCTGAGCTCTTCCGTAGGAATGTAATCGTTTTTGTAAGATGTCTTCATACTATTATTTTGGCGTTACGTTGCGTGATTTGAAAAATAGATGTATGATCGGATGCAGGGGAAACCGAAAAGTAATCCTTAGTCAACCAGGTAGATATGACCACGTTATAAAAATATAAAAACCAAGGTACTAACCCAAAGATTTTGGATTTTTTCTGAATTTTTGTTTAAACATATAAATTGCTGTTTTCCTTGGTCCTTAATTCATAGATTTAACAAAAGAACAAGCCCTCAGTTTTAATACTAAGGGCTTGTTCTTTTGCCTGCTTAAATGACCGTTTTCCAAAACATTTTTATCGGATTTGAAAGTTTACCTACAGTTTGCTTTGATTGCTAAACTGTTATGCGGCTTACTGTCCGGCATCTTTTTCGCTTTCCAATGTGCTTCGCAATTGGCTGTTCAAAGCTGTAAGCAAATTATAGCCGGTGGCTGTTTCAATGTCTTTTACTGTGGTGATGTATTTGGTCCAGTCCGGTGATACATCATCTGTGTTCGGTGTATTGATCGCGATAACGCGGGTGGATGAGGTGATGCGGCTAATATCATTATCGCCAACCGGTAATAATACCACCACCTTCCAAACATTGGTAGGCACGGTTACGTGGCCGCCATCGATAGTTTCCTTGTTGCCGTAGCTGCCCATTATAATGTAAGCTTCCATGTTGTTGTTTTGCACAAAGCTGCGTACATACTCCTCAAAAGCGCCCCATGTACCACCGTTATTAGCTGATGTTTGCGGGATCATATTTGTCATCAGAAAAGTTGAGCTGTTGGCATCGGTACTGCTGGTACGGTCGGCGCTCGGGCAGTTATGGCCACGGTTATATTCAGTGCCGCTGAAGGCGCCGGAGCTTACCTGGAACCAGCCTGCAGGCATACCGGCCCATTCAGCAAAATTATCCAGCCTGTCTGTATTGCCCAGGTTTGACTGATCAAGGTGCCATGCCGTCCAGTTTGGTGTGCCGCGCGTTGATGAGTATGATTCTATATAATAATGCTGATCGATAAGGTAATTATCCTTGTTGCTCACATCAGTTGTCGCGTTTGATGGATTGCCCAATAACAGGTTCGAGTTGTCTCCGCTTGAGGGGGGAGCATCGGTACCTACTGTTACGTTACGGCTGCTATTATCGCCGGTACTGCCGGTACCAGTGCTGCCGGTACCGGTTGAAGTTGTAGTATCAATCTTGATACCTGAATTTCCTGTGCCTTTAAAAACTATATTGTCAAGGTTAATACGGGTAGTGCCTGTTTTAACAATGCGGATAGCCACCGGTACTGCCGACTTTACAGCAAAAGAATCAACACGGAAAGTTTTGGAGTTATCCGTAACCGGACTGCCAACTGTAGTAAAAGTTGTTCCGTCGGTACTGGTTTGAAATTGCCAGGTAGACGCGCCATCGTTTCCATAAGTAGCAGAAGAAACGTATACCATTGTTAACCCGTTCACTTTAAAATTGGTAGTGATGTTACCCGTGCGAAGGCGAATAGACCATGTGTCGATACGGGTGTCAGAACCGGTGTTGCCGATCAGTGCGTCATCCAGGGACCAGCTTCCGGTTTTAAGGGCGACGTTTGCAATGGCATAAGCACCTTTGGTGCCCTTCTCAAAGTCTTCTGTAACTTGATAGAGGCTGTCTTGTGTTGGTGTTTTTCCTGGTGTCGTACCGCCACCGGCAGGCACTATAGGACTGTCATCTTTTTTTGAACATGCGGCCAATAGAATAGTCAGGCCCACTAATACGTGTTTTAGTTTTAATTTATTCATGAATTAAGTTATTTAACCGGGCGAATAGACGGCTCAGATGTAAATTAACTGTTAAGAAAATATTTCTTTACCTAATTCTATAAGTTTGTTACATAACCGCTGTTCTCGGCCTAGCATGATTTTGAGGTGATCCTATCGGGACACGATATCATAAAAAAAGTCCTTAACCTTTCGATCAAAGACTTTCTAACGAGTCGGGATGGCGGGATTCGAACCCACGACCTTCCCGATCCTATCGGGACGCGATTCCACAAAAAAAGTCTTCAACCTTTCGATTAAAGACTTTCTAAAAAATGTCGGGATGGCGGGATTCGAACCCACGACCTCCAGCACCCCATGCTGGCGCGATACCGGGCTACGCTACATCCCGAACTTTTTCAGAACTACAAATATATCACTCATGTAGTTTTCTAACCCTACTCCTCGACCTTCCCGACCAAGTCGGGACGCGATACCGGGCTACGCTACATCCCGTAATTTTTCAAAATTACAAACACATCACCTATGTAGTTTCTTAACCCGTTCTCCGACCTTCCCGACATCTGTCGGGACGCGATACCGGGCTACGCTACATCCCGTGGGGTTACAAATATAATGTATCGGCTATTAAACGTAAAGGATAAGATGTAAAGAAGTGCCTCTGCCCGGTCCTATGCGTTCACATCCATACGAACACCTGTCAATCAGAATTTTACATTTTAATACCCGATGGAAGGTTAGTGCCGTCGCTTCGTGATTTAATGTATACTCCCCAAATCCTGGCGCAAGTATCCGGGCTGGAAAAGCGGGTTAGGGTACTTGTGCCTCTCCTTTCGGACCGGTAAGTTTCAAGCTACCAGAGGATCAACCAATAATATATCTATGAACCCCGACAACCCGTAATAATCCCGTGCATTGCTATACAAATAATCTTCAGGTTTCTCGACAAAACCAGCCTCTACCGGATTAGAATGAATATAATCCAGTTTTTGGTGTAATACTTTATTGTCATAAAGCGCTATCGGATGATTATCCTGTTGCCATAATTGAAAACTTTGGTTATTGCTGTTTTTTCGCCCAGCCCGCTCCATCATCCAAAGCAACCATTCTCTGCGGCTTTCTTGAGGGTTTGACTTTATAGCTTCTTTTAATCTTTCAGAAGTATGTCTTTTCATATCGCGCATAATATCTTCCAGCTTATTTTGGTTGCTTCCAATTATCATATGAATATGGCTGGTCATTATACACCAGCCATATACTTCTAAGCCTTTGTTTAGCTGGCAATGTTTCCAGCTATCTAGCATGATCTGCTTGTACTCGTTCCTGATAAAAAGGTCTATCCAGTTAATAACAGCAAAGCTTACAAAATAAAGCTTGTCCTGATCCCCGAATTTATATTTCCTGCTCATGCCGCATCAAAGTACAGCAAAAAATCATTGCTGCAAAACCAAATTTGGGTATTAAGATAGGCACAAGTAGCGTTTGCCCGCCTGCCTATGCCTCATACTTGCGCCAGGTTGGGGGGGGTAATACACTATCAACATTGATCTATTAAACAACACTTTCTCTTTGCGGGTTAACGTAATTGAATTGAGTTTCATCAAATCTCTCTTCCAATGTTTCCAATCCAAATTGCTTTTTAAATTCTAACTCGGCTTCTGTTATCGGAATAAGCCAGTAACAATGGACTATCTTCAACCCTTCTTTACTGGGATTAAATATTTCTAAATCTGGGCCATCTAGATATGGTAAAGATATCAAACCATACGAGCATGTTGAAGAATCTTGCCAAGACCGACCAAAATTGACTGTATGCCCCAAATCAAGATTATCATCAACGTTGTGATAATAACTTACCGATGTTAATAATTCTAAGATACTATCATCTTGTATGGATGAAAAAACGTGTAATTCAATAGGGCGAATATGGGTAAATGTAGACATACCACATGTGCTATATGTCCACATGTTTCTATTTAAACTTGGTTCAAATTCTAGAATTGAAAAGTCGCTAGATAAACCCTTCATTGGACCTCTATCCCAAGTTCTTTCCCTAAACTTCTTGCCCCAGATATTTGAGTAATGTTTTATCAGTAAATCTTTGTAAAGTTGGTTCTTATTATAAGCCATGTTTTTTCTTTTGCTCCTTTGAGTATTGAGACGCTTTTCCTCCTTGTGAATCGGATTCTTTTTTTGTTTGTTTTCGGTGTCTAGATCGATCTTTGGCGCTTGCCCTTCTTTCCTCATCTGTCATTTGATAACCAGGCTTTTCACCAGTTTTTTATCGCCTTCATAATATCTTTTAACTAATTCAGGATCATGATCTACCACTTCACCGGGCTTGGCTTCCAACTGCTTTCTGTCAGCTTTAGTTGGCGTGTTCCCGTAATGCTTTTTTCTATCATATGGTTCAAGCGGCTTATCACTACCATGACTACCAAAGATTGCATGATACAATAGGACTGTACCTGCCGCTGTAGTTGTAGCAACAACGGTTGCCGCTGCCGCCGGGATTGCAAAAATCTCACCGACACCCGTTGGGGCTGCAGCAGCTATCATATATCCTCCGGCTACCAGTCCTCCACCAGCAATTGCCTCTGCTGTTCTACAGCCATCACACTGCATTCCATCAGGGTTTTATAGCTTCTTTTAACTTTTCGGAAGTATGCCTTTTCATATCACGCATAATATCCTCCAGCTTATTTTGGTTGCTTCCGATTATCATATGAATATGGCTGGTCATTATACACCAGCCATATACTTCTAAGCCTTTGTTTAGCTGGCAATGTTTCCAGCTATCCAGCATGATTTGCTTGTATTCATTCCTGATGAAAAGGTCTATCCAGTTAATAACAGCAAAGCTTACAAAGTAAAGCTTGTCCTGATCCCCGAATTTATATTTCCAGCTCATGCCGCATCAAAGTACAGCAAAAAATCATTAGTCCAAAACAACATTTGGGTACTAAGATGGGCACAAGTAGCTTTTGCCCGCTTGCCCCTTCTTCATACTTGCGCCAGAGTTGGGGCTTATCTATTCGTTATATTCATACTCAGCATTGTTTAAAACTTCCTTCTCTACCTTTTTTTGAACGGAACGAACTGGATCCTCTGGAACGTCATATTTTTTAAACAGAATCACTAAAGCATCAAAAAGGTTATTTAAATATTCATTCAAATAACTACTTGATTCGTTTATTTTCTTATAAGGCAACCATAATCCATAGTTTATTGTCTTGTTTCTCTTGTCATATTCTGGCCCTCTTACCTCCAATTTGCTAGTACCAATTGAAGTAGATATAACGAGTCTCATGAACGTATAAGGGTCTCTTTCTTCTAGCCCAAAAGGCATCATAATGTCTTCGACCATAATTTGTCTGATTAATTTACGTACCTTAAAGGACACTCTAAATTCGATGCCAGGTTCATTGAACCAACTTCCTATTGCTAATACCATTTATTATCTAATTAATCCCTGGATGATTCTGATTCCCAGGAGGGTTCTTGCCATTCTTATTTTTATACTCTTGGATCTTCTGTGTTTCAACCTTCTTTATTTCTTTAGTAGTAATATTTTTATCCTGATGTAATATTTTACCTTGAATATCAGCGAGAGGGTTTTCCTTTTGTAGTTTATTTAGTTGCGATTGTAATCGTTTGGGTTCGCCGGTGGTCTTGCTTGTTTTAGTCATATCAGCTTTCCCATATTTGTAAAGTTCACCGTCGACCTTAATATCATACACTCCTTGATGACCAGTATAATCATTAGAGTTTTTGTGAGTGCTGTTATCAAGTATCGGCTCAGGCTCTTTTAAAGTTGGCTCTTTCATACCTGAGCTAGGCTCCCTTTCTCCTTCACCATCAATTGGTGCTAAGTTGACAGTAGCCACGACAACGCGGGTTACTTTCTGAGTCGTAGATACATTCTTATCTCCAAGATGCTCAATCGAACGAACAAGGTCTCTTACACCAATTCCATCCAAAATACTGACAGCTGCGTCGTGAATTAAAGCTTTCGTATAGTCTTGATTCCTATCGGCCTGATTAGAATATCGTAGGAAATCATTCTCATCATCATCTGGAACATCGCAAGGTGGGCAGTTGCCGTCAGGGTCTGTTCTTGTAATAGGGTTATTGCCTACATATGCATAAGGCGAAAGATCAATCTGATCAGGATGTCAGGATGCTCGGCATAGGCATCCACCACATTCCACCTCCCTATCACCGGATCATAGAACCTTGCGCCATAATCGTATTCCCCGAGCTCCTCCTGCAGCTCTTTTTTATTGTAAAGGTATTCATTCTTCGGATAATTGGTGAGGCTGTTGATCTCCATGCCAAACGGGTAATAGTCGTCTGTTTGGTAGGTAACTGCTGTTCCGGTTTTGGTGCCAAAGGTTACACGGGTATTACCCAGGTTGTCGCCTAAATAGTATTCGTATTCAAAACCACCTGTTGAGGCCTGGTATACTGCTTTACCTTCTTCGGTCTGTATAAAGTTTAAGGCCGGTGTGGTCGCTCCGTCATATTGTATACCGGTTATGTAGTCGGTCGTGTTGCTTAAGCCGGTGCTTATCCGTCTTAGTTTGTTTCCGGCTGCGTCATAGGTATAGGTTAGCGTACTGGTTGTGGTGATGCCTGTATGGGCCACTACCGTTTGTGGAAGGTTCAGCAGGTTGTAGTTATACGTTTTGTCCCGTAGATTATTCGCAGTATTGGTATTGGCCTGCGTGAGCATATTGCCGTTACCATCATAAGTGTATTTGGTAAGCCCTCCAAGCATACCCACTGTACTGGTTGTATTCAACTCGTTAATACTCTGCACCTGGTTGGTATAGTTGCTGTTCGCATCAAGGTAGCTATAGACCAGTTGATCTGTATTGACATACGTCGTCGGCCCTACACCCCTATTGAACGCCGTTATGTTGCCATTTAGGTCGTATATCGGATATTCATTATTGTTGCTTGTCGAACTCCCTGCAATCAACCGGTTCAGCCCGTCATAGGCGTATGCATAATGCGAGTTCAGGCTACCCGGAGTGCCCCAGTACTGATACATGATGTTGCCATTCCATGCTTTGTTGCCTGTACTCGTGTTATAATACAGGTTCATGGCGAACAGCGGTGCGCTGCTGCTCAGCAGCCAGCCCCTTTCGTTATAGGTATAAGCGATGTTCTGCAAAAAGTTCAGGCTGTCGGTGCTATGCAGGTGTTTGGTCAGTATCTGCCCTACTTCGTTATAATCTATCTGGCTTACCAGTGTATTGCCCGTAGGCAGATTACCGCTATAGGTCAGTTGTTCCCAGGTTTTTAGCTTTCTTCCCATGTGATCATAAATATAAGTGTTCGTTGCTATCAGCATAGGAATGGCTGCGCTGCCGGTGGTAAAGTGCTGGCGTGTTACACTTGTTGGCGCATTGGTGAAGTTATAAGTCGTAGTTACGGCGTCGTAATTGTTCACGTTAGCGGTACCACCGTAATGCTCTGCATAGCTTTTTACAGTTCTGCCTAACTCGTCATAATAATTGACCTCCCAAAGCATGTCTGCCGGGGTATTGAGTACCGCTGTTTTCTTACCTGTCAGAAGTCCTTTGGTCATCGTGCTGGAATTACCTGGTGCGGTATAATTTGTTGGTGCTCCTGTTACATTACTAAAGTTGTAATCATCATAGTAGTTGATGGTCAGTACCGTACTGGGCCCCGGGTAACTGTTCATCAGGTACCCTGTACTCGTATTGGTATAATCCCGTATATCCCACTGGCTGTAGGTATAAACATTCGTCTTCTGTATATCAGCCGTTGCACTGCTGTTTAACAAGCCCGTCATTGTTACCCGGCCGAAGGCATCGTATTTGGTGACGGACCACTGATTATTTGCCCGTTGGACTGAGTCCCGTGTCAGTACGGGCTGGTCCAGCTTATTGTAAACGATATATTCCCAGCCTTTGCCCGGCAGTTTCTTTTGCGTCAGTCGTCCCCGTTCGTCATAACGGTACTGGTAGCACAGGTTATTCAGTGTGGTTTGGCTGATGGTCGTTCCAGCATCTGCTCCAGACATCGGCGGCAACACAAATGCCAGCTTATCGAAGTCGTCATACACATAATAGGTAGATAATACCTGCAGCGAAGTGGTATAATGAATTTAGAGAAGCTTTTGTTTACTTTTTGGGCACCCGGGCGGGCTTTACATTCATACGCCTGCAAGGCATTAGGCGCGAGCCTGTATCCATTTCAATCCCTGGTGCGGGTTTTTGCATTTGCAACAACAACAACTTTGATACACGGCATAAAGGTTCAGGCATTTAGATGATGTTTAAACTACAAAAAATAAGCGGATGATATCTTAGTACCATCCACTTCGTTCTTATCTTTATTTAGCTGTTTTTAATTGGTTCTGATTATCAATGTTTTATCTAATCAACAACAACTTTGATACATTACCATATTTCCTGCTCATGCCGCATCAAAGTACAGCAAAAAATCGTTGCTGCAAAATAAGCACAAGAAGCTTTTCACACACTGCCCTGCCCCTCATTCTTGCGCCAGAGTTAGGGGAAGCTACGCCCTCAATTGAGATCGCAGGCAAGCTGGCTGAAGCTTTAAAAGTGTCATTGGACTATCTCGTACTTGGTAAGTCCGATCCGACTGTGGATCACGCTTTATTGGACAAACTCCTCACCATCCAACAACTTCCTGAAGAAGATCGTGAGCACATCCTATACTCTATAGATGGCCTTATCCAACATGCTAAGACCAGACAGGCTTATAAAAAGTAAAAGTCCAGCTTTGGACTGGGCTTGGTATTGTGATTAATTAATCAACATCAAGTAAGGAAGCATCCTTCCAAACGTCCTCATAATTCGGCGCGATAAGGAATCTCCATCCAGGTGCCAACGCTAGATACTTTAAAATTTCTGGGCACCATTCGTTAAGATGTTCGACGTGTAGCGGCACAAAGAAATCAGGATCGGATGAATACTCTCCGGCCCATATATACCAACCCGTTGTATCGCCTTCTAGTGGATGCCTCAAACCATTTATTGGCCAAACTCCATCTTTAACGTTCCTAGACACGCCTACTTTCATAAATGCTGGTGACTCATAAAACGGTGAGCCATATTGCTCACATACTATTTTCTGTTCTTTACTATAATCCATTTGCTCTCTTTTGTTTCTTAGAATATTTGCTCATTTCAGCGCCTTGTTTAGCTGAGCAGGTAGGACATTGAGGTTGCACAGAATTTACGTCATGCATCTTTTTCTTGTCTATCTTACCTGTTTCGTAATGCTCCTGAACGAGTGGCTTTTTATGATCTGCTATTCTTTTCCCTCCTGTTGCTCCACAAGTTGCACAGGGCTTATCTTGTACAGAAGCTCTTTGTTCAGGAGTGGTGGCATTGTTTGGTCTTTTGTAAGCAACATCTATTTTAGGCTCTTCTAGTTTTATTTTTGGCCCCTGCCCTGTCCTTTCTCCTTCACCATCAATTGGCATTACATTTACAGCAGCAACTACAACGCGCGTTACTTTCTGCGTGGTGGAAACGTTTTTATCTCCAAGATGTTCAACCGCACGAACAAGGTCTCTTACGCCAATAACATCCAAAATACCGACACTCGCATCGTGGATTATAGCTTTTGTATAATCTTGATTCTTATCAGCCTGGTTAGAATATCGTAGAAAATCATTCTCTTCATCTGGAACTTCACAAGGCGGGCAATTGCCATCAGGGTCTGTTCTGGTTATCGGATTATTCCCAACATATGCATAAGGCGAAAGGTCAATCTGATCTGGATGCTCTGCATAAGCATCCACTACATTCCATCTCCCTATCACCGGATCATAAAACCTTGCGCCGTAATCGTATTGCCCAAGCTCCTCCTGCAGCTCTTTTTTATTGTAAAGGTATTCATTCTTGGGATAATTGGTGTAGCTGTTCACCTCCATCCCAAACGGGTAATAGTCGTCTGTTTGGTACACGGCCGCTGTTCCGGTCTTGGTGCCGAAGGTTACACGGGTGTTGCCCAGGTTGTCGCCTAAATAGTATTCATATTCAAAGCCGCCTGTTGAAGCCTGGTATACTGCTTTGCCTTCCTCGGTCTGTATAAAATTAAGGGCTGGCGTGGTTGTTCCGTCATATTGTATACCTGTAATGTAATCAGTCGTATTGCTCAGGCCGGTGCTGGTTCGTCTTAGTTTATTTCCTGCAGCGTCATAGGTATAGGTTAACGTACTGGTTGTGGTAATGCCTGTATGGGCCACTACCGTCTGTGGCAGGTTTAGCAGGTTATAGGTAAACGTTTTGTTCTGCTGATTATTGGTACCGTTATTTTGGATCAGCATATTGCCATTACCGTCATAGGTATAGCTGGTGGTACCGCTCACTAAACCTGTGTTGCTAGTATTAGCATCTGCTATGCTTTGCACCTGGTTGGTCGGGTTGCCGCTTAGGGTGTAATTGTAGGTCAGCTGGTCAAAAGCTGCATACGTTGTGCCTGTTCCCCTGTTCAATGCTATGATGTTACCATGCTGGTCATATGCCGGGTATTCATTGTTATTGGCTGTGGAACTGCCCGCAATCAGCCTGTTCAGCTTGTCATAGGCATAAGCATAATGTGAATTCTGGTTGCCCTGCGTACCCCAGTACTGGTACATGATGTTGCCGTTCCACATTTTATTGCCTGCACTGGTATTGTAGTATAACGACATGGCAAACAATGGCGAAATACTACCCAGCATCCAGCCCCGCTCATTATAGCTATAGGATATGTTTTGCAAAAAGCTCACGCTATCTGTGCTGTGCAGGTGCTTGGTCATTACCTGGCCTATTTCATTATAATCCGCCTGGCTTATTAAGGTGTTGCCTGTAGGCAGATAGCTGCCATAGGTTAGCTGCTCCCAGGTTTTTACCTTTCTGCCCATATGATCATACATATAGGTATTGGTTGCAGTCAGCAATGGTACCGTCGTACTTCCCGTGGTAAAGTGCTGGCGGGTAGTTGCTGTTGCCACATTGGTGAAGTTGTAACTGGTGCTGATAGCATCATAATTGCCGGTGTTGGCTGTTCCGCCCAAATAATGCTGCGCGTAGCTTTTTATCGCCCTGCCCAGGTCATCGTAGTAGGTTACACTCCAAAGTTGGTCGGTTGGGGTGTTTAATACTGCTGTCTTTTTTGCTACAGCAAGACCTCTGGTTTGCACGCTGGCTCCGGTAGGCGAACTGTAAGTTGCAGGTAAACCGGGAATATTCGCATAGCTGTCATAATAGTTCAGGTCCAGTGTTGCCGCCAAAGCGGTGGTTGGCCAGGCCACATTGGTATAGCCATTACCTGTTGCTACCGGCGACTCCCAAAGGTTGGTGATTATACCAGTCAGCGTACCCTGCAATGACGAACGGCTGAGCGATGCATTCCATATTCCCGTTTCTATCGCCCTGCCTATACCATCATATTTAGTAATTATCCAGTTATTTGCTGCGCGCTGCAAACTATCCTGTGTCGCCACCGGCTGATCGATGTAGTTATACACCGTATATTCCCAGCCTTTGCCCGGCAGTTTCTTTTGCGTCAGTCGTCCCCGTTCGTCATAACGGTACTGGTAACACAGGTTATTCAGTGTAGTTTGGCTGATGGTTGTTCCAGCATCTGCTCCAGACATCGGCGGTAACACAAATGCCAGTTTATCGAAGTCATCATACACATAATAAGTAGACAATACCTGCAACGAAGTGGTATAATTATATTGCCTCTTTAATAAAACATGCCCTTCAATATCTTTATACTCTTCTGTGGTACCGGCACGTTTGCTTGTCCAGTTTTCATCTTCTGTTACAGTAACCGTGATGGTATTTGCCGGATAAAATCCGTTAGCAACTAAGCTGCGGCTGCCGTCGGCATTGATAGTCGCATTATACCAGGCTACCTGCCGGCCGTTAACTGAGTCAGCCGAAAAAGCGTAGGAGTTATTTAGTGTGTATACCATTTTCACCGTATGCCCGGTAGTACTGTTGGGTACAGGCTGCCATGGGGTTCCCGGCGCACCCTGCTCTGTCACCCGGTTAAGGGATGATGGCTCAAATATGGTTTGCGAGTAAGGATTAGGGTTCACAACAATCCCATTATTTTGCTGGTTACCGCTTGTGCCTGTTCCTGTCGGATTATAAAAGCTAAACACGCCTGTACCGGCTGTCAGCGCATCGGTTTTATAACTGCCATCACTGCCGGCTGAACCTGTTACCGCATAAGGCAAATATTTTACCGAGTCCCTTCCCTGGCTGTCATATATAAAGGGCTGAACCACATCCCTTCCATTAGGCGAGCCTTTTACCTGTACAGTTTGTAGGGGTCTGTCCAGCCCATCCAAATACTGTATCGATGCCTGTACCCGGGTTTTGTCGGTGCTGGCATTCACGACTGCAGTTGAAGTTGTTAATCCCGACACGCGCGGCACATACGTCATGATATAGTTCATGTTCTGGCTTGGGGCAACTGAAGCGGCATTGACCGCAAAGGTCAACGTAGCAGTACCGCTTCCACTCAGGTTATAGGCTGTGATAGTATAGGTAGTTGACGGAGAAGATGAAATAGCCGCTCCGCTGATCACACCCGTTGTAGTATTGAAATTCAATCCTACAGGTAAAGCCGGGCTGATTGTATATGGGGTGCTTAATACCTTACGAATGGTCTCATTGGTGAAATCACTTACGTACAGACTGCCTGATTTGTCAATTGCAATACCGTATGGATTGTTGAATGTAGTGGTACTACCTGCTGCATTATTTGATCCGGCTACGGTGGTTCCCGACAATGTAGTTACGACACCCAAAGGCGAGATTACACGGATGCAGTTATTATTATAGTCAGGAACATAAATATTACCCGCTGGATCAATCGCGATTCCAGCAGGATAGCTAAACTGAGCTGCACCTCCTGTACCATTGCTATACCCTGCTGTAAGCTGGCCCGCCAGGGTTGAAACTGTGGCATTCGGCGTGATCTTGCGGATCATATTATTTGCCTTATCCACTACAATAAGATTCCCCTGCGGATCAAAAGCCAGGGTCTGCGGCCCGTTAAATTGTGCTAATGCTCCCTGGGCATCGTTATAACCGGCCGTTGTCTGCCCCGCAACAAGCGAAACCGTGCCATCAGGGGTGATCTTTCTGATCATCCGGTTACCATAATCGGCTACATACACATTCCCTAAGGCATCTGCCGCTACTCCTGTAGGATTGTTGAATTGTGCCGTACCGGATGGGCCGTTTACATAACCCTTTGTACCACTCCCTGCTAACGTGCTCACTATTCCGGACGGTGTTATTTTACGGATCATATTATTAAAATAATCCGCCACATACATGTTCCCTGCTCTATCAAAACAAAGCCCAAAGGGTCCGTTGAAAGTTGCCTGAGCCGCAAGGCCGTTATTAGCCCCGGCCCCACCTGTACCGGCAAAAGTTGTTACAACACCCGCCGGGGTGATCTTCCTGATTTTATAGTTTCCTTCATCGGTAACGTAGATATTACCAACCGAATCCACCGCCATGCCTATCGGGTTGCTGAATCTGGCTGTGCCGCCAGAACCATCCTGTGAGCCTGCAAGTCCCACCGAACCAGCGAGCAAGGCAGTTTGCCCATTTACTGCAACTGCCCCGCCGGAATTTGTTGGAGCGATTGGTGTGATCGTGGTTCCCGCTACTATTGTCTGCGTGTTTGTATAACTAATACCAGGGACCTGGGCGTAACCTTTTATCGCCGCAAGTAATAGTATAAGTGATAACAGGTAGTTCCTGTATTGTCTTTTCATTATGTTAAGGTTTAAATGTTTTGTACCAGGTAATTGATTCCTTAATCCGGCCATAGCCATCACATCACTACCTGGTATTGGTATAGTTATACTGATATTGCTTCACCACATTCTGATTCTGATCAAGCACCTGGATCAATCTGCCAACATTATCATACACATAATATGTGATATCATTCTTCGTATCGCACTTACTCGCCATACCAACAAGCGGAATGTAGGTATAGGTGCTCATCTGTGCGGTTGAAGGGTACAGTCTTACTTCATCTATCGATCCTGTACCGCCAATTGTAACCGAACTTGCGCCTGTAACGCTGTATTCATGATATATCCATCCGTTTTTAGCATTTCCCGTCGCCACGTTAGTAACTGTTCCGCCAGTCACTGTAATGGCCGCTCCTGATTTAGACCAGAAAGAAACCACGTACTTATTCGATGAGCTCAACCCGCTTCTTGTTAAAGTGTTGGTCCCCGAAATAGAATAGCATGATGCACCCATAGGCGCTGTCGCATCGGTGGTAATTCCCGCATAATTGAATGTCCAGTTGCCCCAGCTTGCGCCCGAGTTGCGCAACTGTTCAAAATTAGTATAGGCTACACTAACGCTATCCGCATTGATCACCTCAGCTATCGGATACGTATAGTTGTACGGCGCATTTAAGTTATTATAGCCCCATATATACGTATGCACGGCATCCCCTATCTTTTTCTCCTGGATAATATTACCATATGAATCATACTTATCAAACGATACCACTGGTTGATAATGACTATCGATAGGACCAGTCGTGCTCATACGAAAATTCGGAATTCCTGTCACGGACCTCATCTCATAGACCGAGTCGCGATATGGTCCGTTTAACTTGTAAGTGGAATAAACAGCTTTAACTGTCCTGAGGTTCGAGCCATCCGGGTTCGATTTCTGAGTAACTTCTTCTATTGGATAGGTGGTTATCCCGGCTGTGATCAGGTTAGCTACCCCGGTACTTCCGAATGGATTATACTGGTATGGATAAGTCACTGTTTGAATAATCTTCTCGTTCTTACTGTTGGTAGACTGGATTTGGGTAATTTGGTAAGTCGAGGAATCGATCTGGTAATTATTGATAGTCTGCAAATATTTACTCTGGTCGTTCTGATCATATACCCGTGTAGTATCCGTTGATACATAATTATAACCCGTATTAACGTAATAAGTAGTTTCCAGAGCCCTGCCCAATTCTAATGCCCCCGGATTAGTAAAATAGGAATTGTAGGCACTATAACTATAAGGCTTGGGATTAAAGCCAACCTTTATACCGAAGTTGCTGATGTTAAACTTAATAAATGAGTAATCATTTACCTTTTCGGTGACTTTTGCAAAATTACCCGAACCGGTGTTTTTCCATGTAGTTTGTTTAAGTAACAGGCCCCTGTAAGCATCATAGTCTTCCGGAGGTGCAAAAGGGAACACCCCATCTCCGCCTGAGTCCGGATAGGATTGGGCATTCGTATAAAAATATTCATTTTTCCCGTTTTCGCCATTTGCACCTAAAAACTCCTCGACGTGAGAGTAACCGACAACCGACCCTTTCGTTGTGGTCAGCGGATAATTAGAGGTGCTGGTCCGTGTAAAATATGAATCGATCCATGATCCTATCGGGCCGATCGTCCCATTCTCCTGCGACTCAATGTCCAGGTTATAGCTGTAAACCGGCTGGTAAGTTAACCATCCGCTGGAATAAGTAGTCCCCGGCTGAAAATACTGGTAGGTTTTAACATTGACCGGATTCGTATTGATTCCGTCGTAATCGTCAATCTCCCGGATGCGTACGCCGCTCGCTATATAATTGTTTTTCATTGCCTGGATTTCGGCAGGGGTATAACCATCGTAAGTCACCGATACTTGATATTTGATATAATTTGGACCGTTATTGGGATTCCCTTGATCCGTGTTATCATTTACCCGGATAACATAAAATCCAGGAGGAAGACTAATTACTGCACCAGGGGTAGGAAAAGAGTAAATAACATGCGTAAAATTATTTACCGAATCACAAATCATTGCCTCTATCTTATCAACCGGACTTGGCGGCGAGGCTGGCGGATTAGCTGATCCGAGGCCATAAGCAGCTACGTTAACTGCCACAGGCGTATTGTCGACATTGCTAATCGAGAATGCCAGAGCAGGCTTGTCAATATAATTACCTGTACCATTATAGTAAGAACTCACGGGATCATTAGAGATACCATACATATAGTGAGTTTTTGGATAGCGATTAGAAGTCGCGCCGAGGTTTTTATTACTTTCCGTATTAGCTTCAAATGTAAACGTTGTTGAACCTCCGGTAGGATAAGTTATACTTTTAAGCATACCTGCCAGAATTGAGCTCTCGTCCGGCGTCCTGTTAGCCCCGGGCAATGATATTGCACTCGTACCATCTCCCAGGCTGGAGGCCGGTACCAATACCGAATTGGTTTTACCATTGTAATATCCCCACCAATCCTGTGCATACAAGGTTGATACATTAGGTGACCAGGAATCTGCCAAATAAGAAAAACTATACTTCTCTTTCCTATAGCTACCGGTCCCGTCGATCGGGTCAAGCTGCCCTACCAATGAATCCAATCGCAAACGTTTATTCGTCGTGTTCAGGTAATAGAATTTGTATAGCTTTGAAAAATTACCTGAGGTAATAGCAACAGTGTCAATGGTTTTGGCGCCGTTTGACTTGTCAAACCCATTGATATCATAGCGGAAGTTGTTTGCAAAAATCTGTAAGCTTCCGTTTTCAAAACTAATTTTATTCAATTTTACAGATGTGAATACATTGGTCACCGATGGCGTTGTATTGTCTACCGGAACATTAGATGGGGTATTGGATCCATCGCCGGTACCTCCCGTTGCTGCAGTAAAATAATAAAGTGTTTGCTGCGCGGAAGTTGAGAAATTGTAAGATTCTGGCGTATAGGTCAAATCGATCTCATGCATCGAAGGACTAACGATCTTGTACAAGTACCAGGAAATGGCATGACGGACATTGCTGCCTGAAGAATTCGAGAATTCGATCGCATTGTCGGTGCCGAAATAATAGGTGACACCATCTGGTGTTTTTGCTGTGAAAGATTGTATATAGGTGGTTTGTCCGCCGAAAACATAGAAAGTGAAAGTGATATTTTGCAACGGAAGCATTGTGATCTGTCCCGAAGAATTCATAACAAACTGCCCGGAGTAGCCACAAAAATTAAAATTATAGATATCAGGTTCAGAGTCCAGTGTCCCGTCGGCAGTCGCATTCAAATAATAATCTAATTGGCCCTGTTGTGTACTGCTTAACGTTGTCCAGTGACCAATCATGCTATTAATCTGTGTAGCACTGGGTTGGTTCAAAAAACCATTGAGTTCTTCATCTGGCTTTCCTCTGATTGTTCGTGTAATAACACCGCCTGCATTCAAAGACCATCCAAGTCCTACTGAAGAAGCCATTTCCTCGACCTTATTACCCCCGGAATGATAACTTAAGGAAACGGGCATATTCAAATCGCCACTTTTAATCGTATATAATGGAATAGATATATTTGGCACACCGGTATAAAGACTGACCGGTATATTGCCATATTTACCCAATGAGGCGGCATCGGGAGATGCCGGAGCGGGATTAGAAATAACTGTCCCTTCATCAGGCAATGGTGAACCTGGTTGTGATGCCTGGGCGGTTTGGGCACTTTTTTCAACTGTTTGTGCAAAGAGTCGGGCGGAAAAAAGTACAAATAATAAGATGTAGATTTTACGTATATACATGTGATAAGGTAAAATTGGGTGATGTAATATCGTCGTGAAACGAAATGTTTTCTCTAGTATAAAAGCCAGATATCTACGTTATATTCAGGTCAGTACTATTCTGCCTCAACGTAGTCGAATATCTAATTGCTGATATTTTTAAAAATTGTGTGAAGACCGTCTACAGGGTCGTTTTGTTGGTTCATATTTGTGATTTAGTTTTGGTAAGGATTAAAGAACCAAAGGTGAGAGATTATAATTTATCTTCCAAATAAAATTTAACTCTACGTTAATGAGTTTATTTCGAATCAGAGAAATTGCTTTTTAAACGATTATACATCATTCTAATTAACAATATTTATCATTGAGTAAAACAATTTGCCTTTTTGATTGTTTAATAATTAAAATTGCACGCTTTTTCTTAAATGAACCGTAATAATACTATTATAATAACCGGGCTGATTCTTATCGCAGCCTTTGGCTGGGCTATACTTGCTAACCGTACAATCAACTCTCTTGCAGACGATTTTGAACCGGAACACATCAATCTGTTTCGCATACTAAATAGCAGTCTTGTAGTAACACTTGTATTCACAACAATGTATATGCTTATCAGAAAGCAGCGAAAACGCTTAAAGGCTGCAGGTGAACACTATGGGCGGCTTTTTGAGAACATTCCTGCGCCCATGTTTATATATGATGCTGACACTTTCAAATTCCTGGCGACCAATAAGGCTGCCGAATTGCAATATGGTTATACCAAAGAGGAATTCCTGGCGCTTACTCCTGCCAATATGCGTGTAAAGGGTGAATTAAAATCACTGCATGATGTTAATGAGCAATTCACAACAAAAAATTTTCAATCTGCCTGCTGGCTGCACGAGGATAAGTTTGGCAACTCGTTTTATGTTTGTGTTTACACTTGCGATACCGTGTTTAACAGGAAGCCTGCCAAACAAGCAATGATCATCAATATTGATGAAAAGGTGAAAGCAGAATTGGCACTAAAAGAAAAGCAGCCCGAACCGGAAAATATAAAGTCTGAGATCAAAAATACTCCGATCCCGCATTTTGCTTAAGCGGAAAGGTCATTTATGACCAGCTCTGACTGAATCTGCCTAACAGCATGTTGCACCGGTTGATAAACAGGTTTCATTAAATGATTCTTCAAATCACCTACTGAAGTGCAGGAAATCTGTTCCATTACCTGTTTCAACTGAATTTTCAGGCATTCGATGATATGATCAGCGCCTTCATCCCCAAGTGCTGCAACCGCATACATAAAATTCCGGCCCATAAAAGTGAACTCCGCACCGGTGGCCAGGGTCCTTGCAATGTCCGGTCCGCTCCGCAATCCGCTATCCATCATGATCTTGATTTGGTCATGATAATTTTCTACGATAGGACCAAGCGTTTTTATCGATGATGGGCCCGCATCCAGTTGTCGTCCGCCATGATTAGAAACAATAATGCCGTCTGCACCCAGCCGGATAGCCGCCTCTGCATCTTCTTCCGAAGCTATTCCTTTGATGACCAATTTCCCTTTCCATCTATCCCTTATGGCCGCTATTTTTTCCCCGGTCAATTGATTATCAAAGTTGAGATGGTTATTTAAACTCTTCAGATAAGGCTCCATAATAGCAAATTTTGGCTGGCCATATTTCAAGGTCTTAAGCAGCCACTCTGGTCTGGCCAAAATTTGGAGTATATTTTTAAGGCTCATTTTGAGCGGTAGGCCCAGGCCGTTACGCATATCGCAAGGCCTGTAAGCATTGGTTGGCATGTCGCTTATTAATACAAGTACCGGGCAACCTGCGTCTTCAACCCGTTTTAAAATTTTATCGCGCAGATCGGTTTCTTTGGGGTGATATAACTGAAACCAGGCACGACCCTCCGTAAGCTCCGATAGTCTTTCGATGGTACTTGTTGTCAACGTACTTATTACAAACGGGATATTATGCTTTAACGATGCCCTGGCTAATATCTCGGGAGAATTCGGCCACATCAATCCCTGCAGTCCCACTGGAGAAATACCGAACGGCAGGTCATAAGTATGACCAAATAGTTCTGTTTTTAAATCTGCTTCTTTATGGTCTGTAATATAATACGGTCTCAATTCAATATTTCTGATATCGCGCGTATTCCTGTCAACGGCAATATTATCATTACAGCCGCCGCTTAGATATTCAAATACGAAATTGGGAATTCTGGATTTTGCTTTTTTTATAAGATCATCTACCGAGGGATACTTGTATACGTTGCTCATAAATTCAGGGCACTTTGTTGGTTTCTTTAAGGTTAAATACAAGCAGGCTCGACTATTGTTTAGCGAAAATTAATTAAGCAGAGTGAAAGGTCAGGTATGTTAGTAATTGATTATTAACACAAACCTATCAGATACAAATATAATATTATCTAAGAATCACGCAAATCTGTGCTTTCTTAAACCGTTTGCACGGTTTGTTGCCCCAAAGCAGGCATAGGCTGTTGTTTTTTGAGCTTTTCTTTCCTTAAGAAACGCATGTGCAGCAAACCTATTAGTCCGGCTATTATGCCCTCGCCAAGTAGGGTATTTGGCGTTCCGATCCATTTGGATACAGAACCGATCACCAGGCCGCCCAATGGTTGCATACCGAAAACCGCCATCGCATAAAAGCTGATCACACGGCCGCGCATATTGGCGTCGACAGTAGTTTGTATCAATGTATTACTCACCGTAACCTGCGACATCATACCAAAACCGGTAACTGCTGAAAACACCAGCGCCAACGGGTAATTATCTTCATGCGAAAACAGTATCAATCCGGCGCCGAATATCAGCGTATTAACAGCCAATATTCTTTTCAAGTTCGTGCCTGGCTTTAATGATGCCAGGAATATGGCACAGCTGAATGCTCCTAAGCCTATCACGCTATCTATAATGCCGAATGTTGACGCGGTTCCCTTAAAAATATCCCTTGCATATACAGGCAATAGGGTGCTGAATGGCATCACCAACAAACTGATCAGCGCCAGCATGATAATAATAAAAGCAATTGATGGTGTTTGTTTCAGGTACTCGAATCCTTCCTTCATCTCGCCGAAGGCATTTTTGGTATGCACCTGTTTAATATATTTTGGCAGGCGCATAAGCAATAATGAGCCGATAACTGCCAGGAAGCTTAAGGCATTCAGTGCGAAACAGGTCCCATCGCCCAGTTTCTCAAGTATGAAACCTGCAATAGCCGGCCCTATCAATCTTGACAAATTAACCATAGATGAATTGAGTGCCAATGCATTAGGCAAATCTTTTTTATCATCGATCATCTCATACACCAATGCCTGCCGCGCCGGTACGTCAAAAGCGTTGATAATTCCCAGCATTACGCTGAGCGCCAGTATCTCCCAAACTTCATAATGACCCATTAAGATCAATATGGCCAGGATAGCAGCCTGTACCATAGATGCGACCTGGGTAACTAACAATACCTTAAAGCGGTCATACCTGTCGGAAATTACACCACCTAACAATGAAAATAAAAAGGATGGGAACTGGCTTGCAAACAAGGTCAACCCTAGCATAAAAGTGGAATGCGTAAGCGAGTAGATCACCCAGCTTACTGCGGTTTTCTGCATCCATGTCCCGATAAGAGAAACGGATTGCCCTGTAAAATATAGCCGGTAATTGCGGCTTCCGAATGCTTTAAAAGTGGTAATATTCATTTATTCGTTTGGTAGATTGTGTTTTTATTTTCTGCCTTTATTCGTGATCGATGATCCTATTCAGCGGACCCATCATTTTTTTCAGCAGGCTTATTTCCTCTTCATTACAGCTGCCACTGATCGCCTTTGCCAACCATTCATCCCGCTCAGCACGAACTCTTAAAAGTGTTTCTTCTCCCGTTTTAGTCAGAGAGATCAGCACCTTGCGCTTATCGATATCTGACGCTGTCCGGTTAATATATCCCAACTCTAACAGATGGTTCAATATCTGCGACATGGATTGATTGGTGATCTTTTCAGAGGCAGCCAGCTCACTCGGTAATAGTTGCTTATTCTGATACAGCAGCGACATGGTCGATCGCTCAGTAAGCGACAAATGTTGCCCCGTAACTGATTCTTTACGCAGTTTTTTGATCAAACGGGTGAACAATGTTCTTAGTTCAGATGCCAGTTCCAGGTCGGAATGTTGAGTCATAAAAATTAGTTAGTTAAACTTATCAGTTTGCCTTACAAATATACGGCGACTATCCCTTTTTTGAAATGCACGATTATCATTTAAAAGTTATAATTTTGATATTTATGTTGCGTTAAAACTATAATTAGCGTATTTGTCTGAAATAGATTATGCGGTCATCGGAAAACTACGAGTTGTTAATCAGCAAGATCGATACTTTCATCCGCAAGTATTATTTCAACAATTTGCTGCGGGGATTGATATTTCTTGGCGCAGGAATATTTTCAGCCTACATCATTATCACCGTCAGCGAGTACTACGGCAACTTTAATTCCGGCTTCCGGACCTTCCTTTTTTACTTTTTTATCCTGCTGAATTTAGGACTGATCGCCTGGCTCATCCTTCCCTCATTTTTAGCATGGCTTAGACTTGGCAAAACCATTACGCACGACCAGGCGGCCGAGATCATTGGTAAACATTTTACCGATGTAAGCGACAAGCTACTGAACACGCTTCAGCTTAAAAAACTGGCCGACGGCAACCAGCAGCAACGCGAACTGATAGAAGCCAGTATCGACCAAAAAATTGAGACACTAAAGCCGGTTAGTTTTCCATCAGCGATCAATATAAAAGAGAATACCAAATACCTGAAATGGGTAGTATTCCCCGCAGCTGTCATCTGCATCATTGCACTGGCGGCGCCATCTATCCTGACAGAAAGCACCAAAAGGATCATCAGGCATAATGAATATTTTGCACCTGTTGCTCCTTTTAAATTTGTGGTTTTAAACCAATCATTATCTGTTGTTCAAGGCGATGATCTGAAATTGAATCTAAAGCTGAATGGTGACAAACTGCCATCGGATGTTTATATAGAAACCGCTAACAATACTTTTAAACTGGATAAAGATAACATCAGCCATTTTCATTATCAGTTCAGAAATCTGCAAAAGAATACCACTTTCAGGTTAACGGCCAACGGGTTTACATCTCTACCATACGAGATTAAAGTAAACCTGAAACCGTCTTTACTACATTTTGATGTTCAGCTGAATTATCCTACCTATCTGAATAAAAAACCGGAACAGTTACTCAACGCCGGCGATCTTACTCTTCCTGCCGGAACAACCGTAAAATGGCAGTTCCATACGCAAAATGCTACAGGCATTCAATTCGATATAAATAATAATCGCACCAATGCGGTTAAGTCGGGTGATGATGCTTTTGAGCATACTGAAAGGGTTTATAAAAATTCATTCTATAAGATCAGTCCGCAGAATGAAAATGTAAACCGCGGTGATTCAGCAGCCTATCGAATTAATGTAATCGCTGATGAAATGCCGGCCATAACCGTTGAGGAAAAATCAGATTCGATCAGCAGTAAGGCGCTTTATTTTAATGGTAAAATTCAGGATGATCATGGTTTTTCGTCTTTGACTTTTAACTATAAGATCGGAGCTCCTGGCGATAAGAACTCTGAACATACTATTACCCGTTCCGTCAAGGCTGATCTGAGCAAAACCCAGGCTGATTTCTTTTACTTCTGGGATATGAAGCAATTGGGAGCCAAACCCGGTGACCAGGTAATTTATTATTTTGAAGTTGCAGATAATGATGGCGTTAGCGGTCCTAAAAAAGTGCGCTCGCCTCAGCGTACACTGAATGTACCAGACCAGAAACAGCTGAATGAAGAACTGGAAAAAGGCACGCAGGCGGTGAAGGACAAAATGCAGTCGGCCATTAAATTGGCCAGCCAGATAGAGCGCGACGCTCAAAAGCTGAATCAAAAGTTACTGGATAAAAACACCTTATCTTTTGATGAAAAGAAAGAGATAGACGATCTGCTGCAAAAGAAAAAAGACCTGGACAACTTGGTGAAAGACATACAGGCCGAGAACAAAAAGAACATGGTTAACCGCCAGGAAAACGAACAGCAGAATAAGGAAATTTTAGAAAAGCAGAAGGAGATTGAAAACCTGTTTAATAATGTGCTCGACCCTAAAACTCAGGATCTGTTGAAGAAACTTCAGGCACTAATGGATCAGGAGCAAAAGGACATGACACGCGACCAGTTATCCAAAATGCAGATGGACAACAAATCACTAAGAAAAGAGCTTGACCGTATACTGCAGCTGTATAAAAAACTGGAATTTGACCAGAAATTGAACCAGAATATCAATACGCTTAACCAACTGGCAGACAAGCAACAAAAACTTTCTGAACAGACAAAACAGCAGGGTTCAGATGCCAAACAATTGCAGCAGGAACAGGAAAAACTTAAACAGGATTTCCAGGATGTCAAGAACTCGCTGGATGACCTGCAAAAGCAAAACGACAGTGCTGAACAAAAAAACAATTTCGAAAATCCGAAAAGTGACGAACAAAAAATTGATCAGCAAATGAGTCAAAGTTCTGATCAATTGCAGAAGAATGACAAGCAGAAAGCCGCTCAGTCACAGCAAAATGCAGCCAAGCAAATGCAGCAGATGGCTAAGCAAATGGAGGACAAAAACCAGGAGGGCGAGGATACGCAAAACAATGTTGATGCGGCACAGCTACGCGAATTGTTAAAAAATCTCGTTAATAGCTCATTCGATCAGGAAAAAGTTATGGAAACGTTGAAAAATACTAATCCAACTGATCCAAATTATGCTATATTAGCACAAAAACAAAAGGACATAAAAGACAACTTAAAAACGGCAGAAGACAGCCTATATGCCTTAAGTCGACGGGTTCCGCAGATACAAACAACTGTAAACCAGGAGATAGCAAGCATAAATAGTCACATTGATGAGTCGTTGGAAAATCTGGGCGATCGCCGCACGGCAGAAGCTTCAAGAAATCAACAATATGCCATGACATCAATGAACAACCTGGCACTGATGCTGAATGAGGCGCTGGAGCAGTTGCAGAACTCGATGAAGAACGGCAAAAGTGGCAGTGGAAAAGGCAAACAGCCCTCGCTATCGCAGCTGAACAAGATGCAGCAGCAGTTGAACCAGAACATGCAGCAGATGCGCGATCAGTTGCAAAAACAGGGTGGAAATATGTCACAAAGTCAGCGCGCGGGCATGAGCGAGCAACTGGCAAAAATGGTCAGGCAGCAGGAAATGATAAGGCAGGCGCTGCAGGAAATTAATAAAGACGAGAACAAAAACGGCACCGGAGGTATCGGCAATTTGGATAAAATTTCAAAAGAAATGGAACAAACTGAAAACGATATCGTAAACAGGCGAATAACTGATGAAGTGCTAAAGAGGCAGCAGCAGATCCAAACCCGGATGCTTGAAGCAGAAAAAGCTCAGCAACAAAGGGATCAGGATCAGAAGCGGGAAAGTAATGCGGGAAAGGATATGCCTCCAGGATACATTAAGGCGTTGCAGGACTACCAAAAATCGAAAGAAAAACAGACCGAACAAATTAAGACAGTATCTCCGGCACTTAATTTGTACTATAAACAAAAAATAAAATCTTACTTTGATCAACTTAATGCCAAATAACATGCAAGAAGCGAATGTACAAACCAGCGAGCTTTATACTTTACAGCTCCCTTCCAAACCGGAAAGCATAACGCAGCTGGAGCTTTTGATAGAGCAAATAGCAGACAAACACCAGGTTAGCGAAGATACCTTTGCTAATATGATGACTTGCCTGAATGAGATTGCTATAAATGCGATTGTACATGGCAATAAACTGGATGAGAATAAGAAGGTGATCATCAACGCAGAAGTTGATTCTAAGCGTGTTGTTTGGACAGTAACTGACGAAGGCGAAGGTTTTGACTACGATCACCTGCCTGACCCAACTGCCGAAGAAAACCTTGAGGCCTTAACCGGACGCGGTGTTTTCATCGTAAAACAGCTGGCAGATCAATGCATATTCAACCAAAAAGGAAATGAAGTTGAACTTCATTTTAAAATATAATGCCCTCAATAAATTTCTTTGAAGAGGATATCAGCTTTAAACTAAAGAATAAAACAGCGGTAAAACAATGGGTAAAAGCCACCATTGAAGCCGAGGGTTACAAGCTAAAAGAACTCAACTATATTTTCTGCTCAGACGAATACCTGCTGAAGATCAATCAGCAGTATTTAGATCATGACACTTATACTGACATTGTCACCTTTGATAACTCTGAAAAAGAGAGCGTTATTGAAGGTGATATTTTTATTTCTATTGACCGCATCCGCGAAAACGCCTTAAAATTCAACTCAGGAGAGGTGAATGAATTACATAGGGTAATCATCCACGGCGTTCTGCATTTACTTGGTTATCAAGACAAAACGGCAGAAAAAAAGAAGGTAATGACAGGTAAAGAGGATTATTACTTGGCTAAGAGAACTTCCGATAAAAGTAATTAATCCGATTCATTAGGAATATTATCTTCAAACCATTTGTAGTAGTTGGAAGGAGTTTCTCTTTCAGCCAATACCCAATAGATGTCATATATAAGGGTTTTTATAAAAAAAACTTTTACAGGCTGAGGGTAATTATCGTCGAGTCCTTGAGATTGAATCAATTGATTTAAATAATTATTATCAATATATTCATTTAAATCGTCAAGCTTGGACTCCATTAGCAAAAGTATTGATAAATACCACGACTTCAATTCGGAGTCATCGTACACTTCCTGAAGCATCGCTTCCATGAAGGAAGTATGCCATTCAAGTAATTCCATATGATAATGTCCGCAAATTTCAGTTTCGATACCATTGGGTGTAGCGTTTCGCTTTGAAATATCATTAAAAAAAATCATAAAAGTTCGAAGCACTGAATCCCAAACTCCGACTGTTCTTTCCGTGTTTCTGTTATTTTTGACATATATAAATGAATGCGCCATATAAGAATTATCTACGTGATAAGAGTTAGTATTTACAGTGAAGTTAATAATACTTTGCTTTTTTATTGTAGCTTGGGTTTTATCCTCAGTAACCGGCTACAAAATTTTACATAATTCCGATTTATATTTTCAGGTAATTGCGGTTTTATTAGTGTAATTTTACTCAGCACTTTAAAACGAAACCAAAATTCAATAACATGAAAATATTAGCAATCTTCCTAACGCTTTTATTCGTTGCTCCTGCTTCTGTCTATGATTTTAAACTAAAAAACATTGATGGTGAAGCTTTCTCATTAGCCAAATACAAAGGCAAAAAAGTACTGATCGTTAATACAGCTTCAAAATGCGGTTTTACCCCACAATATGCTGAGTTGCAAAAACTAGCTGATCAGTATAAAGACAAAGTAGTTGTTGTAGGCTTCCCTGCAAACAACTTCGGGCAACAGGAGCCAGGAAATGCGTTAGAGATCAAATCTTTCTGCCAGAAAAACTATGGCGTTACCTTCCCTTTAAGCCAAAAAATAAGTGTTAAAGGTGATGACATCGATCCATTGTTCAAATATCTGACAGAAGCACCAAACCCCGATTTTACCGGAGAGATCAAATGGAACTTTGAAAAATTCCTGATCGACGAAAATGGTAAATTAATCCACCGTTTCCGCTCACAGGTTACTCCGCTTTCTCCTGAACTGACTAAGTATTTATAACAAATTCCACCGGGATATTCTACCAGGCTCCCCGATTATATCGGGGGGCCTTTTTTATGGCTTGGGCTGATCATCTTTTTTCTGTTGATCGTCCTTCTTTTGCTGATCATTTTGCTGTTCCTGCGCTTTCTTTATAGAATCCTGGCGTGCTTTTTCCAATTTTTTCTTCTTTTTAAAGAAGCCTCGCAGTAAGAAATTGCTTTGTGCAGCTTTCAGGTCCTCATTTAAAGTACCTGTTGTTTTGTGGACATTGGCAATGGTGCTTTTAGCCTGATTCACTGTCCCTTCCAGATCTTTGGCCATTTTATCGTTGTTAAGTAATCGGCCTATACTTCCCTTACCATGGTTTACTTTATCTATAATTTCTGCAAGTCCGCCCACAAGTTCATCGGCATCGTCGGCTATCTTGCTAAACTTATTAACGAGCCTGTCTACATCAAAAGGGTTTACCCCCGTTAATTCATCGCCATTTACAACTCCCTGGTTACTATTCGTCCCTCCTGATGATATTACGATCAGCTTATCGCCCATCAGCCCATCGCTACTGATACTTAGTTTAGCGTCCTTTTTAATAAATTTTCGGACATCTTCATTCAGGGTAAGAATCACTTTTACAGTCGTATCGTTAACAATCACGATATCCTTCACAACGCCAACATTTATCCCCGCAAAACGGGCATTATTACCAACCTGCAACCCATTGACATTCTTAAACATACCATGTACGTTGAACGTTTTTGTAAACAGTCCTTTCTTATTCCCTATAAGGAATATACCGGCAATCAGCACCGCCAGCCCGGCGAGCACAAAGCCTCCTATTTTTATTTTCTGTCCGGATGTTGTTTTCATAGCATAGGTTTTAAAAAAAACGAGCATACAAACTCGTCCTTTGATTTTTTGATATCATCAAACGAGCCTTCTGCCACATATTCGCCATCGTTCATCACTACCACGCGGTCGGCTGTAATTTCAGCACATTCCATATCATGTGTGATAATGATCGAGGTGGTTTTATATTTTTTCTGCATTTTCAGTATCAGCTGACTTATCTCCCGCGAGGTGATCGGATCTAGCCCGGTTGTCGGTTCATCATAAAGCATGATCTCCGGCTTAACGATCAGTGTTCGAGCCAAGCCCAACCGTTTTCGCATACCTCCGGAGAGCTCTGAAGGCATTTTATCGATTGCATCCGCCAAACCCACACCTTCTAACGCTTCTTCCACCCGCTGATCTATTTCAGCCTGATCCCTTATCTTCAGCACTCTTGTAAGCGGAAATTCAAGGTTTTCTCGTACCGTCATCGAATCATATAATGCCCCGCTTTGAAACAGGAAACCAATCTTAGTACGTAATTCTTTTAGTTGCTTTTCGTTCATTTCAGGGACATCGTCTCCAAACACTTTAACTTCGCCTTCATCAGGTATTAGCATACCAACAATACATTCGATTGTAACCGATTTACCCGTGCCTGATTTACCTAGGATAACCACATTCTCGCCGCGATGCACATCCAAATCAACGTGTTTTAGAACATGATGATCACCAAATGACTTCTTTAACCCTTTGATGTGGATCACCAGCTCTTTCTTTTTGGAAGATGAGTGCTTTTGCTCTTCTATCGTTTCCTTGTCTTCCATATCAATAGATAATGATGTTGCTGATCTGTACCACAATAGCGTCTATAACAAATATCCAGAGCGATGCAGCCACTACAGCTGAATTTGCCGATAAACCAACACTCTCGGTGCCTTTATTTGAATTGTAGCCTTTGTAACAACCTATAAAGCCTATTACAAAGCCAAAGAAGATCGTCTTGATAAATGCCGGCAGCAGATCGGAAAAATTGATAGAATCGAGACACTTGTTGAAATAAAGCGTCATAGTAACTTTGCTCGAGATATTGATAGCCAGGAAACCACCGATCAGACCTATAACATCGCCCAATAAGGTAAGTAAAGGCACCATCAAAGTAGTGGCCAGTATGCGCGTTACTACCAGATACTGCATAGGGTTGGCCCCGGATACATCCATGGCGTCTATCTGTTCGGTCACCTTCATACTGCCGAGCTCGGCGCCTATGCCTGATGCGATCTTGCCTGCGCAGATCAGGGCGGTTATTACGGGACCTATCTCCCGTATAATGGCTATCGCAAGCGTTCGCGGTAGCATACTCTCGGCCCCAAAACTAACAAGGGTTGGCCTCAGCTGTAACGCTAAAACCAACCCCATTATAAATGCTGTTATACTTACCAGGGTAAACGACTTATACCCAATTTCGTAGCATTGACGCACAAATTCCGACCATTCGAAACCACCGCGAAACATATTTCTAAAAAATCCTTTTAAAAATATGACCTGGTCGCCGCTTCCTTCAAGCCACTTTTTCCATCCTGGTAATGCCTGTTCTGCCATAGGTAATTGGTTTATTGTCGTAAACGATTGCATTTCAAATCGTTTCGGGCAGTTCAAAAACCTTTGGCCCGGTCAGGCCTATTTTATCTCATAGGAACTTCCATGATTAAAATGCGTGACTGTTTTAGGGTTTCAATGGTAAATGAACTTACATCTTCAACACCTAAAGCGTCCCTTTTGTTTAATTCGGTGCCTTCCACAGCTATTTGGCCCTCCATCAGGAAGATATAAGCGCCGTTTCCGGGTATCTGGATGTCGTATTTTATTTTCTGTCCCGGCTCAAAATCACCCATAGAAAATATAGCATCCTGGTTGATCCATAAAGCCTCGCCACCCTTTACCGGAGAGACCAACGTAGTAAACTGGTTAGGCTTTAAGTCTTCGATAAAGCTTTTCTGATCATATCTTGGCTTTATGTTCATTTCCTTTGGGAAAAGCCATATTTGCAGGGTATTGGCATCTTCAGTTTTTGAATGATTATATTCCGAGTGCTGTATACCGGTTCCTGCCGACATTACCTGCACTTCTCCTGCGGTGATCACACCGGTATTGCCCATACTGTCGCGGTGCTCCAAAGCGCCGGAAATAGGGATAGTGATGATCTCCATGTTATCATGCGGGTGCGTGCCGAAACCGGTGCCTCCTGCAATGATATCGTCGTTTAATACACGTAATGCACCGAAATGCACTTTAGCAGGATTGTAATAAGGGCCAAAGCTGAATGAGAAATTAGCTTTTAACCAACCGATGTCGTTATGCCCGCGTTCGTTAGCAGGGTGAATTGTTTTCTTCATGATTTTAATAATTTCCTTCAAATTATATGTTTAAACACACAATATTTATTCCACAATTTCAGATTGCTTATTTTTGCATAAAATTATGAACTTCTTATGTCAAACAAGGCGGTCATAGCAGGCGCAAGCGGACTAATTGGCAGTAATTGCTGAATATACTGCTGAACGAGTCTTACTATGATGAAGTTCTGATTTTAGTGCGAAAGGAATTGCCGGTCAGCCATAAAAAGCTGGTCCAACTGGTGATTGATTTTGATAAGCTGGATGATCATGCTGCTGCGATTACTGGTCATGCTGTATTCTGCTGTTTAGGTTCGACGGTTAAAAAGACACCGGATCTGGCAGTATATCGCAAGATCGACCATGATTATCCGTTGATACTGGCACAATTAGCCCGGCAAAATGACGTTGAACAATACCATTTGGTATCATCAATTGGGGCAAATAGCCAATCATCTAACTTTTATACGAAGATGAAAGGCGAGGTTGAAGAAGCCATTGAAAAGGTTGGTCTGAATTGTTTGCATATCTATCAGCCATCGGTGCTGACAGGCGGCAGGAAAGAATCCCGACCTATGGAGCGGTTTATCATCGGATTGATGAAAGTGGTTGATCCATTGTTAGTCGGAGGCTTGAAGAAATACAGGAGCATCTCCGCCGGTACCGTCGCCAGGGCAATGTTCAATGAATCGATAAAGAAACAGGAAGGTGTATTTGTGCATGCTTCCGACAAAATAAAGTTATTAGCGTGAGTACATATCTATCTGCTGAAAATTTAGGTCATTCATTTCATGACCACTGGCTGTTTAAAAACCTGACCATCGGCATCAACCGTGGACGAAGGGTAGCGCTGGTGGGTGTGAATGGTGCGGGAAAGTCTACCCTATTGAAATTACTGGCCGGACAGTTTTTGCCGGTTGAAGGAAAAGTTGTACAAGCCCGTGACTTGCGTATGGGCTACCTGGAACAGGACCCTACTTTTGATAAGGCATATACCATCAGCGACTATATCTTTCATTCGGACAACAAGCAGCAACAACTCATCCGGGAGTATGAGAACCTGCTGGAGAATGATCCAAATAATACTAAAGCTATAGATAAGGTCACCGAAGAGATCAGTAATAGCAATGCATGGGAATATGAATATAAGATCAAGACCATTTTAGGTAGATTGGATATTCATCACCTCAACCAAAAAATAGACACCTTATCAGGTGGTCAGCGTAAGCGTCTTGCTTTAGCGCGTTTACTGATAGAAGAACCAGATGTATACTTGCTGGACGAGCCCACTAACCATTTGGACATTGATACCATTGAGTGGCTGGAAAAGCTATTGACCGAAGGTGCCAACACTATTGTAATGGTAACACACGACCGATATTTCCTGGATAATGTGTGTAACGAGATACTGGAGCTTGATAATAGCAAGGTGATCCCATACAATGGCAACTATGCCCATTACCTGGAAAAGAAAGCAGAGCGTGAAGCAGAATCAGAAGCACAGTTTCAAAAGAACTCGAACTTACTTCGCAAAGAGCTAGAATGGATGCGCAGGCAACCCCAAGCTCGTGGCACTAAATCAAAGGCTCGTATAGATGCCTACTATGATTTAGAAGAAAAGACTAAGAATGCAGGCTCAAAAGCTAAGGTCGAGTTGAGCGTGAAAACTTTCCGCCAGGGGAATAAGATTTTAGAGCTTCATCATTTATATAAGGCGTTTAACAATCATCAGTTGATCGCTGATTTTAACTATGTATTTAAAAAAGGTGATCGGATTGGTCTTGCTGGCAAGAATGGCAGTGGTAAGTCGACCTTATTAAATATGATCACGGGCAATTTGCAGCCGGATAAAGGTGAGATCGTCCTGGGTGAAACTACAGTGATGGGCTATTTCCATCAATCGGGGATGAGCTTTAAAGAAGATGACCGGGTAATTGATGTGGTAAAGAACGTTGCTGAGTTCATAACGATGGCTGATGGAAAGACGATTTCTGCTTCAGCCCTATTGACGCTATTCTTATTCCCACCTAAAAAACAGCATGGGTTTATATCCAACCTAAGTGGTGGCGAGAAAAAGCGTTTGCAGCTACTCCAAATATTGATGAAGAATCCGAACTTCCTGATACTTGATGAGCCCACTAACGATCTGGACATTGACACCTTAAATGTATTGGAGGAATTTCTGACCAATTATACAGGGATATTGATGTTGGTATCGCACGACCGTTACTTATTGGACAAGCTCACCGATCAGCTATTCATTATGGAAGGCGATGGGAATGTGAGGATATTTAATGGGAATTATTCATCCTACAGATATGAGCTGGAGATCTCAAAACAGCAAGCCAAAGCTGCTATTATAGAAAAGGCCGAAGTAAAGAGTCAACCTAAAAAGAGCAAGCTTAGCTTTAAAGAACAAAAGGAGTTGGTGGTCTTGGAAAAAGAAATTGCAGACACTGAAAACAAGATCAAATCACTGTCTGAAGAAATGAATTCGGGCATAGCAGACCATGAAAAGCTAAGCAACCTGGCTCAACAAATACAGATTTTAACTAATCAGGTGGACGAGAAAAGCCTGCGCTGGATGGAATTAACTGAACTAAACGAAGTATAATATGAAGCTTTCAGATATCATAGCATCTATTGGGGTTATCATTTTATTGATTGCTTTCCTATTGAATCTATATAAAAAGCTCTCTGCGGAAAGCAAAACATACAGCTTATTGAACTTAATCGGTGCAGGCATCTGCTGCTTTGCTTCGTGGATGGTTAGCTTCTACCCTTTTGTGATACTTGAAGGAGTATGGGGCTTTGTTGCATTAGTATCATTATTTAAAGTTCCACGTGGAACATCGGGTAATTGAATGTAATTTTGTACGTTCCACGTGGAACATGGAGGTAAAATGTTTAAGAAGTATGATGTAATAGTTGTGGGTGCCGGCCATTCCGGATGTGAGGCGGCTGCCGCGGCGGCTAACCTTGGCTCCTCTGTTTTATTGATCACTATGAATATGGGAACAATAGCACAGATGAGTTGCAATCCTGCAATGGGTGGCGTGGCCAAAGGACAAATAGTGCGTGAGATAGATGCTATGGGTGGATACTCTGGTATAATAGCTGATAAAACAACTATACAATTCCGCATGCTGAACCTTTCTAAAGGTCCCGCGATGTGGAGCCCGCGTACACAAAATGATCGCATGCGTTTTGCTGAAGAATGGCGTTTGGCTTTGGAAAGAACACCGAACGTTGATATGTGGCAAGACATGGCAAACTCCTTAATTGTAAAAGGAAATACTGTCAAAGGTGTCCGTACATCATTGGGTGTAGAGATAGAATGTGATGCGGTAGTATTAACCAATGGCACCTTCCTGAATGGTGTAATTCATATTGGCGAAAAGAAATTTGGTGGTGGCCGCACAGCAGAAAAAGCAGCCACAGGATTAACCGAGCAATTGGTTGAATTAGGTTTCGAGTCGGGCAGAATGAAAACAGGTACCCCACCCCGTGTAGACGGCCGTACATTAAATTATAGCGTGATGGAAGAACAATGGGGCGACGAAAATGCCGGCCGTTTTTCCTTCACAGATGTGGAACGACCGACCGAACAACGTTGCTGCTGGATCACCTATACCAATACTAGTGTACATGAGACACTAAAGGAAGGCTTTGAAAAATCTCCAATGTTTACCGGTCGCATCAAAGGTCTTGGCCCACGATACTGTCCTTCCATTGAAGATAAGATCAACCGCTTTGCAGAACGTGAGCGTCATCAGATATTCGTCGAACCGGAAGGATTCAACACAGTTGAGATCTACGTAAATGGATTCTCAACATCTCTCCCGGAAGATGTACAATATAAAGCGCTCACCCAAATACCAGGTTTTGAAAAAGCCAAAATGTTCAGGCCTGGTTACGCTATCGAATATGATTACTTCCCGCCTACCCAGTTAGACCTTACATTGGAAACCAAACTAGTAAAGAATCTTTTCTTCGCAGGACAGATCAATGGAACTACTGGTTATGAAGAAGCAGCATCTCAGGGATTCATTGCCGGCATCAATGCACATCAAAAAGTGAAGGATAAACATGAGCTGATCATGAAGCGTTCTGAATCATACATCGGGGTATTGATCGATGACCTGGTAACCAAGGGAACTGAAGAACCTTATCGTATGTTCACTTCACGCGCTGAACACCGCCTGTTATTACGTCAGGACAACGCCGACATCAGGCTTACCCCTATCGGTTATGAGTTGGGTCTGATCAGTGATGACCGGATGAACAAGGTAAATAACAAAGTGAAAGACTCAGATGATATTGTAGCGTATACAAAAAATGTATCTGTCGAGGCAGCGTCGATTAACCCATTGTTGGAAGAATTGGGCACTGCTCCTCTTTCTCAAAATGTGAGATTTTTCAATTTGTTAAGTCGTCCGCAAATTTCGTTCGACGACCTGAGAAAGGCAAACCAATCGATTGACGAGTTACTTTCAAAATACGATAAAGAAACTATTGAGCAAGCTGAAATAAAAATCAAATATGAGAGTTATTTTGAGAAGGAACTGGACATCGTAGAAAAGATGCGGAAGATGGAAGACAAGGAGATCAATCCTGAATTCAACTATCACAGTCTTGTCTCTTTGTCGAAGGAGGCTCGTGAAAAGCTGATGAAAATAAAACCGCGTACTTTGGGACAGGCATCACGCATTTCGGGGGTATCACCATCGGATATTTCAGTCTTGATGGTACACATCTCAAGATAAGTGTTAAATAACTGAAAATCAATTATTTAAACTGAAGTTATTAGAGGGCTTACAAACGATTATTTTAAGTTCCGAATGGTAATCTTCATGAAAACATAAAAATCGTTTATAAGGCTTAAAAATGAGGCTAAACAAAAGGAGTGCTTTTTTACCTGGAAAACTACTTGTTTTTATTACTGCATTGGTACTGTTTGGCTGCGCCAGCATGCAAAAGCCGCAGGGAGGCCCAAAAGATCGCACACCACCGAAATTGTTAAAGGCAACTCCGCCAAACATGACCCGGAATTTTTCGGCCACGCAAATCCGAATGGATTTTGACGAATATTTTAAACTGAACAATCAAGCCCAGGAAATTACTATAAGCCCGGCATTGGACAGAACGCCTAACATCAAGGTAGTTCAAAAATCGATCGTAATTGATTTTAAGAAGGACACCCTTTTAAAAAATACAACTTACGTCATCAACTTCGGAAAATCAATTGCTGATTTGAACGAAGGAAACGTGCTCGACAATTTCACGTATGTTTTTTCTACCGGTCCGCATATCGACTCTTTAAGTGTTGCCGGGAACGTGCAAAACTTGATGACTCAGGAAAAGGAAAAACAAGTAACCGTAATGTTGTTCCCCTTGAATAAAGACACGCTTTGGGCAAAGAAGAAACCAACCATTTTTGCAACTACAGATACATCGGGGAACTTCACCTTAAATAATCTTCATGACGGCGATTACCGTATTTATGCACTTAAGGAAAAATCGCCAAACAGAATTTACGATAAAGATGATGAGTTAGTCGCCTTCCTGACCGCTCCTATCCATCTGAAAAAAGACACCGCAAATATTCACCTGAATTTATTCAAACAGGAACCTGAGAAATTCAGGGTAGAAAAGCGTTTCGATGCTGATGGCAAAATGTTTTTTGCATTTAATAAACCTGTAGAAAATCCATCAGCCCGAATCCTCTATCCCCCAGGCTTCGACAAAGAGAAAATAGTCGATTTTAATAAAACCAGGGATACAGCTTATGTCTTCATGAAAAATATGGATTTCGACTCTATCAAGGTTGAGTTCATACAAAACAAAATTCCGATAGATACTATCGCTTTACGCAAAGGCCGCAAAGAAGCTTTTGACCATAATATCGTTTTACAATATAATACCACCAGCGATAATAAGATTAAGGCTGGTACCACCCTTATAGTAACTACCAGCACCCCGATCCAAGCTATTGATAACTCCCTGGTAACATTAAATGAGGATTCAATCAATGTTGCTAATTATACGATAACCAAGGACACGGCAACAATGAGAAGACTCACGTTTAATTACAAATGGAAGCCGAACAGTCATTATGACCTGATATTTAATGAGGGCGCATTAACGAACATATATGGGGACAGAAACAAGAAATTCTTAAAACAATTCCAGCTGGACAAGCCGGATAACTACGGCCCTCTGACATTGAAAGTAACTGTACCCGATACATCAAAAGGCTATGTGATCGAGTTAATGGACAACCAAAAAAATGTTGTTCATCGGGATCCGATAACTAAGAACGGCAATGTGGTTTACAAGAATTATCCTATTGGTAAATATTATGTCAGGGTGATTTATGATGACAACAAAAACGGCAAATGGGATAGCGGGAACATAAAGAAACGCATCCAGCCGGAAAATGTATGGATCTACTCAAAGCAAATTACATTACGCTCAAATTGGGAAGCTGAAGAACCAATCGATATTCCTAAAGAGCCGTCGACCCATTAAACCAACCGGAATACATAATATAGTTATGCGGTAATTGCCGCAGCATATCTTTTTGTTCCTGGGTGAGCGGCTTTATCTTTTTGGCAGGTGTGCCGGCATAAAGATATCCTGACTCGCAAACTGTTTTTTCTAATACTACTGAGCCTGCTCCTATGATCACAAATTCTTCAACAACCGCATGATCCATCACAATAGCCCCCATGCCTACCAATACATTATCTTTTAATATACAACCATGCACCAATGCATTGTGTCCGATTGATACATTATTACCTATCTCAGTGTAAGCTTTCAGATACGTAGCATGGATTACAGCACCATCCTGGATATTGGTATTGTTACCAATTTTGATATAATGCACATCTCCCCTGATCACTGCATTGAACCAAACAGAGCAGTGATCGCCCATGGTAACGTCACCAACAATAGTGGCGTTCTCAGCAATAAAACAATTGTTTCCCCAGGTTGGGTTTTTGTCTTTTACAGGCAATATAACAGGCATATTTATTTAATTAGTGAATTAGCGATTGAGTGAATGAGTGATTATTGGATAGGGTAATATTTTTATTTATGTTTGGATACAAATTTAGCGGAAATAGCTCAGTCGGTAGAGCATCAGTTTCCCAAACTGAAGGCCGCGGGTTCGAATCCCGTTTTCCGCTCTTTTATTATTTCCAAAACTTCCACCACTTTCCCGACTCCTCTTTCAATTCCCAATAACTGCTATCAAATTCGTCTTCTGTAAATTCCTTTGTCAACATATGCCCATATACATATATTGATTCCTCATTTCCCAATTTAAACCTTTTCATAACCCTTTGCATAGGCCAAACTGTGCCACCGTTCGGAAATACCACAGAAATATTAATCTCACCCTCAGGATCTTTATCATCAGTGACCCAATCTGAACCCGGAACAGCTTTTATTAAACAATCGCCAGCATAAGAAGCAATCGAAAACAAAACCGGCCCAAGATTTTTAGACAGTCGACCGCCCTTTACGGCCTGTCCTTTTACAGCATGTTTATTAAAAAATCGATCTATCTCTATCAGACTTTTTATACTATAATCAAGATTTATACGATCTTCTCTAAATGCCTTTACGAGCCAGTCTGAATGATGCTTAATATCTTGTTTTAAAGTTCCCATGAATTAAGGTTAAAGGTAAAACTGCTTAATAATACGATAAAAACCTGATATTAGAACTTCACAGCCACCACCCAATCTCCAAATGCACCTTCTTCCGGTCCTTATAAAAAAGATTTAGAGAGATTTTAATAGCTTTTACCTTCCATTCTAGAGCAATATCACCTTGCTTAACATCTTCCTCTAACTTCGGTTCCCCGAAAATTCCGATCAAGTATTTTTCAGTTCGTTTAAAAATTTCTTCAGCATCATTCTCCTCTGATACAAAATCTATAGACTCAAATGACTTAGTATCCCCATGTTGCTTATGATTCCAGCAAATGGTTTTAAAATATAAGATTAAACCATTCAGTATTGAGCGCTCACCCCAGTGATAGATTACCCGGTCTGCACGATATTCTTTCTTAGTATATTTCTTATCACTTTCAATATCTGAGCCCCACTTTATGAAAAATGCGTCTTCAAATAATACACCGTCAACAATTGCTTTAACACTATCAGTTGGGATAACTTCAGGTTCAGGCTTCTTTTTAAAACGTGAAAAAAATGTCATTAAATACTTATAGTTCCTTTACTAGACGCAATTATAAGACCCGGCGTGAATAAATTTATTAAAATACCGTATCATGAACCGGTTCTGCATGAACAGCATAATCTGTAGTATAATGCAATCCCCTGCTTTCTTTTCTCAACATGGCCGATTTAATCACAATATAAGAAACTTGTATCAGGTTACGCAGCTCACAAAGCTTTACTGACAGTTTTGTCTTTTTATAAAACTCTTCTGTTTCTTCATATAATAAATGCAATCGGCGCATAGCTCTTTCTAACCTGAAATCAGATCTTACAATACCCACATAATCGCTCATCATTTTCTGCATTTCGCGGATATTATGAGTTACCAGGATATCTTCGTTAGATAATTGAACACCATGTTCATTCCAATCAGGAATACCTTCAGGTATTATACTTCTATTGAATTGTTCAACAGCATCTTTATAAATACGGTCTGCAAATACCAAAGCCTCTAATAATGAATTGGAAGCCAGACGGTTAGCACCATGAAGCCCTGTTGATGAACATTCACCGCAGGCATATAAATTCAATATTGATGATCTGCCGATATGATCAACCATAATACCACCGCACATATAATGACAAGCCGGTGCTACTGGGATCATATCTTTAGTCATATCAATACCTATGTCTAAACATTTGGCATAAATATTTGGAAAATGCGCCAGTATATCTTGTTTGCTTCTGTGACGTATATCCAGGTAAACATAATCTTCACCTGATTTCTTTATTTCAGCATCTATTGCTCTTGCTACAATATCCCTGGGAGCCAATGATTTACGTTCATCATATTCCTGCATAAATTCCTGGCCATTGGTACGTTTTAATATTCCGCCGAAACCACGTACAGCTTCAGATATCAAAAATGAAGGATATTCACCCGGATTATAAAGAGCTGTTGGATGGAACTGAATAAACTCCATATTCCTTACTTTGCCTTTAGCACGATAAACCATAGCAACACCATCACCGGTAGCTATAGTTGGATTAGTAGTAATAGAATATATATGTCCCGCGCCACCAGATGCCATTACAGTTACCTTAGATAATATCTTCTCCACATGGCCATTCAGCGTATTTAATACATATACGCCATAACAAGTTATGTCATCACTTGATTTATCTACAAACTTTCCTAAATGGTGTTGCGTGATCAGATCGACAGCGAAATAATGGGTCAAAATGGTAATATTAGGGTTTTGATGGATCTGGTCTAACAAAGCTCTTTCTATTTCCCAACCCGTAATATCCTTATAGTGTAAAACCCTAAATTCGGAGTGACCACCCTCTTTTGCCAGGTCATACATACCCTCGTTAGTCTTATCAAAGTTGGTTCCGTAGTCAATAATTTCACGAATTCTCTCCGGACCTTCTTCAACAACTATTTCTACTGTTTCCTTATCACAAAGTCCATCACCTGCAATCAAAGTGTCTTCAATGTGTTTTTCAAAAGAATCATCTTTTTTATCCACAACCACCGCAACACCTCCCTGGGCGTACTTAGTGTTAGACTCATCTTCATTTGATTTTGTAACTATCAGAACTTTACCATGCTTTGCCGCTTTTAGTGCAAAACTCAATCCGGCAATACCCGAACCAATCACCAAAAAATCTGCCTTTCTAGTCATATAGATGTATAATATTGTGCAAAAATAGTGCTTCTGTTAGAAAGCCCTTTAAAACATGTTAATTTTGTGTAAGTAAAAAAATAATAAATTATTAAGCGGTGGATAATGACATTTTTCGGTCCAATTCTAAATATTCTTTACAGTAATTTTGAGACTAATAAAGTCATTAATCAACATTTTACACCCCGTTAACTTATTAACAAATATGTTTTAAAATAAAATTAAGCGAAATATACACGTCTTAAAATCAAAAGTATATCATGCAAAAGACATAGTTTTTTTGTTAATAAAAATGTAAAACTTACTATTCATATACGTTGTATCATTACTTTTAAACAGAATTAACACACCAATAACAATAGCTTTTTTCTTTAATTAAAAAGTGTTGTTATTATTTGAATTGTTGAAATGGATACCTTAGCAGAAATAAACCTGAAAGGATTTGTGGAGGAACAGATCGATCCGACGCTTGACCTTTTTGAAGAAATCGAAAAATTAAAAAAACAAAAGAATGCAGTTGTTTTGGCCCACTATTACCAGGAGCCCGACATACAGGATATTGCTGACTACATTGGCGACAGCCTGGGATTATCTCAGCAGGCCGCTAAAACAGACGCCGATATCATTGTATTTGCCGGTGTGCACTTCATGGCCGAAACCGCTAAAATATTATCGCCGCAGAAGAAGGTCCTTTTACCCGACTTGAAGGCAGGTTGTTCATTAGCAGACAGTTGTCCGCCGCATTTGTTCAGGAAGTTTAAGGAAAATTATCCTGATCATTTGGTGATCACTTACGTGAATTGTACAGCTGAACTGAAAGCATTGAGCGATATAGTTTGTACATCGAGCAATGCAGTGGCGATAGTGGAAAGCTTGCCGAAAGATCAGAAGATCATTTTCGGACCGGATAAGAACCTGGGAGCTTATGTGGCGAAAAAAACAGGACGTGACCTGGTGTTGTGGAACGGTGCCTGTATGGTACACGAGATATTCTCGAGAGAGAAGATCACCAAACTAAAAGAACGCCACCCGAATGCAAAATTGCTGGCGCATCCGGAATGTGAGGATGTGATATTGAAAATGGCCGATTATATAGGTTCGACAACTGGTTTGTTGAAATATGCTACCAAAAGTCCTGAAAAGGAATTTATAGTAGCAACAGAATCGGGCATTATACATCAGATGCAAAAGGAAAACCCGGATAAAGTATTTATTCCGGCGCCGCCAAATAACAATTGTGCTTGTAACGATTGCCCGCACATGAAAAGAAATACACTGGAAAAGTTGTATCTGTGTATGAAAAATGAAATGCCAGAGGTAACTGTTCCGGCAGAAATTATAAAAAGAGCTGTAAAACCGATTGAAAGGATGCTGGACATATCAGCTCAGTTAGGTCTGTAAAAATCAAAAATTTTTTCCGCCTTCGGCGGTATATAGCAGAGAAGAAAAAATTATGTTCGAAAATAGCGAAAGAACAAGTATAGAGTCTTTGGGCGAATTTGGGTTGATCGAGCATTTGACCAATATGATCAAAATCAAGCAGCCCGGCACAAAAAAAGGTATCGGTGATGATGCAGCGGTAATAGATTTTGAAGGTAAAAAGGCATTGATATCAACCGACATGTTGCTTGAAGGGATTCATTTCGATTTAGCTTATACGCCGTTAAAGCATTTGGGCTATAAATCTATCCAGGTAAACCTGAGTGATATTTATGCGATGAATGGGACCGCGACACAGGTTACGGTTTCAATAGGAATTTCGAGCAAATTTCCTCTCGAAGCGATTGAAGAACTTTACGAAGGGATTTACCTGGCCTGCGAAAAATACAATGTGGATCTGGTAGGTGGAGATACAACTTCATCAAGACAAGGTTTGGTGATCAGCGTTACTTCAATTGGTTATGCAGATGAGCAAGATATAGCTTACAGAAATACCGCCCGCGAAGGGGATTTGATCTGTGTTTCCGGAGATTTGGGAGGAGCATACGTCGGTCTGCAATTACTGGAACGTGAAAAACTGGTTTATATCGAGAATCCAAATATTCAGCCTGATCTGGAGGGGAAAGATTATATCATAGAACGTCAGCTTAAGCCAGAGGCTCGAAAAGATATTGTTGAATTACTGAAGGACCTGAATATAAAACCGACGGCAATGATCGACATTTCAGACGGTTTGGCATCGGAAGTATTACATATTTGTAAGCAGAGTAATAAGGGCTGTAATATTTATGAAGATAAAATTCCGCTTGATCCGATGACTTATGAAACTGCCCGGGAATTTAATTTAGATCCGACAGTTTGTGCATTAAGCGGAGGAGAAGATTACGAATTATTATTCACCATAAAACAAGCGGATTATGAGAAAATAAAGCTAATGATGGATATTTCGGTGATCGGTCATATTACTGAGCCTTCCGCTGGATGTAACCTGGTTACGAAATCCGGATTAGTTCACACCATAACCGCCCAGGGGTGGAATGCTTTTAAAAGTTGATTATTTTTAAATATTTAATAATATAAAAACAGTAAAAACCAACCTTATGAAAAAGATTTTTTTGCTTGCATGTATGTGCCTGGGCTTCACACAGCTTTGGGCCCAGCAGGGAGTTGTATTTAAGTTAAAGTACCTGCCCAATCACAATTATCAAACCAACGTGAGCATGGAGATGAAGGCAACGGCAACTGTAACCGGCGACTCGTTGATAATCAATAAATTGAAAGAGCAAGGTATAACTCAACCTGTGAATGCTAATGTGTCGATTGCCCTGGTAGGGGTAATGAAAACAGGGGCGCTTGGCGCAGATCAGTCGGTCCCGATAAATATGGATTATAAGATCACCAATCTTTCGGTTTCCGCAAATGGCAACCAGGTGCCTATTCCACCAAAGGCTACTGAAAAAGACATTAAAATGTCTGGTCATGTAACACAGGACTGGAAGATAAAAATTGATTCTGCAGACGGCAAAGCTGTAGCTGACAGTGCGCAACAGAAAATGGAGCAAATGATGAATATGATGCAGAAACAGATACAGTTTCCGGATAAACCACTGAAGCCGGGCGATTCTTTTACCCAGGGCGGACCAATGAATATACCTGTCGGCAAAGAAGGCAACAGTGTAAAAGTTGACATGGGAATAACCTACAAACTGACAAGAATCGCAGATGGTAAAGCCTACTTTGATATGATACCAAACTTCAACATGAATCTGCAAATCGGAAAAGTTTCAGCTGTTATGAGCGGCACAGGTACCGGTAATATGGTTTACAGTATAAAGGACAGCTTCCCGATATCAAAAGTAGGTACAGTCAATATAAAACTTAAGGTAACTTCACCTAAGATAAATGTCGACGGCACAGCGGTGGCTACTTCGAAGTATGATTGTGTGATAAATTAGGGCTGCTGAAAAACGATTTCTGAAGGGGTCAGTGTATTACGCTACCCTTTTGTTTTATCTACTAATTTATATTTTGCCAATTTTTTTAGTATTTTAATTGCTATAATGATTAACTTGCATTTGTTTTTTTAAAAGCGATATGGAAAATTTAAATCGTCTCTTCGACTATATTAAGACAATAGGTTTTTTTGGCAGATTATTTTATTGGAACCGAGTAAAAAATCTACTCATAGATTCTGTAGGCGAGTTGCAAAGGTTAAATTCCAATGTAGAGTTTCAAAAGGAAGCTATAGCTACTTTAGAAAACGAAAATACTTCTTTAGCAAAAGACCTAAAAATATCTAATGAGACTGTTGTTAGATATGATGGTATAATAAAAAATTTAGAGATATCTATAAAAGAAAATAATTCAAGAATAGAAAAGCTAACCGGGGATAACTCAGGATATCTTGCAACTATAGATGCTCAAAGAAACCAAATTGGAACCTTGACAGGAGACAATAGGCTGTTTTCAGATCGGAATACAAATTTAACTGCGCAAAATAAAAAGCTTGCGGAGGACGCCGCAACAAATATTGAAACTATTTCTTCTTTGACTAATAGAAAAGCGGAATTGGAAAATAGTTTAGCGGAAGTAAAGAAAGAGCTCCAAATGACCCAAAATGAATTGAATGAAAAAAATAAACTAAATGCTCAATTAATTAAAGAAGAAGATTTTAGGAAACAAGAGCATTCCAATTCAGTGTCATCTTTGGAAAAAATTCAAAACCAAATCCAAGCGGAAAGATCCAAAGAAATAGAGGATAGAAATAACGAGGAAATTGAAAGGATAAAGAATCTTAAGGAAACTTGGAAAAAACATGAAGATAATGCGAAAAGCATAATAAAGACTATTTGTCAAAGGCACACAATAGAATATTTAGACACGGTCCCGTTCAAAGGAGATCCAGATAATACATTATTAATATGCGATGAGTATGTAGTATTTGATGCAAAAAGCCCCGGTAGTGATGTATTAGGAAACTTTTCTAACTATCTTAAAGATCAAGCTGAAAAAGCGAAAAAGTATGCAAAGCAAGCTGATGTAAAGACGGACATTTTTTTTGTGGTACCATCTAACACTTTAGATTATATATCAACATTTGTCTATCGTCACGGTGATCATAATGTATACATAATTTCTAATGATGCCCTTGAACCGGTTATTTTAAGTTTAAAGAAAATAGAAGAGTATGAATTTGCAGACCAATTAAGCCCAGAAGATAGAGAGAGCATTTGTAGAATATTAGGACGATTCGCTCATTTATCGAAAAGGCGAATACAGGTTGATAGTTTTTTTGCTAAACAATTCATTGAATTAGCTTACAAATGCGAAGCTGATTTACAACCAGATATTCTTAAATCAGTTGTCGAGTTTGAAAGATCTGAAAAACTCAATCCTCCGCTAGAGAAGCGAGCCAAAGCTATTCCTTTAGCTGACATAGAAATTGAAAGTAAAAAAATTAATCAAGAAGCAGGAATAAGAGGCATTTTGATTCAAGATGAAAATATTTCAAACCTTTTGAATGAGCTGCCACTTTATAAAGACCCTGAAAATTAAATATTGAAAGTTAGATCAATTCACATTTCAGAATAGCGATTGAGAAATTATTTTATCATCACTGCTTTTTCTTGTTCAACGAATCAGCAATATAGGGTGATGAGAGATTGTTTTTAGGCGTATCTACCGTACTGTATTTAGAAGCTGTGCTTCCGGTAACGCCGGCGCTTGTTGCTCTAAAGCTATCAATATGCAGCGAGCCACCACCTAGTTTTGCATCGGCCGAGGAAGAATCGCTTTCGGCATTATCAGGCCCCCTGACGCAGGCCATTGCCGCGATTAAAATAAACAAGCCAAACCTCAAAAGCCACTTTCCCATTATAAATAGAACAGCGGTTATCAGGTATGGTTTTTAATAAATGATCTGGGATTTATTTGGTCTTTTCCACGCGCATGCCCACATCATTCACTTCGTGCAATGGGTTATCGCGCATGTTTTGTTCAATGCTGAAAGTATAAGTGCCTTTTTCGGGGAATTTAAAGTTGGTCATGATGGGCACCTGGTAGCTATACAAATTGCCTGATCCCTGCCCTAACCATTCGCCATCCAGGTCAGCCAGTTTTATTTCGAAACGGGTGGTACCTTTCAGTTTCGGGCCGCTTTTATGCAACAGCACAAATATGTTGGAGTATTTATATTCGCCGGTTACCCGTAGGTTAATGTAGATATTATAAGGTATAGAAGGGTCATCGATTTTAACCTCGTTCTTTACAGTATTTGCGTATGACCAGTTATGGTTATCAATGGGCGTGTTGTTATCAATGACCATGCCCGGGTCAGTACAGCTATTCAGAAAAAGCATGGCCAAAACAGGCAATGCAGCAAAAAATAAGTTACGAGCCGCTTTCATTCCCTTTATTCTGGTCGTTCCGGTTATTCCTGTTCGGTTTAAAACGGCGGTTGTTACGGTTCTTGTTATTCTGGCCATTGTTTTTGTTAGCTTCTGCTGGCGGTTTCTGCTCTTTTGGCTGTTGTTGTGGCTGCTGAACAGCTGCGTTTTGCGGCTGCCTGTTGTCCTGGGCTTTGTTTTTATTCTTGTTCTTATTTTTTTTCTTGTTGCGGTTACGCTCATCCAGGCGGGTAAGGCTATCCTGCCCAACCACATTCTCGTAATCCAGAACTTTAGCCGGTTTGCTCTCTATTTCAACAATTTCGCCAAGGTCCGGAGGTATAATGCCGTCCCTGTTTTGTTGTTGTATCTCTTTAACCCGGTCAATTTCCAGAGGTATCCAGCTATCTTCCATCGGATAGCTGAACCACATCAACCGTTTAAAGATATCGGTTTTTTGTAAACGCGCGTCGCCTTTTTCGGTCTTTAATATATTCACATTATCCGGAATATATTTCAGCGCATCCATATAAGTGTCCAGCTCATAATTGAGACAGCATTTTAATTTACCACACTGTCCGGCCAGCTTTAAAGTATTTAGCGAAAGATTCTGATAGCGTGCAGCAGAGGTCGAAACTGTTTTGAAATCCGTCAGCCAGGTTGAACAGCAAAGTTCGCGCCCGCACGAACCAATGCCACCCAAACGACTAGCTTCCTGCCGCATCCCGATCTGCCGCATCTCGATCCTGATCCTGAAGGCCTCGGCCATCTTTTTGATCAGCTCGCGAAAATCGACGCGGCCTTCGGCCGTATAATAAAATGTTGCTTTGGTTTTATCGCCCTGGTAATCCACATCACTTATCTTCATCGACAAGCCAAGCTCTAAAGCCAGCTTACGCGTTTTGTGCATGGTTTCCCATTCCAGTTCCTTGGCGGCTTTCCATTTGTCCACATCAGCCGGAGTGGCTTTACGGTAGATTTTTTTGGTGATATCAGCCTCGTTAACGCGGTGTTTTACCATCTGCATGCGGACTAATTCGCCGGTTACCGAAACGTGGCCCACGTCGAACCCGCCGGTTGGTGTTTCAACCACCACCAGCTCACCCGCCTCAAGATAAATATTATCGGTATTAACATAAAAGTCCTTGCGCGAACCTTTAAATTTCACTTCGATAATAGAAAAAGGCCTATAATTTGCCGGCATGTCCATGTTAGACAGCCAGTCGTAAACATCTAATTTGCTGCAGCCGTTAGTAAGGCACGCGCCATTACTTTTACAGCCGGCGGGGGTACATCCGCCTGATGAGCAACTTCCACATCCCATAGTTTAGTTTGGTATATAGTGAGTCCCCGCAGGGAGCGTTTTAAAATTTAAAATTTTAATAATTTGTAAAGATACATCTAAAAATAAGATTTTCGGATTAGCATTTCGCTCTACATGATAATGTGCCTTTTCCAGCTCGGTGCTGATGGCCTGGGCCATGGCGGTATTCATCACGTTTGTCATCTTTTGTGCAGTTTCCAATTCGTTTGCCGGTAAATGGACAAGATTTCCTGCACCTGCCATCAGCAAACAGCATTCGCGAATAAAGCTGATGCCGTATCGCAAAAAGTTCTTCTGGTTCTCACGTCCCATTTTCGACGCCTGATCTACAAAATCCATTACTTCCGATCCTTTATTGCCGAAACACAAACGCAGCCATTGTACAAATAAAGTATGGTAACTTTTGTTTTCCTGCTGCAGCATCGAAAGCGCTTCGGTCAGGTTACCATTGCTTAAATAGGCAATTTCCGCTGCCGCGAACTCGGTCTGATGATGATTTTGCATCAGTTCCTCTTTGATCTCGTCATGAGTCAAAGCAGGAATTTTAACCAGTTGCGTACGCGATAAAATGGTATTCAGTATCTGATCCTGGTTTTGCGCCACCAGCAGGAACAGCGTGTTAGGCTGTGGTTCCTCGATGATCTTAAGCAACGCATTGCCCGTTTTATCCAGATACTCCGGCAACCAAAGGATCAGGATCTTATAAGCTGATTCGAAC
>NZ_DATCRU010000055.1:0-50260 GCF_036568825.1 Mucilaginibacter sp. | reverse complement strand
CCCTGATAAACGGGCACTCGATCTCTTGTGCAAGGTCGATGAAACGTTTGGCCTCGTCCAGATTTTTTGTTCTTTCAGCTCCCTCCGGGAAATGCAAATTGGTAGACGAACCGAGATCAACAAACCTCAACCCTTTATCTTTCATCATCCGAAGCGTCGCTTTTCGGTTTTCGGAACTTTTAAATTCTTCACATTGTAATAGATCGAGCTGTCGTTTTATTCCGCGCAGTTCGATGCCCTGGTAATCGTGTGCGGAGGCAAAGTCAACTGTTTGTTTGAAGTCCCAATCAGGACAGCCCAAAGTAGAAAAGGATAATAAGGCTCTATTGCGTTGAGCGCCAAAGGCAAAAGGCATTACTGACCATGACACGAGTATTAATGAGGACTGAATGAATTGGCGGCGTGTAGGGTGTTTCATAACCAGGTTTTTTGCCAGATATCTTAACCAGTGACTGACTTAAACTTCAACAAATATTCACGGCTTTGCTTCAACGCTTCATAAACATCGATAGCTGATTTATCCAGCTCGATCACCATCCACTCCACCTTGTCTGAACATGCATTCACTATCGAAGGAATATCTAATGTACCTTTTCCGACAGGTGTCATTGGATCAGGCGTATCCATGATCAATTTTTCATTAAAAACCGCTGGGCCGTCTTTAATGTGGATCAAGCGTATTCTGTTCTTAAGCTTCTTCAAAATTGTGGCAGGGTCCTGGCCTGCTACCTTCACCCAATAAACATCGGTTTCAAAAAAGATGTCCGGGTTCAACTCTTCATTCAACACTTCATATACTAATTTACCACCCACATGATTCCGGTATTCCCACCAATGATTATGCAGCCCAAAATGTAACCCATGATCCTTGGCTAGTTTATAGCTTTCATTATATAGTTTGACCAATTCCTTCGTGCCTGCCAGCGAGCTATAGCGTTTATCTTCAGGCCACCCGTGCCAGATCAGTTTATCGCAGCCGTAGGCTTTTGCGTTGCTTACCAGCTTTGCAATGTTATCCTTTGTAGGCATATCCACATGGCAGGATGTCACATTAAAGCCAAACTCTTTTAAGGTACCTGCAGCAGTTGCAACGCTTACATTTTCAGGCCAGAAAGCAGTCTCTACGTTTTTGAATCCAAGATCAGCCAAATGCTTTAAGCTTCCCCTTAAATCTTTAGAAATGGCATCGCGGATCGTATAAAGCTGAACGGCTAACCGGTGCTTTCCTGCCCCGGATAGTTTTAGAAAGTCGGGCATAGCTGTGGCCATTATTCCCATGCCTGCCAATTGGATAAATTCTCTCCTGTTTGTCATGTTTATGAATTGGTTTTTGTTCCCTTTTTAAATTCGTCAATCGCGTGGTTTACGGCACGGGCAGTAAGCGCCATGAAAGTAATGGAAGGATTTTGCACCCCGGTCGAGGTCATGCAGGCGCCGTCTGTCACAAACACATTGGGGCAATGGTGCATGGCGTTCCATTTGTTCAACAATGAAGTTTTTGGATCATTGCCCATCCTTACTCCGCCGACTTCGTGTATGTCGAGCCCTGGCGCTTGCCCGGTGTCGACAGTTTGAACATTTGTACAACCGGCCGCATGCAACATTTCGCTTCCGGTTTGGAAGAAATCTTTTAACAATTTCTCATCATTGTCATCATATCCAACCGAGGTAACCAGCAAAGGAATACCCCATTTGTCTTTTTTGTCTTTACTTAGCCTGACGTGGTTGGTTTCCTTCGGGATAGTTTCTCCTTGTATCGACATACTCACGCGCCAAGGGCCCGGTTCGCCAAGCGCATCCTTAAATGCGCCGCCGATACCTTCAGCATTTACCCGGGGGCGATCAGCTCCATAAAACATCATGTACCCCCGTTGAAAATCCATTTCCTGTTTTTGTATGTTCCTAAAATTCGGGATCATTGGCTGGGTAGGTCTGCGGCCATAGTAATACTTGTCCGGCGGACCATCAAAATCAGCAAAAATGTTTCCGCGATAGTTTTGAAAGGCAACATATTTTCCCAGCAGCCCATTATCATTTCCCAGTCCATTCGGGAACCGTGAGGAAGTGGAATTTAACAAGATCAGGTTGGTATTGAGGCAGGCGGCGTTAATAAAGATCAGGTCAGCATAATATTCATGTTCCTGCATGGTTTCAGCATCGATAACTTTTACACCTGTGGCTTTGCCAAGCTTATCATCATAGATTACCGAGCGCACAACAGAGAAAGGCCGAAGAGTGAGATTGCCTGTTTTCTTAGCCCATGGAATGGTGGAGGAATTGGAGCTGAAATACCCTCCAAATGGACATCCTCTTTCACATTGGTTACGCGCCTGGCATTGCCCACGTCCCTGCTGCAAATGGATGGGTTCGGGCTTAGTTAGGTGAGCACATCTTCCCTGTACAACGTGGCGTCCCGGATATTTAAGCATAATACGCGATGCAATATCCTTTTCAACGCAGTTCATTTCCCAGGCCGGAAGGAATTCACCGTCCGGCAATATATCCAAGCCATCACGATTACCGCTTATGCCAACAAATTTTTCGACATAAGAATACCATGGCGCGATATCATTATACCTGATGGGCCAGTCTACCGCGTATCCGTCCCTTGCAGGTCCCTCAAAATCATGCTGGCTCCAGCGCTGGGTTTGCCGCCACCATAATAAGGATTTACCGCCCACCTGATACCCACGTATCCAGTCAAAAGGTTTTTCCTGCACATAAGGATGTTCCGTATCCTTTACGAAAAAATGCGCGGTCGATTCATCAAATGCATAGCAACGGGAAACCACCGGATTATCCTTTGTTACAGACAAAGGCATTTTCAAATGATGCGGAAACTCCCAGGGTCCTTTTAATGCTGTCGGGTAGTCTTTCAGATGTTCTACGTTTCTGCCTCTTTCCAGAACCAGCGTTTTCAAGCCTTTTTCGCAAAGTTCTTTAGCCGCCCAGCCACCGCTTATTCCTGAGCCGACAACAATGGCATCATATGTATTTTTTCCCTTTGCCCGTATGTTGAGGTTGGGTTTTTTTGACGAATCAGTTGCGTCCATAGAGAAAGAGGTTAATATTGGTTAAATCGATTGTCAAGTTAATAATAAAAATCTTTGTGTCGGATTGACGCTTTCATTATTTTTTTACAGACCTGAAAATTTTCTTGCATTTATAAAAATCATCATTACATTTGTAGTGTACTATTATACTAATACACTAATATGATTCAGATTGAGAATCTTGATTTTTGGTATAAAAAAGGAAAGCCGGTATTTAAAAACCTGAGCCTTTCACTAAACCCCGGCCACATTTATGGCCTGTTGGGAAAGAATGGCGCAGGAAAATCAACGCTATTAAAAATTATTGCAGGGCTGGCTTTTCCAATCTCAGGCAAATGTCTTGTTAATGGAATGAATTCGGCCGGGAGAATGGTGTCGATGCTGGAGGATATGTTCTTTATACCGGAAGATATTTATGCACCCGCATTGACGCCTGAGCAGTTTGCAAGAAATACCGGGTTATTCTATCCTAAATTCAGCTTAACGGATTTTTATGCTAATCTTAAAACTTTAGATGTAGATCCTGAATTGCTGATGAGCAGCCAGTCGTACGGGCAGCAAAAGAAAGTGATGATCGCGTTTGGCCTGGCCACTAATACCTCGGTACTTATTATGGACGAACCCACAAACGGGCTGGATATTCCCTCTAAAGTTCAATTCAGAAAACTGATTGCTTCTATGCTTAATGCCGAAAGATGCGTTATTATCTCTACCCACCAGGTAAGGGATTTAGATAGCCTGATCGACACCATCCTGATACTTGATAATCACCAAATAGTAGTTAACAGCGATGTGGAAGAAGTGACCGACAAACTGCTATTCGGCCTGTTCGACAATACCGCAGGAATGAAAGTTTTATACGAGGAAGAAACCATGCGCGGCAAACACGCCATTATACACAACACTTCGGGCAAATACAGTAAAATGGATTTGGAACTGCTTTTCAATGGGGTGACTAATGGCTCTGTTCAATTAGTAGAAACACTAAAAACAGGAGGTAACGATGAATAATTTTTTTAGTTTGAAGCGTTTCTGTCGTCTCTTCGTTAAGCATACGGTTGAGCATTACCGTACCTACCTGATGTCGATCGCGGTGTTGACGGGCGTAATTTTACTTGGAGGGTCGTTCCTGTTCTTTATCGTCCCCGAGCCGCCTGACACCGCGTTCCAGACAGCAGCTTTTATTATCCTGATGCTTATTGCGGGCTGTATTTTCACCAGTACAGTATTTATGGATTTCGGTGAAAAAAATAAAGCTATCCCCGCACTCACGCTTCCGGCCACAGCATTCGAAAAATTCCTGGTAGGATGGATATATTCCTATCCTGTTTTTCTGCTGGTCTACACGGCGATTTTTTACCTCGTTGTCGGTAGCCTGGGCGTTACAAGACACCATTTTGTATTATTCAGCCTGCAGCAAGGCGAAATGCCGGCCCTTTTTGTGCTCTTTTCTATTCTGCACGCCATCACCCTTTTCGGCGCCATACTTTTCAGAAACCTGCACTTTATTAAAACCGGATTTACCTTTTTTATTAGCTATGCTTTGCTGCTGATATGCAATACAGTATTCCTAAAACTGATTACAGGACTGGCAATCGTTAAGCCGGCTATGCCTTACGGATTTCTCAATTTTAATGAGGGTCCAAAATATTATTCAATAAGCGCCGACGGGCCGGATTCACTCACGATAATGATAACGATAATGCTGGTGACCGTGCTGATATGGACAGCGGCCTATTTCAGATTAAAAGAAAAGCAGGTTTAGAGATGGAATTTAAAGATAACGAAGCGATATACCTGCAAATTGCCGCATTTGTATGCGAGAATATCCTGACCAGCAAATGGACGGCCGGGCAGAAGATACTCTCGGTACGCGACCTGGCTGTGGAACTTGAAGTAAACCCCAATACCGTGATGCGTTCGTACGAATTTTTACAGGGATTAGAGATCGTTTATAATAAACGCGGACTTGGCCTTTTTGTGGCCGAAGACGGATTTGAGAAGGTAAAAGCCTACCGGAAACAAAATTTTGTACAGCAAAACCTGCCCGAACTCTTTAAAAATATGTACCTGCTGGGTATTTCAATGGATGAGATCAGGCAGCAATATGAAGATTTCGCAGCGAAGCAGGAGGCTATCAAACTAAACGGAGACCAACATGAGAACAAGCAATAAAATACTGATCGCATCATTCGCCTTGCTTACCATCAGCCTGGCATTTTACGACTTTAGGCTTAAGGCTGAATATCAAAAGAAAGATTATACAGATGCTTATCGTGAGTTTGTAAAACTGGATTATAAAAACTTTAATGCGGTGGAGCTTGAGTCGTCCACAGCTGTCAATATTATGCTGGTACAGGGGCCTTTTAAGGTCGCCGCAAGTCCAGGGGCTATGGATTTTCTTGATATAAGGCAGAAAAAGAATCGCCTTGTCATCGGTATAAAGTTTCCGGATCATTGGCGTGGTATAGGCCCGGAATATGCTATTTATATCTCGTGCCCCTCGTTGTCATCTTTTAAAGCCGATGCATCCTATATGATAGATGATACCAAAGTAACAGATACCATTGCAAGAGATGCTGATTGGCGTCCAACCATGATCAATGGATTTACTGCCGATAGTCTTAATATACAACAAGATCATGCCTCGAATGTGGCACTTCAAAACAATAGGATCAAGCATCTTACTGCTACCGTTGGTGTAAGCGACCAAAGCAGGTCAATACTTACTGTCGGTCAAAACAACAAGTTTGACCAGGCAGATCTGACTATTCTGAACCGTAGCCATTTATGGATCAGAGGAACAAATTTCAATAATATAAACTACCATCTGGCCGATAGCGCCAGTCTTATCATCAACGGCGCAGAGGCGAAACATCTATTAAATCTTAAATAGCTATGAAATTAGTGATCAATTCTCTTTCTAAAACGTATGCTAACGGTGTGACAGCCTTAAAGGATGTTTCGCTGACGCTTACCAACGGCATGTTTGGCCTGCTTGGCCCCAATGGAGCAGGTAAATCTTCCCTCATGCGAACTATTGCCACACTGCAGGAGGCAGATTCGGGCAGTGTTTTTCTGGATGACCTGGATGTATTAAAGAATAAAACACAAGTAAGACAACTGCTTGGCTACCTGCCACAGGAGTTTGGTGTGTATCCCAAAATATCCGCCGAGCGTATGCTTGATCATATCGCACAATTAAAAGGTGTAGGCAATGCCGGTGAACGAAAGGACCTGGTACTTGGCTTGCTAGAAAAAGTGAACCTGTTTAAAGACCGCAAGAAACATTTGGGTACTTATTCAGGTGGCATGAAACAACGTTTCGGCATAGCTCAGGCACTTATCGGCGATCCAAAACTGATCATCGTTGATGAACCGACGGCTGGCCTCGACCCTGCTGAGCGCAACCGGTTTTATAACCTGCTCAGCCAGTTAGGCGAAAATACCATCGTGATTCTTTCAACACACATTGTTGAAGATGTGAGCACACTTTGTTCCAACTTCGCTATCATCTGCCTTGGCGAAGTTCTATATGCCGGTGATCCTGAAACAGCGGTGAAAGAACTGGAAGGCAAGGTCTATACAAAAGCGATAAACCAATCCGAGATACAATATTACCGGGATGTTTATAATGTAATATCCACGCAGCTTAAATCCGGGAAGCTGCATATCAGGGTATTAAAGGAAGAGGATCAGCCACAAGATGGCTTTATTTCAACTGCTCCAAACCTGGAAGATGTTTACTTCAGTAATATTGCTACACGTGTAGATGTGAATACTATGTAAAATAGGTTGAAGTGGTTGTAGTCGTTGTATTGGTTGAAGAAGTTTGATTATTCGCTATTGACTATGAAAAGCAACCCAGAACATAACCTTTACAACCTTTTCAACATTTACAACCTTTTAAACTAAAAACTGCTATAAACCAATAACTTATGTTTTCGAAAATATTTCTGTTCGAGATCCAAAACCGGATCCGCAGGCCCGCCGTTTACCTATATTTTGCAGCTGTACTGCTGTTCACCATGTTCGCATTCTCTACGGGTTCGTTGCCTGTGGGTGAAAAGGAACATATCAATTCTCCCTACCTGATCACGTTCTGGTGCTGCGGTATGACGATGATGATGATGCTCATCAGCTCATCGGTAATGGGCACAGCATTATACCGGGACATTGAATATCAGACCAAAGATTATTACCTCACTTATCCGATCACTAAAAGCGGCTATTTCTGGGGCAGATATCTTGGTTCTTTTGTATTCATGATATTAGTTGCCCTTGCCGTGCCTGTTGCCATTTACCTAAGTACCTATATCGGACCATTAACAGGGAAAACTGTCCCTGCGCAGTACGGCCCCAACAGGCTCATTTATTACCTGTACCCATTTCTGCTTATTGCAATACCTAATGTATTCTTTACCTCATCCTTTTTCTTTGGCCTGGTTGCAATTACCCGGAATGTTAAAGTGATCTATTTTGGCGGAATACTGCTGTTCTTATTCTATTTCATCGCCTTGTTCTTTCTCGACCATACCACTAACACCACGGTTATTGGTATTTCCGACCCGTTCGGTCTAAATGGTGTACGATACCAGATGAATAATTCGAGCGCAGTACAACACAATAATTCTTTAATAGCGATGAACGGTCCTATGGCTATAAACCGTTTCCTATGGCCGGGGCTTGGTTTGGTAGTATTGATAATAACCTACCTGAGATTCAATTTTGAAAGATTCTTTGCCGGCAAACGTGATAAGGCAACTATTGATGAAGTCGGTGTGCGATCAAATAAAATACTCAAAATCCCGGCTGTAAGCTTTTCGGGCAAATACAATAAAATCACATTGAAAAGCCTTATAAAACTGGAATTACTTAATATCATCCGCGACAATTATTTCTGGATAATCGTGGGCGCCGGCAGCGTTTTTCTAGGATTTGTATTCTGGCTGGGAGATAATAACTTCGGGATACCCGAATTGCCACGAACGGTATTACTGCTTGGCATTTTCGCCGATGCCTTTCCGTTCTTCATCTTTTTTATCATCATGTTCTATACAGGCGAAACACTGCAACGCGACAAGCTTACACGTTATGCTTTCATCAATGATTCGCTGTCGCCGCCAAACTGGGTGTTGAATGGCTCAAAGCTGATCCCGCTGCTGATTTTAGCAACCGAGCTATCACTGATGCCTTTGGTGGTAGGCGTAATTATTCAACTGGTTAAGGGCTTTACTCATTTTAATTTATCAGCCTATTTTACCTATATATTAGTTTCGTTGCTGCCAAAATTGCTTACCGCAGCTGTATTCTGTTATGTGGTGCAGATTATCTTCAATAACAAGTTTGCGGCTTATGCATTTGGCGTCACGCTCTGGATAGGTATGTTCTTCCTGGATAGTACCGGAACTTTTGACTATCACCTGATCTTATATTCTTACACGCCTAAATCCGGCATGTCGGATATGGATGGCATGGGGCATATGATCAGACCGATACTTTGGTTTAACCTGTATTGGTTATTAGCGGCCGTCCTGCTTATCATTATCGCAGCGCTTTTTTATAACCGTGGCGTCAACTCGTCATTTAAGGAAAGATTACAGCTGATTCCTGAAAGGTTTGACGGGAGAACCAAACTATTTGTTTTCGGTTTACTGCCATTGTTCCTGGCAGCAGGTGGATATATCTATTACAACATAAGCTATTTGAACGAGTACCGGACGAAAAATGAAAATGATGACCGCGCCATCATTTATGAAAAGACGCTTAAACATTTTCAAAGCCAGCCAGTGCCCAAAGTGACCCGCATTAAAATGTATGCTGATCTTTTTCCGCGTGAAAAGAAAGAATTTGTAAGGGCGACGGTAACCATCGTCAATAAAAACAGCCAACCGATATACAACATGCTGCTGGATGGCGACGAACTGACCGACTATTCCATTAGTATCAATGGAAAGCCCATGGCTTTTACCTATCCATTACTCTATTCGCGCGGATTTTTTAGCTGGTTTGGGCCGAAACAAGACACAGCTGAGTTCAGGGTTTATAATTTCGATAAACCGTTAGCGCCAGGAGACTCGGCGGTACTGCAGATCAATTCGTCGGTCGTACACAAAGGGTTTACCAATGGTCTTTATGCCAACAATTTATTAAACAACGGTACATTCTTCACCGGCGGTTTGCCAGGGCTGGGTTATGACGATGATGATGAAATTAGCAGCCCGTATGTTCGTAAGAAAGCAGGATTGCCCCCTAAGGAAGACGAAGAAATAGCGCAAAATGATCAGGTTGGTATCATGAATTTGAAAGCAGGAAAAGCGGCAGACTTGGTTAATATCGATGTAATAGTAAGCACCGAGGGCGACCAGGTTGCCATCTCACATGGCGATTTGATAAGGCAATGGAAAGAAAAAGGACGCAATTATTTCCATTATGTTCAAGATAAGCCGGGCATGTATACTCCATTCGGTATTCTTTCGGCCAGGTATACTGACCGGAAAGACAGTGTGATGCTCGATCATAAGGTCAATATTGATATTTATTATGATCCGGAGCAGGACGTCAATATTGATCGCTATATCAAAGCTTATAACGACGGATTAAAATACTATAGCAGTGTTTATGGGAACTATCCTTTTAACAATATCAGGCAGGTTGAAACTGCACCTTATGGTCCGCGCGAAGCTGCTACAACTACATTGAATACTTATTCGGAGCTCAACGGATGGAACGCCAATCTTACTAATCCGGATCAGTTTGACTACCTGTATTCAAACACGGTCAGGGCGCTGGCACAGCAGTGGTGGCGCTTCCAGGTGGCTCCGAATAGTACTATTGGCTCACTGGTAATACCCGAAGGTTTGGCTAATTATGATGCGCTGGTGATGAGCGAGAGAAGATATAGCAAGGCTAATATGCGTCCTGTTATATTGAACGAGCTATGGTTCTACCTGTTTATCCGCAGGCGTATGGAGGAAAAGGAGCACCCCATTATCAAAGCTGACAAGTGGTTTGAATGGGGCGATAAAACAGGTGTGGCTATGTATGGTTTGAGAGAGTTAATAGGCGAAGACAGCCTGAACAATGCTTTGCGTGAATTTAAAAATGCCTATGCTTTCAAAAGTGCCGGGCCTTTTGCCGGGGCAAACGACCTGTATCATTACCTGCAGAAACATACGCCTGATTCATTGCAATATTATCTAACTGACACCTGGCAAAAGGTAACACTTTATGACAATAAGATCAACACTGTTACGGTGAAACCCACAGGCAATAAGGATGAATACAAAATCGACCTGAAAATAAATATTGACAAAACCTGGCTTAATGATAAAAACGACGATGTGCCGGCACTAAACATGAATGATTATATCGACATCGGCGTTTTTGGTCAGGATACCAAGAACCAGGACGGCAGTACGAAAGCTAATTTTGCCTATCTGAAACGATACAAATTCAAACGGGGCGATCACAAACTGACCATCATTGTTAAAGGCAAACCAAAAGCAGTGGCAATTGACCCGCTTGGGTATTTGATTGACAGGAACCCGAATGACAACTTAAAAGATTTATAATGATCATCCCCCCGCACGTTTCTGCTCCTCTTCTGAACCTGATTTGCTTTGCGTTTTGGTAAGCTTACCGCTGCCAAAGCGGTAGGTAAAGGTTACAATAACTGGTCCGGCATATCGTGTCGAATGGCCATACTGATTCAGATCGAAATAATGGTCGGTGCCGTTGCCGAATTTTGGGATAGCTATCGGATTAATTGCATTGATGGTAATAGAGCCGTTATCATGCAGTATTTTTTGTTTCAGCGCGAGGGTCCAATCTAAATAGGCTGGATATATTGAGCCTACGAACTGGCGTTTGGATTCATATTCAAAATCCGTTTCAAATGATAGCTTGTTGCTGCAACGAAAGGTATTGTTGGACACCACGTCGACGGTGGCAAATCCGGGATCATCCAGGCTGAAGCCGTTTGCGTTGCCGTTGAACGAGTTTTGATATATCGTAACCGAAGTATTGGTTGTAAACCACTTGGCCAGTTCCTTATTATAACTGATTTGTACATCCCATGAATGCGCGCTTTGAACGTTGGTAGGTATACGCGTCATGGTTGTTTTGTTAGAATCGAGATACGGGAATGTCCGTAGGTAATCTCGAACGACATCATATTCCGCGGTAATAAAAAAAGTATTGCGATACGCCCAGGTTATTCCGGTGTGCCAATCAAGATTGGGCTTTAGGTTGGGGTTTCCCTGGAAATAAAGCGTTGCCGAGAGTGGCCTTCTGAAAGGTACTAGTTCATGATAGTCCGGGCGGTCCGTTCTCCTGCCAAATTGAAAATTAAAAATATTCTCGTCGTCAAACTTATCGCTAAGAAAAAGTGTCGGGAATAGCTGCAAATAATTTTGGTCTATAGTTGCATTTGTAAATAGCTGCTGTCCTTTCATCACGGTTTGTTCTGCACGCAAACCGGCCTGCACCGTCAATTTTTGGTACTGCCTATTAAAGTTTACGTAAGCTGCATTAATATTTTCACTGTTGACATTATAATCACTTTGTGTTGAGTCGACCACATTTTGCCCCCCTACCTGATTATAATAAGTGCTGTTATTATTGGTTTTTACATAGCTCGACTTTAAGCCGGTTTCTATTTTACCACCGCTGGGCAACGGCTGCACATAATCTACACGGGCGCCAAAAATCTGCAGTGTACGCCGCTCATCGATAAAAACATTGTCCTGGTTTAGCAAATTTCCCGATGGATCATAATTAATAGTAGTGTTGTACTGTCCTGGCTTATATCGGTAACTGGAATAATCCGCGTCTGCCGACCATTGCCTGCCTGCAGTATCCAGTTTATGCACCAACTGAACACCTGTGGTATAATTAAAAGGCTTATCCCTGTTAATTGCTGCAAAATTCTCACTCCCGGTTTGGTTATGACTTCCATCAAAGGAAGTCACTAAAGAATTGATATTCTCAGTTGCCTGCCGGTCGGAAATATTGCCTGTCAGGGTTAGCGTGGTTTTTTTTGATAAATACAGGTCAAGGCCGGCAACTGAATTGTAAGCGCGGTAGACGTTCCCACGGCTGTTATCAGAGACTTCTTTGGTTAGTAAAGAATTGCCGTTCATTATATCGGCAACTACCGTACTTTTGCCTGGCAGTGCTTTACTGTAACCATAATTATTATTGAGGTACAGGTTGTACTTGTCATTTTTATAACTAAGCGCCAGGCTGCCATTATAACGATCGTTATGCCCCCAGCCTGCACCGCCTGTGACCGTACCATTCAGTCCGCTTTTACTATTCTTTTTCCTGATGATGTTGATGATGCCGCCTGTTCCCTCAGCGTCGTATTTCGCCGATGGATTGGTCATGATCTCGATCTTCTGAATATCCGATGATGGCGTATTAGTCAGGAGGTTTGCCAGGTCCTCCGCAGACAAATAGGTAGTCTTATCGTCAATAGTGACATTGATGCCCGATTTGCCATTTAAGGTGATCTGCCCATCAGGAGATACTTGTACACCCGGTAATTTCTTCAATAATTCCAATGCATTCGTTCCGGTATTTGCAATATTCTGATCTACATTGACAACAGTTTTATCGATCTGTTTTTCAATAAACGACGCCTGTGCTTTTATTTCAACCCCGCTCAGCGTTTTGGTTGATGGAATTAGGGCTATTATGCCTAAGTCTTTTACTGTATCCGTTTTATTAATAACCAAACCGGGCTTTGTTACTTTATTATATCCGATCAAGTCTATTTCTATAGCATAATTCCCTTGCGGTACATTGCTAAACGTAAAGCTGCCGGATTGATCAGTAGATATCGCTTTATATAGAGTTGAATCCGTCGTTATTTGCAATTTGACAATCACCGAACTTAAAGGAATATTTTTTTCGTCAGTTACACTTCCTTTTATAATCCCCTGCCCAAACAAATGCAGATGTATTAGTACGCTTAGGATTATCAATAACAAAGATCGGTTTACCTGCTTCATTGTATTTTTTTAACCAATTATAGCAGGTAACTGAATACGCGGATTAAGAGAGGGGCAGACTGTGCCGGGATGACTACATACAGACAAAATTGGCCTTCAAAACTTGTACGGACGCCTTTATGATATATCCAGGGGGGGCTTTTGCCTTTTGGTCGACTATCTGCACACCCAATTCCTAAAATAACTATACTTGTGTATGAGCTTATTCGACAGGTTCTTATCGTTTCACAAAAACCACCGCTGGCTTACTCACACAGTCTACTGGCTCATTTATCTGCTCATATCCGTCAGTGCAAGCAAGTATCATGATGGAGAAAAAGGTACCTATAGCTTTGAGTTCATCAGTGATGCATTATATATTTCGGCCGAGATGATAGCCGCGTACAGTCTGGCCTATTTTGTAGTACCACAGTTTATTTACCGCAAAAGGTATTTTCTTTCCATTGTGGAATTCGTAATCGTCTGTTATATGTCCTGCGTTGTAGGACGGATATTTATCGTGAAGATCTGTGAGCCTTTGGCCGGGGTGAAGCCTAAAGCATTCGAAACCTACCTGGAAATACTGACAGATATCCCCAAACTGCTATATGTGTATTTGTTTGATATCCTGTCTTCATCCGCTATTTTCATATTTCTGAAGCTATTAAAGGATCAGTTTGAAACACAAAAAAGGGCGCTGGTACTTGAAAAGGAAAAAGCAGAAACCGAATTGAAACTGCTAAAAACACAGCTCAATCCGCACTTCCTGTTCAATACGCTTAATAATATTTACTCTTTGTCTTTTACATCCTCACCCGCTACATCACCGTCTATTGCCCGGCTTGCCGATATCCTGGATCATATACTTTACCGGTGCAACGGGCAGTATGTACCCCTGAAAGCCGAGATCGCTCTAGTAAACAATTATATCGAACTCGAAAAACTGCGGTATGATGACCGCCTTACCGTAAATTTTAAAACAGAGGTTGAATATGAGTCTGATATTGCACCACTCATTTTGCTATCACTGGTAGAAAATGCTTTTAAACATGGCGCCAGTGATGATGCAGGTGCCCCCGTTATTAATATCGACCTGTTTGCAAGCGAGGAAAGCTTTATCTTTAAAATATCAAATACGGTTGCAGCACAGAACACTGCTCCTGAGAGAGCCTCTAACGAACGGATAGGATTGAGTAATCTGCGGCGGCAGTTGGACCTTATTTATGGGGATGATTATATGCTTGACGTGACCAGGGAGGATAAACACTTTGTGGTGCAATTAGCCATCAGGCTAAAAAAAGAAGTTACCAAAGATGAAAAAGACCAGGTGCTTATTAGTTGACGATGAGCCTTTGGCCATAGCACTCATGCAAAAGCATATCGGGCAACTCGATTTTATGGAGGTAACCGCAACCTGTCCGAATGCATTGAAAGCCCTGGAAATACTTAAAAAAACTGAGGTCGACCTGATGTTCCTCGATATCAGTATGCCTGCCATCAATGGCATCGACTTTTTAAAGATGCTGCGAAATCCACCGAAAGTGATCATTACAACAGCATATCGCGAGTATGCGCTGGATGGCTATGACCTGGATATTGTAGATTATCTCCTAAAGCCTATCACCTTTGATCGATTCTTTAAAGCTATAGAGCGTTATCTCAGAAATGCCGACCAGCAAACCCAGACCACTCCACAGATAACTATTGAAACAGAAAGCATTTTTCTGAAATCGGGATACCGGAATGTGAAGATCAATATTGATGACATCCTGTATATGGAAAGTGTAAAAGATTATGTGAAAGTATATACGCTGAACGGGCCTGTCACAACTAAATACAAGATCAGCGATATGGAAGGCAATCTTTCCGCTAAAAATTTCCTGCGAATTCACCGGTCTTTTATCATCAACCTGAAACACATTATTGCCTTTACCGCAAGTGACGTAGAAATCGGCAAGACTGAGTTGCCGATAGGCGAAAGCTATAAGGAACATGTGATACGCATGCTGAGGACTTTAAGGTAATCCTACTCATTCTTCAACCTAATCCATTAAAATGGTCATTCCGGCATATCTAATGGCTCAATTTGCACATTATCCTATGCGCCGCTTGCTGAAATTTGAGTAAAAGAATTAGAAAAATGAAAATCACAATTTTAAAGGTATGCCTGGTAGGGATATTGGCAGCCTTCAGCATTTCAGCATATTCCGGCCCCATCAAGGGCGACTACGATAGCGTTGTAAAGGAGTATATCGACAGCCACATGAACGGGAATTATAAGATACTGAAAAAGATCATGAATAATGATGCCACATTCAGCATTCCCCGGGCAGAAAAAGTCATCGTCCAAACCAAACCGGACATTGTCGACGCGATGAAAACGGATGGCGGCGTTAAACAAAATTGCGAAGCCAAATATGAAGTAGTTGCAAAAAGCAGCGCATTAGTTATGGTTCGGGTTGATTTCTGCTATGACAATTGCGTTCAGCAAAATTTCCTGGTGCTTGAAAAGAATAATGATAAAGAATGGAAGATCGCCCAGGTATATAAAGTATTTAATGACAAAGAGCCCGGCATGACCGAGCCAAAAGTAATTGCGAATAAAGTTAATTAACTATTTACAATCAATCTCTCACAAGTCACCCCATTTGATGGGGTGACTTTATGCCTAAAAACCTTATTATTTCCTCAAAATACCAATTTTTTCATAAAAATTCACCCAATTGGGGGTATACAGCATCCCCTTTTGCCTTGTTATCTTTGGTTATTCTTTGGTAGTAACTGATCTCTCACCATTACCCGGTTAACACTTGCGTACCTGCTGATACTAGCGTTTTCCGATACCAATAACCAAATTATTACAGTGAATTTACTATGAAAATAAAATACATACCCATTTTTACCGACGACCTGGAAGGCCAGGTAAAATTTTTCATCGACAACCTCGGGTTTGAAGTGTGTGATAAGAAAAATTTACTTACCTCACGCGAGTGCGTCATCATGCAAACTTCGAGCCCCGACATTTTCATTCTTGTAGCGAAAGACTACGGTTACGACAACAGGAGGTGTAATATAGTAGTCAGCACAGACGATTGCCTGAACGATTATCACCACCTAAAATTAGCCGGAATACAGTTTTATAATGAACCGCAATATACCCCAACCGGGCTGAGGGCCGAATTTGCCGATCCATCCGGTAACCGTTGTTTATTAATTGAGGAGCGAAATTATAACGATCTGACGTGATGGAATATTTAAGAACACTACGGAACAATAATGTTATATACAGCGGTACGCGCAATAACACTAATCAGCAAACCACGTCTGATTTCAGTATCCGGTTTGTTTTTAGTGGCAACGAGCGGTATAACATTGGAAAAAGGCAGCTTTCTATCTATACCGATTCATTTTTGATTTTGAATAAGGGCACCCATTATACCAGTACGGTGGAGAGCGCTATCCCGGTGCAATCTTTCGGGATAAGTTTTGACGATAAATTTCTGCAGGATTTTAAGAATGGCTGGCAAGTTAAGGACGATACTTTGCTGGATTTGAACAAGTACCCCTTTATCAACAGGTATGAGCATGAGTTTGATGAAACTATTTACCCTTTCAAAGGCGATTTATTTTTCAATATAAACCACCTGAAACATCACCTCGATCGTGGCTTGCAGGATGAATTACTAATAAACGAATACCTGCATCATTGCTTGATCAACTATTTCCAGATATTTAATGAGGAGATCTTTCAAAAAGCGCAGCGGCTAAACTTTTTGAGCAAAAGCACCAAAATTGAGATTCTGCGGAGGCTTAACCTGGCTAAAGAATATTTGTATTCTAATTACAATACCAACATCAGCCTGGATGAACTTGCCGAATATGCGTGCTTATCGGTCACCCATTTATTGCGCACTTTCAGGCAGGCGTTTCATCAAACACCTCACCAGTTTTTGGTGCAGATCAGGTTGCAAAGGGCGAAAGATCTATTAAAAAACACTGACTATCCGGTAAACGAAATTGTAAACATGGTTGGCTTTGATTGCCCCAGCTCATTTATACGTCTTTTTAAAGACCGCTTTAAAACCACGCCTATGAAATACAGGCTGAGTTTTTAAACAGGCTATCCGGCTGATAGCCTTCCCGATATGCGAAAGTCACACAATTATGGTGATTTTCGCATATCGCTCTCTATTCCCATTATTTAAAATTGTTGCAGGTAAGCTTCTTGCCCGACTGATCTTCTCATCAATTGCTGCTCATAGCAAACCCATAACCTCTGCATTTCACTATAAAATGAAAATCAAATACATACCTGTATTTACTAATGACATTGAAAAACAAGTAGCTTTTCTTACCGAAATCTTAGGGTTTGAGGTTTTCGGCAAGAAAAACCTTTTACCCGACCAGGAAGGCGTATTAATAAAAACCAATAGCCCCGATCTTTTTATGGTTGTAATGACAGCCCCTGACGGGTCATACGCCAGGAGCCAGATCATCATCAATAGCCATGATTGTTTAAGTGATTATTACAACTTAAAAATGGCCGGCGTTGTCTTTTCTAATGAACCGCATTATTTGCCAATGGGTTTAGGCGCCGAGTTTTCTGACCCATCCGGAAATCAATATTTGTTAATAGAGGAGCGCAGTTATAACAGCCTGGCTTAACAATTTCCACCGCATCAGTTCATCGTTTTTTAACCCTGATGTGCTAAAATTCTCAAAAAGGCGGTTTTCGCATATCGGGTGGCGATTCCCGCATATCCCCTCCAGCCGCTAACAGTTAAAATTGCCTTTAGACATTAGCCTGGCTAATGGGTAGTATGAAAAGCACACCTTTTTTATAGATATCCCCCAGATTGGTTTAGGCAATATCGATAATTCTCCATCACACTCTCACATGATGGAGGTGTAATTAACTGATGATAATTAATATGCAACGCGACTTGAACTATTCAGTTTATGACCTATTCCTTTTTTCATACAACAAGGAAATAGTCAGCCTGTCTAAACTATTCATTGAAGACGGCTAGTTGCATGTAGTTATCATCAGACAGTTAACAAACCCTTCATCGGGTACCTGAATGCCTGGCATTCCCGACTGTCTAAAATCGAATAATCAAATGCAAGATTCAAATATCAGCTAAATGAAAAAAAATATACTAACATGTCTGCTTCTGCTTTTATTATGTGTAGCACAAGCATATGCGCAAGATCTGAAGGTTACCGGTACCGTAACCTCAAAAGAAGATGGATTACCAATTCCCGGTGCAACGATAAAGGTAAAAGGTACCACAACAGGAACCCAAACTGATATAAAAGGTCAGTATTCTATAACGGTTCCACAAAATGCAATACTTGTTTTCAGCTTCCTTGGGTATACTTCAACCGAACAATCCGCTCCCGCATCGGGTGTGTTGAATGTTGTACTCTCCACTGAAATTAAGGGGCTCAATGAGGTTGTTGTAACCTCCCAGAACATCAGGAGAGAAAAAAGGACTTTGGGATATTCTGCACCCACTGTGAGCGCCAATGAGTTGACCCAAGGCGAAAACCCAAGTGTTCTCACTTCATTGACAGGCAGAGTTGCCGGCGTAAACATTACGTCGACTTCAAACACTCCGGGTGGCTCAACAAGGGTAGTTTTTCGCGGTGGGTCGTCTATTACAGGTAACAACCAGCCTTTAATAGTTGTTGATGGCGTTCCTATAGATAACTCAAGTATTGTCAGTGGCGCAAACAGCTTAACCGCGGTCGATTTCGGTAACAGGGGTAATGATATCGACCCCAATGACATAGAATCTGTCACCGCACTAAAAGGCCCTGCTGCTGCAGCGCTTTATGGCTCAAGAGCGTCTAATGGAGCCTTGATGATCACCACAAAATCAGGCACGAACCGTGCAAAAAAGCTGGAAATAACGCTTAACTCTGCAGTTACACTATCATCGGTCCTCAAATTACCTACTTTTCAAAATGAGTATGGCCAGGGTTACATGTCAGGTTCCGCTACCAGCGCCGGGTATGTTACAGGTATAGATGACGCCAGTGACAACTTTAGCTGGGGCGCGCCTTTTACCGGCCAGGTACAGCCATGGGGGCAACAAATTGATGGCGTTAACCAAATGAAGCCTTATTCGGCTTTGCCAAACAATATAAAGGACTTTTTCTCGACCGGTTTTGCCGTAGATAATAACGTTGGTATTGCATCGGGTGATGATAAAAGCAGCTTCTATATGGCCTTAAACTCGTTAAACTCCAACGGTATCTATCCGGGCAACAGCGATATCTATGATAAATACGGGGTACGTTTTAATGGCAAAACTAAGCTCTCAAACAATTTTACTGCGAGCATTAATTTTAATTACAATAAAATTCAGGGCAATACGCCTTCAAATGGGCAGAATGCAAACGGTATATGGAATGCCTTAATGCAAACGCCAAGGGATATTCCTATTAACAAGATGGGAGACTTAGGCAACAAGTACAATGGCTATAATCCAATTACCAATACCTATGGTTTTTATGGTGCTTTTGTTTTAAACCCGTATTGGGTCCTTCAAAATTTCAGCAACCTGGATGACATTAACCGTGTTACAGGCGATGTTAATCTGACTTATCAACCTGCTCAATGGTTAAGTATAGTAGAACGCGTAGGTGTCGATTCGTATTCGGACCGCAGGAAACTTATTACACCAAAATATGATTTTACCCCGGCGGATGAATCAGGATCAGGATTATGGATTGACGAAACGAATAACGGATCTTATGAGATAGACCAATATAATGTAAACGAAGTGGTACATGACCTGATGATCACTGCAAGCCACAAGTTTGATAATGGTTTTGCCGCATCGTTATTGCTGGGAAATAATTTCAGGGAACGCTCTACCACTTCTAATTTAACAAGTACCAATACCAGCGGTGGTTTGGTAGTTCCTGGCTGGTATAACCTTAATAATAGTAATGGACCGGTAGACGTACTTACAGATCTTATATCCATAAAAAGAACGGTGGGTTTTTATGCTGATTTAAATCTTTCATACAAGGAGTTCCTGTTTTTAGAGGGTACCTTAAGAAACGACAGGTCTTCTACATTGCCATTGAATAACTATTCTTATTTCTATCCAAGCGTAAGTGGATCATTTGTATTCAGCGAATTGCTGAAGAATACTGCCATTGGTAACTTCTTAAGTTACGGTAAACTGCGTTCGAGCTTTGCGCAGGTAGGTAGCGATACCAATCCGTATCAATTGTTGACCACTTATGGGTCAACCACTGTCAATGGATCTTTTGGCAATACCAAATTTCCATTCGGTAATGTTTCCGCATTGCAGGTCGGATCGGTACTTGGCAATGCTACACTGAAACCAGAGCAAACAAGATCATTTGAAGTAGGTACAGAGTTAGCCTTTTTACAAAACAGGTTTTCTCTCGATTTCAGCTACTATGTTAACGATTCAAAAAATCAGATCCTATCTATTCCGATCCCTAACTCAACCGGATATGGCTTTAATACGGTAAACGCAGGGGAGATTCAAAATAAAGGTATAGAGTTGAGTTTGCGCGGCACCCCAATTAAAACCAGCGACTTTAGCTGGGAGTTATATGGCACATTCACCAAAAATAACAGTGATGTACTGGCCCTGCCAAACGGAGTTTCACAGGTTGTAATAGGAGGTTTCAGCGGCATGAGTATAGTCGCAGCTAAAGGTTATCCTTACGGAGAATTTTACGCGACAACAAACCAAACAGATGCGCAGGGAAGAACGATTATCAATCCTGCTACCGGGCAACCGAAACCTACATTAACAGCCCAATACTTAGGTTCATATCAGCCTAAATATCAGGCGTCATTGGGGACAACCGTTAGATATAAAGGCTTTAGCCTGAATGCATTATTTGATGTTAAACATGGCGGCGTATTATTTTCAGACACCAAATCCCTTGTTGATTTCGTAGGTACAGGTATTGAAACCGGCGGCCCAAGATTTGGCCAGCCGTTCCCTAATTCCGTTTACCTGGATGCCAACGGCAGAAGCGTTCCAAATACAAATATACCTTACTCCGTGTATAATTATTTTACAAGCGTGATAAGCAATACACCAGGTATGGACATTGTAGACGCTTCTTATATTAAGCTACGCAGCGCCAGCATATCTTATACTTTTAACAAAGCACAATTAAGAAACCTGCCGTTTGGTGCGGTAACCGTGGGCGTATTTGGTAACAACCTGTTCTTATGGACACCGAAATCCAATGCATACGTAGATCCGGAAGTAAACTCAAGCGGCGCCGGAAACGAGCAAGGCTTTGATTTTGCCGGAACGCCATCAGTGAGGAACTATGGTTTCAATTTAAAAGTTTCATTTTAATAGCTCCTATCATGAAAAGAAAATATAATAATTTAAAACGGGCCTTGTTTATAGTGCTTGTTGCTGCATTTGGATTTTCAGGATGCAAAAAGATCCTGGATGTCAATCAAAATCCAAATAACCCGGATCATGCAGACCCTACATTGCTTTTGCCTACCACACAGGCAGCAGTTAGCCAGGTAGTAGGAAATTCCTTCCAGGTATTTGGTAATATATGGGCCGAATACTGGACCCAGAGCCCTGTTGCATCGCAATACAAGTCTATGGATCAATATGCTCCGATAGCAACCAACTTTGACAACCCGTGGCTTAATTTATACCGTGTCGCATTAGTAAACTCGGACTTGATCATAAAAAGTAATCAAGCCGGATTAGACAATGTTAAAGGTATTGCCTACCTGATGAAAGCTTATAGTTTTCAGTTAGCCACTGATGCTTTTGGAGACATACCTCTTTCGCAGGCGTTGCAGCCAACTGTATATCCAAACCCTAAATACGATAAGCAGCAGGCAGTTTATGATAGTATATTCGTGTACATTCATAAAGCATTACCCTTGCTTAATGCAAATGCCGTGTCGCCGGGCGGACAGGATATGATCTACCAAGGTGATATGAGCAAGTGGATAGCTTTTGCCAACACGCTTGAGCTTAGGGCATATTTACGATTGTCTAATATTGATCCAAATACTGCTCAGGCGGGTATCGCGGCATTGTACCAAACTAATCCGACATTCTTAACGGAAGATGCAACGATTACCTATACCTCTACGGGTGGTAACGAGAACCCATTTTATAACGAAGCGGCCAGTCCTACATTAGGTAAAATTCAAAATGTGGTAGCGAGTTCAACTGCTGTAAACGCTTTTACAGGAAACAATGACCCCCGTTTAGCTAAATTTTATACGCTGTTTATCGATAAAGTTAGTCCTGTCGACTCTCTCGAATCTATTCCGCAAGGTAGCTATATTCAGTATCCCAATAAGAAAGTCTCTACGCCGTCTCCACTAGTTGGGGGCCGGGCTAATGACCCAACTTCTGCTACAGCGCCCGTTAAACTGCTATCGGCTGCCGAAAGCTACTTTTTACAGGCTGAAGCTGTTGCAAGAGGGTGGGCTACGGGCAATGCAAGTGCTTTATATACACAAGGTATACAAGCAAGCTTTGACGCTACAGGCGCAGGCGATGCTACAACCTATATCAACACAGCGCCGGACGGATTAGTAGCCTTAACCGGCGCCGCCTCCGTTAACGCCAAGGTCAAAGCTATCATTACCCAAAAGTATTATGCCATGTGTGGTTTCCAGGGTTTTGAGGCATGGACAGAATGGAGAAGAACAGGTTACCCTGTTTTCTGGGTTCAATCGGCTGCGACAACAATTGCCGCGGGACAAAAGCCATTGCGTATGCTTTATCCTAACACGGAACTAACCTCAAATTTGAATTATCCGGGAACTGTTCCGATTACTACACCAGTTTGGTGGGGATTAGCGAACCCATAATTTTAGAAATAGGTGAAATTAAAAAAGTCTGTCTCGAAAGGGATAGACTCTTTTTTTTACACTGGGATATTTTCAATTGCTTATACGGTTGAACCAAAGAAAGTACTATCCTGAAAATAGTTCAAAATCCGGGTTTTGGATCCCTTTTAGGCGATTTTCGCACATTGAGGAAGTATACTAAATTTTATGTTTGTAATGGCCGGATAGTTTATCGTTAAGACATTTGGTCAGTTAATAGTTAATTAAAAAAGTCAATTACGCGAGGTAGTTGACTTTTTTTGTTTGCAGAAGCCGTAAAAAACTGTCCCAGCAGGGTCTCCCACCGGGGACCCTGCGTTAAAGGAACCAGGAACCATATCTGTTTGCGAAAAAGTAGTGCACACAATGCAGGGTCCCTTTCAGGAGACCCTGCTGAGACGGAAGTAATCAAACAACTATGTCATTTCCTTTAGATAAGTTTATTCTTACGTGCAATCTGGATTGCATTAGCTCTGGAGTGCACATCCAATTTGACGTAGATGTTTTTAATGTGGGTTTTCACTGTTTCCAGTTCGATAAACAAGTCTTCGGCTATTTCGCTTCGTTTTTTGCCATCGGCAACCATGCGCAAAATTTCTGTTTCGCGTTTAGAAAGGGGTGATTCCTGGTTCTTTTGGAACGACCTGATCACCATCCGGGCGATATTTTTGCTCATTGGGCCGCCCCCGTCCCGCACTTCATATAAAGAATCAATTATTTTTTGTGAAGAAGAGTCTTTTGTGATATATCCGGATGCGCCGTTTGAAAGTGCCTGCATTATTTGCTCTTCGCTTTCAAAAACGGTTAGCATCAATACATGTGTTCGGGGGAGTTGCTTCTTAACAAGCGGTATCGCTTCAATGCCGCTCATGCCGGGCAGTTGGATATCCATCAGGATAACATCCGGCTGATCGTTTGCGATATATCTTTCAGCATGCTCAAAAGAGGTGTAGCCATTAACTACAGTTATCCCCTCTTCAACCTCTATCAATTGCTTATAAGTTTGGAGCAAAATCTTATCGTCCTCAATAATAACTACGCGTATAAATCCATGCATCTTACCCTGGGATTGGAAATATCACCTGGCTGGTAGTGCCCACGTTTATATTAGAATCGATGTCTAATTTCCCGTTTAGCCTTTTAGCCCGGTTCTGCATATTCCGAAGTCCGTTGCCTGTTGGTAATAAGTGCTCTTTATCAAACCCACGGCCATTGTCGGATATCGTAATACAAATCTGTTTATAAGACGTTATCTCTATGGCAAGTGTTACATTTTTTGCTCCCGAATGTTGTAAAATATTATGCAAAAGTTCTTTGCAGATCAAAATAATATTGCGGCCCGTACCCAGCGGCAGACGTATCTTTTTAAATACCGGGTCATTATCAGAAGCCTGGTAGGAAACATCAGAACTACTAAATAATTCTCTCCCAAAATTCATGATCAACTCATACACATCATACAAGTTGTCATTGTCCGGATTAAGTGCCCACAAAATGTTTTTGGTACCAGAATAAAGCTCGTCCACGCTGGTCCTTATGTTCTGTATCAATATTTTCTCGTCAGCTTTATCTTTGGTGATCTTTTTATCCAAAAGCTCCGATAACAGGTTTATCCGGGTGAGTTTATTTCCCAGATCATCATGAAAATCTTCGGCGGTTTGCCGGCGTACAAAGGCTTGTTCTTCGAGTTTTAATTGCTCGATGTATGCCGCTTTCCGGTTATTTTGATAGATCTTATACCGGTAGATGCCATAAGCTGTCGAAAGGAAAATGACGATAATTAATATTTTGAAAGTCGCACTTTGAATAAACGTCGGCGTTATGGTGAATGAGAAAGTTGCCGGGGCCCTGTAATAACCATCGCTATTTACCGCCCTCACTTTAAATGTATAATGTCCTGGCGGAAGATTAGGATATTCCACATAATCACGAGGTTCTGGTTTACCGTAAGTTGTATCGAGGCCTTCCAATTGATGTTGATACAAGATGTCGCGATTGTCAGAAAAGTCAATAGCCTGATATTCGATCTCGATATGGCTTTTATCAGATGACAGGGATAAATTTACCGGCAGTTTATATCCTTTTTGGTAGGCATACTTTACGCTGTCCTTAATTTTCATAGGCAGCCAAACGCTCTGAATAACCGTGTTGGGAACAGGAACGGCTTTTTCGTCCTTGTTTGTTTTATATATAAATACGCCACGCGTTGTGCCCACCAAAATATTAGTGTCCGTATGCAGTATGGAATTCTGGTTACACTCCGCTATCGGGTTAAAAATACTTTCCTTAACCAGTGTCATCCGGCTATGATCGGTGATCTTAAATTTATTTACCCCCTTGCCTGTACCGAGCCATAATGCATCCTTTATGATATCAATACCATATATCGTATTTGATAATAAACCATTTTTTGTGTTGATGTTATTTACCTCATTGGTTTTGGTATTCCATATGAAAAGGCCGTAATCATTTGTACCTATTAAAAGAAATGAGCCGTGGATGCATAGTGTTTCTACGTTTTTGCCAGCCACAGCTTTCAACATAAAATTAGTATCCCATTTTTTGTTTTTCACCAATAAAACACCGTTCAGTGTAGCAACAAATACAGAATCAGCGCCCTTTGCTGCTACTGCGGAGGCATACTGCATCAGGTTAGGAACCTGGACCACTTTTCCATTTTCCAGATAAGAACAACCATAGCTGGTTGCCATCCAGATAGTGTTATCCATGCCCTCGGCCATGTGATTATATATCACAGGGTTTTTTACTGAAACAGGAGTATAATTGGATTTGCCTGCATATTTTACCCACAATCCCAGGTTGTCCGTGCCGACCCATAAGTTGTCCTTACTGTCATTAAGTAAACAATTAACACGAAGCTTGGAGGATTCTTTGCCTTTAATGATCTCCTGTCTAAGCTTATGGCTTGCAAATGACCATAACCCGCCCCCGTTGGTTCCCCAATATAATTTACCTTTTGAATCTTTTGCCATGCTCATTACGGCTTCATTATTCAATCCCTGTGATTTGTCGTAGATAACAAAATCGTCATTTTCATAACTGTATAGCCCGTCCCCGTCTATGCCGAACCATGTACGGCCATCCTCATCACAAAAGATGTTAAAAACCCGCTCGTTGGTAAGCCCATTGCTTTCGTTAAAATATTTAACCGATTGCCCATTAATTAGCAAGGCTCCTTTATTTGTCCCGATCCATAGATTTTTATGGTGATCCTGCGCGATACAGGTAAGCTCATTAAATTCGGAAAAATAGGATGGAATGTTTATTTTTTCTACCTGGTTACTGTCGCATTGAAATAAACCCATATCAGATACAAACACCACCGCTCCCGGTGCCCTGTCACTAAAAACAAAATCTTTAACGTATTGGTCTTTTGCATTGAATACTAAATGCCAACCTGTCTGGTCCAGTTTATATATTCCTGAATGATAAAGAGCAGCATATAAATTTCCTTGCTTATCAGTTTGCAATGCAGTTACCAGATCCTTCTTAGCTATGATATCCTGAACAACAAGCTGACTGTCAACTAATTTAAACACCTTGGAAGCTGCTACAGCCCATATGTCATTATTTCGGTCAACCACCAGTTTATAGATGGTCCGGACATTGATTTTGTCCTTAAATTTATAATTGACAATTCCTTTGTTAGTAAACGCAGTTAATCCCCTGTTTCCGCCCCAAAAAACGTTACCCTTATGGTCGCAGGTGATAACGAAATTAGAGTTGGACATCAGCCCTTCTTCAATAGAATAAGTGTTGAATTTCTTTCCATCAAAACTATTGATGCCTCCCAAAGTGGAAAGCCATATTTGTTTCTCCTTATCCTGGCAAATCGCTAAAACCTGTGATTGCGCTAAGCCATTTGTCAGGTCATAATGATGGAAATTGTACTTCTGAGCGTACAAGACGGAAGAACAAAAAATCAGGAATATCAATAAAAATAACTTCAGAAAAAGTCTGGGTATGATTGAAAAATGTACAGGAATTTCATTACCGTCCGGGGCTATCGGTATCGATTTGATCATTGTCGCCAATTATGAGAGATGTAAATTTAACACTTCGGTGACAAAAATAAATACCCCTAAAGGGGGTATTTGAACTATCAATATTTAATGACAAAGTAGCTTGTTTTACGTTTGAGCTCGCCATTTACCTTATATTCAAGAACATAAAAATAAGTACCGGGCCGCTGCATTTCTTTGGTGATGTTTGAATGACCATCGAATACCTTATTTTGATTATCATAGCCAGTTATCTCGAATATCGTGTTACCATTTCGGTTCATTAAGGTGACTTTATTATCAGGATAGCTTTCGATATTATCAATATGCAATACATCATTTATCCCATCGCCATTTGGCGATAGTGCCGGCCTTACTGAAGGCTCGTCTACTGGCACATAGGTTTCATGCAGAGGATTAACAACAGACACAAGCGCGGCTGTTGACGGATTGATCGTTAGCGTTCCTGCTACATAGGTAATCGTATAGTTAGCGTCAACTGCCCCGCTCGCTGTAATAGGGTATGTTCCAACAGGCGAGCTGGTGGTGGCAGTGGTAGTTATTGTTGGCTGAGTTGTCAATGCAGAATTGGTTTCACCATTTACAAAACCGCTGTAGCTTACTGTTAGTGTCGGATTAACCTTTCCCTGAATTTTGGTTTGATTATTAGCCGTGATCTTCAGCGGCACCTTACTTACGGTAATACTACCGGTAACGTAAGTAATAGTATAGTCGGCCGCTATGAAAGTACCGCCGGTTGCTGCTGATGGCGTTACCGAACCGGAATAACTTCCTGCTTTTGAGGTTGCGGTAGCGCCTGTTCCATAGGCAATTGTCACAGTGCCAATGGTTTGACTATTCTTCAAACCGGATGAGGTAAAGGCAGTTGAACCCGTCCGCCCTGTAATTGCTGTACCATAATTCTTAGTCACACCAGCAGCGGTGATGGTCAAAGTTGCTTTGCTCACGGTGATATTTCCGGCGACATAGGTTATTGTATAGTTAGCGGCAACAAACGTTCCCCCGGTTGCTGCAGATGGAGTAGCAGTACCGGTATAGGTACCCACAGCTGCGGTTGCCGCCGATCCTGTACCGTAGGTCATGGTAACGCTGCCTATGGTTTGGCTGTACGCCAATCCGCTGGAGGTAAATGCTGTTGAACCCGTCCCGCTTGTTAAGGACGATCCATAAGTCTTGGTCACACCGCCCGTAATGGTCAATGATGCTTTAGTTACCGTAAGGGTTTGTTGTTTGCTGCTTGTACCATTATTTGCGGTGATAGTTGATGTACCCACTCCAACGATATGGATATTGCCGGATACAATAGTCGCTACCGAAGTATTACTGCTGGTATAGGTAATAGTTCCCGTTGTGGTTGTTGCACCCGGACTAAAATTAGCGACACCATACACTTTGGATGGGATCGCATTAAATGTCAAAGTATTGGCTGCCGTTACAGTAAGCGTACCTGCTACATAACTAATAGTGTAATTGGCCGCAGCAGCACCGCTGGCTGTAATTGGATAAGTGCCCGCAGGTGAGCTAGTAGTCGCAGTAGTAGTTACGGTTGGCTGGGTAGTTAAAACTGTATTGGTTTCGCTATTTACAAAACCGCTGTAGCTAACAGTTAATGTTGGATTAGCAACGCCCTGTGTTTTGGTTTGATTATTGGCTGTAATTGTGAGCGCGGCCTTATTGACGGTGATGTTACCCTTGTTATAGGTAATGGTATAATTACTTGCTGTAAAAGTACCACCGGTTGCTGCGGATGGAGTTACTGAGCCGGTATAAGAGCCCGCGGCTGTAGTTGCCGCCGAGCCTGTTCCATAAGCTATAGTAACGGAGCCTATAGTTTGCCCATTAGCAAGGCCACTTGAAGTAAAGGCTGTTGAACCAGTGCCGCCTGTCAGCGTTGCTCCGTAAGTTTTGGTTACATTGCTGGCGGTAATGGTTAGCGCAGCAGCCGATACGGTGATATTGCCTTTATTATAGGTAATGGAATAATTGCTTGCGCTAAATGTTCCCCCGGTTGCTGCTGATGGAGTTATCTGGCTTGTATATGTGCCTATAGCGGTTGTAGCGGAAGCCCCTGTACCATAGGCCATAGTAACGCTCCCTATGGTTTGACCATTCACAAGGCCGCTTGAAGTGAAGGCAGTTGAGCCCGTGCCACCGGTAATTACAGTTCCGTAAGTCTTTGTTCTGTTACTTGCTGTTATTGTCAGCGGTGCGGCCGTAACAACGATACTATTGGAGTTGTAAGTAATGGTGTAGTTTCCCGCTTTAAATGTACCACCGGTTGCAGCAGATGGAGTAACCGATCCGCTGTAAGTGCCAACGGCAACCGTTGCAGCCGAACCTGTACCATAAGTGATGGTAACACTACCTATCGTCTCGCCGTTCACTAAGCCTGATGAGGTAAAGGCAGTTGAGCCTGTTCCTCCCGTAAGAGTACTGCCATACGTTTTATTTACGCTGTTGGCAGTAATGCTTAATGTTGCAGCAGTTACGGTTAAGGTCTGCTGCAAACTCGTCGAGCCATCATTGGCAGTAATGGTTGAAGTACCCACCCCTACGATATGAATATTACCCGAAACGATTGTTGCAACTGATGTATTGCTGCTGCTATAAGTTATAGGTGAGGAACTCGACGCACCAGGACTAAAATCAGCAGTACCATAGACTTTCGATGGTATCGGACCAAAGCTCAGGGCCATACCACTTACGGTTAAAGTACCGGCTACATAGCTGATGCTATAATTGCCATCAACTGCACCACTTGCTGTGATCGGGTAGGTACCTACAGGCGAACTTGAGGTTGCAGTAGTACTTACTGTTGGCTGCGCTGTCAGAGCTGTATTGGTTTCGCTGTTTACAAAACCACTATAACTAACGGTCAAAGTTGGATTGGCTGCACCCTGTGATTTGGTTTGATTGTTGGCAGTGATGGTCAATGCCGCCTGTCCGACAGTCAATATACCAGCTACATAGCTGATACTGTAGTTAGCATTTACCGCGCCGCTTGCTGTGATCGGGTATGTTCCTACGGCCGAGCCGGTAAGTGCCGTCGTTGCGATAGTTGGCTGTGTTGTCAAATTGCTTTGTGAATCACCATTTACAAAACCACTATAACCAACGGTCAATGTTGGATTGACTGAACCGTATGTTTTAGATTGATTATTAGCTGTAATGGTTAGTGCCGCTTGTCCGATAGTTAATGTTCCCGCTACATAACTGATGCTGTAATTACTATTTACTGCGCCACTTGCTGTGATGGGATAAGTGCCCGCGGATGAGCCGGTAGCCGCTGTCGTAGCTATTGTTGGTTGTGTTGTTAAACTGGTTTGTGTATCGCCGTTGACGAAGCCGCTATAGGTCGCAGTCAGTGTCGGATTAACTGCTCCATAGATTTTTGATTTATTGGCTGCGGTGATGGTTAGAGCAGCCTGGTTAACAGTCAAAGTTCCTGCCACGTAACTGATCGTATAATTATTAGCCGCCGCGCCACTTACTGTGATCGGGTAAGTTCCAACCGATGAGCCGGTAACCGCAGTTGTGGCAATAGTAGGCTGAGTGCTTAAGACAGAACTGGTCTCATTATTTACAAATCCGCTATAGGTTACCGAGAGCGTTGGGTTAACTACGCCATAAGTTTTTGATTTATTAGCAGCAGTGATTGTTAATGCTACAGGTGTTACCGTCAGTGTTTGCTGTAAACTGGTGGTACCGTCGTTGGCTGTTATCGTTGATGTACCGGCACCAACAATATGGATATTGCCGGAGACGATAGTCGCGACAGCAGGATTACTACTGGTATAAGTAATAGATGATGTACTTGTAGCTCCCGGACTAAAATCTGCAGTACCATACGCGGTAGATGATATCGGGTTGAAAGTTAAAGCCGGGGCGTTGACTGTCAGCGTTCCGGGCGTATAACTGATCATATAATTCGCATCAACTGCCCCACTGGCAGTGATTGGGTAAGTACCTATTGGTGAACTGGTGATGGCAGTAGTACTTACTGTAGGCGGCGTAGTTAAAGCAGCGCTTGTTTCACCGTTCACAAATCCGCTATAGTTTACGGTCAATGTTGGATTGACAGTACCCTGCACTTTGGCCTGATCGTTCGGTTTGATTGTCAATGACGCCTGGTTAATAGTCAAGGTTCCCGCTACATAGCTGATCGTATAATTAGGGCTTGCCGCACCACTTGCTGTAATCGGATATGTTCCTACAGCAGCGCTCGCAGCGACAGTGTTTATCGATGGCGGCGTGGTCAAATTACCAGGGCCATCGCTGTTCACAAACCCACTATAGCCCACAGTCAAAGTTGGGTTAACCGCACCATAAATTTTGGACTGACCATTTGCAGTAATTGTGAGAGGTACAGGTGTTATAGTCAGCGTTTGCTGTGCGCTGGTACTGCCATTATTCGCTGTGATGGTTGTAGATCCTGCCCCAACTATATGGATATTACCTGAGACAATGGTGGCGACATTCAGGTTGCTGCTGGTATAGGTGATTGTTCCACCGCTTGCACCTGCGCTAAAATCACCTGAGCCATAAGCCTGGGAGGAAATAGGGTTAAACGTAATTGGTATAGCATTTACGGTCATGGTACCCGGCACATAGGTCATGCTATAATTAGCATCCACTGCTCCGCTCGCTGTGATCGGATAATTAGCCGGTGGCGAATTAATATCGGCTGTGGTGGATACTGCAGGCTGCGTATTCAGGTTGAGCGCTGTCTCACTGTTCATAAAACCATCGTAAGATACAGTCAATGGCGGGTTAGGATTGCCATACATCCTGTTTTGGTTATTAGCTGTTATCTTTAAAGGAGCCCGCGTTACGGTTAACGTACCATTAGTATATGTAATACTGTAGTTTGGATCTGCTGCCCCATTTACCGTGATAGTATAACTTCCTACTATTGAGTTGTTATCAGCATTAGTTGATATGGTTGGCAAAGTATTCAGACTTGCGGCACTTTCACTATTTACAAAACCACTATAGCTTATGGTCAGAGGCGGGTTATCAGCACCGTATGTTTTGGTTTGATTATCGGCGCTAACCGTAAGCGGTGCGGGCGAAACTGTTAAACCCTGGTCAATGCTGGTTTTACCATCATTAGCAGTAATAGTTGTACTGCCTGCGCCAACGATATGTACATAACCATTTGAAATAGTTGCTACCGAGGTATTACTGCTGGTATAAGTTATGGGTGATGAACTATCAGCACCGGGATCAAAATCAGCATCACCATAAGTTTGGGTTGGTAAAGGGCCAAAAGTGAGGGCAAGACCGCTTACTGTTAAAGTACCTGGTGTGTAGCTGATATTATAATTAGCATCCACCGCATTATCAACAGTGATTGGATAGTCGCCTTCTGGGGAATCAGTAGTTGCTGTGGTAGTAACGGTAGGCTGAGTGGTTAAATTATTTTTAGTATCGCCGTTTACAAAGCCGGTATAAGTTAAGGTCAAAGCCGGGTTTGCATGTCCCTGTATTTTTGATAAATTATTAGCGGCAATAGTTAAATCTGCCTGTGTTACTGATAATGTCCCCCCGACATAAGTGAAGGTATAATTGTTATCTATAGCTCCGCTCACTGTTATCGGATAAACTCCTACTGCCGGGCCCGAAGTTGCTGTGGTGGTAGCCAACGGCAAATGTGTTAAACTTTCCGGCGTTTCATTATTTACAAAACCGCTGTAGTTTACTGTCAAAGCAGGCATCACACTACCGTAAATCATGCTCTGGTTATCCGCTGTTATCGTTAACAATGCCTGTCCGACTGCGTCGTTACCATTTACAAGTTGAACAGTATAATTAGACAGGTCAGTACCTTGCGAAGGTACCGGTGCCGAAGGAATGATTGGATAATTATTTGCTGATGCTGATGCCGGTGCACCCGCACTGGTTAAAGTAACCCCATCAATACCATCGCCATTAATTAATCCTGTCGCTATGAACTCTGTACCTGCAAATGTTTGCGTTGTGCCGTATACTTTAGTACCGTTGTTAGCTGTTATGGTTAGCGCCGTCTTTCCAACTATGATATTTCCCGGAACATAGTTAATACTGTAATTATTGGGATTGAAAGTTGCCCCTGTGGCATTTATTGGGGTCACCGAGCCAGGATAAGTTCCAACTGCTGCCCCGGCATCTGCGCCCGAACCGTAATTTATAGTGACGTTGTCAATAGTTTCATTGCTTTGCAAACCGGAAGCATTGAATGCGTTCGATGGATTGCCACTGGTTAAGCTTGTGCCATAAGTTTTGCTTGCATCTTTTGCCGTGATAGTTAATGGTGCGGGCGTAACAGTAAGTGTTTGCGTTTGAATGACGTTAACTGCAGTTGCAGTAATAGTTGAGGTACCCACGCCAACAATATGAATATTGCCATTCACAATGGTTGCTACCGTCGGGTCGCTACTTGTGTAACTGATTGAAGACCCACTGGTGGCTCCCGGATCAAAATCGGGTGTTCCATAAACCGGGTCCGGAATTGCTGCAAAAGTGAGCGTTACCCCATTAACGGTAAAAGTACCAGGCGCGTAAGTTATAGTATAATTGGTTAACCCGTTACCTGTTGCCGCACTCGGGGTAATCGGATAGGTTCCAACATTTGCCAATGCAGCAGAGCCATCACTTTGCAGTGTTACAGAACTCACCGCATCACCTGTTACAAGTCCGCTTGTTGTAAACTCAGTTCCATTAAAAGTAAACAGGGAGCCATATATTTTATGCTGATCTTTTGCGGTTATAGTAAGATTAGCCTGATTTACTGTGAGCGTTTGAGTTACATTTTGAGCGGCATTAAAATTAGCAGTAGCAGCCTCGCTGGCTGTAATATTGGCCGTCCCCGCTCCAACAATCGTTACGATATTACCCGAAACGGTTGCCACAGATTGATTATCACTGCTGTAAATAATGCTTGCCCCGGCATCGGTATTATTGCTGCTTGCCGTAAGTGTGATTGGTGAATTGCCATAAGTTGCAGGTGCTAAAGCATTAAAGCTGATAATATTTGCTGCCTTTGCCCTTGTTGCAGTTATGGTATAAGTTTTTTTAGTTGTGCCATCCTGGGCGGTTACAACAACGGTGATGGTGTTATTACCTACAAGAAGATTAACCGGATTGGATGCATTACCTGATAAAACAGGAAGGCCATTTACAGTAACGCTAGCGTTGGCATCATTTACTGAGGGTGTTAGGGTAATAGAAGAGATACTGTTATCTACACTAACCGTATAGCTTGTGGTACCGCTATCAAACGAAGGAGTCAATGTGCCGTTATTAATGCCAAGTGAAGCTAAGGTTGCATCTGTAGCCGGTTGCCTGGTTACTGTTACCGTATAAGTTTTTTTAGTTACACCATCCTGCCCGGTCACAACAGTGCTGATGGTATTGTCGCCAACTACCAAATTAATAGGATTAGACGAATTACCCAGTGTAACCGGCGATCCATTTACAGTAACTGTGGCATTGGGATCATTTGCAACCGGCGTAAGTGTGATGGAGCTGATGCTATTGTCCACACTCATTGTATAGCTTGTCGTATTGCTATCGAATGAAGGACTCAAAGTACCGCTACTGGTAGTAAGCGAAGATAATGTTGCATCCGCTCCGCGGGTTATAGTTACAGTATAAGTCTGTGTCGTTGATCCGTCCTGCGCGGTCACAATCACCGTAATGATATTGGTACCAATAGCAAGATTGATGGGATTGGATGTGCCACCCGAACTAACCGGCACACCATTAACGGTAATCGTAGCGTTAGCCTGGTTTGCAACAGGCGTAAAAGTAACTGAACTGATGGTACTGCCTACGCTTGAAGTATAGCTATAAGAGCTGCTATTAAACACCGGGCTCAACGTACCCCCGCTAAAAGTAAGTGAAGATAGTGTTGCGTCCGGAGAGGGTAGCCTTGTTATAGTCAGCGTATAAGTATTGGTGGTTATGCCATCCTGGGCGGTGACAACGGTTGTAATCGTATTGACACCTAAAACCAGATTGACCGGAATTGATTGGCCGGAAGCAACAGCGACTCCGTTCACTGTTACTGTTGCATTAGGCTGATTTACGGTTGGCGTTAAATTAATAGATGCAACATTTACGGTATCTGTGTAACTGGTAATACCACTTGAAAAAGGCGGAGATAAATTGGCTCCATTAACAACAAGCGAGGATAATGTAGCATCCGTAGCAGGCGCTCTAATTATAGTTACCGAATAAGTATTAGTTGAACCACTTTGCGCAGTTACTACGGTGTTGATGACATTGGTACCAACCGCAAGATTGATCGCCCCGGATGTAGTGCCCGATGTGACTGGTATCCCATTCACAGTAACCGTGGCATTTACCTGGTTTACAGTCGGTGTTATCGTGACGGACGAAATGGAATTAGCCACGCTGGCCGTATAATTACTGGTGCAGCCGCAAAATACCGGACTCAAGGTACCATTGCTGAGCACAAAACTACTTAGGGATGCATCCGTCGAAATAACCCCGATATTGATGGTGGCGGTACTACTGCCGGCCGTATTAATGGCCGTAACGGTATAGTTTGCCGGAGGTGATCCGATAGTCGGTGTTCCGCTGATGGTACCGGTGCTTGGGTTAATGGTTAATCCGGGCGGGAGAGTTGCCGTAAATGCTGCTAAACTGCCTGAATTGGATGGGGTAAACGGTGTTATAGCCGTCCCCATTGTAAAAGTATACGAAGATGGGGAATAAACAATATTAGGGGGTAACACCGTGAGCGTACACGCCGACCATAATGGATTCGGCAGTATGTTGGCATTTAACCCGGTGCTGGTTGTGTTCGTTGACCATCCGGTAGGCTGAAAAGCGGTCTTCGAGTCAAACCAATAGTTGAAAATACTGCCGGAGGGCTGAATACAACGGACATTGTTATAGGACATCGTAATGTTTGTTGACGATGTACCCGAATAATTACCGAACGCCATACCTACCGAAGTATAGGTTGCCTGGGCAAGAAAAATAGTGTTGTAAGACATTTCGATATCGTGCCCGCCTTGTATCTGCGCACCTACGGCTCCCACATTTACAAAAATATTCGAGTCGACCCTTTGATAACCTCCTCCTAAATCTCCGGCGACCGCACCGGCATAACCTGTGCCTGGAGGATTAGTACTGCCGTTAAATGCCTGGTTACGGCAAATCCGTATGGGCGAAGCAACAGTACCACTACATTTATAAAGCGAAAACTGATCTCCAACTCCTGCGCTTGAAACATCATGAAATGACCTGTTATCTAAAACCTGGATACTCGTTCCTGTGCAACCGTTCAATTGTACAGAACTACCGCCGCCATCAGTTGATGTGGCTGTCACATTGGGGTCGATGATATTATAAAAGAAATTATACCAGATATGGATATTGTTCGTGGCCCCAACCGCATATATACCCCGGTATCCCGACTGCAAAAAACAGGTATCAATGGTTATATTATAACACCCTGAGTTTATATAGATAAGCCCGTTGGAAGTAGTTGAGTTTAGTATTTTACATTTGGTGATGTGCACATCATGCACACCTGCCGGAATTGTTATGCCCGGTGTTGCAGCGCCATTACAATTAATGGAGTATCCGGATATTGTTGAGTTCGATGTTGCGGTTATAGGGGTTTGGGCCACGTAGTTGTAGCAACCGGGTATAGATTGCCCGAAGCAATACACCGGTAGAAGGATTAAAAGAAAGATAAGGTATCTCATATCATTTCTCTCCAAAGCGGCATCGCTGCCCTTTCATCACAAATTAAACAATAGCACTTAGGGATTCCGGGTACATCAGGCGCACACAAAAATGCCCTGATAAGATAATCCGGGTTAGTTATTCTTTTTCCGCTGTTTTTCCTGCAGACTCGGGGTATTATCTACTTAATCGGCTGTATTTCAACACGTTTTTATGTTTTGAAATTAGATATTCCTGATAACATACAAAACAAATCAACCGGGAAGTTAGTCACATTTATAAGCGAGTTACTAACAAAAATCAACCTTAATTTAACTATGGATTTAATTGATTGTCAGATAAATAAAAAAATGAGATAATCGTCTTTTTCCTTTTAGAGAGTAATCTTTTAGCCGTTCATGAAAACCTGACGCGAAATGAGAGATATGGTGTAAAAACAGCTCAATCATTGATGAGCTGTTTTGGTATTGTTTGATAGCTTTTAAGGACGGGAGGTGCCAGGATTTATCTTACAACGTGTTATTCTTCAACCACGCACATCGCCATTCCATCATGGTATTTATTGCCTACGGTTTGTATGATGGTGGCTGTTATATTTTGCTTTTCCGAAAGTAGCCTGTTCAAACGCTGCACGCCCTGCACTTTTTCGTCTTCGTGGTTCTCATCCAGTATTTTACCTTCACGAATCACATTGTCGGCCACAATAATAGTTCCCGGGCGCGACAGCTTTAGCGCCCATTCAAAATACCCGGCATAAGGGGGCTTATCAGCATCGATAAAGATCATATCGAACGGTGCTGTTCCTCCAGCTTCAATTTGAGGCAGCAGGTCCAAAGCCCGGCCGGTTCGTATTTCAACAATATTTTCCAACCCGGCATTTGCTATATTTTGTTTAGCTATAGCAGCGTATGCAGGTTCATATTCAAGTGTGATCAATTTGCCATCAGCCGGAAGTATCCGTGCCAGCCAGATCGTACTATAACCGCAGCAGGTACCCAGTTCGAGTATCTTTTTTGCATTAACTGACCTGGCCAAAACCTGGAGAAATTTACCCTGGTTGGCCGATACCTGCATAGGCGGCACATCAGCTTCTTCCATGGATCGTACTGTATTTTTCAATACTTCATCCTCCCGGCCCAAAAGCCCGGCGATATAATCATCTACTTTTTCAAAAATTTCATTATCCATGTCAGGAGTATTAGTGGTCAAACAAAAGGGGCACTGCCTCAACCTCAAATTTTTCAGCATCGAAAATGAGCAGGCCGTTGCTAAACTGACTGCGTGCGACGCAGGGTCCATAGATCCATTGAAGATCTCCTGGTAATTTGTATTTCCCAAAGGGGTTCCTGGCAATGCGATCGTAATTACAAATGCTCACACCTTCAAAGTGCATATGCCCCGAAAAACCCATCCGGCAACCGTGCTGACTGATAAAATTCAGGTGATTGTGATATTCTTCAGCCATTTGAGGAAAACAGGTGATGACCCCATGCAGGTCAGGAAACGCGAAATGTGAAAAGAATACTTTATGTCCGTTAAATTCGCGTACCACCTTATCCGGAAGTGATAAGAGGTATTCTCTATCTGCGGCAGTCATCAATGCATTCAACTGCACATCCTCGTATAGAAAAACCCGGTTATCGCTTAGTGCTTTGCGCTCGAAAAAATCAAGCTCATACCAGTTCTCAGGAAAATTGAAACCACCGTCATAAACCGGCAAACGTTTTACCTGGAACAGATCGTTATTACCGATCACCACAGTACTGCAATTGGCTTTTACCATTGCAATGCATTCATGTGCGCTGCGGGTATCGAGGTAATAATAAGCATTCACTTTATACCCGACGATATCGCCAAGGCACACCACTTCATCACACCCGGCATGTTCAAGCAGGGTAAATGCTTTTTTCAGGGCCTCTATATCTTCATGAATATCGCTGATGATGCCGATTTTCATATGCTTTATTTATCAATTGTCCTCAATACTTCCATTGCCGTGTGTTCGGCCTGCAGGTATGGGATATGTTCTGCATAGTTTGCAGTAAATTTATTAATACCGTCCACAAAGGCATAAGATACCTCGGCAAACGATTTTTTACTGTCGAACACAATAATATCTGCCTTTTTACCGACCTCGATACTGCCAATTTCATGATCGAATTTCAGCAGTTTTGCCGGGTTGAGCGACACCATATTGATGGCCTTGCTTGGGCTGATGCCATTTTCTATCATCCTAACCACGCTGCCCAGCATTGTGGGGAAATGGTAATCGCTGCACAAAATGTCCACCAGGTCCTCGTCCAAGGCTTCCACGCAAGACAGGTTGCCGCAATGCGAACCGCCACGATAATAATTTGGCGCACCCATGCACACCCAAAGGCCCAGCTCTTTGGCTTTGCGCGCTGCTTCAAGCGTGGTGGGCATTTCGGATAGTGATCCTCCGTATTCTTTGCCTTCTTCCACGTGGGCGATCGTAGTGTCATCGTGACTGCCAAGTATGTATTTATCCTTAAACGCCTCATAGATCGGCGCACGGTTATTGATATTTCTGGTCAGGTCGATCTGTTGTTTCAGCAACTCAAGGGCTTTTTCCGCACTGATACCAAATGATTGCATGCGCATCTCGATCTGTTGTTCCATTGTATATTGCCTTTCGCCGGGGATATGGTCATTATAGATCACCACATAAAGGCTTTCCAGCTGCTTCATCGACTCCAGGTAATCCAGGATGGCCTGGCAATTCGGATCGATCCTGGCATGCAGAAAATGGCGTACCAGCAATGAGTGCCTGGCTTTATCGATCTGTTGCGAAAGACTAAGCGCCTCAGGCAGGCTGCGGCCTTTTTTCTCATTATCAGTAAAGCTCACCGCGCTGAATACCGTGGTGATACCGCATGAGGCCGCACGCGCATCCATAAAATGCAGGGCAAAAGGCAGCGGGAACGATGCGCCTGACCGTGGTTGCAATTCCTTTTCTAGGTAATCAGTATGTATGTCGATACAGCCGGGAACCAGCCACCGGCCCTTCAGATCGATGCCATCGGCATAGGTTTTGTCCCTGGTTATGGCTACGATGATGCCGTTTTCGATTTCGACTGTACCTGTAAAATTTTCAGAAGGGGTAACAATCCGGGCGTTTGTGAGCAGGTGTGAATTCATGCGGAAGAGGTAACTTATCGCATGTAAAATTAGGCCTCAAATATTAGCGGGATATTAGGCATCTATAAGGATAGCTTTAATTTCTGGTAAGGATACCGGAATTTAATTTGCAATTGATATTAACCTTGTAGGTTTGCAATATGACCGATATCAGCACGCTCAAAATAATTGATTTCGATCCGTTTACAGCCGGCGAACAGGACTGGGAAGCGTATTTTGATTTCATGATATCAGTGACAGAAGAACAATCCGAATTCGGCCAATTCAGAATTTGGCTGACTAATCGCGCAAAAGAAAAAAACTACCTGTATAAATTGGTCTACGACCGAAATGTGCTGATAGCAAGCATGGAGTTCGCCTTAAAAAAGAGAAATGATGATGGCGTTATAGCCTCCGTTGTGATCGATTGCGGGCTTGTCAAGTTGCCGGAAAAATTTACAGTATTGCTTAGCGGAACATTAACCCGGTTTAGCGATGTTCATTCATCCGATATCTTTCGGATAACCGTCACTAATCCTGCCATACAAGAGATAATGGTATCAATGGGAGCGAGATTATGCAATACATTGAACTTTTACGAGTTCTCGCGTCAAGGCGTTAATCAAAACTTATTGAATCATTGGATTCTGGGTAACAGCCCGACCCGTCTGGGCCTGTTGGTGGATCGGCACGATTATGTCCCGGAAAATTTATACGGACCCTTTGCATCACTAATGACGGAGCTGATGAATGATATCGCCAGGGAAGATAGTAGCGAAAAGTTCATAGAAACGCCTGAAGGGGTTAAAAATAAGATGGAACAGTTCAGAAAAAACAATGTCAAAATGCTGACGTTCCTATTGTCTGATCCCCCACGGAAAATTGATTGGTATGTCGATATTGCAGCTCAATCCCGGTTCGGCGGTTGCTAAACAGCAAATGACCGGCGTGATAAAGGCATACAGGAATAAAAAGCTGGCAACTTATCTGAAAGCAATTATTACGTCAGAAGCGTTTGCGCGTTTTCCGGAAATAGAAAAGATCGAGACAAATTGTTATAGTGTCAACACCCCAATCATTCATTTAAATAAGAGATTGGGATATAAACTCAGGAAAAGATCGTTTCAATTCAACTTACCTGCAGAGCATGTGAAAGCTTTGACCAGCTAAAGCCTTCCGCCAAGAAACAGTTATTAATCTATATCATATTTCAGCGAAAAATCTTCGGCGTTTAAGTGTCTGAAATCATACAGGGCATCTATCAATTGCTCGCGGCTCCAATCCCACCAGGCAATTCGTTTTAATGCCATTTCGACCTCCTCTGATACACGCCGCCTGATCGGTCTTGCAGGATTGCCTGCTACGATCATATAATCGGGTACATTCTTAGTCACCACGGAACCCGAACCAATGATTGCACCCGTTCCTACAGATACGCCGGGCATCACAATAGCGCCGTGGCCTATCCAAACATCGGGCCCTAAAACTACGCGATGCTGGTTGCGCCAGTCGCTTACTTCGGTATCATCGTCATGTGCCATAAAGTGCGATTTGGAACGATAGGTAAAGTGATGCAGCGAAGCGCGCCACATAGGGTGATTAGTAGGATTGATGCGCACATGCGAAGCGATATTGGCGAATTTCCCTATCTCAGCATTGAATATTTCCGCATCCCTTATCATATAGGAATAATCAAGAATATCAGACGATAAAACCTCGCAGTGCTGCCCGACTACCGTCCAGGCCCCCATGCGACTATCTTTAACCAATGCTGTTTCGTGTATCCAGGGTGCTTCGGTCATCGGGCGCGGACCGCGCCATGGGTCGGCAAATTCGCCGTGGTCAATTGATATCATAGCGTTTAATTATAATCGGATCGTATCCCGAACTTAAATATTTTTCCAAATCTTTTTTACTTCAGCTTTTCATCACCCAGGATACGGCGGCGGAGGTAATCGGAAAGTCTTTCCGTCAGCACCACCAAAACAATGATAATGCTGATAGAAGCCGTCATGTCCTTATAATGCAACACACTTTTAGCCAACTGAAATTTGAAACCGATACCGCCTCCGCCAAAAATGCCCAGGCTGATAGCTGTGCGCATGCTCACATCAAAAGAATACAGCAGGCTTGCGATAAGCGACGGCAATATCTGCGGAATGATAGAATACCGGATCACCTGCATGCGTGAAGCACCTACTGAATAGATGGCTTCTCCCGGGGCTTGTTCGGCATTTTCGATAACATCTACAAACAGTTTTCCAAAGGTGCCGATGATGGTAAAAACCAGGGTCAGCATACCGGCAAAAGCTCCTGGTCCCACGGCAATTACAAACACCAGTACTACTACCAGCGTAGGCATTACCCTAATTAATGATATAATGGCTTGCGTTACAAGGCGCACAAACTTGTATGGCATGGTATTGGACGCAGATAGGAACGCAAGAAGAATGGCTATTAAACCACCGTAAAGCGTCCCTAAAAAAGCCATGGATAGTGTCTCCAAAATGGCATAACCTGTTGATGAGTTCTCAGTTAGCGACTGGTAGTTGGGCGGGAACATTTCGGCTAACAGATCGCGCACAAAATGGAACTCGGTAAAAATAGCCAGCGGGTTAAAATTAATACAAATACAGGCGACAGTAACTACAACAGCCGTAATGCTGAATATCGTTCCTCTTTGTTTAAATTTTTTCGAAGGAAGGATTTGATCTCGAAACGGAACAAGGTATAAGAGATCAGGTTAGGCATGATCTGCGGCATAACGCCAAAGTTGATGACCTGCAACTTATTGGCCCCAACGGACTCTATGGATTCGAGCATCGTACTATCAAGCTCTTCTATCGTATCAGCAAGCAATTTGCCAACCATTCCTATACAACCCAGCGCAAGCGCAACAACGCCCGACATGGCGCCGAGGCCATAAGCAGCAATGAGCAATAAAATGATCACGATCTCGGGCACGGAACGCTCAAAGCCGATAAAGAAGCGGGCTATATTGCGTACCCACTTATGCGAAATGTTGGATGCAGCCAGCATAGCAAAAAATACAGACATGATGGTACCGAACACCGTTCCAAGAAAAGCGATGAGGATGGTTTGCAGGGCCGGCCCGATCATTTCGGAGAATGCGTCCCATTTAGGGGGAAACATATAAGCCAGGAAAGAAAAGCCTTTGGTCAAACCGGTGAAAAGCTTATCAAAGGTTGCCCCGCAAACAATTGCAGCCCCTTCAGCCACTATAAGTAGTGACACAATGGGTATGATCAGTTTGCGGTATCGTTTAAAACTATACTTGCTAAGATTCATAATAAACGCATTTCAGCTTCAACCATAGAGGGTTGCCCGTTGTATTCATACTGATCGAGCTGGCCCAGTTCTTCACCGTAAATTTCTTCAAGCTTTTTGTTGGAAAGCTTAGGGTCGCCGTCATAGATCACTTTACCATCCTTTATAGCGATAACACGGGTGCAATATTTGGCAGTCATTTCGGGCTGATGGAAAACACCCACCACAGGAATATTTTCAGACAAGGGCCTAATCAGCTTCATAATGGTTTTGGCGTTGCTCGGGTCGAGGTTAGAGATGGGTTCATCAGCAAGCAACAATGTTGGCGACTGGAAGATGGCCCTGGCTATGGCCACGCGCTGCATTTCGCCGCCGCTCAGGCTGCCTGTGCGGTTACCGGCCATATGCGCGATCTTTACTTTGTCTAACGCCTTTACCGCTTCTTCGGCCTCATCGTCGGTAAAGCCATAAAATAAACTGCGCATCGTATTCATCTGACCCAGCCTGCCGATCATCACATTTTCAAGTACCGACACGCGCTTAACCAGGTGATACCCCTGGAAAATAACCCCGATACGCTGCCGCACCTGCCGTAATTCACGTTTGCCTATTTGACAGATGTCGTGTTTTTTACCGTGTTCGTCCTGAACGATCACCGAACCGGAATCGGGTTTCAGCAAACCATTCAGGCAGCGCAGTGTCAGCGTTTTGCCTGCACCGCTTGGCCCCAGGATGCCTACAAACTCACCCTTTTTTACTTTAAAGCTGATGCCATCAAGCAGCCTGCGACCGTTGGGCAATGTTTTGGTCAGATCTTTTACTTCTATCATGTCCTTGATATTTAGTTACCAATATTAATGTCCTTAATACCCCCGGCTATTTTCCGTAAACCGTTGTACATTGAATCCTGTACAGGCATATAGGATAAATTTTCGGAGTGGGTGTAATAAAGTTTGGTATAGGTCCTGAACAGGCTGGGGTTGTCTTTTGCCATGTTGAGATAAAGGTTTTGTATCTTCTTGGCAAAATCTTTATTCAAGTCGTTCCTTACCACAATAGGCGAGGAGACGATAGGGTCCGATTTCCAGAGTATCTTAACCAGGCCCGGTTTCAGAACCCCTCTTCGGAGCAGCAGGTCAATTCCATATTCCTGGGCCGAGCAGCCCACATCGATCTTGCCTGAGGCCACTGATAATATGCTCGCGGGATGCGTACCCGCAAAGATGGTTTGCTTAAAGGAACTATCTGGATTTAAGCCGATAGTAGCCAGGTAGGCTCTTGGGATCAGGTGACCTGATGTTGATGCAGGATCAGCAAAACAAAGCGTCAGACTTTTAGCCCGTGCTTTCAGATCATCTATCGAATTGAGGTGGGTATAATTATTAGTGAAGATGACGCTGTGATAAAGGTGCTGTTTGCCGTTCTCGCCCATGGTAACGATAGGCGTAATATCGTGTGTTTTCGATCCCAGAACATACGAGAAGGGACTCATATAAGCCACGTGAACCTTTTTGGCCCGCAACGCCTCGATCACCGCTGTATAATCGGTGGCATAAAAGAAATTGACATCCATACCCAGCTTCTTTGCGAAATAGTCACTCAGCTTTATAGATACAGACTTCACTCCCTGTGGATTGTCACCACCCGTATAAATGGCTATCATTAGTTTACCCGGCATGCCATTGGAATCGAGCGCGTTACCATTAGGTCTGCATCCGGTAAATACAGTAAGCACAGTAACAAAAACAAGGCTTATCAGTAGCGCTCTCATATAGTTATTAGTTGAGTTTAAAATCTTTAATGTTTCCGGCCAAATGGCGTAAACCATTATATTGCGAATCCGGCGCAGCCACATAGGATATTTGCGTTGCATTCGGATAGTATAATTTGGCGTAGGGGTATAAAGCAGCAAAATCGTCGTGGGCTACGCTCAGGAAAGCGTCCTGCATCTTTTTAATAAAATCTTTGTTCAGGTCGCTGCGCACGGTTATCACGTCATTTGCAATTGGCGGCGATGTCCATAGAATAACAGCCTCCTCCCGTTTCACGATGCCTTCCCTGATCAGTTTATCAAGAGACAGGTCCCCGGAAGTACAACCCAGATCGATCTTGCCCGATGTAACACTTAAGATCGAAGCAGCATGGTTACCGGCAAAAATGGCTTGTTTAAAAGCGACATCGGGATTAAGGCCGATACTATTAAGGTAAGCCCTCGGCACCAGGTGCCCCGACGTGGATGCCGGGTCGGCAAAACATAATGTCAGGTTTTTGGCGCGGGCCTTTACATCGGCCATGGTTTTTAGCCCGGTTTGCGGGTTAGTCATGATGATGCTATGATAAGTTGTTGGCTTGCCGTTCAGTCCCAGTGTTGCTATGGGAGTAAACCCGGGCTGACGTGTGGCTATGATGTATGCAAAAGGAGTTAAATTAGCTATGTGAACTTTTTTTGAACGCATAGCCTCTATAACCGCACTGTAATCGGTTGTGTAAATAAACTCTACATCCATGCCCAGCTTTTTCTGCAGATATAGCCTCAAAGGCTCCATTGCAGATTTAGTTTGCCCCGGGTTATCGCCCTGGTACATGGCAAAAACAAGCTTGCCCGGAACGCCATTGGCATCTAATGCCGCTTTGTTCCGGCATCCCAAAAAAGCCAAACACGTCATCAGCAACAGGACAAAGGCGATATTTGCTTTTTTCAGTGCCATAAATCTCAATTGGTTTTAAGGTCCCTGATGTTTGCCGCCAATTTCCTGACACCGTTAAACATCGAATCTTGTGCCGGTATATAACAAAGGCCGCGGGGAGCATTTACATAAAGAAAACGGAGATAATTGTCGAATATCTCCGGGTGTTTTTTAGAGAGGTTAAAGTAGAACTGTTTAATCTTTTCAGTAAATGCCGGGTTAATATCCTTACGGACTACGATAGGACTACCCACGATTGGATCTGACACCCATAAAACCTTGAGTTCGCCTTTTTTGATCAGCCCTTTTTTTACCTGCATATCAATGCCGTAGTCATCTGTCGCACAGCCTACGTCGACTTTACCGGCGGCAACCGTAAGGATAGATGCAGCGTGGCTTCCGGCAAACAGGGTTTGCTTAAATGAGGTTAATGGGTCAAGGCCGATAGATACGAGGTATCCCCGCGGTACAAGGTGGCCTGACGTTGATGCGGGGTCAGTAAAGCAAAAAGTCAGGTCTTTTGCCCTGGCTTTTACATCGGCCATGCTGTTGAGGCCGGAATTCGATTTAACAAAAATATTGCTGTGATAGGCAAACTCTTTGCCGTTTTGGCCGAGGATTGCAATAGGGTCAATGTCCTTATGCTGCGCTGCAAGTATATAGGAAAATCCACCCAGGTAGGCGATGTGTATTTTTTTGGCATGAATGGCCTCGATAATTGCAGCGTAATCGGTAGACAGGTAAAGCTGGACCGGGATACCGAGCTCCTGTTCCATAGCTTTGCATACGGGCTCCAGCACCTCCCGTGTGTTTGCCGGATTTTCGCCGCCAAACTCCCCGACAATGATCTTGTCAGGAATTCCTTTGCTATTCAGGGTTCCGTTGCTCTTGCAACCATTAAGGACGAAAGATAAAAGAAACATCCCCCATAAAACTATCAACCGCACTTTCATCCTTCCCCTTTTCATAGCTTACTTCAGATCTTTTATACCGCCTGCTATTGAGCGTAAACCATTATACATGGAATCCTGCGCCACGATGTACGACCGCTTCTGCGAGTCCTTCATAAATATTTTGATGTAGTTCTGCAGTAGCTCGGGCGCCTCAGTATTCATGTCCAGATAAGCTTGCTGTACTTTTTTGGTAAAATCTTTATTTACGTCGTCGCGCATCACCACCGGGTCGCTTACTATCGGCGCAGAAGTCCATACCACCCTTAAATCGCCATCTTTTAGCATGTTGGCCTTGGTCATGATACCGAAAACAAGGTCGGTGGTGCAGCCAACATCTATCTTTTCCGATTTTACTGCCATGACTGATGCAGCATGGTTGCCGGCAAAGATCACTTGTTTAAATGCAGTGTCGGGATTGAGGCCAATGGTATTCAGATAAGCTCTTGGTATAAGGTGACCGGATGTAGAAGCCGGTTCAACAAAGCAAAAAGTCAGTTTTTTTGAATTCGCTTTTACATCATCCATGCTTTTCAGGTTGCTGTGACCATTCACAATGATTACACTGCTGTAAGTAGAAGGCTTGCCGCCAATACCCAATGTTACGATCGGGGTGAGTTTCATAGAGCGTGTCGCAAGCACATAAGCAAAAGGAGGGATGTCTGCCATATGCACTTTGTGTGCTTTCAGCGCCTCAATCACACCATTATAATCTGTCGAAGTGATCATCTCTACCTTCATTCCAAGCTTTTTTCCGAGGAACTGATATATTTTTTCGCGCGCGGCAGTGAATTGCTGGAAGCCTTCGGCCTGTATAACGGCAACCTCCAGGGTTTTGGGCATACCGTTGCTGTCAACCGAGCCTTTGCTGCCGCAGCTGCTGAGGAACAGGCCCAGGATGGCCGTAAGTACAATTAATGTTTTTCTTGTGCTATGCATATTAACAATATTTGTTAAGGAAGACATCCAGGTCCAGCAGGTCATTGAAGTTTTCTTCCAGTTTTTCCCTGTCCCATTCCCACCATTCGCTGGCCAGCAATTTTTCGATCACCTTATCATCAAAGCGTTTTTTGATCACTTTGGCTGCAACGCCCACTGCTATTTCGTAGGGGCCGACATCCTTGGTCACTACTGCGCCTGAGCCGATGATAGCACCTGTACCTATCTTCACGCCTGGCATAATGGTAGCGCCGTGCCCGATCCATACGTCATGGCCTACAATACATTTATGATCGCGCCGCCATTGGAAAAATTCGGCATCGTCCTCTTCACCCAGGCCATAGTGCACACGGCGATAGGTCATATGATGCTGCGTAACACGCCATTGCGGATGATTGCCGGGATTGATACGCACACTGTTTGCTATGGAGCAATATTTACCGACCTCTGAATAAATGATCTGTACATTGCCAGCGGTGTAACTGTAATCCCCGAAAGTGGATTCTACAAGCCAGGTATCAGCGCCTAAAGCCGTCCAGGGGCCTATAGAGCTGTCTTTGATATGGCATGAAGGATGGATATATGGTTTTTCGCCCAGTTGGGGCTTTTTCTCAGCTGTTAATACTTCCCCAGTTTTTTCTTCGGTTACCTCGGGGAAGCTTTCGTAATGTTGCATGGTACGAAGAATTAAGCGTTTATATTAAATGGGTGGGATAATTGTCCTTCATTATAAACTCAGCCAGGTGATGGTATCTCCTGAGACCGGTTTGTGAGATATAGAAGTAATTCTCCTCTTTTTCCAATGCCTCATTGATCTCGCTGATCACTACTGACAGGTATTCCTTTTGATTTTTATTTGGGGAGTGCTCAATATAAGCCAGGGTAATGTGGCCGATAAATGGACGTGTCATTCTTACATCCAGTTTGGCCAGGGCTTTATTTGCATAAAATGCATTTCTGAAATCAGTGATCCGGCTGTAATCGCTTTCGTTTTCAATTGTACCCAATATACCTATTGCAGTACCGAAAATACTCAGACCGGCCATTTTCATCCGGATTGGCTCATCTTCAAGCGGCAGAGGTATTTTCCTGAAAGCATCGGCTACCATAAGAGGATATTTGCCTTCGATTCCCTGCTCAAGAATATGCTTTTTGAAACGATCATCAGACAAAGTATTGGCTATAGTTTGATGAAAGCTTTCGGAAGGCAAATAGTAAAAAGCATAACGCGGCAATAAATGGTATTGCAGTTCTTTCTGCACTTCTACCAGGCGCGCTGCCAGGGGTTCGTTCCCAGGGTTTTCATTTAACATCGATACAACTGCAAAACCCTCGTATTCGCCGGGCGTCCACACGCCGTCGCTGTAAAAGAATTTACCCGCAGCTTTGGTGCGAAAAGCCCTGTCGTGGTTTCTTTCGGGTGATATCTCGTATAACTGCCTCGCGTTATACTCATCGAAGGACATGTCCTCAGTCATATCCTCTTTTATTAAAGTCAATTTACTGTAACTCATTGATCACTGATAAGTTATCATTATGCTTTAAACTTTTTAGTTCGTTAATTTTAAATGTAGCATGTGCCACTACCTGCCCTTTAACAATGGTGTGCGTTACCATTGGCAGGTTGTCTTCCAGCTTTACCAATATCAGGTCGGCTTCCTTGCCTTTTTCGATGCTGCCGGTATAATGATCGATCTCAGCGGCCCTGGCAGGGTTTAAGGTAGCCAGGTTCACTGCAACATTTAATGGCATACCATTTTCAAAATGTAATTTAAAAACCGAATGCAAAATAGCTGGTGGATAATAGTCGGAACATAAGGTATCCAGTACATTGTTCATGATCGCGTCCTTTACAACCAGGTTGCCCGAAAGTGACCCGCCGCGCAACACATTTGACGCACCGCCTACCACGTGCATGCCTATCTCAGTCGCACGTTCGGCAGTTTCCATGTTAATCGGGAACTCGCAAATGTCAACTCCCAGGCTGTGCATGTAATTTACTTTTTCAACCGTATCATCATCATGCGACGCAACCGGGATATGCAGCTTTTGGGCATGCGCGATCATGGCTTCCAGCTTTTGCCCCTCTATAATAGGCGCTGATAAGCGGTCGTTCATTTGTTGGATAGCTTCTTCCTCGGTTTTGCCCAGTGACTGGAAAAATTTTATCGCGTGCTCCTTGCTGATCTGTCCCTGGCCCGGCGTGTGGTCCATTACGGAGAGCATGGTGATGCAGCCCTGGTCCATCAATTCAAAACAGGTTTCATAGGCGTGTATGCCGGTCAGCTCGAATCGTAGGTGTATCTTGTTGTTGATCAAAGTCGACCCTTGTGCCAAACGGGCAACTTCTTCAAATACCTCCTTGCGGCTGATCTTGCTGCGTGAATGTTCTTCGGCTGTGCTGTAGCCCAAATGGATCGAATGATAAACCGTGGTAAATCCACATCCGCTCATTTTCCGCTCCAGTTCGCGTAAAGCTACGGCAACAGGAATATCAGCGCCCGGACGGGGAACTATTTCTGCCTCCAACGCATCGGTATGGATATCGATAATGCCAGGCATCAGAATCGAACCTGTAC
>NZ_DATCRU010000054.1:0-11955 GCF_036568825.1 Mucilaginibacter sp. | reverse complement strand
GAAATTCCTGCATCAAATCTGAAGAAGGAAATCACGAAAGTGCTTTTCGACAAAGGTTACATTGCCAATTTTAAGTTTGAAGACAATGGTCCTCAAGGTACTATTAAAGTAGCTTTGAAATACCACCCGATAACTAAAATCCCTGCTATCCGCAGCATCTCGCGCATCAGTAAACCAGGTTTGAGAAAATACGCAGGTACGGCAAATTTGCCACGTGTATTAAATGGTTTAGGTATCGCTATCTTGTCAACCTCTAAAGGTGTAATGACCGACAAAGAGGCCCGTCAGCAAAACATCGGCGGCGAGGTATTGTGCTACGTTTATTAATCAATAGAGGAGGAATTAACTAATGTCAAGAATAGGAAAAGCACCTATAGCAATACCTTCAGGAGTTACTGTTACCGTATCTGACGCAAACGTAGTTACTGTAAAAGGACCTAAAGGCGAATTGCACCAGGCGGTTGATAGCGATATCACCGTAGCGCAGGAAGACGGCCATTTATTGGTTCAACGTCCTTCTGACCAGAAACGCCACAAAGCATTACATGGTTTATACCGTGCGCTTTTAAATAACATGGTTGTTGGCGTAACCAATGGTTATAAATTAGAGCAGGAATTAGTTGGTGTGGGTTACCGCGCTACTAACACAGGCAACACTTTAGACCTTGTTTTAGGATACTCTCACCATTATGTGTTTGAATTGCCTAAAGAAATTAAAGTTACAACAACTGCTGAAAAAGGTAAAAACCCTACTATCATCTTAGAATCAATCGACAAGCAATTGATCGGCCAGGTAGCTGCGAAAATCCGCTCGCTGCGTGCACCAGAGCCTTACAAAGGTAAAGGTATCAAGTTTGTTGGCGAACAATTAAGAAGAAAAGCAGGTAAATCAGCATCTAAAAAATAATCGTCATGACAGGTAAATTATCAAGAAGAGACAGAATTAAAAAGGGGATCAGAAAGAGACTTTCAGGATCTTCAGAGCGTCCGCGCTTGTCAGTGTACAGGAGCAACAAAGGTATTTATGCCCAGATCATTGACGATGTAACCGGAAAAACTATCGTTTCAGCTTCATCTTTAGCAAAAGATTTCGCTGCAAAAGGAACTAAATCAGAGCAATCTGTTGAAGTAGGTAAGGCAGTTGCTGCCAAAGCTATCGCTGCAGGTATTAAAGATGTAGTTTTTGATAGAAATGGTTACCTATATCATGGCCGTGTTAAATCACTGGCTGAAGGTGCACGTGAAGGCGGCTTAAATTTCTAATTAGTGAATTACTGAATTAGCGATTGAGCGAATTTTAAAATCACTAATTCACTCATTCACTAATTCACTCAATAAAAAAAGAGAGATGTCAACAATCAACATAAAAAGAGTAAAAACCAGCGAGATCGAATTGAAAGATCGCCTGGTGAGCATACAACGTGTTGCCAAAGTAACCAAAGGTGGCCGTACTTTCAGCTTCTCTGCTATCGTAGTAGTAGGTGACGAGCACGGTGTTGTAGGTTACGGTTTAGGTAAGGCGAAAGAGGTTACCGAGGCAATTGCAAAAGGTATTGATGATGCTAAAAAGAACCTTGTAAAAGTGCCTATTATCAATGGTACTGTACCTCACGAACAATATGGTAAGTTTTCAGGCGGTTTTGTTTTCATTAAACCAGCTGCAAACGGTACCGGTGTAATTGCAGGTGGTGCGATGCGTGCCGTATTAGAGTCTGCAGGCGTACACAATGTATTGGCAAAATCAAAAGGTTCATCAAACCCTCACAACGTGGTTAAAGCAACTGTATCAGCATTATCACAAATGCGTGACGCTGTTACTGTAGCTCAGCACCGCGGAATTGAATTAGGAAAGGTATTTAACGGATAATCATCATGGCAAAGATCAAAATAACCCAGATTAAGAGCGTGATCGATAGGACCGAGCGCCAGAAAAAAACAATTGAGGCTTTGGGCTTGAAAAAGATCAACCACAGCGTTGAAGTAGAAGCTACTCCTGCTATCATCGGTATGGTACGTAAAGTTAATCATTTGGTAGCTGTAGAAAATATTTAATATCATGAATCTAAGTAACTTAAAACCTGCAGAAGGTTCTACTAAAAATAGTAAAAGAATTGGTCGTGGTACCGGTTCAGGCCGTGGTGGTACATCAACCCGCGGTCACAAAGGTGCCGGTTCACGTTCTGGTACAAGCACTAAGGTTGGTTTTGAAGGCGGTCAGATGCCATTGCAGCGCCGCTTACCAAAAGTGGGCTTCAAGAACCCTAACCGTGTAGAGTACGTAAGCGTAAACCTTGATGCTTTACAAAAATTAGTAGACGATTATAAAGTTTCTGCAATAGATTTTGCAACTTTGAAAGAACATGGTTTAGTTTCGCGTAACGACCTGGTGAAAATCTTGGGCCGTGGCGAACTGAAAGCCAAGTTGGAAGTTAAGGCGCATGCTTTTTCTGCAACAGCACAAAAGGCAATTGAAGCAGCCGGTGGTACTATCGTAAAGTTGTAAATTTCAATGAAGAAATTAATCAATACATTATCCAATATTTGGAAAATTGAGGATTTAAGAGTGCGTCTTATTAACACACTCTTATTTCTTTTAATATACCGCATAGGATCATACGTGGTCCTTCCCGGTGTAAACTATGCATCCCTGAATACGCAAAAAGCGAAAGAAGGGCTGGTAGGCTTGCTGAACTTGTTCGCAGGAGGTTCGTTCTCACGTGCCTCTATTTTTGCGTTAGGCGTAATGCCTTACATTTCGGCGTCTATCGTTGTGCAGCTGCTTGGTATAGCGGTTCCTTATTTTGCCAAACTACAAAAAGAAGGTGAAAGTGGTCGTAACAAGCTTAACCAGTGGACCCGTTATCTGACAATCGGTATTACTGCGTTGCAGGCATACGGTTATGTACACTCACAGATCAATGCTGACCAGATAAGCCCTGCTATCAATATGTTTACATTTAACATTTTGTCGATCTTCGTATTGACCGCAGGTACATTATTCGTAATGTGGCTGGGTGAAAAGATCACTGACAAAGGCATAGGTAATGGTATCTCCCTGATCATCATGATCGGTATTATTGCTGGTTTGCCACCTGCATTCTTCGCTGAGTTTGACAAACGTGTAAACGGACAGGGCGGTTTGATCACTTTCATTGTTGAAATTGTAGCACTTATTGTTGTAGTAATGTTTACTATCCTGATCGTTCAGGGTACGCGTAAGGTTGCTGTACAGTATGCAAAACGTATTGTTGGTAACAAGCAATATGGTGGTGTGCGTCAGTATATCCCATTGAAAGTAAATGCTGCAGGTGTGATGCCTATCATCTTTGCCCAGGCGTTGATGTTCATCCCTGCTACCATTCCACAGTTTTTTCCATCAACCGGAACCAATCCTGTGGTAATGGCTTTGGCTAACTACAACTCATGGGAGCACAACTTACTGTTTGCATTCCTGATCATCATCTTCACGTATTTCTATACCGCTATTACGGTTAACCCTAACCAGATGGCTGAGGATATGAAGAAGAATGGCGGATTTGTTCCGGGTGTTAAACCAGGCAAATCAACTGCCGATTTTATTGATGGTGTGATCTCAAAGATCACTTTACCCGGTTCGATATTCCTGGCGATCATCGCTATCATCCCTGCTTTTGCAACCGTAATTGGGGTAACCAATGTGTTTGCAAGATTCTTCGGTGGTACGTCGCTGATCATTCTTGTAGGTGTGGTTTTAGATACTTTACAACAGATAGAAAGCCATTTGCTGATGCGTCATTACGACGGTTTGATGAAAACCGGCCGTATCACTGGTCGCACAAGCATCCCTACGTCGGCAGGAACGACTCCGCCGGTTATTTAATTTTATAACATGTCAAAGATCCATTATAAGTCTGTCGAAGAGATAGAACTCATAAGAAAGAGCTCTTTACTTGTTTCCAAAACACTGGCCGAGATAGCAAAAGTTATCCGGCCAGGTATAAAAACTATTGAATTAAATAAACTAGCCGAAACTTTCATTCGCGACAATGGCGGGATTCCTGCATTCCTAAACTATAACGGGTTCCCTTATTCATTGTGCATCTCGCTGAATGATCAGATCGTACACGGTTTTCCCGGGCAGCATGTATTAGTTGAAGGTGATCTTGTGTCGGTTGACTGCGGTGTAATCCTCAATAAGTATTACGGTGACTCAGCTTATACTTTCGCTATTGGCGAGGTAGATGAGACCGTTAAAAAACTGATGCGTGTTACCAAAGAGTCGCTTTATCTCGGTATCGAAAAAGCGGTAGTTGGTCAGCGTATTGGCGATATTGGTTATGCCGTACAGGAACATGCCGAGAAGAATGGTTTTGGTGTAGTAAAGGAATTGGTTGGCCACGGAGTAGGTTTGCGCCTGCACGAAAAACCAGAAGTGCCGAATTACGGAAAACGTGGTTCGGGCATTAAGCTGGAAGAAGGAATGGTGATTGCGATAGAGCCGATGATCAATGCCGGCAGGGCAGGAGTGAAGTTTTGGGATGATGGCTGGACAGTATCAACCTCCGATAAAAAACCATCAGCGCATTACGAACACACCGTAGCTGTGCAAAAGGGTAAAGCAGACATACTTTCGAGCTTTGAAGAGATTGAAGAAGTTTTGAAAGAAAAAGTTAATAATTAAAAAATTATTACTTATCTTTGCAACCCGGTTTTAAAGCGGATAATAAAGTAATAATCAGTAAAATATGGCTAAACAATCTTCGATTGAACAAGACGGTACAATTCGGGAGGCATTATCAAATGCAATGTTCAGGGTTGAACTCGAAAATGGTCATGAGATTATTGCACATATATCTGGTAAAATGCGTATGCACTACATCAAAATTTTACCTGGCGACAGAGTAAAGCTGGAGATGAGTCCATATGATTTAACAAAGGGTAGAATAACCTATAGATATAAATAATAAAGAGATGAAAGTTAGAGCATCCATTAAAAAACGTAGTGCTGATTGCAAGATCATCCGTCGTAACGGGAAACTTTATGTGATCAACAAAAAGAATCCTAAGTTTAAACAACGTCAGGGATAAAGAATAATTAGTGAATGACTGAATGAGTGATGGACTGAATAATCACTAATTTGCAATTCACTAAATCACTAATTAAAATAATTGTAACGGTTCGTACAACGGTGGCCCGCCGTTCGGTCGTTATTTAAAAACAAACAACAAATATGGCAAGGATTTCAGGTATTGATTTACCAAAGAACAAAAGAGGAGAGATCGGACTTACTTACATTTATGGTATTGGTCGCTCAACTGCTCAAGACATTTTAACCCAGGCAGGCATTAGCTTCGATACTAAAGTTCAGGATTGGACCGATGATCAGTTAACTGCTATCCGTGGAATTATCAACGATCAGATCAAAGTTGAAGGTGCCCTTCGTTCAGAAGTGCAGCTTAACATCAAACGTTTAATGGATATAGGTTGCTACCGCGGTACACGTCACCGTAAAGGTTTGCCTTTGCGTGGCCAGCGTACCAAAAACAACTCACGTACCCGTAAAGGAAAACGTAAGACTGTTGCTAACAAGAAAAAGGCTACTAAATAATAAAGGATAGGGATCAGTGATCGGTTAACCGGTTACTGGGAATAGAAAAATTAAAGAGATTAATGAGTCCGAATTATTCGCTAATTCACTAATTCATTCAATCACTAATTAAAAAAAGAGATGGCTAAAACTAAAAAAGTTACCAAAAAGCGTGTTGTAGTTGTTGAGTCAGTTGGCGAAGCACATGTAAACGCTACTTTTAACAACATCATTATTACCTTAACCAACAAAAGCGGACAGGCTATTTCATGGTCTTCAGCTGGTAAGATGGGTTTCAAAGGTTCAAAAAAGAACACTCCTTATGCTGCTTCACAAGCTGCTGCCGATTGCGGTAAAGTAGCTTACGACCTGGGTTTACGCAAGGTTGAAGTATTTGTAAAAGGACCGGGTGCAGGCCGCGAGTCAGCTATCCGTACTTTGCAAACTGCAGGTATCGAAGTTACCACTATTAAGGACATTACACCACTTCCGCACAACGGTTGCCGTCCTTCAAAAAGAAGAAGAGTTTAATTAACCAAATTTTTAAAGCTAAGATTCACCGGCTGCGGGCTGCGTGATACTTTAAAACAAACAAAATGGCTAGATATACAGGTCCAAAATCAAAAATCGCGCGTAGATTCCGTGAGCCAATCTTCGGTCCGGACAAGGCGTTAGAAAGAAAAAACTACCCTCCGGGTATGCATGGTGTCTCTAAAAGAAGAGGCAAACAGTCAGAGTACTCTACTCAGCTGCAAGAGAAACAAAAAGTAAAATACACTTACGGTGTATTAGAGCGTCAGTTCGAAAACCTGTTTCACCGTGCATCAGCCAAAGAAGGCATCACCGGTGAAAACTTGCTGAAATTCTTAGAAGCTCGTTTGGATAACACCGTATACCGTTTAGGTATTGCTCCAAGCCGTTCGGCTGCACGCCAATTGGTAGGCCACAAGCATATCAATGTAAACGGAGAAGTAGTGAATATCGCTTCTTACAGCTTAAAAGCAGGCGATGTGATTTCAGTTCGCGAAAAATCAAAATCACTGGAAGCAATTGCTAACTCAGTTGCAGGCAGAAAGATCAACAAATACAACTGGTTAGAATGGGATGCTGCCAACTTAACAGGCAAATTCCTGAGCTATCCAAACCGCGATGAGATTCCTGAAAATATCAAGGAAAACCTGATCGTCGAGTTGTACTCTAAATAAGATTTGAAATTTTAGATATGAGATTTGAGAAATACTTCAAATCTCATATTTCAGTTTCAAACATATGTAAGCAAAAGTGGTTTAAGATAAGGATTTGAAAAAGAGGCAATAATCTCACATCTCAAATCTCACATCTCAAATCTTTAATCAAGTAAACAATAAACAAAGGATATAAATGGCAATTTTAGCATTTCAAAAACCAGACAAGGTTATCATGCAAAAAGCAAATGATTTTGATGGCACGTTCGAATTCCGTCCATTAGAACCAGGCTTTGGTGTAACCATTGGTAATGCTTTACGTCGTATCTTACTTTCATCTCTTGAAGGTTATGCTGTTACTTCTGTACGTTTTTCAGGAGTTACGCATGAGTTTTCAACCATTAAGGGTGTTGTTGAGGACGTTACCGAGATCATTCTGAACTTAAAGCAAGTTCGTTTGAAGAAAACAGGTGAATCTGGCGATACTGAAAAAGTATTCGTGATCGTTAATGGTCAGGACACTTTTTCTGCCGGTGACATTACCAAGTTCTCAAATAACTTTACTGTATTGAACCCTGAGCTGGTTATCTGCAACATGGATTCATCAGTAACACTTGAAATCGAGCTGACCATCAATAAAGGTCGCGGTTATATTTCAAGCGAAGAAAATAAAAATCCTGATGCTAACGTAGGTGTGATCGCTATCGACTCGATCTATACACCGATCAAAAACGTTAAATACACTATAGAAAACTATCGTGTGGAGCAAAAAACCGACTATGAAAAATTAGTCCTGGATATTGCTACCGATGGCTCTATACATCCTGAAGATGCTTTGAAAGAAGCAGCTAAGATCCTTATTCAGCACTTTATGTTGTTCAGCGATGAGAACATGATGCTGGAGGCTCAGGCTAAGGAAGAAACCAAAGAGGTTGACGAAGAGATCCTGCACATGCGCAAGATCCTGAAAACCGAACTGGTTGACCTTGATCTTTCAGTACGTGCCTTGAACTGCCTTAAAGCTGCCGATATCCGCAGCCTGGCCGATCTGGTTTCTTACGACGTAGCAGACATGCTGAAGTTCAGAAACTTTGGTAAAAAGTCACTGACTGAAATCCAGGACCTGGTTAAATCAAAAGGCTTATCTTTTGGTATGAACCTGTCGAAGTTTAAATTAGACGAGGAATAATAATTAGTGAATAGAGAATGGTGAGTAGTGAATGGTTTAACTACTCACAGCTCACTACTCTCCACTCACTAAACAACCGCGTAATTCCGAGGGCTTGACGGTAACGCCGCCCGACGGTATGCACGTGCCACAAAACAAAAAACAATGAGACACGGAAAAAAAGTAAATCACTTAGGCCGTACCGACAGTCATCGCAAGGCGATGATGGCAAACATGGCCTCTTCGCTTATCCTGCATAAGCGCATCACTACTACACTGGCAAAAGCAAAAGCTCTGCGCGTGTATGTTGAACCCCTTCTGACCAAATCAAAAAACGATACTACGCACTCACGTCGTACGGTATTTAGCTACCTGCAAGACAAAGACAGCGTGAACGTATTGTTCCGCGAAGTTGCTGAAAAGATCGCTAACCGTCCGGGTGGTTACACCCGTATCATCAAATTGGAAAACCGTTTGGGTGATAACGCGGAAATGGCGCTGATCGAATTGGTAGACTATAACACCACTTATACTAAAGACGGTGCTGCAGTTGCTAAGAAATCAACCCGTCGTCGTGGTTCAGGTAAAGGTGGCGCTGCTAAACCAGCTGCTCCAAAAGCTGAAGCTGCTGTTGAAGAAGCAGTAGTAGTTGAAGAGCCTAAAGCTGAAGCTGCACCAGCAGTAGAAGAAGCACCTGCTGCCGAAGAAACTCCAGAAGCACCAGCTGCAAACGAAGAAAACGCTGAAAAAGGCGAGTAATTAGTAAGACGCGATGCATCGCGTCTCTACATTAAAATATCAACGCCCTGTTCATTTGAGCAGGGCGTTTTTTTGTTCGCTTTTTTTATATTAGCATAAATAACCTTCTCATAATTATAACATTGATGAAACGTCTCTGGAACTATCTCATCACAACAGGTATGGATGAGAATACCCCGCCAGCCGAAACCCGGCATATCAGCTTCCTGAACGCTATTGTGGTGCTGGTCTTGATCCTTATTGCTCAGAACATCGGGTTTTGTTTCCAGTATCGCGTCACCATGTTGCAAACACTGATATTTCTGGGACATGGTTTGTCTATTGGTATCATTTTACTCTGGAGCAAACTAAAACGTTTCCTGCTTGGCAGGATATGGTTTGGCCTGTGGGCACCGTCATTTCTTACCTCTTACCAGGTTACCATGGGCAGCAGTTCCCGTTGGGACGAGTTCCTGGTTGTTTGTGTATTTATTCAATTCTTCATGTTCCCGGCATGGCAACGCAAATGGATGTGGCTGTGTGTAATTTACTCGAGCCTCTGCTTTTTAGGTGTCAATTTTGTTGCCCATGTGCCCCCATATGGTGTGCTGCATCTGCCAAAGGCATTTATAGCTATGGAGACGTCTTTTAATCTAGTAGGCTTTTTGTTTTGCGGCATCGCAATGGGCGGTGTAGGGTACGTGGTGATCAACCGGGCTGAACGTAACCTTTCAATAGAGCGCGATCGTTCTGAAAGTTTGCTGAATAATATTCTGCCGGTACCTATTGCTGAACGTTTGAAACGAAGCCCTTCCACCATAGTAGATGATTTTGAAGAAACATCAATTCTTTTCGCGGATATTGTCGGTTTTACCAGGTACACTGAAACGGTGAGCCCGGACAAACTGATCGCCATGCTCAACGCTGTTTTTACTGAATTTGATAACCTGACCGATAAATACAAAGCAGAAAAGATCAAGACCATTGGTGATGCTTATATGGTGGTTGCGGGTGTGCCGGTTAGCTGTCGCGACCATGCCGAGTTACTTGCCGATATGGCTTTGGACATGCAGGAAATGATCAAACGTCATAACCAGCAAACAGGGCAAACTTTACAGATACGGGTCGGAATCCATTCAGGGCCGGTTATCGCTGGCGTGATTGGCAAACGGAAGTTCGCCTATGATCTTTGGGGCGACAGCGTGAATACCGCTGCACGAATGGAATCGCACGGAATACCGGGCGAAATACAGGTGACCGAAGCGACCTACCAAATCCTTAAACCAAAATATCATTTCGACGAGCGCGGAACGATCGATATAAAAGGTAAAGGGCCAATGAAAACGTTTTTGCTAAAAGGGAAAAATGGGTCTGCTGTATTTGCTTAATGGAAATTTAATGGAGACGCGGCGCATCGGTAACTATATATTACTTTACATCGATGCATCATGAAAATTAAATCTAGTTCTTTTTGATTGAGGTTTTTTTCGGCACGGAATCGACCTTTCTTTGTGATTGATCTTGTTTTGATTTTAACAGTTGTATTAATTCTTTTGACGGTAATAGTTGTGGTATTTTTGATGATTCAACGGCATTTACAATTGAAATAATAAGACTAATAGCACTTATAAATAATGCGCCGATTAACACACGGGTTTGTAATTTACTCTGTTTGCTAATCGTTGTATTTGTTTGTAATGTAGATTCATCTCTTTTAACATTAGCTAAAAAATTAAATCCAGTAATTGTAAGGGATGCAACAATAGTATATCCAATTGGTTGCATTGATTGGTTATGATCAAATATTTCAACTATATCATATCTTATGTTAGCAGACTCCTCCATTTTATCCAAAAAAAATTTGACTTGTGATATTCGGGGCGAAAGATCATAATCGCCATCTTCAGGATAGTATTTTAAAACTAAGTTCGTAATATCGACCTTGACATTGATACCAAATGCACTAAGATAATTTAGAATATCTAAATAAAAATCACTTTCCATAAAAAAGGCTACTGGTTAGGTAGCCTGAAATTATGAATAACTTTTTAAAAATCAATCCCATCCTTGTTTACTTTTTATGATCCCAAATGAATAACCACGTTGCATAATGTCAACAGCAATTGATTAATTAATTTTCTTCCTACTGCTTATTCTCCTTCAGCAAATCCACCCCCGCAGCATTGGTTAACTCATCATCCAAATTGGTATTGAACTGGAAAGTATAGATCTTCCAGGCATCTTTTGGTTTGTAGAAAATGAAGACGAAGCGCACCGGCTGCTTATCGTATTTCACCATGTAGCTTAAAAGTTTTAGGGTGGTGCCGATGCCTTTTTCGGTGATGAGTTCATAGCCATAATAATCACCATCCTGGTCGATGGTTACTTTCAGGTTCTTTTTGATGGCGGTGATGTCGTCGTTTACCTGCTTGTTCTTTTTTACGTCGCCAAAAAGCTGGTCGATGGCATCCATGGGTTTTGTGGCATATAGCTCGAAGAACTTTTTGGACATATCAGCCGGTGTTTGCTCCTGGGCGTTAGCCTTTTGGGCACAGAGAAATAGTACCACAGGGCACAGTAATAGAAATAGTCGTTTCATTTTGCGTTTGAATAAACTACTAATTTAAAAAGATTTTGCCGTGTTGGGTATAGCGACGGCTAATCAAACGGAGTTATATCGACGAAAGGAGGCTCCGCTGGGCCCAATACATAAATGAAAATTATGCTATAAACAGGGGACTCCTATGGAGTCTATCATTGGTCGGGTTTTAGCTCCATAGGAGCTTCCCGTTTATAGAAAAAATAACGCATTGCTTAGGCTCCGTAGGTGCCTCCTTTTTAAGAGCGAATGATCTGCGGCTTAATTCGACACCAAAGTATTTTCTCGCATATCGCCAATCAGCGGGTCGGTTGTATAAATCACGCTGAAATAATTGGCACCGGCTACGGGCGCTTTCACGTCTACATCAAACCGGCCTTCTTCGGATATCCAGCGGGTTGTTTCGAGGTGGCAGTATTTGTGATCGAGCAGGGATTCTATTTGGTGAAAATCCTCTTTACCATAAGTTACGACGTATGAGGTGCAAATTCCGTTATGATCAAAATAGAAGGTGAAGTCGCCTATAGATTTTGATTTGGTAAAGCAAATAGCAGTATCGCCATTTTCGGCCCTGAATTCCTGTACAAATGAGTAGGGGACATGCTCGCTGAAATAGGTTTTGATCTTAGGCATAGTACTGCCAAGCGGAAACTGGGCAGCGGCGGTTAGCGATAGGGTGATAAACAAAAGAAGTATAGG
>NZ_DATCRU010000053.1:0-5901 GCF_036568825.1 Mucilaginibacter sp. | reverse complement strand
GGGGTAAAGTGATTAGCATTCCGAACGGCTTCCTACAGCCAATGACAAATCGTAATCTTTTTCTTTACCCTTTTCTTCTGCACTAAATCTACTCTTAACTCACATTGTTTTTATCCTATCCACAAACATAGGATGACAAATTGGCCGTCGTGTCATTGCGATGAAACGGCCTGCGCGGTGAGGAAGCAATCGCGAACTGTGCGTGTCCGCCCTGTAAAGCATGCGATTGCTTCGTTGCGCGGCTCACACCACCCGCCTTGCGCCTCGCAATGACATAATGGAATTAAACCTTATAAAGCTTCCCAAACACCCCCAAAGGCAGTTTAACCCCGGACGTTGCCTGCAGGTAAAGTTCACCTGTTTCCAGGTTCTGAACTTTCGGATAAGAGCTTCTGATTAAATTTTCAATAATGACCGACGAAAATCCAAGCGAATAGGCATTCAGGATTAAAAAATGTTCCTGCGGATCGAGGAGCTGTACTACATCCTGCATCATTTCGTTGATATGATCTTCCAGTTTCCATTTTTCACCACTTGGGCCGTGGCCATAAGCGGGGGGATCTAAAATGATACCGTTATATTTTTTGCCTCTCTTTACTTCGCGCTTTACAAACTTCAGCGCATCTTCAACAACCCAGCGGATATTAGTCAAACCGGATAATTCCTGGTTCTCATTAGCCCAGTTTACGACTTGTTTAATAGAATCAACGTGCGTAGTATCAGCACCTGCCGCCTGTGCTGCTAACGAAGCTCCGCCCGTATAGGCAAACAAGTTGAGCACTTTTGGTTGAGGTGTCTTAAATTTTTTAATGACCTGCGATGAATAATCCCAGTTAACCGCCTGCTCAGGAAATATGCCAACGTGCTTGAATGAGGTCAGCGCCAGGCGGAATTTTATAGCGATCTCAGGATTTTTATACTCGATATGCCAGCGGTCGGGGATATTATTGTTCTTTTTCAGCCAATCACCGGATGTGGCGGAACGTCCTTTGAACTTAATATGATGTAATTTCTGCCATTCAGACTGCGGCAATTGCTTGCTCCAAACCGCCTGCGGTTCAGGACGGATCAGAATTATATTGCCAAAACGCTCCAGCTTTTCAAAATCGCCGCAATCAATCAGCTCATAATCTTTCCAGTAAGTGGGGGTGAGAAGTTGGATCATTTCTTGAGATAGTGACTAGTTAATCAGTGATCAGTTATCAGGCTGCAAATATAGTTAATTCATTTTTACGCGATTCCTGGTCACTGATAACCGGTAACCGGTCACTGATCACAGCTTCTCCCTCGCCGCTTTCATAAACTTGCTGGCGAATACAAAATCGTTGAGTTCTTTGTTGTCGGTGTGCGCGATGTCGTGATTGGTGCCTTCCCACCATTTTTGGCCATTGTAGAGGAATATAATATGGTCGCCGATACCCATTACTGAGTTCATATCGTGGGTAACCACTACAGTAGTGATGTTGTACTCCTCGGTTAGTTCAGAAATTAGTTCATCGATCAGGATGGAGGTAAGCGGATCTAGGCCTGAGTTAGGTTCATCCACAAACAGATATTTTGGCTGCATGGAGATGGCACGGGCAATACCCACACGCTTTTTCATCCCGCCGGATAACTCAGAAGGGAAAAGCTTGTTTTTACCTTCCAGGTTCACACGTTTTAGGCAGAAGTTTGCCCGGTCGAGTTTTTCCTCTTTGCTTTGATCGGTAAATAAATTGAGGGGAAACATGATATTTTCTTCCACCGTCATCGAATCGAACAGGGCAGAGTTTTGAAACAACATACCTATCTCCTTACGGATGTGCACTCTTTCGCTGAAATGCATGTCTGTAAAATTATGGCCGTCATACAATACATCGCCTTTCGTTGGTTCATGCAGTCCTACAATACACTTTAACAATGTGGTTTTTCCCGAACCCGAACCGCCGATAATGAGATTATTTTTACCCGGCCTGAAGTTGGCTGTTATCCCCCGCAATACCTCATTATTACCAAAGGTTTTATAAATGTCTTTAATTTCGATCATAGTAATACTTTGGAGATAATCAGGTCGGCAAAAAGGATCATGATACAGCTATACACCACGCCGCGTGTAGCAGCCTGGCCCACTTCAAGCGCTCCACCCGAAGTATAAAAGCCCTGGTAGGCGCAAATAGACGTTATAATAAATCCGAATGCGAGAGATTTGACAGCACAAACGGTAACGATAACGGTGTTAAAACCATCTGTCAAACCTGTAAGGTAATCAGTAGTAGATACAGTGTTCGACACAGCACATGCCAGGTAGCCCCCGCCAAGCCCCAATAAAACTGAAATGATAACCAGTAAGGGTACCATCGAAACCCCTGCAATGATCTTTGGCGATACGATATAACCCGGAGTATTGACGCCCATAATTTCAAGCGCATCAATTTGCTCCGTAACACGCATTGTGCCTATTTGCGAGGCTATGCTCGACCCGATACGTCCGGCCAGCACAAGAGCCGATATTGTCGGACTAAATTCCAATATGGTAGAATCCCTGGTGATGCCGCCAACAACGGATTTGGGGACCAGATCGCTTATCAGCTGGAAGGCTGTTTGTATGGTAGCTACCGCACCGATAAACACAGAAATAATGACGATGATGCCTAATGAACCTATTCCCTGCGATACCATTTCGCGCATTACTTCGGCCCAGTAGACTTTGAATTTCTCTGGTTTTCTGAAACTTAACCACAAAAGGAGTATATATCTTCCTAAGCTATGAAACATTAAAATTTTTCTAAGGCGGTTAAAAATACATTTTTTCCGCTTTGGTTAGGTATTATTCGCTTCTGTATAATACTTAAAACGTTAGAATAATGTTTCGGAAAGGACTAATTTAAAAGGCTATAACTGTATCGATCTGATAATTATCGCCGTAGTGAAATAATAAATCCGATATTTATCACTTATCTGAACCTATTCATCATATGAAATTAAAATTACTCGTTTTTACCTTATTGCTTTGCAGCAGTTACGCTTTTTCTCAGACCAAAAACAATATCTCAGTGGTTTATGGTTTTAATGCCAATATGGTTGATATACATGGCGCAATTGGCGATTATGGCTATAACGATAAAAGCGGGCAATCCTATGGCTTAAGCTATACCCGCAGCTTCAATAAATTATTTTCATTAGAAACGGGTTTTTTATACTCCACCAATAAAGTGCAGTTGACCACTATAGGGCCGGCAGGAGGAATATATAACGGAGAGATACATATGGTGTCTGTCCCCGTTCTGGCTAAATGGACATTTCTGAAATATTTATACGGACAATGCGGAGTAATATTCGATAAAGAGACCAACTATACAGCAAATGATATAGTGGATGATCAGTCAGGCGTTGGAATTGAAATAGGGCTGGGCGGTAAATACAATTTAGGCCCTGTATCGGTATTTGTCAATCCATATTATGCTAATCACCGGTTTTATAATAGCAATAACCTGATGGAAGCCGGTATAAAGTTTGGCCTGGGATACAATTTTTAATTGGCAGCAATATAAGCCTTCTTCGCCTGCTCATCCAGTGATAGCGGGAAGCCACGATCCCAATTGATCGACTTTAACTGATACCTGGAACCGCGCATAACAGTATTATGCACCAATGACGAACCTTCATATTGTTTTATGCGCAGTGCCTGGGTGAAATTGCGGCGGTCAGTAAAGTTATACATTGCTTCCTCGTAATACAGCTTGTCGTTATAACGAATGGTGATCAGGTAACGGCCGCTTTGGGCACGGCGGTTAAATTCAGGTAGTTTAAACAGGAAAGTACTTTGATTATTTAAAGCACCAATGGTGGCGCTATTGGTATTCCCAACAAAACATTTACAATCCATTAAATCGTCATAATTGGTCACTTTTACTGATAAATTATAGATAGTCCTTGGACTATTGCTGACTAATACCCCCGAAAGCACTCTGCCGCCCGTACCAATAAAATGGAACAGCGGTACATCGTCAGGTTCATTTGATGGTTCCCTCGAAACAGTAACGGGAGTAGCCCTTTTATCAATTGTTATATTGTTTTTGACGAATTTGACAGGAATCGAACGTTTTTCAGCTTTTTTAGTTACTGCATCATGTTTTTTAGGCTCGATCTTGCTAACTACAGTTAAGTGGTCCTGTGACTCATCACTTGTCGCTTCAACTTGTTTCTGCACTTCTTTTTTTATAGGAATATCTCTTCTAACAGTAACATCAGAAGTTGGCTGAGCTGTAGCAATTTTTGAGATATTAAAACTCAAATTGGCATTGGTTACCTGTAGCTGCTTTTTATCTTTTTCGAGTTGATTGATCTCGTATTGACTTTGAATAGAGGTAACAGCCAGGTTGAGGACGGAAACGACAGTTACTGCAAAAATAATTCTGGTAACTAATACAGCTTCTTTTCTTATCGCTTCGTTTTTGGTGCGCCAGTCCTTCTTTAATAAGATGATAGCTATAATAGCAGTACCTATTGCACCGATTATTTGTATGAGGAGCATTAACATGGCAAGCAGATGTTGTTGGTTTCTACACAACCCGCATACCCTATATTTTGTTTGATTATTGGCTAACTATTTTTATTAAGAACAGAAATAATTAACTGTCAGGTGAATTGGCGTAGTTAGCCTGTAGCTGTATAATCGATCTGCCTGGTAAGAAGACGGAGGGATTTTCAAGGTAAATTTGATATTTGATTTGCGTTGCTACTCAGGTTTGATCAACCGGGATAGCATCGCTATTGATTAATCAAACAATTTTTTACCTCTGACAATTAAAGTTGCGATAATCAACACCAGTGGTGTTACACATACAACGATTCCGATTAATGTAGATGAGTTCATGACAATTGATTTTAAGGTTAAACATTTCTGATATAACCTATGCAATAAGTGTTCCCATTTTAAAAAAGCTTAGAATATGTATTAAAAAGCGTCATTTACTTATAATTAACAGGCAAAAAATACATAATTCGGGGAGCATATTCTACAAAACTGCTTTTTATGCTTATTCGCCGGTATAAATACCTGCAAAATCGTTTACCGTTAATTTCCCCCTGTTTACCGAGATTTTGTTCGTACTTCCCAAAAAGCATAATAACTTGTCCCCCAATCAAAATTAGATTTGTATTAACAACGGCGGGATAAAACCGAAACTAAACACAAAATGGAAAATGCATTAATAACCGGCGCAACTAAAGGAATGGGACGAGCAATCGCCATTGCTTTCGCTAAAGAAGGTGTTAACCTGGCTGTTTGTTCACGAAAAGAAAGCGAACTGAGTGAATTTAAACAGGAGCTCCTGGCAATTAACTCAAAGATAAAAGTATTTACTCAAGTAGCCGATGGCAGTGTAAAAGAGCAACTGCTCAAATTTGCAGGCGCTGCCGAACAGGAACTGGGTTTTATTAGTATTATAGTAAATAACCTTGGGATGTTCGATCCCATCAGCATATTGGATGAAAGCGAGGCAGCTTTTGAAAAGCAACTGAATACCAACTACATGCCTGCCTATTACCTGTACCGTTATTTCGGTAAAAGCATGATCGCTGCACGTGAGGGGCATATCTTCACTATTTGCTCAGTTGCAGCGCTTGATCCTATTGCCGCGGCTGGTACTTATAGTGTAACAAAAGCTGCACTATTGGGTCTCAGCAGAGTAATGCGATTGGAGATGATGCCTCATAATGTGAAAGTTACGGCAGTTATTCCAGGCTCAACACTTACCAATTCGTGGGAAGGTACCACGATACCTAAAGATCAATTTGTATTACCGGAAGATATTGCCTCGGCCATTGTAAATGTTTACAAAATGAGCTCCGGTGCCAATGTGGATGAACTGATAATAAAGCCTGTAGGAGGGCAGATTTAAGATATTATAGAAAAATAAT
>NZ_DATCRU010000052.1:0-21060 GCF_036568825.1 Mucilaginibacter sp. | reverse complement strand
TTAAAAGCGACATTCAGGACTATATCACGTATTATAACAACGACAGAATCAAGCTCAATCTAAAAGGAATGAGCCCGGCTAAATACCGAGCTCATTATGATAATAATAATTAAGTTTGTCCAACTTTTGGGGTGCACTTCACTTGGGGAGGACTTTTTGTTTAAATTATAGTTAGACTTAATAATACCAAATGAACCCCGTCAACAGACCAGCTTCGGCCGAAATCAATCAAAACAATGGTGGCCTGCGCACTGGAAAGGGCATTAGCAAACTTTGCTGAAGCGAGGGAATGAGCGAACGATAGTAGGGCAAAGTATTGGAGCCCGTGGTTTTGATTGATTGCAGGGCAAAGGCCATGTGCGGCAAAGAAGTCCGCTGGCTAGCGGATTGACTTGATTTTTTGTTACTTTTTGATCAAGCAAAAAGTAAAAGAAGCCCCGCGGCAATTGAGCGGCCTACACATCAATTGAACCCTACCTACCTCTTCTCATCATAAACCCCAAACTCCGCAATCGACGCCTGATGGTCTGATTTCAAAATTCGCATTCTAACTTCAGTGCCACTAACCCGGTCAAAGCGGTTAATTTTTACGCGTTTCTCATTAGTACCATCAAATACCGGCTTCCATACCCCATCGTGATAATATTCCAATACATAATTGCTGATGTTCGGCTTTTCTTCAGTAATCGCAATAGTATTAAAGGCAGTTTCTTTTTTGAAATCGATTTCGTACCATGGCTTATCCACGGTAGTGTTGGATATCCACGAAGTAGAAAAATCATCGTCATTAGCAAAATCCATGATGTTCATGTCATCACTCCAGCTTGAGTTGCTTTGCTGATGCTTGGCCAGGTTATGCGAAATGATCGGCGCATCCAGCTTTGGCAATGGCGCTTCCGGACCAGCATTTTTCCAAAGCTCTCCTATCTTTTTTAATGTAGCCAACGCATTATCATCCATCAATCCTTCGCGGTTTGGCGCTACATTCAGGATAAAGTTGCAGTTTACATTATTCAATGCGACAATATCTTCATTCACCAGTTTAGCGGCATCTTTAGTTGCTTCCGTTGGGAATGATGTTTTCCAAAACCAACTGCCCTGTATCGGCAGGCAAGCCAATGATGGCATCGTATTATGTTCTTTTGATACCCGTTGACCTGCACCCATTTCATAAGTTTTGATATCAGTATAAAACATTCCTTCCGGCGGATATTTGGCTCCGTTCAAGTCCATCAGCACGCAGTTAGGTTGCAACTTCTTCACCAAAGTATATATCCCTTCAAAAGGCACATCGTCATAACTTATCCTCGACCACGGCGCATCCCAGCCATCAATAATCAATGCTTCTATCGGGCCGTAATTGGTCAGCAACTCAGTCAATTGCCCTTTGATCATTTGTATATCCGCGGGAACAATAGAATTCGGACGAAGTTTATGGTGCGTATCCAAAATAGAATAATACAGCATCACTTTCAACCCATTCTTTCTAAAAGCATTCACAAATTGCCTTACCACATCTTTTTTGTAAGGGCTGTGCATCACATTATAATCTGTAGTCTTGGTATCCCAAATGCAGAAGCCGCTATGGTGTTTGGTAGTCAAACAACCGTAAGTCATATTGGCCGATTTGGCAGCTTTTGCCCATTGGTCGCAATCCAGTTTGGTTGGATTGAAGATCGAAGGCGATGCTTCCGGGTCGGCCCAATCCTGGTTCATATAGGTTGGGATATTAAAGTGGATAAACATACCAAAACGCAGATCGACGAATTGCTGTTGCAATTGGGCGAGTGGCTTTTGCTGGGCGTTGGCACTCAAAACGTAACATGCAATAATGCTAAATAAGATATATTTAAACTTCATAGTTAGACCTCTTCATTATTTGTGCTTTGATGACATAAAAAATGTCACCTCACCACCATTCATTATATCTTCGTGACTTAAAAACAATCCATTCAAAGGCCTGCCATTCAACACAATCTTCTGAATATATACATTCTTATCCCCCTGGTTCTTCACATTAATGGTAAAGGTTTTACCATTATCCAAGTTGATCACTGCCTTATTCATCGCCGGACTGCCTATAGCATACTGATCCGACCCAGGTGCAACAGGATAAAATCCCAGTGTACTAAAAATATACCATGCACTCATCTGACCTGTGTCATCATTACCACCCAAACCATCCGGGGCCGGTTTGTATTGCGCTTTTAATATCATGCGGATCTTTTCCTGCGTTTTCCAGGGCTTGTCGGTCCAATCATATAAGTAAGCCACATGGTGTGAAGGTTCGTTACCATGTACATAGTTACCGATGATACCGTCGCGGGTGATGTCTTCGGTTTCGGCAAAGTATTTATCCGGCAGATTATAGCTGAATAGGCTATCGATATAGGTCACAAATCTTTTGTTGCCACCCATAACTTTGATCAGTCCGGCAGGATCATGCGGAACATATAAAGTGTAATTCCAGGCGTTGCCCTCAATAAAGCCTTGACCAATGGTAGTAAAAGGATCAAACTTCGCACGGAAAGTGCCATCCATCAGCTTAGGGTGCATAAAGCCCGACTTGGGGTCATACACATTTTTCCAGTTTTGCGAGCGTTTGATGAACTCGTCATAAATATCCTGTTTGCCCAGTTTTTTGGCTAATTGCGCTATGCACCAGTCGTCATAGGCATATTCCTGGGTAGATGATACCGAGTTTCCGTTCTTTTCATCCGGGATGTAGCCCATATCTATATAATAGCCTATCCCCGCATAATCGCGGTGACGGGCAGTAGCTACGCAAGCTTCCAAAGCTTTATTGGCATCAAAAGGGGCATTGCCTTTTATTACCGCATCTGCCAGAACAGACACGCTGTGATAGCCGCTCATACACCAGTTCTCATTCGCCGAATTGCTCCATATCGGCAGCATGTGTTCCGGACTTTGCTCATAATGGGCGATCATACTTTGCACCATATCGGCATTGCGTTTTGGCTCGATGATATTGAACAGCGGGTGCAATGCGCGGTGCGTATCCCATAATGAGAACGTAGTATAGTTGGTAAAGCCTTCTGCTTTGTGCACATTTTGATCCAGACCTTTGTACTGCCCGTCAACATCCATATAAATGGTTGGGTTGATCATGGCGTGATACATCGAGGTATAAAAGTTCTCCTTCTCGTCCTGGCTGCCTTCGATCTCAATTTTATGCAGTTCGGTTTCCCACTGCGCTTGTCCATCGGCTTTTACTTTTTCAAAATCCCATCCCGGGCATTCGGCCTGCATATTGGCCATTGCACCATCCATGCTTACCGGCGATAACGCCATTTTTATTTTGATCTTTTCGCCTTCATTGGTCTTGAAATCGAAATAGGCTCTCAACTGTCTGCCTGCTGCCTCAGGGAAATTTGGCGTACGGTTAAATTGTCCCCAGAAACCTCCGTAAACCTCGCGCTTGTCGTATTTTTTATATCCATGTGCGATGAACGGCTTGCTGAACTTCATAGCAAAATATAACGTACGGGTGCGTGCCCAGCCATTGGTTGAACGGTAGCCTATTACAGTAGAGTCGTTTACTACCCGTAAATACGTCCAGACATTTTTATCAGGATAATTATAAATACCTGCCATCAGGTCGAGCACGATGTGTGCATTATCCGATTTCGGGAAGGTATATTGATGAAAGCCCACACGGGTAGTGGTAGTCATTTCGGCGAGGATGTTATAATCATCAAGCTTTACTTTGTAGTAGTTGGCTTCGCTTACCTCGTTAGCATGTGAGAATGCCGAACGATATCCGCTGCCCGGTTTATCTGCAGTTCCGGGATTAAGTTTGAGTGTACCAACAGTCGGCATCACTAAAAAATCGCCTAAATCAGAGTGACCGGTACCGCTGAAATGCGTATGGCTAAATCCTACAATGGTTTTGTCGTCGTATTGGTAGCCTGCACAGTAGCTGTACACTTTCGGATTATAATGTCCGTCCAGTTCGTAACCTACAGTGTCCGTTTCGGGGCTCAACTGTACCATACCAAAAGGTACCGTAGCTCCGGGAAATACGTGACCCATGCGCTGTGTACCAAATATCGGGTGTACGTATTGAACTAAATTATTGGATTTTTTTACTTGCGCCGATGCCAGGATGGGCAGGGCGGCTATTATTGAGAAGAATAACCGTTTCATTACGCCAAATATAACACGATTGCCGGATTATGGGTGGATTTGTTATTGTCTGAATCAGAATTCTCAGAATTAATGAATTAACAGAATTCTGAAAATTATAAAATTCTGTAAATCCTGATTCGGACAATACTTTTATCACGTAAAAACCACGCCTCTTGTTGATAACTTAAACGTAGTTTTACTATTGATTACCAACTATTTATACACTAAATTTATATTACCTACCCCGCCTGGTTAATCGTTCACTTCTTAAACCCTTTGTGTTATGAAAAAGTTGATCCTTTTAGCTGTGTGCCTTTGTTTTCTCTCTGCATCCGCACAAGTAAAACTACCCGAAACCAAAACTGTCGACAGCACCGATACCTATTTTGGTGTCACGTACAAAGACCCTTATCGATGGCTGGAGCATATTAAAGATTCATCCGTTGTAAACTGGTTCAAACAGCAGGCGGATTACAGTAAGTTCACCCTAAATAATATTTCCGGCCGCGATGAACTGATAGCCGAATGGAAAAAGCTCGATAAACTGCAGCCACCCAAAATCGGCGACAGGACCTACATGAAGGGACGCATATTTTACCGAAAAACGCTTCCCGGCGACAAGGTTGGTAAGTTATACTATCGTGAAGGCATGAATGGCCCCGAACAATTATTGTTTGATCCGCTGATCTACATTAAAGGAAAGACATTATCCATCCAAAATTTCGTACCCAGCTTTGATGCCAAATATGTAGCTATCTCCTATGCCGAAGGCGGCGGGGAGGTCGGCACAATAAAAATTATGGAAGTTGCCACCAAGAAGTTCCTGAAAGACAAAATGTATCCAACAGAGGGTGTCGAGGGATGGAGTTTCGATAACAAATCGGTTTTATACCTATGGATAAAAAGCGCCGATAACAAAGATCCCCAAGCCCGTCTTAACCCCAAAACCAAACTGCACAAGATTGGTTCAGCAAGCACAGCCGCAGATATGGATTTTTTTAGCAACGGCAGTTATCCAGAGCTAAATATTCCCTCCAAAGCGTACCCTTATGTATATACTACCAACGATAATAAAAACTATGTTTTTGCAGGAATAGGTACTGTTGAAAATGAAATGCAATTATATTATGCGCCTATCTCGCAATTCTATTCAGGCAAGATCCAATGGAAGCCGCTTTGTACCAAGGAAGATAAGCTGGTACGCGGATTTGAACTGGTGGGCGATAAAGCGTTTGCCATTACCTCTAAAGGCGTTAAAAACTATAAGCTCATATCTGTCGATATTAAAAATCCGGACTGGAGCAACGCCCGGACAATAGCCGAAGAAAAATCGGATCAAACACTGGAAGCAATCACCCATAGCAAAGACTACGTATTTCTTACTTATAGCGATGGTATCAATAGCCATGTATCCAAATATGATGTAGCCACCGGCAAAACTTCTGAGCTGAAGTTACCGTTCTCGGGAACGGCCAATACTTTCTGCATTAATAATACCACCAATGATTGCACCGTCGGCATTACCTCATGGATAAAGCCCTATACCGAATTTGATTTTAATGCCAAAGTTGAAGCGTACAGGCCAGGTGCCTTTAACAAACAACCCGTATTCCCTGCTGAATATAAAAACCTTGAGGTGAAGGAAGTGGAGGTAAAAGGACACGACGGGGCAATGATACCGCTCTCCATCATCTACAAAAAAGGAACAAAGCTGGATGGCAATAATGTTTGCCTGATGGATGGCTACGGCGCCTACGGCATCAGCATGACACCCTATTTTGATTACGAAGAAACCGGGCTGGCTACCAAAGGCGTAGTTGTCGCCTATCCGCATGTACGGGGTGGCAGCGAAAAAGGCGAAACCTGGTACAGGGCAGGATACAAAACCACCAAACCCAATACATGGAAAGACTTTAACAGCTGCGCCGAATACCTGATAGCCGAAAAATATACCAATCCTTCCAAACTGGCCGGAACAGGCACCAGCGCCGGGGGAATTTTGATAAGCCGCGCTATCACCGAACGCCCTGACCTGTATGCGGCAGCTATCTGCAATGTAGGTTGTGCCAACGCGATGCGATTAGAATTTAGCGCAAATGGACCAGTAAACATACCTGAATTCGGCACTGTGAAAGATAGCGTGGAATGCAAAGCTTTATACGAAATGGACGGCATGCAACACGTGAAATACGGCACCAAATACCCCGCTGTCATCTGTGTTACCGGTTGGAACGACCCGAGAGTAGTGCCCTGGGAACCTGGAAAATTTGCTGCAGCATTACAAAATGCCTCAGCGTCCCGTAAGCCGGTAATCCTCAAAGTAAATTATGACGACGGCCATTTTACAGAAGACAAAAGCGTCACTTTCGCCAACTTTGCCGATCAGTTTGCTTTTGTGCTGTGGCAATGCGGTCACCCGGATTTTCAATTGAAGGGTGACAGGAGTGCGAGTGTGAATAAGTAGTATAGCACTTAACAGGGTGCCACGCTGAGCTTGTCGAAGTGCGGTGCGCAAAGGCCTTTGCCCGCATACCCTTCGACAAGCTCAGGGTGACAGCGCTCCTATGTCATCTCACCTTTAGAGGCCGCGGATTTTATTACTCAGACTTACACCGCTTTTATTTCATCTCAACTTAAAAGACCCTGGATTTATATCTTAGCATGGCACTACCCTCGATCTCTCCCCACACCAAGGAGAGATTTTTTATACCCCACCCAACTCTGCCAAAAAGACAATTTGTAACAACGGTATGTGTTTTGAGATCAAAATAGTAAATTCAACTTTTAAATAAGAAGATAAAAAAATGAAAACATCCTACATTGTTATAATTGTAATCGTCATTATCCTGTTTATTGGCGGCTGTGGCTGCGTATCGAGTTACAATGGAATTGTAAGTCTTGACCAGAATGCACAGTCGAAATGGGGAACTGTTCAGACCGACTATCAGCGCCGTGCCGACCTGGTTCCCAACCTGGTTGCTACTGTAAAAGGTGTAGCTAACTTTGAAAAAAGCACTTTGGTTGATGTAACCAATGCACGTGCTAAAGCTACTTCAATACAAGTAGACCCAAGCAAACTGACTCCTGAAAACATCCAGAAATACCAGGCTGCACAAGGACAATTAAGCACCGCACTTGGCCGTTTATTGGTTGCTTCAGAAAAATACCCTGAGCTGAAAGCGACTGAAAATTTCAGCGGACTGCAGGCTCAGCTTGAAGGTACCGAAAACCGTATAGCTGTTGCAAGACGCGATTTCAATGATGCAGTTCAGCAATACAATACCAAGATCAAATCGTTCCCGACTAATTTTGTTGCCAGGATGGGCGGCTTTACCGAGAAAGGTTATTTCCAGGCAGACGCCGCGGCAGAAAACGCACCTAAAGTTCAATTCTAATTAATTAGTGAATGAGTGAATTAGCGAATGAGTGAGTGATAAAAATCTACTTGCCAATTCACTAATTCACTAATTCACTAATTCACTAATTCGTTAACACATGCCTATATTTAATGAGGACGAACAACAGCGTATCCGCAGGGCTATAGAGGATGCCGAAAGGCACACTTCGGGCCAGATACGTGTTTGCATCGAGAAAAACTGCAATGAAGAAGTGCTCGACCGTGCTGCCAAATACTTCCATCAGCTGGATATGCACAAAACCAAGCTTCGCAATGGCGTATTGATCTATGTGGCCACTGTTGACCGCAAGTTTGCTATCATTGGCGATCGCGGGATTAATAAGACTGTGCCTGCCAATTTTTGGGACGATGCCAAAGAAGATATGCTTAACCATTTTAAATATGGCGACGTGGTTGAAGGCATTGTTACAGGACTTAAAATTGCCGGCGATCATCTGCAAAAATACTTCCCGCATGAGGCTAACGGTTCCAACGAATTGCCTGATGACATAGCCTTTATGGATGGCGAATAAAATCTAAGATCATGTTCAAAAAATTAATATTATTTTTCTGTTTAACGCTGTGTACGCTGTTCGCTTTGGCGCAACAACTGCCCGAGAAGTCAAACACACTGGTTACAGATTACACCAACACGCTCTCAGAAGCTGAACAGCAGCAACTGGAGCATAAATTGGTTGCCTTTGACGATTCCACCTCTACCCAAATAGCGGTTGTGCTCCTGAAATCGGTTGGCGATTATGACATCAACGATTATGCACAGCGGTTGGGTCGCGCATGGGGTATCGGCCAGAAAGGTAAAAACAATGGCATTATTGTCCTGGTAGCCATAGGCGACCGCAAAGTGGCCATCCAGACCGGTTATGGTGTGGAGGGAGTACTACCCGACATCACCACCCACGAGATCATTCAAAATGATATCCGCCCAAACTTCAAGGCAGGCAACTATTATGCAGGTCTTGATGCAGGCACCAACGATATCATGAAATATGTGAAGGGTGAGTATAAGTCGCCCAAGAAGCCACAGCAGGATCAGGGTAAAAACGTTGGCAGCAGCGCTGCTATATTGATCTTCATTATTGTAGTGATCCTAATCATTATTTTCCGCAACCGCGGAGGTGGTGGCCATATTATCGATAGCCGTGGCGGCGCAAGTCCGTTCTGGTGGTTCCTTGGCGGCGCTATGCTAGGCCGCGGCAGCGGTGGCTGGGGTGGTTTCTCCGGCGGCAACGATGGCGGCAGTTGGGGCGGTGGCGGAGATAGTGGCGGTGGCTTCGGCGGTTTCGGCGGCGGAGACTTTGGCGGCGGCGGATCAAGCGGAAGTTGGTGAGTTAGAGATTAGAGATCAGTAAATCAGAGATTAGTAGTGTACCAGCAAGATTATTTGTTAAGCGAAGCCCGAAAGCTTGCACAGCTTTTAGCAAATTTAATGGGGCTAAAGGCCGAAGGAGAATACGATGAGTATATCCGGCAGTTTAATAATGCGCTACAAGATGAATACAACGTTGAGCTCGAAAAACTGCTCGATTTAAATGAATACGGGTTTGCTAACTTCATAAACTCCGCCGAATATAGCGCCGAAAAATTACATGCATTAGCTCAGATGCTTTATGTATTTGCCCAACCACCTAAGATAGATAATGAAACCGGACTTACCCTGAAAAAGATCCTGACCATTTTTGATCTTCTGGAGCAACAACATCGCCAGCTATCCTTTGAAAACATTGAAAAAAGAAATATCATCTATAAACACCTTATTAAAATCCATGAACGATCTTAAGTGGAAAAAGCTTTCTTCCCGCTACATACATAAAGGCCCGTGGGCTACATTGCGGACTGACAAATGCGTGATGCCCAGCGGCCACATAGTTGAAGATTACTACGTGCTCGAATACAGCAATTGGGTAAATGCCGTAGCCATTACCGAGGATAATAAAGTGCTGATGGTGCACCAGTACCGTCATGCAGCCGAAATCGTTTCGCTGGAGATTCCTGGTGGTGTGATCGATCCGGGAGAGGAACCGCAACAGGCTATGCGCCGCGAACTACTTGAGGAAACCGGCTACCAGTTTGATGATTTTGAGCTGCTCTCTGTAGTTTATGCAAATCCATCTACTGCCAACAATCATACCTATTGCTACTTAGCCCGCGGCGGCAAAAAGGTTCAGGAACAACACCTGGATGCACAAGAAGATATCGTTGTAGAAGAATTCACATTAGCCGAAATAAAAGATTTATTGTTGAACAATAAAATAGCCCAATCATTGCATTGTACCGGGCTGTTTTATGCGTTGATGAGGTTAGGGGAACTTTAAATCAGCTTTTTTGCGGGTATTTATTCTTCAGGTATTTTAATATCTCGGGGAAGAACTCTGCAAAATCCTTGTATTTATTGCTCTGCATATAGTTGTCATAAATAAAGGGCACAAGGTCTTCCACGTAAATAAAATCGCTGGCTATTTCGCGTGCCTGCTGACGCTTGAAGGCACGTTCACCACGATATTTTTTGTAAAGTACCGCCGAAACTGATCTTACTATATTCTCATCAAAACAATATTCCCATGTGGTTATGGTATTGCGTTTCATACCAACATCATCCTTGTTAAACAGGTAAGATAATTCATCAATCTGCTGCTTATATTTTTGAAAGAGCTGATTAATATACACATGGCTACCCTCGTGCCAAACCAGGTAATCAAAATCCTTAAATTCAAAATAAGGGTCTTTTTGAGCATTACCATCCTGGTTAAAATAGCCTGTATTATAAACCAGCCAATCGGAAAACTGCGGGTTTAGCGATTTGGTCATGATGGCATGCGAACCCCAGCTATTCAGCGGATCTATACAGATATACCAGTGCACATCAGAATTATACTTGTAAAAATCCTGAAGTTTTTTGATCAGTTTATCCGAATCAACTTTCGCTTTCAGATCGTCACCCCATTGATCGTAACGGACTTTATGTTTCTGGTAAAAGTCCCAGAATTTGGTATCATAAAAAAAGTCCTTACACAGCCTGATATATTCCAGTACATTTTCCTTGCCGTACATTTTATACCAGTTTAAATCAGTAGGTTCATATATTCTGATATTCGGAAAATCGCTCATACACCAGCCCAATTCCACCAGGTCTGTGTAGGTTTTATCGAAGGAGATTACTTTTTTAACCGCCGGATGATCCTTGTATTTACCAAAATATTCCAGCGCTTCTTTACTGTAGGCTGATGGGTTAGGCTGAGGATATTTATTGCCCAGTATCTGGATAATGGTAAACAGCTCCACTCCAGGATGCACAGTTACTTTAAGCTGATCCTGGCAGTAAGCGGATAAGGGCAGCAAAACGATTAGTAAAATGTAAATTGACTTTTTCATTGTGATCATGATTTACAGTAAAAATCAGATCAGCCTGTCGCTTTAAAAAATGTAATTGACGAACACACTTTTATTAATGACGAAATCTGCATTGGGTCAAAAAACGGTTTCATCATTAAAAATTGCCAGTTCGTACATTTTATAAGAGTCGCACTTAAATGCTGTGTATATTTAATGGATGAAGCGCAAAATAGTCATATACCTGCATATTGCTGTCTGGGCTTTAATGCTGATCAGCGACATATGGTTCTCGTATGCCAGAAATCAATCTTCTCCGGATCATGCTGCAGGTGTGCTTTCTTTTGCCAAAATTGTGATCATTCAAACAGGATACCTGGCTATACCCATCTTCTGTTTTTATTGCGCTTATTATTTTGTAGCACCTCAGCTATTTGTTACCAGGAAATACCTTAAAGCAATTTTGTTGTTTCTGCTTACCATAGTTGGAGCAGTAGTCTTGAGATATTCGATGGAGTATTTTTTCTTCCTGCCGGTATTAGGATTTGACAATTACAGGGGTCATCGGTGGCCTGCTTCGGACTTTATAGAAAATGTATTTTGGTATTATTTCCCAAAATACTTTATATATGGACTAATGTTTTTTTTTGCTGAAAGTTGGTATAAAACAAGGCAGTTACAGCAGGATCTGCAAAAGGAAAAATCAACAGCCGAACTCGCTTTTTTGCGATCTCAACTTAACCCGCACTTCCTGTTCAATACATTGAACGATATTTATTCCCTTACTTATCAAAAGTCCGATCAGGCGCCTGAAGCTGTATTAAAACTTTCTGAACTATTGCGCTATATGCTTCGCGAAGGGACAGAGGATTTTATGCCGCTGGCTCAAGAAATACAATACCTGGAAACGCTGATCAAATTGCAATTGATTAGTGCCAAGGGGAATGCCTACATACAAATGGATGCAGATGGCGTACTGGGCGAGTACAGTGTGGCCTCACTGCTTTTTGTGTCCTTTGTGGAGAATGCTTTCAAACATGGAGTATTAAATGATCCATCGAACCCTGTCAGCATAAAACTGGTGACAGGCGATGGAAATATTTCCTTTTCTGTTAGCAACAAAAAGAACCAGGATCAAAAAGACAAGACCGCAGGTATCGGCCTCAACAATGTTCGCCGCAGGCTGGAGCTGATGTATCCCGACAGGCACCAATTGGAAATTGTTGACAACGAGGAACATTATAACGTTAACCTGCTATTGAAAACCGCATGAGTATCCGCTGCCTGATCATTGACGACAAACCCCTGGCTATTGACATCCTGGCGGATTATACGCGAAAAGTCCCGTTCCTGGAGCTTGTAGGATCGATCACTAATCCGATAGAAGGCCTATCTATCATCCGCGAACAAAACATTGACCTGGTTTTCCTTGATATACAAATGCCTGAGCTGACCGGCCTGCAGTTTATGAAGATCGCCGGCAAGCAATGCAAGGTTATATTAACCACTGCTTACTCCAAATATGCACTCGATGGCTTTGAACATGATGTGATCGACTACCTGCTTAAACCTATTGCATTTGACCGGTTTTATCGTGCCGTGGAAAAGGCTAAGCAAAGTATCAGCAAACCAGCAGACAAAGGTGTTCAACCTAATACTGAAACTAATCCCGAATACCTTTTTGTAAAAACAGAACACCGAATACAGAAAGTCAACCTAAAAGATATTTTGTATATCGAAGGCTTGCAAAATTATATTTCCATCCAAACAACCAGTGAGCGGGTACTCAGCTTACAAACATTGAAAAAGATCGAAGAGTCTCTTCCTGTGAGGGATTTTGTGAGAGTGCATAAATCATACATTGTTGCCTTAAGGCACATCTCGGCTATAGAGCGCAGTAGGATATTTATTGGTGATACCGTTATTCCGGTGGGTGATAATTATCGGGAAGGGTTTTATGGGATTGTGGATAGAGGATAATCTAGCCAGAATTTTTACAATATAAAAAATCCATACTATTTGAGTAAATTTGTGTATGTCTCAAGTAGATTACCGGCAATATATTGAAGTTAACCCGGACATTCGGTTTGGAAAACCTGTTATAAAAGGCACTAGGATAACCGTTTATGATGTTTTGCAGTGGCTTGCATCAGGATTAACCCATGAACAAATCCTTAGCGACTTTCCCCAGCTAATTGAAGATCACATTTTAGCCTGTCTCGCTTATTAATTCCATTTAACTTTAAAATCTGTCATTGCGAGAAGCTAGCGGGGCTAAGTGCACAAGGAGCGACGAAGCAAACTCGTCGTTATCTTGTAATTTGCTTAGTACCACGAATACTTGTCATACGACGAGTTTGCTTCGCCGCACTCCCACCACACAAGGCCGCTCGCAATGACATAGTTTTTTAGTTCGAATAATTTTGATATTATCGGTCAATGAAAAACCATGTATACTATGTTTACATTCTTGCCAATAAAGTAAATACCGTGTTCTATACCGGTGTAACTAGTGATCTTGAAGGCAGAATATGGCAACATAAGCAAAAGGTATATAAAGGTTTTACATCAAGGTACGAATGCAACAGACTGGTGTATTATGAAGAATTTCAATGGATTCAGGATGCTATCGCCAGGGAAAAACAGATTAAGGGTGGCTCGAGACAAAAGAAGATCGATTTAATTGTTGCGAGCAATCCCGGGTGGAATGACTTAAGTGAGGGATGGTATGATTAACAGCAATACGTAAATAACAACAAAAAACGCCATTGCTTTCACAATGACGTTTTCAATATCACTTGAGTCGATTACGACATCTTTAGCTTTTTCTGGATATCGGCTACGTAGCCTTTGAATTTCTTATCGGTATCGATCAGGTCTTCTACAGTTTGGCATGCATAGATCACGGTTGAGTGGTCGCGGCCGCCGAAGAAACTGCCGATAGATTTTAATGAGCTCTTGGTGTGGGCCTTTGCCAAATACATAGAAATCTGACGGGCCTGAACAATCTCGCGTTTGCGGGTTTGGGATTTCACCATCTCGATAGGCACCTCAAAATATTCGCATACCAGGCTTTGGATATACTCCATCGAAATTTCTTTTGAAGAATTTTTTACAAAGTTCTTCAGCATCTGTTTCGCCAGGTTCAGATCGATCTCTTTACGGTTAAGGGTTGACTGAGCCAACAGGGATACCATAGCGCCTTCCAGTTCGCGCACGTTGTTATCAATGTTGTGAGCTACATATTCCACCACATCATTGGATAAGTCGATACCGTCCTGGTAGATCTTATTTTTAAGGATCGCCATACGGGTCTCCAGGTCAGGAACCTGCAGATCGGCTGATAATCCCCATTTAAAGCGTGATAATAAACGTTCTTCCAACCCTGCCAGATCCTTAGGGGCTTTATCAGATGTAATGATCAGCTGTTTGCCCGACTGGTGCAGGTGATTGAAAATGTGAAAGAAGAAATCCTGTGTTTTCTCTTTACCGGCAAAGTTGTGCACATCGTCCATGATCAGCACATCAATAGCCTGGTAAAAGTTTACAAAGTCGTTAATGTTATTGTGCTTAAGTGCATCCACAAATTGCTGGGTGAACTTCTCGCAGGATACGTACAGCACCAGTTTATCCGGTAGCTTTACGCGAATTTCGTTTCCTATAGCTTGCGCCAGGTGAGTTTTACCTAAGCCAACACCGCCGTAGATCATCAATGGGTTGAACGAAGTGCCGCCCGGTTTTGCTGCTACGGCATAACCTGCTGAACGGGCCAAACGGTTACAGTCACCTTCCACAAAATTCTCGAAGGTGTAGTTTGGATTCAGTTGCGGATCTACATTCAGTTTTTTCAAGCCTGGTATCACAAAAGGATTTTTGATGTCCTTATTAATTGATATAGGAACAGGCATGGATTGATTTTTCGTCTCGGCACCATTGCCGGTCGATGGCATATTGGTGGTGTACGGTTTACTCGATGATTGCTCTACTACAATATTGTATTCGAGGCGTCCTTCTTCTCCAAGCTGCTTCTTTATCGTTTTACGCAGCAGACCTACATAATGTTCTTCCAGCCACTCGTAGAAGAACAAACTTGGCACTTGTATCGTCAGGACGCTTCCTTCCATGCGCAAGGCCTTGATTGGTTCGAACCAAGTCTTATAGCTCTGCGCCGGGATATTGTCTTTAATGATTTGAAGGCAGCTATTCCAAACGTTTGTACAAGTTTTATCCATATATATTTTATTAAAATCTTGATTTTCACCCCCTCAGCGACACATCAAAAGGGGCTGTTACGGAACATCGAATATTCAAAAAAAAACCTTATTAAAAAATTAAATTTTAAAATTTTATGTGATTAATTCACCTTTAATTAACATTTAACATTGCGTTTTTCTTAAGGAAAAATCTTATATTCTGCCCAATTCACTTAATATTGCCTCTACGCACTGCCAAGGCATTTTTTTTATTCCCGCCACGCAACTCACGCACTTTATCAACATTTGTTTATACTGTTTACGTTAACGGATACTTAATTGTTTGCCGAAAAATGCAGGATAATAACAATCGTTAAAATCTCATTTCAACAAGGTAATAAATTTTTTTGAAAAATAACAATCGGATGTTTATCCGATATAAATACAGCATTAAGAGCATATTGTTCAGTATTCTCCAAAAACAGCCCGAAGAGTATTGGCTATTTCGCCCAGGGTGGCATAGTTTTCCACTGCTGTTAATATATAAGGCATCAGGTTGGCCGATCCTTTTGCAGCTTCGCCTAATTGTTGAAGGGAGTTTTGCACAGCTTTATTATCGCGGGAAGCTTTAAGTGCATTAATCTTATCGATCTGGGTTCTTCGGATGGAATCATCTACCCGGAAAATATTCTCGGCAGGGGCTTCGTCCTGTACAAAACGGTTTACACCTACGATTACCCGCTCACCACTTTCAATCTCATTCTGATATTCATAGGCCGAGCGGGCAATTTCCTGCTGGATGTAATCCTGTTCAATAGCTTTCACCGCGCCACCCATGGCGTCTATCTTATCTATATATAATTGTGCAGCTTTTTCCAGTTTGTTGGTCAGCTCTTCTATAAAAAAGGAACCGGCCATCGGATCAACCGTATCAGTCACCCCACTTTCAAAAGCGATGATCTGTTGCGTGCGCAAGGCAATTTTTGCTGCGGCTTCAGTAGGTAACGACAGCGCCTCGTCATAACCATTGGTGTGCAGTGATTGCGTTCCGCCTAACACCGCTGCCAATGCCTGGTTACTTACGCGCACTATATTATTCATAGGTTGCTGTGCTGTCAGAGTTGAACCACCGGTCTGGGTGTGAAAGCGAAGTTTTTGTGCTCCGGGATCAGTTGCACCTAACTCTTTTGTAATATGCGCCCACATCCTGCGCGCCGCCCTGAACTTGGCTATCTCCTCGAAGAAATTATTGTGGCAATTAAAGAAGAATGATAGTCTTTTTGCGAATACATTAATATCTAATCCCTTATTTAAAGCTGCCTGCAAGTAAGCCTTGCCATTGGCTAAAGTAAAGGCCAGCTCCTGAACAGCTGTTGAGCCAGCCTCGCGAATATGGTAACCCGAGATGGAAATAGTATTCCATTTAGGCACTTCTTTGCTGCAATACTCAAACACATCGGTGATCAGCCGCATGGACGGACCAGGTGGGTAGATGTATGTACCCCGTGCCGCATACTCCTTTAATATATCGTTCTGTACAGTTCCCGACAATTGTTTCAGATCAGTCCCTTGTTTTTTTGCTAACGCGATATACATTGCCAGCAAAATTGACGCCGTTGCATTGATGGTCATCGAAGTGGTGATGTCCTTTAACTGGATACCGTCAAACAAAACCTCGATATCTTTTAAGGAATCGATTGCAACGCCCACCTTACCTACTTCACCATCAGCAAAGTCGCTGTCTGAGTCATAACCGATCTGTGTAGGCAGATCAAAGGCCACTGAAAGCCCCATAGTACCCTGGCTCAGCAGGTAGTGATAACGCTTATTGGATTCTTCCGCGGTGGAAAACCCGGCGTACTGGCGCATTGTCCAGGGTTTACCGCGGTACATATCCTTCTGAATGCCTCGTGTAAACGGGAATTCACCAGGAAGCTCATTCATCGCCGATGGCCGACAATAAACCTCCTTTATCTCGATCCCAGAAGTGGTGGTGAATTTTTTACCGGACATGTTTTGATTTCGGATTTCGGAATTACGATTTCGGATTTAAAAACTCTTATATATAAATTCGACATTGAACATTCGAAATTCGATACTAAAAAAGGGCTTGCATATCTTCCCTTACGATCTTTAACGCGATATCATATGGGTTATCCTGCAAGTGACTTAAATGAGCAAGTATCGTTTTGCTCAGATCAAGGCCTGTTGCAGTTTCGGGCAATGCTTTTACTGCGTTTGTTACAACACTCAATGTATCATCCTTTACACGGATAACTACCGTCCAGGCGCTGTTGCTTACATATACCTGTTGCGTGATGTTGTGTTGAAATTCCGTACGGATTTCATTAGCGATCACACTGTACAATTCTGCTGCTGACAATCCTGTGCCATTTAACCGAACCAGCATATTTGTCGGGTTTACGCGTTCGATAAATAAAACGATACGTTCATAAGCCTGCAAACGCAAAGGCAAGGTTTGGTTGCTGATTGTTTTTTTCAACTCCATCAATTGTATACTTTCGGCTTTATCTAAGTAAGGCTTTATTAGATAAAAGGCTGCGTAAACTGTACCGATACCGGCCAGGGTAAATTTCAAAATGTCGAGTAAATAGCTTGATAGCACCATATTTTTTATGTTAGGCTGAGGTCATAATAATTGACAGGCAACAAAAATCTGCAATTTACCTTATATTTGTATGTTTAATTTAAAATAAGATGAGTACTGCTGTTGAAAATGCATTAGCACCGGTTAGCTTTACACAAGGTGCTGTTAAAGAGCTAAATAAACTAAAAGACCAGCAAGAGATAAGTGACGATTTTGGTCTGCGTGTTGGCGTTGAAGGTGGCGGTTGCTCCGGCATGAACTACGTTTTAGGCTTCGACCAGAAGAAAGAAGGCGACCAGGAATATATCATCGACGGTATAAAAGTATACATGCATAAAGCTCATGGCTTATACCTTGCAGGTATGCAGATCGACTTCCAGGACGGACTGAACGCCCGTGGCTTTACCTTTAATAACCCGAACGCTGCCAGCACCTGCGGCTGCGGTTCGTCGTTCTCGGTATAATTATATTTATCAAAATATTTATAAAAGCATCCGCCAAAACGGGTGCTTTTTTGTTTCCAGACAATTAGATTTATTGTTTCCCTTATTTTTTCCTAATTGGCAATAAAATCTACTTTATGTATTATTCCTGATACTTTAAAAATAAATATGTGATATATAGGAACATTTTAACCGTATTACACGTAACAAGCAGCTGTGATTTAGCTATATACTTTTTGCGTTGTGAAAGTTTTTAAATATCTTCAACCAATCTTACCTGCAGTCCTTGTATCATACATTGGATCAAAGTCGTCTTTTACACAATCAATCACCCTATATTAAACTATGAAGTATTTCTACATTCTTCTGTTTTTTTTATTTACGACCTCGGTTTGTAATGCCCAGTTATTAAAGCCCGGCTTTGATGCCAAAGAATACCTGGAAATGCTTCGCATATCGCGGCAGCAATTTAATGATCCAATTAAGGATGATCACACCCCGCTACCAAAACAATACGGACTTGTTTACCGCTCGCCGGAAGGCCCGCTGAAAAATCGCTGGGACTTGTGGGTGAACAATAAAGGTATTGCCGTTATCAGCATCCGCGGCACCACACAATCAGAATTAAGCTGGCTCGAAAACTTCTATACTGCAATGGTTCCGGCAAGTGGCAAACTGCACATCAGCGATTCTGAAGAGTTTTCTTATAACCTGGCTGCTAATCCAAAAGCAGGTGTTCATGTTGGATGGTTGCTTGGTTTGGCTGATCTGTCAAAAACCATATTGCCGAAAATTTACTGGTTAAACCAGGTAAAAGGTATCAAAAACTTTATTATAGTTGGCCACAGCCAGGGCGCTGCTATTGCCTGCCTGCTGCGCTCTTATTTGGGCGATCTGCAAAGCAAACAACTGCTTGGTAATGACATCACTTTCAAAACCTATTGCAGTGCGCCGCCAAAACCGGGTAATATTTATTACAGCTACGATTTTAATTACCTGACCCGCAATGGCTGGTGTGTATCGGTAGTGAATGCTGCCGACTGGGTGCCGCAAACTCCGTTTACTATCCAAACGATCAGCAATTTCAATACGCCAAACCCGTTTGTTGACTTCAACGACCAGGTAAAAAACCAGCCGTTTTTCAAACGTCTTTATATCAAGCACATATTCAATAAGCTTAAAAAGGCGACTGATGGCGCACAGGATACTCATGAAGAATACCTTGGCAAACTGGCATATACATTCGTACAAAAACAATTACCGAAATTTAAGGAGCCGACTTATCTGAAAGATAACAGCTTTACTGCTTGTGGTACCCCGATCATTTTAATGCCGGATAACACTTACCATAAGCAATTCCCTGACGATCCAAAAGATGTTTTTGAACATCATATGTTCTGGCCATATTACTACCTGGCCCAGGCAGAATATTTAAATCAATAAAAGGTTTGTAACAAACCGGCATATCTTAGAGTCATAGTACTACAGAATTCTGATTTTACGGTATGCCGGTAAAAACCTCGCTCAAAGAAAACGTATCGCTAGCCTTACAATCCATAGCCGGCAACAGGTTAAGGACGGCACTTACTGCGCTTATTATTGCCCTCGGGATTATGGCTCTGGTAGGCATTCTGACTGCTATCGACGGCATCAAAAACAATTTAAACGACGCTTTTGGGAACCTTGGCGCCAATTCTTTCACGCTGCAAAACCGGGGACAAGGCCTTAATTTTGGCGGTGGCGGTCACCGGAAAGTATATCCTTCTATTACTTACGAGCAGGCAGCGCGATTTAAGGAGTTATTCAAACTTCCGGTTACTACTTCTATCAATCTAAGCGTAACCGGTACTGCTGTAGCCAAATACGGCAACCTTAAAACAAATCCTAATATCTCAGTTAGCGGATCGGATGAAAATTATCTGATAACCAGCGGGCAAAAAATAGGATATGGAAGAGACTTTTCTATTTCCGAGCTTCAGCATGGCGACAATGTGGTAATGATTGGCGAGGATATCAGGAAGCGCCTTTTTAAGAACGAAGATCCGATCAATAAACTCGTTTTCATCGGTAATTATAAATTCAGGGTAGTTGGCGTATTTGCATCAAAGGGTTCCAGCTCCGGCTTTGGCGGCGATAAGTTTTGTGTTGTCCCGGTTTTGAAAGCTAAGCAAATGGATACGCTGAAGGATATCTCCTTCAACGTTACCGTAAAAACAGCCAACCCGGATGTTTTGGATGCAACCATAGGCGAAGCTACCTCAACATTCCGTAACATTCGCGGCTTAAATATTTCACAGGCAGATAATTTTGAAATCTCCAGGAGTGATTCTGTTCAAAAAGAATTGGCCAACAATATGGCTATGATGACCTTTGGCGGTGCGCTTATTGCTGCTGTTACTTTAATTGGTGCGGCTATTGCCTTAATGAATATTATGCTGGTATCGGTTACTGAACGTACCCGCGAGATTGGTGTGCGTAAAGCTATAGGGGCCAATCCGAGGATAATCCGTAAACAGTTTTTGATTGAAGCCGTGGTTATTTGCCTGATTGGCGGATTAACCGGTGTATTCCTGGGCATTATTGCCGGTAACGCTGTAGTTTTATTAATAGGCGGGTCATTTATTATGCCATGGTGGTCGTTTACCGGTGCGCTCATCGTATGCAGCATGATTGGCTTGATATCAGGGTACTATCCTGCCAGAAAAGCGTCTAAGCTAGACCCTGTGGAAGCGCTGCGATACGAATAATTTTGATTTCGGATTTCGGATTTACGATTTCGAATTTAACACCGATCTCCTCATTGTTTTATTGTTTTATTGTTTGTATCTTAATTAGCTAATTCCTTCCGACTTCCGACTTCCGACTTCCGACTTCCGACTTCCGACTTCCGACTTCCGACTTCCGACTTCCGACTTCCGACTT
>NZ_DATCRU010000051.1:0-18480 GCF_036568825.1 Mucilaginibacter sp. | reverse complement strand
GTAAAATAATAAAATTCTAAACAAAAAAAAGTGTCACCCTGAGCTTGTCGAAGGGTCGCGCGTAGAGGCCCTACCACAATGTCACTAAGTTAAGTAAATATCGTTTCAATTATGGCTTCATGTGGACTCACCCGAATGCGCTACGCTGTTCTGCCCTATCTTTTGCAAGCAAAAAAGAGGGCAGAAAAAATAAAAAATCCCTCTTTACGAAGTAGAGAGGGTGGTCGAGCGAAGCAATGACCGAGTGAGTCGACTGTGCGCCAAGCTTAACTTAATGATATTGTGCCTTACCCACCGTGCTTCGATAGGCTCAGCATTACACCCGGTTCATTTTATGTATTTACACCTCCGCCAAATACTTATGCACAAAGCTGATGGCCATTGAACCTTCGCCTACGGCGGATGCTACACGGTTCATCGCTCCGGCGCGAACATCGCCTGCGGCGAATATGCCGGGGCAGCTTGTTTCAAGTAAATATGGATCACGGTTAAGCTTCCATATTTTTTTGAAATTATCGTAGGCAGCCAGGTCGCGGCCGGTCTCGATAAACTCTTTATTGTTTTTGATTATGTCAAGCTTTATCCAATCGGTAAATGGTTTTGCTCCAATGAAAATGTACAATGCATTGGCATCATAATCCTTCTTTTCCTGGGTTTTTACATTAAGCAGCGTCAGCTTTTCGAGTTGGCCATTACCGCATGCTTGGCATACTTCTGTATTCGGAAGTACTTCGATATTTGGTGAGTTTTTGATCTGATCAATCAGGTATGCTGACATGGTTGCTGTCAGATCTTCACGGCGGATGATGATGAACACTTGTCGCGCAAATTTCGACAGGTACATTGCAGCTTGACCGGCAGAATTACCTCCACCGATAACAAACACATCTTTATCCTTGCAGGCGCTGGCTTCGGTTGTTGCGGCACCATAATAAACGCCCGCCCCTGTAAAATTATCCACTCCCTCTACTTCCAGTTTACGGTAATCAACCCCCGTAGTGATCACTACCGACCGGCTTATGATATGCGGGCCGTCATCAAGGATGATCTTTTTGTAGCCATCTTTTTCACGAATATCATTTACCGAATGTGGTGAAAGAAATTGTGCGCCTAGACGTGTAGCCTGGCTGATAGCGCGGCGGGTCAGATCAGCCCCGCTTAAACCTGCGGGAAACCCGAGATAGTTTTCGATACGTGAACTCGTTCCGGCCTGTCCGCCTGGTGCCCGGCGTTCTATGAGCAGAGTTTTCAGGCCTTCGGACGATCCATAAACGGCAGCTGCAAGTCCGGCAGGTCCTGCACCAATAATTACCACGTCATAAATGTCGTTTTGTATCTCGGGCTTTAAACCAGCTTTTTCGGCGATTTGCCGTATAGTAGGCTGACAAGCGCATTCACCGCTTTCAAAAACGATCACAGGCAGGGCTGTCCTGTCGAGATTATTTGATTCGAGTAACGATTTAGCCTCCGGGTTACTTTCAATATCGAACCAGCGGTAGGGGATAAGATTCCCCGCCAGGTAATCCTTTATCTCATGCGATTTTGGATTGTATTGATAACCAATGAGCTTGATGCCTTTAAAATCAGGTGTGTAATGGCTTTGCCAATCATCCAGCAGGTCACTGATCACCGGGTACAATTTTTCTTCTGGCGGGTTCCAGGGCTTGGTCAGATAATAATCCAACTGAACTACATTAATGGCCTTGATGGCTGCAACCGTATCTGAATAGGCTGTTAGCAGTACGCGTTTAGCATCGGGATAAAATTTGATGGCTTTTTGCAGAAAATCTACCCCTTCCATTTCAGGCATGCGCTGATCCACAAGGAACATCGCCACCGGATCGCCGGCATTTTTCATCTCGACAAGTGCTTCCAATGCCTCCTTTGCCGACGTAGTGCTGATGATCTTGTATTCAGAATTATATTGGGATTTCAGGTCACGGTTTATGGCACGCAATACCTGCGGATCGTCATCTATTGAAAATATTATGGGCTTGATCATGGTAGTGTTTCTTGGTTGTAAAAGTTGTAATGGTTACAAATGTTGAAAAAGTTGTATTAATCGCGATTGTTAGACTGATTGCACTGCTAAATGTTTCAATTACATTAACCACTTCAACCAATACAACTACTACAACCTTTTCAACCAAAACCCAATTATCCATCAATCGGGAAACATACTACAAACGCAGTATGCCCCGGTTCTGATATAACTTTGATGGATCCGTTATGCTGCTGAACTATGCGCTGCACCACTTCCAGACCCATGCCGGTACCTTTGCCCATCTCTTTTGTTGTAAAGAACGGATCAAAGATACGCGAACATATTTCTTCAGGTATACCCTGGCCGTCGTCGGCAATGGTTACCTGTACAAATTCTTTGTCCTTTTCTGTTTTAATGGTTAATGTCCCTTTTCCGTTGGGTTCCATGGCATCAATGGCGTTGTCTATCAGGTTGGTCCACACCTGGTTTAGTTCGCCTATTTGTGCCTTCACCGGTGGCAGGGTTTCGTCAAATTCCTTCACCAGAGTAATATTGCATTTTTTGATGCGGTAGATGAGCATTTGCAGGGTGTTTTTTATGCCGATGCGTATATCAGCATATTGCTTTTCCTGACCCTGGTCCATGTGGGTATAGGTTTTTACCGAATTAACCAGCGTGGCAATGCGGCGTGCAGATTCGCCTATATCCTGTACCATCCTGTCAGTAACCAGCAGGGTGTTCATCCAGTTAAATACCGGTTCGAGGTATTGTTCCGGAATATGTTTTCTGAACGATTGTACATCTTTAGGCTCAATCCCAAACTCTACGAAATTTTCTACCAGTTCCGGGTCATAATTCATATTCATTCCATCAAACAGGTCGGTAAGCTCATCTTCCTTATCTGCACGTTCACGGATAGTAAGATTGGTATCCTGCCGTCCTGTCAAAAAATGGAAAAATTCGTGAGTTACCGCATCAACCTGCTCAGGCTCCATCCGAATAGCGATCATCGACTTAAAGGTGTCGGGTTCCATTTGCAGGTGCTTCAACAATGATTCGGAATCACGCACAATGGCCGATGCCGGGTTGTTTAATTCATGTGTTAACCCTGCCGATAACTTTCCTAATGCCAGCATTTTTTCGTTTTGCTGTTGTAAAGCTGTGAATGTGCGGACCCGGTTGGTCATCACATGAACCAGTGCCTGTGTAAGGTCAAAATGGTGCCTGATCATTTCTTCGATCTTGCTGATCGGGAAAGTCATGATCTGGGTTATGCCAATGGTGCGCCCATAGCCGGTGCTCATTGTTGCCCGTGAATAGGGCATATAACCCGTGATGCTGCCGGGCTTAAAATCGCCCAATTCGCGCTTTACGCCACCAATAGGGACATATAAGCGCAGTTTGCCGCTAATGATAAAGTGTGTGCCTTTGATGGGTTGCCCCGGTTCAGCCAGCAATTCACCATCCGGATACTCGCGGCAATCACTTTGATCAATCAGCCATTGCAATTGGTCCTCAGGCACATCTACCAGTGCCTCAAATGTTTTAAATAATGCAGGTGTACATTCTACCATGCGTTAAAATTAGATAATTTTAACCAGAGGATGATGCAGAAAGCGTTAATAATGAAATTGGGATGAAGATTCTTATTGTTTTGTCAACCCTAATACGAATTTGGCAAATTCATCGCCATCATAGCTTGCTTTGCCTGCGTGATTGAACACTACCAGTCCGCTTTTATCTATTACCAATGTAGTAGGGATGGTACCGGAGTAGAAAGCAGTTGGCAAGCCATCCAGGTTGCCGCCATAAACAGGTATCCGGTATCCCTGGGTTTTCATAAAAGCTGACGAGTTGCTTAACCGGTTATCTACATCCACCGACAAAAAAACGATGTTCGGATCATTTTTTACTTTCAGATAAAAATCATTCACCGATGGCATTTCGGCGCGGCAAGGCGGGCACCATGTGGCCCAGAAGTTTATGAAAACCACTTTGCCTTTTTGTTGCTGCAGATCTATTGTTTTGCCATCAACGGTTTGTACAACCATCGCCGGGGCGGGCATTAGCTTTTCGCCGGGTTTTATGGTTGGTATTTTGGGATTATAAAAACCAAGCAACATTAAACCCATCATGGCCCAGGTGCGTACCCTTGTGCTGAAGATCAGTGCAATAGCAACAAGGGTCAGCGCGACCGTGGTAACGTCAGAAAAAGTGATTTTTTTGAGCCGCATAGATGGTATTTAAGCCATGCAATTTACACTCATCTATGATATGTTCGATATTTTGCTGTATATTTTTTGATGGAGGGTGTTAAAAAACATAGTCCGCTCCTTCTCGCCAACCCGGCTGATCTGGGCCGATTTACGGATGATGTTTTGCAGGTTGCGGAAGGTATAATCGCAAAAACTTTGGTCCTGTGTTGAGGTGAAATTCAGACCGTTATGATTCAGGCAGGTAATCTGGCGTTTATCGCTGTCTACAAAAATGGTATTGTCTCCGATAAGGCATTCATTTACAAAAATGTCATAAGAGGGGCTGTTAAATACAGGTTGATGACCATGCAGAACTTTTTTACCTGCTTCGGCTTGTAATTCGAGTTGGTTAAGCAGTTCGTCCAATTGCTCATATACTTTAATAAGAATGTGTTTATCGGCAAATACATTCGATTGCCGATAGAATTCTATTTGCCTTATAGTGCTGTGCACATTCTCCTCATTCCATATCTCGGTCGAGTTAATTTGATTGTAAAGGCTGATGATCTTTAGGGCCAGCTCAGCACTTTTTTCGTCTGTTTCTTCTCCCGTAAATTGCTGTTTGGATAGTTCGGGGTAGCCCATCAGCGTACGTTTCCAGAAAAAGAATTTAAATGCCCTTAACTCCGGAAAAGGCATGAAATGGAAGATGGGGATGTCCTTGTTGTAATAATATAAATGCGGATTGGAGAGTGACTGAAATAGTTCGAGATTATTCGCCACATCGGCCAAGTATTCATTAAACCCAAATGAAGCGTTATCTACCTTATTACCCGAAAAAATAACCGTGTTGGTTTGTATCAGCAATAATTGGTCGAGCGAGATATGGTACTTATTGCAGATTACCCGCAGTTCATCAAGCGCAATGGTCTTTTCACCCCGGATGCGACGGTAAGCGCTATCGTTGCTGATGTTAAGCAGTTCGGCGACTTCGTCAACCAGCGATAAATGCCCCGGCAGGCGTGTCCTGACGTGATTAAACAGCATAGTTTGTACATCACTGGTATTCATCAGTTAAACATTAGGGGATTTTGGTATTATTTACTAGCTGCCGGTTTATTTTTTTGCAGAAAATGCAGGTGCAACAAATAATAATTATTAAATATAGTAATTATTGCAAGTGAAATACAATACCTGTTATATATAATTATCTATTGCATAAAATGACATAAGTATCTGATTTAGTAGTTTTTGTAGCGTCAAAGCCTGCCGTAGCTTTATTCATAATATCAGCTGGTATAGAAACAATTATTTATTAACGCTAAAACTTATTATCATGAAAAAGCAATTATTTACACTATTATTTACAGCCGGAATTGCAATAAGCAGCTTCGCTCAATCAAAATCTGATTCATTATCATCGGCACACAAAGGCACCAAATTCAGCATCGGTGCAGACGCGGGGATACCTGTAGGAGATGCAAGCACAGGCTTTAACTTCGTACTTGGCGGTTCAGCCAAATTAGAGGTACCCACAAGCCCCTCGACCTACCTGACAGTAACAGCCGGGTACAGCGCCTTTTTTGTAAAAGGTTTTCTCAAAGACCTGGGCGCTCCCTCAACCTCTGGTTTTGTTCCTGTAAAGGCAGGGCTGAAAGTTTATACCGATAACTTCTTTGTTGAGGCACAAGCGGGTATTGTATGGTCTACAGAAAATGGTGGAGGACATGCATTTGCATGGTCTCCGGGTATTGGCTATACTTTTAATAATGGCTTTGAAGTTGGAGCACGCTATGAAGGCTGGTCAAACGGCGGTACCGTTGGACAGATCAGCGCAAGGCTAGCCTACAGGTTTTAACCGTAGGCATTTTAGCGGGAGGCCGGGGAATTGTCTCTCCGGTCTCTTTATTCATTATTGACTAACCTAAAAAATCACCAATGGAAAGAATAATCAAAGGAATAATGATACTCAGTGTGGTGTCATTATTCGGCTGCACACGGGTGCTGTATACACAAGATGAAGTACTGGGCCGGTATAAAACCCGTAATGATGTACAGAAAACATTCGGTATACCTACCGAAAAACGATTAAGCGATACTTCCGAACGCTGGCTTTACCGTTATGATATACACCATTCATCCAATCAGCATTCTGTTGAATTACACCATAATGCCCAAGCCATTACGGTAAATGATTTTAGTAAATATGACAGGTACCTAATATTCTCATTCGACAGAAATGACAATGTAGTACGATGCGATTATACCGGGGTCGATCTGACAGTGAAAAAGAAAGATACAGGGGCAACAATCGGGCTTGTTGTTGTTTGTACTGCTGCAGCACTGTTAATTGCAGCATCACTAACTCATATGACATTCAATTTTAATGGCTATTGATCTTCAGGAAATTGCAAATAGGAATGGCGGAGATCGCACCCAAAGAAGTTGCAGTCAAATAGATCCAAAGATGTTCAATATGACCTGATACTATAGCCGGGCCAAATGACCTTGCCGGATTCATGGACGCTCCACAAATTGGTCCGGCAAACATGGCCTCCAGTGCTACCACCGAACCAATAGCTAAACCTGCAAACATTCCACGCTCTTTACTGCCTTTTGCAACATTGATAATAACCAGCATCAGGAAGAAAGTGAGTATGAATTCCAAGATAAATGATTGGGAATTACTCCCTGCCGGGATAGTAGCACCCAAAAATTGGTTACCCGGGAATAAATATTTTAAGGTAAAACTTGCAAGTATAGCGCCAGATAGCTGACTGATTATGAACGGGAGTAACTCTTTTACCGGAAATGTTTTTGCTGCTGCAAAAGCAATGCTTACTGCAGGATTTAGATGCGCTCCTGAAATATCACCTAATGCATAGATCATGCTCATTACAATAAGCCCGAACGTAATGGCGACACCAACATGGGTAATACTTCCATGTGTTTCCTGGTCGATAATGATAGCACCTGTTCCGGCAAAAACTAAAGCATAAGTGCCTATAAATTCTGATAAATATTTCTTCATACGGGCAGATATTCAGCTACAAAGTCCTTGCTATAGACTTTTATCATATCGCGCACACGCCTGAATTCGTCCATTATGTGCTCAGGTGTGCCTTGTGCTTTTGCCGGATCGGGAAAGTTGTGATGAAAGCGCTGCATTTTGCCAGGGAAATAGGGACAGTTTTCGTTAGCATTATCGCAAACGGTGATGAGGAAATCAAAAGGGATATTGATATACTCGTCCACATTGTTTGAGGTGTGATGAGATATATCAATACCATCCTCGGCCATTACCAGTATGGCTTTAGGATTTACGCCGTGAGTTTCGATACCGGCGCTATAAACTTTGGCTTGGTCTCCGACGAAATATTGCAGATAGCCTTCGGCAATCTGGCTGCGGCAACTGTTGCCGGTGCATAATACCAGGATGTTTTTCATTTTATAATTTATTTAGCCATTACTGCCTGGAAAAAGGATGAGAGCAGGGGATGAGGACTTTCAACGGACGACCGGAATTGAGGCAGAAACAGGGTGATAATAAAGAAATCATTGTTTTTATATTCCATGATTTTTGCTTCCTTTTCATCATCACATCCGGATGTAATTAAGCCTGCCTCTGCAAAAAGTGGCGCCATATGCGTGCTGATACCATATGTACAATGAGATTCTTCCTGTATTACAGATGCGTTTTTATACACTGCGGCAGTCAAACTTCCCTTTACAGGCTCAAAGCTGATGGTACGCATCCCGGTGCTGCAATTGTTGAGCGGCTGAAGAAATGTTTCATTCATTGATAATTCAACGTCTTCGTAAGGGTGATGCACTGTATTAAGTTTGAAAAGGGATTGCCCAAACTCCAGGACAGCATAGCCAAAGCCGCTGCAGGTTCCCAAAAAGGGGATATTATGTGTCCGTGTATAATTAATACCGTTGATCACACCTTCTTTGCTTAGGTAAGGGCCTGACCCGGCAATAATGCCCTGAAATCCTGACAATACCCTCCCGGGGTTTTCAATCAAATTTTCCGTGAGTATCCATTCAAAAGTAAAATCAAGTTTAGTCTGGAATTCCCTGAAACAATCGTTCATCCTGCGGTGCGGCCCGTAGTTTTCGTTCGGATTTCCAAGTATGGCTACGCGATGGTTTGGCATGGTCGGTTTTGTCAGGGTTTATCAGCTGCAGCAGCCGAGTTCGCAGCACGCTTTTGGTGCTGATGGTTTTTCGCCATAAACAGTGATACTAAAAATACCGGCGCCACTGTTTTGAAACTTAACAAGTTCTTCTTCACTCATATGCTCCTTTAAAATATCAGCCGGCAAAGTGATCACCTTTTCTTTCTGGATGTTGATGTTTTCAAAACCATTTTGGCGGATGAGTTCAAGATAAACTTCTTTTTGGATAGCGCCGGATACACAGCCAGAATACATTTCCGCGCTTTTCCGTAATTCATCAGGAAGGGTACCGATCAATACAATATCCGAAATGCTAAAATGGCCGCCCGGTTTTAATACCCGGTAAATATCTTTGATCACCGCGTTTTTATTCGGAACCAGATTGAGCACACAATTGCTAACTATAACATCAGCAATATTTGCAGTTACCGGCATGTTCTCAATATCGCCAAAGCGGAACTCAACATTGTTAAAGCCAAGCTTTTCTGCATTTTCCCGCGCTTTGTTGATCATAGCTTCGGTAAAATCGATCCCGATCACTTTTCCGCTTTCACCTGTTTCGGCTCGTGCGATAAAACAATCGTTGCCTGCGCCGGAACCCAGGTCGATCACTACATCGCCTTTTTTGATCTTTGCAAATTGTGTGGGTAAGCCACAGCCTAAACCTAGGTCGGCGCTGGCGTTATAGCCTGCCAATTGCGTATAATCATCACTCATGATGTTATATACTTCTGTTGAACAGCAGCCTGAACCGCAGCATGATGCCTGGTTGGTCGCTTTATCCTGTAAAGCGATCTCGCTGTATTTTTGTCTAACCAGCTCCTTTAATTCTTGTTCGTTATTCATGGTCTTAGTTAATTGTAATATTGCGATTGATAGAAATAAATTTTTTTTAGCAGCATTTGCCGATATCCGTATAGGACGCGAAAAATGTATTAAGGTCTTTATGCAATAACTCCCACGCTTTAGGCTCAATGCAATAACAAACGCTTACACCTTCAATCGTCCCCTGTATTAATCCTGCATTTTTCAATTCCTTTAAATGCTGGGATATGGTTGCCTGCGCTAATCCCAGTTCTTCCACAATGCTGCCGCAAACGCAGGCGTTGGTTTTGATCAGGTGCTGCAGTATCGCTATCCGGGCAGGATGGGCCAGGGCCTTGATCATGGTAGCCAGGCGGTTTTGCTCGGTGGTGAAAATTTCTGTTTTTGTAAGTCCCATTTAATCGCAATATTACGATTGATTTGTGAAAATACAAAAGTTTTTTTTCACAATCATCGAAAACAATATTTACCTAAGATGCAACAAAACTTAAGCTTGCTGAGTATAAATTAACCATCTCCGGTAACACATTTTTTGTTTTGGAGGGTTTTATCTAAAGGAATACGTACTCAATATGCTGCTGATACTTAGGGCTTTTGCTTATAATATTACTTTTTTGCCGAACCTTACTTGTTCCAGAAAATATAATAACCCGGACGCTTATAATGTTTCGTAATAATTAATATTTGTTACTGGTTTGAGAGGCAAAATAATAGATACCATTAATGGCCTGCTTTTGTTCAGAAAGCGGACATCGCTGATTTTATTATTGGTGATGAGCCTTGCCGCTGCCGGAATAATTGTCGTCAATATATACTCAGTAAAAATACTTTCCGGTGCCAGGGCCTATGTTAATGGTGAATCGGAATACTCCAAAGGTCAGAAAGACGCTTCAGCTTATTTGATCAATTATATCTCCCTCCATAACAAAGCTGATTATTTTGCATTCAAAAACTCCATAGCCATACCAAAAGGCGATCATGTTGCACGTGTAGGTTTAACAACACCTCCTATTGACTACAAGGCCGTAAAAGAAGGGCTGCTAGCCGGTAAAAATCACCCGGAAGATATTGATAATATGATATGGCTGTTCGAGACCTTTAAAAACGTAGACATGTTTAAAAAGGCTGTAGAGATCTGGACAGAAGGGGACGAGATGATCTATGACCTGGATCAGATCGGCGCATCAGCACATGACCAGATTGTAAAAGGAACCATGTCTGAAGATGAAAAGCACGCAATGATAACTGCGATCAATAAAAACTCGGCGGCACTCACTACCAAAGAAGAAGCGTTTTCCGAAACGTTAGGAAACATCAGCCGGCAGATCAATACTGAAGTTCTTGTTGCCAATGTGCTTATTACATTGATCATCGTGCTCTGTTCTTTGACATCGGCAGCTATTATGATCCGCAACCTGTCAAAATCGCAAAAGAAAATAATCGAGCAAAACGAGAGGTTGCAATTAATCAATGCCGGCCTCGATAAATTCGTGTTTAATGTAACGCATGATTTGCGATCTCCCCTGGCATCCATCATGGGATTAATTAATTTGATGGATGATGAAACCGACCCGGAGCAAATAAGAGAGTACATCATAATGATTAAGGAAAGCCTTGAGCGGCAGGACAGGTTCATTAATGAAATGTTGACCTTCATTAAGAGCAAGCATACGGGGGTAAACAAGACCGAGTGCAGCCTGAGCAGTATTGTAGATAATGTGATCGCACAAAACAGTCATCATAATGGTGGTAAACGTGTACATTTTTATAAGGAACTGGAACTTACACAAATACAAAGTGACGCCCTTAAGCTGCAGGTGATTCTGAACAATCTGGTATCAAACTCCATTAAATATAGTGATGCCAAAAAGCCTGAACAATGGGTAAAAGTAAAGTCTTACCGTCATGATAAAGAGGTAGTGATAGAGGTTGAGGATAATGGCCTGGGTATCCGCCCGAAAGACCAGGACCGTATATTTGATAAATTCTACATGTCGGGCGATAACAAGAAAAGCTCAGGTATCGGGCTTTACCTGGTTAAAGATGCCGTAACACAACTGGATGGCAAAATAGAGGTGCGTTCTGAACTGGGCGTATGCAGTAAATTCAGGGTTATTATTCCTTTCTCCTGATTATTAAGCCGCTTTTGAATGTGCCTGAGAATTTATCCCGTTGCCTTTATTGATCAGCTTTAGAGTAATCACACTTTTTACTATCAGCAGTGCAGTTATGATATATACATTGAATAATACACTCGCGTCCACTATTATATTGACAATGTGTGTGTTATTCCAGATCAGCACTATTAATATCTGCAGGGGCCATATCAGGTAATCAACAATAATAGAGAGGATCAATTGTCTGGCCGTGCGGCGATGGTAAAGATCAAGCAGAAAACGATTGGCCAAATAACAGAAAATAACATAAATGAGCAGAAGCATATAAAGCTGCGTGGTAAAATTACTATTATCCTCATAACGCACTTTACTTATTTTAAGCAGGAACCCATGTAACCAATACGTGGTAGTAGTATATAGTATAAACCAGTAGAACGCGGCAACACCTATTAACTGCAATAAATAATTCAATATAGTAGAAGCAATGCTGTTGCGGTTATTTTCCATGATTTAAAATTGGTTCTGTAGAAATTCAGGCACCAAACTAATGAATATTTGGGAAATAATATAGTTGAATTGGTTGTAGTAGTTGTAAAAGTTGTAATGGTTGTAGATGTTGAAAAAAGTCATATCCGGGAGTATATACTTTAACCCCTTCAACCATTAGAACGTTTCTAACCATCGCTTAACCACTTCAACTAATACAACTTCTACAACCTTTACAACCTCTCCAAACTCCATTTTGATTTCTCCCAAACAAACATTACATTGCGTCAAATAGACACAAGCCAATTATTTATTCCCTGCTTATGAAGAAACAATTAAAAATTGCTTTGGGCGCAGCTATGCTTGCGGCGTCTGTTATCTCTTATTCTTTCATCGTAAATAAAGCTAATTTTTTGGCGGTAGTGCCTACCGAAGCAGGCTTGGTTTCAGGTGTTAAAACCGGCGAGATAACAGCTTATAAAGGCATTCCGTTTGCCGCGCCGCCGGTAGGCAACTTGAGATGGAAAGCGCCTCAGCCTGTGAAACATTGGGACGGTGTGAGGAAATGTATTGCATTCAGCGCTAGTCCTATGCAAACTAAGCCAACGCCATTTATGGTGTATACATCAGAGTTTTTGATACCGGAATCTCCTATAAGCGAGGATTGCCTGTACCTGAATGTGTGGACCGGCGCTAAAACCAAAGCAGATAAGCGACCAGTGTTTGTGTGGATTTACGGCGGAGGATTTACCAGCGGCGGCAGCGCATGCCCGATATATGATGGCGAGGCGATGGCGAAAAAAGGCATCGTAATGGTGTCGATAAATTACAGGGTTGGGGCATTTGGATTCCTTGCACATCCTGAATTGACAAAGGAGGCTAACGGTAAAGCATCAGGCAATTATGCTTTACTCGACCAGATAGCAGCATTGAAATGGGTGAAAAGAAATATAGCAGCTTTTGGTGGCGATCCGAATAATGTAACCATCGGCGGACAGTCGGCAGGTTCTATGAGCGTGAATTGCCTGGTGGCCTCGCCATTAACAAAAGGTTTGTTTAACAGGGCAATAGCCGAGAGCGGATCATTGGTAGTAAATAATCCATTGCTGGGAACCAATACGTTAAAGACTGCAGAAGAGAGCGGTGAAAAACTGGCCGAAAAAGCAGGGGCGAAAACCTTGGCCGAAATGAGGGCTATGCCTGCAGAGGAAGTATTGAAAAAGTTCCAGGGACATTTTGCTCCGATAGTGGATGGCTATGTGTTGCCTGAGTCCGTCCCTGAAATTTTTGCTGCCAATAAACAAAACCATGTGGCCCTGATAACAGGCTGGAACGATGATGAATTTGGGGGACAAAACAAGAGTAAAGAAGATTTTAAAAAATGGGCCGAAACACAATACGGCGCTGATGCCGAAACCTTTTTAAAATATTTTCCTGCCGGAACGGACGAACAAGCTAAAGACTCGCAAGATAAGCTTGCTCGCGACCAGATTTTTGCTGTAGCCGGATTTAAATGGGCAGCACTGCAAAGCAAATATGCTAATTCACCTGTTTATGTCTATAATTTCGACCGTAAAGTGCCTGCGGAGGGCGATATGAAAAAGTATGGCGCTTTCCACACGGCTGAAGTACCTTATATGTTTGATAACCTGAAGTTTTTAAATAACCGGCCTTTTGAACCCGCCGATAAGGAATTGGCTAAAACCATGTCAGGCTATTGGGTGAACTTTATTAAAACAGGTAACCCCAACGGAGCCGGGTTACCCGAATGGCCAAAGTACAATACGACAGGCTATAAGATAAAAGCTTTCAACGCAAAATCAACTACCGAAACCCTGCCTGACAAAGACGGGCTGGCATTTTTGTTATCGAAAACTGAAAAGTAAGAGTTTGAAAAACCGGATGATTTAACCGAAGATTTATAATTAACAGAGGGCCCGAAAAGGGCCCTTCTATTTTAATTTTTATAAGATCTCAGGTTTAAAAGTTCAATTGATATAATTATTTCCAGAGGTGAAATACCATGGAAACCGCTGTGATACAAATACCAACGGAAATTGCCGTTACGCCAATAACTGACCATACAACAACGAAATGTTCTCTCTGTGGCTCGCCTGCAACCACCTCTTCAAAGGATTGTTTAATTTTTCTCATGGGGTAATAATTTATAATCGTGATTATCAAGGCAATAAGAGTGCCATTGCTGTTTAGGTTGTTTTTGCAAAGTGCAAAGGATGAGGTGTTTAATAAATTCCCCAATTTGGGTAACGGGAATTTTACACATGGAAAAATTCTCCTCTATTGGGGATTCTGACCAATAAAAAACGGCAGGTGGGGGAGTCCTGCCGTTAGCCATAATTCAGTTAGCTGTTTTTATTAAAATCTTCGGTGAGGCCTGCATTGGAACCACCCGCACAAGGTGATATTGGCCCTCATTTTATAGTATAACCAAATGTTTGATTTGTCGCTGATGATGATGGAGCCATTGGTTAATTTGGCTTTATTCAGATCGTCAGCAGTAATACCTTTGGTTACCCTGTCCAGTTGCATTGATAGCAGGGCAGTATAGTCGGTAGTGCCGTTAACGTCGATGCTATCAGCTTTAACCTGTACAATGGCGTTATTATCAAGGTCAAATTCAATAGGTACTGTTTTCGAACTATCGGTTGTGAAGGTGCCGGTTAATTTTAATGGTAAAATAGTATCCTGTTTTTCCAAATAAGCGGTTATTGATATTTTTTTGTAAATCCCTGTATCCAAAGTGATATAGGTTTGCAATGGTGTAAGTGCGAAAAGGTCTACGCTGGTTAAATTGTTTGAGAAAACATTGATGGTAACCTTGCTTCTTTGAGCAACAAACGCGAATTTTCCCACATTGGCGGTACCTGCTGTCCATGTTAGCCCCGTAATGGACGAAGTAGAATCGGATGGTAAATTGGCAAGATTGGCGTTACTTGCCTGTAACTGAAATGCTAATTTTGAACTGCCCGTGGCTGCGGGCGCAACATTACTTTTGTTGTTTTTCTGACATGCAGCCAGTGATATTATTGCTAATACCACCGTCGCAAAAATGCTGGTTCTGACTGTTTTCATGGTTTTTAAGTTAGTTATTGTAACGGGTATTTTACATTGTATGTAAATGTACAGCACACGATAAAAAATGTTTTGAAATATTATTCACATTTCGTTAAAAGAAAGTGTTAAAATCTTAGTTTGAAATTCAGCCCGAGAAATTATATATAACTAATTGATGGATAGTGATTTGATTGTTGAACTTCAAGAGGGGTAAAAAAACGGCAGGGGCCACTATGAACCACAATAAACCTCTCACCCCTGCCGCCTAATTAATGACAGTGTTGCCATTAGCGTTCAACCATAGTAATTACGATTTTAGTTTACATGCGGTTGCCCGGAATTAATTATTTTTTTAATAAAACATAATGACTATAAAGCGCTTATTGATTAAAATTGCACCTAAATTGGTATGACGAAACAACGCTGTGCTGTCCGCAAAATATTTCCGCTTTTAAGTTTTATCATCGCTATAGCAATCTGTCAACCGGCTTTTTCACAGCAGGTTAAAAAGAAACATCACCATAAAAAGGCTGCCACTGCAAATACCGATCTGCCGGCTTTTAAATTCAGAACAATTATTATTGATCCCGGGCATGGGGGAAAAGACCCCGGCGCACATGGCGCTTATTCTAAAGAGAAGAATGTAACGCTGGCTATAGCCAAGAAGCTGCGTAATGCATTAAATGAGCAGATGCCGTCATTGAACACGGTGATGACCCGCACGACTGACGAGTTTATCGAGTTACACCGCCGTGATGCTATTGCGAGCGAGAATAAAGGCAACCTGTTTATTTCTATTCACTGTAACTCCTCGCCGGAAAAGGTAAGTCCGGACCGCGGCGTGCTGATACTCGTGTACGGTTACCACCGGGCCGGTGAGCAATTGGAAGCACTGCGCGAAAATGCATCCATATTTATTGAGAAGGATTATCAATCCAAATACAGTGGCTATGGCAAGAACAGCGCTATTAATACCATTGTGCTAAGCAACTTTCAGCAGAAATACCGTAAGGAGTGTATTCATTTTGGCGACCTGGTGAACCATGAGTTCAAGAAAGTGGATGGCCGTCATAGCCTGGGCGTACGCGAACAGGGCGTACTGGTACTGCAGCAAAGCGCCATGCCTGCGGTGCTGATTGAAACCGGGTATATCAATAACCCTAAGGATGAGGCTTACCTTAACTCTGCTGAGGGGCAATCTGAGATTGTGCAGTCTATTATCCGGGCACTTAAGAAGTACCGCGAGAGTTTGCAGCAGAAGTGATAAAAAAATCATGTCATTTCGACGAACATGCATAGGCTGAGTCAGGGAGTGAGGAGAAATCTTTTACGTCTTGCAAAGCTAATATGAAGGTCGTATAAGATTTCTCTTCGCTCCCAAAACACCGTCCCGGGCCGCTCATCGAAATGACATTTATCTTTATGGCCAAATTTTTTCCTCGACCATAGCTGACAATTTGCAGCTTTAGCTGTTATCTTTACTTACAGTAAACCTGGTAATTAATTTCTTATGAAAACGCAGAACAACTTCTCGCGCCGCGATTTTTTGAAAAGCGGTATGATCGGTGCCGGGGCACTGGCATTGGGTAATCCTCTCAATCTTTTTGCTGCCAGGCCGGTGAAAAAGCTGGGCATTGCATTGGTGGGTTTAGGCGGCTACAGTACAGGGCAATTGGCACCTGCGTTGCAGCATACCGATAATTGTTACCTGGCGGGAATTGTTACCGGTCACCCGGCAAAGGCTGAGGCCTGGAAAAAACAATACAATATCCCGGATAAGAACATTTATAATTACCAGACCTTTGATGAGATAGCGCATAACCCGGATATCGACATTCTTTATGTGGTGCTGCCGGTTTTTATGCATAAAGAATATACGATCCGCGCAGCACAGGCGGGTAAGCATGTGATCTGCGAAAAGCCGATGGCAATGAACGCGAAGGAGTGCGAGGAGATGATAGCTGCCTGCAAAAAGGCAAACCGCCTGCTTTCGATAGGTTACCGCTTGCATTTTGAGCCGCATACGATGGAGTTTATGCGCCTGGGCCAAAAGCAGGTTTATGGAAAAATAACGAAAATAGATACAGGCAATGGCTTTACTTATCGCGGCGATCCAAATGCCTGGCGGCTGAAAAAAGCAATGGCCGGTGGAGGCGGATTGTTCGATATGGGAATTTACTCCATACAGGGGACGCGGTACGCATTAGGGCATGAGCCAATTGCAGTTAAAGCAACGCAAGAGAAAACGCGTCCTGACTTTTTTAAGGAAGTAGATGAAACAGTGTTCTGGGAATTGGAATTTCCGGGCGGATTTATGACCACAGGCAAATCAAGCTATAACCACGACTGGAGCTATATCCATGTAGAGGCTGAGCGGGGTAAATTTGGATTAGAACCCGCTTTTGGTTATGGGGCCATAGAAGGCTATACATCCAAAGGGCCGATGAATATACCGCAGGTGATTCATCAGGCTAAGCAAATGGATGATTTTGCTACTTGTGTATGGCAGAACAAACAATCGCGCGTGCCGGGCGAGGAGGGGTTGAAGGATATGAAGGTGGTGGATGCCATTTACCGCAGTTTGGATTCGGGGAAGAAGGAAAGGATCGTGTAAGATGATTGAACAAACAAAATTAGCCTGGCCGGACCTGGCTTTTGAAAACTGGAAGGACACACTGGCTACTGTTCATTTGTGGACGCAAATCGTCGGGAAAATCCGGCTGAGAAAAACGCCCTGGCTTAATCATTCCTGGCATGTGACGCTGTATGTTAGCGCCAATGGGTTAACTACTCATGGCATTCCCTACGAAAATGGTTTATTCCAGCTGGATTTTGATTTCATTCATCATGTACTGCATATCGCCACCAGTGAAGGTAATATGGCAAAAATTGATCTTTATCCCCGTTCAGTTGCCAGTTTTTACAGAGAGCTATTTGATAAGCTTCAAAGTGTGGAGATTGATGCTTATATCTATGCTACACCAAATGAAATAGATCCGGCTATTCCTTTTGATGAAGATGAAACCCATTGTTCGTATGATGCGGAAAAAATACATGACTTTTACCACGCATTGGTGAAAATTCATAATGTGTTTACAAAATTCAGGGCAAGGTTTACAGGCAAATGCAGTCCGGTACATTTTTTTTGGGGTGCATTTGATATGGCGGTTACCCGCTTTTCGGGAAGGCCGGCACCTGTACATCCGGGCGGCGCTCCGAATATCCCGCTGGCAGTGATGCAGGAAGCTTATTCGCACGAAGTAAGTTCCTGCGGTTTCTGGCCCGGCAGCGAGCAGTTTCCGCACCCAATATTTTACTCGTATTGCTATCCTACACCCGCAGATTTTAGCCAACAACCGGTGCAACCCAATGAGGCATTCTTTAGTGCCGAAATGGGCGAGTTTATGTTGTTATATGAAGTTGTTCAACGGTCGGACAATCCCGAGGACATGTTAATGCAGTTTCTGCAATCAACTTACGAAGCGGCGGCTAATACAGGTCATTGGGATAGGAAGTCATTAGAGTGTGATTTTTCAAGGTTCGAGAAATGACAAACGAACCCATAAACCCAAACGGATGTCACACTGAGCCCGGTCGAAGTGGGGTGCGGTATGGCC
>NZ_DATCRU010000050.1:0-9504 GCF_036568825.1 Mucilaginibacter sp. | reverse complement strand
AACTAATACCGCCGATTCGCGTTCTATGTCTGACAGCGGTAAACCATCGCCGTCAGAAGCTGTCCAATCATCAGCACATTGATAATTTTTAGTTAATTTACCCCATTAATCTAACAAAATGAAGAAGCTGTTAATCATCGCATTACTATTCCTTACTACCGTTGCATTTGCTCAAAGAAGGTATAAGCCAGGCAGCCCTATCGTTATATCCGGCCGCAGCAATGTCACCATCGAAGGTTATCAGATAACCGGTGGTCTGTCCAACTGCATCTACCTGCGCGATTGTTCAAACGTGCATATCACCAAATGCAAACTGAAGGATTCAAAAAAAGTAGGCATCCTGCTCGAAAATTGTAAAAATGTATTGATTGATAGCTGTTACATCGCCAATGTGCAAACCGGCGTAAATGCCAAAAGTTCGGTAACTGTAAAGGTAAACCACAACTATTTCCGTAATATGAATGGCCCCTTCCCTGCCGGTTGTGCAGTACAGTTTAATAATGTAAGTGCTCCCGCCAGCCAGATCAACTATAACCGGGTCGAAAATATTGCAGGTGAAGCAGAACATCCGCAGGACTTGCTGAGCGTATACAAATCAAACGGCCTGCCCGGTGATTCTATACAGGTGATCGGCAACTGGATCCGCGGAGGTCAAATAATAAAAGACTCAGGCGGTGCAGCCGGTATCGTTTTAGGCGACGTTGGCGGCACTTATCAAGTGGCTCGCTATAATGTAGTTATTAACGGTGGCTTTGTAGGCATGCAGGTGCAGGGCGGCAGCCATATTAAAATGGATCATAATACCATATACAGCTCACCAACAGGATACTCAAACGATGGCCTTTCATACGGAAACTATTCAGGTCAGCCAAGTGACGACGTAGAGATCAGTTATAACAAGATAAGGTTCTTCAACAAAAACGGCAAAGAAGCCGATAGTTGGTGGGACCCCAAAACTGTATCGAAACCAAAAGGTTGGGAAACTAATATACAGGGAGCGGATATAGACGAGAAGATCCTCCCTCATCACCTGGATGACGGCCAAGGTGATGAAGATGATCATGGTCATCACGATAATCGACATTAAATTATCTAAAAATGCTATAGACGTTTATAACATATTTGTAATAATCACCCGTATAAAACGTCTTATGTTGACAAATTAAAAATATTTGTACTAGATTTGTAATTGAAAACAGATACATCTAAATCAAACCCTACTTATTTTTAATTGTCTTACAGTTATTAATGAGTAAACGATGAAAGCAATGGGCAAACTTATAACACCTTTTAACCATAAAAAGGAAGTTTCTGTACACATGGCTAGTGTTAGGCTTGCTAATACAACAAAAGGCTATTTAGCTAAAGTAAGTGCCGAGGAAATTAAAGCCAGGCGGGTTGCCGCTTATCGGTATCTATTGCCTTAATGTTTGAGCCTGAAACAAGTTACCCGTATCGTAGAGTGGGCGACCATTCTGGTCTGACTACAAACAGAAAACATGTTGAGCATCTTACTATATATCAGTTTAGTACGGATAAATATCCTTATTTGATTGAAGTAGAGAGGTACCCATGTCAAATTTATGTGTTCAAATTTTATAGGCGGCAACACAAGAAAAACAAACAACGGTTCAATTTAATGACTAATGAAGGCAAATGTGCCAGAATAGTCGCTACATGCTTTAGTATTTTTTTGAGTATTTATGAAAAAAACCCATTGGCTAGTTTTGGTTTTCTGGGTGCTCATACAATTGATACTCAAAAACAAATAATTGAACCTAAAAACGAGACACGTCGCTTTGTAGTTTATCGGCAAGCCGTTCAGAACTATTTTGGTACTGATACATTCACGCATTTTTCAAATCCCGAAAACAGTATTTACCTGGCTATTAGCAACAAAAATAAAGATGTTGCTAATATCGCTGAGATTGCCAGTGCAATGATTGAGCAATTGCTTGATCTGTAAATAGCTCGATACAAATTTATATATGTTCAGTGCCTTACTTCCTTTAAGGCATAATCATACTATCCCTTTATCTAAAAACTACATCTCGGGTAATCAAAGCCTGGCGTTAACTCCTATTATCTTATGAAATTAAGTTCAAATGGCGAAAAGCTCATCAAAAGCTTTGAAGGCCTGCGCCTTACCGCCTACCGCGACATAGCTGGTATCTGGACAATTGGCTACGGCTCAACCCGCTACCACGATGGCAGATCCGTAAAACCCGGCGATAAATTAACCGGCGAAATTCAGGCATCGGCAATTTTTGTCAATACACTTGGTCAATACGAAGATGCTGTCAACAGTTATGTAAAAGTCCCATTAACGCAAAATCAGTTTGACGCTTTAGTTTCCTTCACTTATAACGAAGGTACCTATGCTCTGAAAGAGTCAACCCTTTTAAGAAAACTCAACGCAAAAGATTACGACGGGGCAGCAGATCAGTTTTTAGTGTGGAACAAAATTACCGATCCGCAAACTGGTCAAAAAGTAATATCCGATACCCTCACAAAGCGCCGTGCTGCCGAACGCCATTCATTCCTTTCAACCCCGCAAACACCATGACAACTATCGAACATCGCGAATTAAAAGGAATCACTATCAAAAATCTCCTTGTAACCATCTTCAGTACAGCCAGCATTGTGGCAACAGTAATGACCTCGTACCTGCAATTAAAAAGCGACATACATGATATCAAACTCAGCCAGGAAACACAAAACCGGGTATATGATATCAGGTTGAAAGTACTCGAAACACAGGTTTCAGTATTGCAGCACCAGGTAGACGAACTGAGTAAAAAGTAAAGTTAAGTGGTTGATTGAGTTGATTATGTTAAGTATTACTCTATCGCAGACAGTCCAGCCATTCAACTCAATCAACCACTTAACCCAATCAACCATTCACTAAATCACTAATTCACTAATTAAACAAACTATGAGCTTACAATCCTTCCTAACAAAGATCTGGAATCAGATCAAAGCATTATTTGATGGAATTCCCGCTGAATTGAAAATCGCCATCCACATTGGGGTTGAGGTCACCGAAAACATCAAAACTTTTGTCGATTCTCCCGCCGCAGATATTTTAACTGCCATCATCCCCGGCAATATTGACGATGAAGTAAAAAACTGGCTTCGCGCAAAATTACCCACTATCCTAACCGAATTAAAACTAGCTGATAGCTGTGGGCAATTAACGGACCCTGCTGAAATAACAAAATGTGCTGTACAAGTGCTCCAGGGATTAGACGGAGATATCAAGAGCGCATTTCTTCACAATTTGTCCATCTTAATTGCCCAAGTAGCTTCCGATAGCAAGTTGACCTGGAGCGATGGTGTCTACATCCTCCAATGGTACTATGAGCATGAATTTAAAACAGCGGCGTAATACCAGATATGAGTATTGAGATTTGAGACAATCTGAGAGATCAAACTATAAGTGCGAGAGCGAAAAGCTATTTCTCATATCTCACGTCTCATATCTCAAATCTAAAAAGAAAAGTGCCCGGGACGAGATTCGAACTCGTACAACCTTACGGATGCCACCCCCTCAAGATGGTGCGTCTACCAATTTCGCCACCCGGGCATAAAAAAGATATGAGATATTAGATCTGAGAAATGAGACCAAAACATCTCATATCTAAAATCTCACATCTCATATCTAAAGATGGTGTGCCCGAAGAGAGACTCGAACTCTCAAGAGACAATTCTCAACGGCTTCTGAGACCGCAACGTTTACCAATTTCGCCATCCGGGCTTGGGGTTGCAAATATAGTTGTTTATGTTATATCGCTCAAAATAAATATTAAAATATGCCCGCTTGCTAAAAACACTCATAAAGGCTAAATTCGGATGACTGATTTAACCGAATTATGATTAAGAGAAAAGCCACTTTAGTAATATTATTAATCGTTTTCGCCTTAAACTTAAAGGCACAGCATATCGAAGTATTACAGCAGGGCAACGCAGCCAGCATCCGTGGCTTGTCCGTTGTAGACGACAGAGTCGCATGGATAAGCGGCAGCAAAGGCACTATAGCGATAACCAAAGACGGCGGAAAAACCTGGGACTGGCAACAGGTAAAAGGCTTTGAAAAATCGGATTTCAGGGATATTGAAGCTTTTTCTTCTAAAGAAGCTATTATAATGAGTTCGGGTACGCCAACTGTGATCCTGAAAACAACAGATGGCGGGCAAAACTGGAAAGTAAATTATAAAACCATAGATACCGCCGTTTTTCTTGATGCGATGGATTTTTCTGACCGGCTAAACGGATATGTACTAGGCGACCCGATAGATGGTAAATTTGTATTGCTGCAAACAAAAGACGGTGGAGAAAGATGGGAGACTTTCAGAAAATGTCCGAATGCCATTCGGGATGAAGCCGCCTTTGCTGCAAGCGGTACCTGTTTAAGAGTAGATAGAAACAAATTGAACATAGTAACTGGTGGCACCAGAAGCCGGCTGCTTGAGTATTCGCCTGGCAACAATTTATGGGATTATTCTCCTTTGCCTATCATATCCGGGAAACCGAGTCAGGGCGCATTCTCTTTTGCATGGTCTGTTAATGGATCATTAAGAGTTTTTGTTGGGGGCGATTATGCTGATGATAAAAAAACAGATTCGGTTGCATCATATCTTACAAATCACTCTAATTTGATTAAATCTGCTAACCCCGGTCCTGCAGGTTTTCAGTCAAGTGTAGAGTGTATTTCAGGTGAAACTTTTCTCTCAACCGGTACTCCGGGGAGCAACTTAACAACCGACGGTGGCAAAACCTGGACAAAAATAGACGATACCAGCTATAACGTTTGCCGCAAAGCCAAGCACGGAAAACTTGTTCTATTGGCCGGAAACGGTGGGAAAATAGGCATTTTTAAAATGTAGTTTATTGGTTATTAAGCCATTATTCCGCACTTTAAAATTTATTTAAAATAGGTTTGCAAGCAATATCAATAAACTCTATATTTGCACCACTTTAACGGAAACGTACAAGTTGATTCTGTAGCTCAGCCGGTAGAGCATAACACTTTTAATGTTGGGGTCCTGGGTTCGAGTCCCAGCAGGATCACAAAGTGAGCCCAGCGGGATCACAAAGACCTGAAAGACGGTCTTCTGTTTAAAGTCAAAAGGCGCATGAAAATGCGCCTTTTCTGTTTAAAATGCATTTCAAATGCGATTTTGGCCATTCTGCCAAAAAAATAAACAAATCATTTCAAATCATTTCAGATCAAACCAACTGGTGCCCTATTTGAATTGGGCACCAGTCGATTTATCTTTAGGGCACCAGTTCGACAAATAATCAATTGTACGACAATGGTTTATGGCAGCAATTTGAGTTTTCGGAGTCCCGCTAAACAAATTGTTCACCAAAGTTCATTGAAATGAAAAATCATCAAAAATTAACGTTGCTATTCTGGCATCGTAAATCAAAAGCAGACGCCAAAGGATATGCGCCTGTTATTTGCAGAATTAGTATTGAGGGGGAAGAGTCCGAAGAGCTTGCCATCGGCAGGAAAGTACATTTAAATAATTGGGACGTTGAAAATAAGATTGCTAAAGGAGGCAGTCTGGAGAAAAAGACCAATCTTAAAATAAGTGAGGTAACAGTAGACCTTAACAGGGAGTTCGTCGTGTTACAAGCCGGTTATGAACGCATAACCCCTTTGATGGTCAAGAATGTTTACAAGGGTTTGCCGCCAATGTTAAGTAAAGGCGGCCCCACTCCGGAAGTTAAGGTTGTTCCCACCCTGCTACAGGCATCTGACCTTCATATCGCGAACTTCAAAAAAATGGTCGATAAGAAACTCAGATCGCCCGAAACGTTAAAGCAGTGGAACGCCACCAGAAAGAAGATCGAAGAGTTTTTAGTAACTCAGTTCAGACTGAAGGATATAGGATTGACCGATTTGGATTATTCATTTGCGGTAAAATTCTATCATTACCTGACTATCGACCGTGAAAAAGTATTGGGGGAAGCTGCAGCAAAAAAACAGGTAAAAAACCTGAAAGAGATTTTAACAGTTGCAGAAACAAGCAATTGGATTCCTAAGAACCCAATCATCAAGTTTAAATGTGGAGGGGATGAAACGGATATTCCACCATTGGAATATTTCGAGGTAGAACGCATTTGGAACAAGGACATCTCTATACAGCGCCTCGCAGAGGTTCGGGACGCGTTTATTTTCCAGTGTTTTACCGGGTTTGCTTTCCAGGATGTTTATGCCCTGAGTATAGAGAATATTATAAAAGTGGGTGTAAGCGGTGAGTCCTGGTTAATAAAGGACAGAGGGAAAACCGGAGTTAGTGAAACGGTTCCAATCCTCCCGATTGTGGAAGAACTTATTGAAAGGTATAAAGATCATTCGTGCCGGCGAGTACAGGGCTTGCTCGTACCGGTTAACAGTAATGCAAGATATAATGCCTATCTAAAAGAACTTGCGGTGATCTGCGGTATTAACAGGGAACTGAACACCCATTTGGCGAGGCATACATTCGCTGATATGATGTTGAATATTATGGAATTTTCGTTGGAAGAGGTAAGTAAGATGTTAGGTCATAAGACGACAAGGACAACTCAACGGTATGCGAAAGTGAAGAGGAATAAGATCAGTAAAACCCTGGCTCGGGTTAGAGGGATTGTGTTTACTGACGAAGGCCAGCTAAGAAAGATCGCTGTATAGGTGTATCCGTGAGAATATCTTTCAGATAGGGATTAGCAAAACGGCAAATCCCTATCTGAATTTGCTTTATTGTCCAATAATATAAGTTCTAATGTTATAAACAGAAAGCAATAGCTCAACTCAGATCACATCTGCACCGCAAGTCCGGCCAAAATACCATCCCATAATTGCAGGCGCGCCCGGAGTGCATTATTTGATGCTTCGGCTGCTTCCTGCCATTTTTGTTCATCCTCGCCACAAAGTTCGGCGACCATTTGATAGGCCAGTTGCGAATGGTGATCTCCATCCACCTCTATATGCCTTTCCAGATAGTATTTTAAAATATCGAGCCTGCCGGGGAATGCGGCAGCTATCTTTCTCACCAGTTCAATGAATATGGATGGAATCAGATCTTCGCGCCCGAAAGTAAAGACGGCTGCAATGATGTGAGGTTTTTGGGTAGCTATCACTTCAAACGTGTGTTTCACGAAATCGAGTGCAGCGCCCGGTAGCATGGTTATTGCCTCCTGTAACGGAGTGCCGTTTTGTAAAGCACCTATGAATGCGTTGACCGTGGAGGTATCTGCGCCCGCCTGTTCCATCGCTCGCAGATACAGCTCGAAATGGCTGGCCCGTTCACCCCGCTCATCCACATCACTTTCTTCGCCGGTCACGATCTCATTGATCAGGTACCTTGTATGAGGATCGCCCACAGGCAACCAAGGGAACGTGGTACAGGTTAATTGCTGCTGTAAGGCCTTCAATAGGGACATAAAATCCCAAACTGCAAAGACGTGCTGCTCAGTAAAACTCTGCAAGTCTTCGAGTGTCGCCAATTGATGATATAAGGGATGTGCGATAAGCTCTTCCCGTACCTGCGCGATATGGGTTTTTAATTTTTCAACCCTTGATGCTGTTTTCTTTTCCATTGTCAGGCGGCGAAGATACACGTTTCGCGGATTCTTCGCCAAATGGTGAGGTTGGTTTGATTAATTGTCCAATCGTGAAGCTTGCTACGCCGCCGACAGTTTTTGCCAACTTGATTTTTCCTTTGGGCTTTTTCGATTTCTTTGACATCTCCAAAGATAACGGTTAATTAGAGGTATCGCTTTCATAATTATGGAAAAACAAATGGTATTAAAATAGGCTTAGGTAGAGGTACCTGGATGTGTCTTCGGTCTTTTGACCTGCCGGTATACCTCATCTAATGCCTGTTGAAAGGTCGTTACCCACAGCTTGCGCCGGTGTTGATGAAGATAATGAATCAATTCTCGATGGGCATCTTCGGATATAGTGATATAGTCCCCACCGATGCCATGCATCATGATCACGCCCAAGCCTCCCTTAGCTTCAACACTTTTTACAAAAGCAATTAATTGCTTACTACTTTCACCGCCATCAAGTCCATAGGACGGTACACGTAAGGTGTCAAGATGCATAAAATCTGTGATGACCGCGCTGCTGTCGCCCCCAGCACGTGCATATTTCACTAAACGATATTTGCGTAGTGAATCGACATAATCTTTGCCGCCCACGAAAGTTTCAGCACAGGGATAGGCGAATGTGCGCGTGGTATGGCCGTCCACAGCAAACAGAAAACGATCCATCACCTCAATCTCGCGAATGACACGGTAAGCGGTATAAGGTTCGGATGGAACGGGGTTATCGTCGCTGCCCGAACAAGGATGAAAGACGGTGTGATTGCCTAACTCAAATCCTTCCTCCGCCAATTTGCGCCATCGCGGAATGCTGAGGCTGTCGATATCACTGGTCAGAAAAAAGGTCGCCTTCAGCCCGGCGCGCTTCAATTCCGGGGCAGCATTGTCAAGCTGTGAAGGCAATGCATCATCATAGGTGAGCACGATGGCGGCTTTTTTATGATCCGGCCAGTGTACCTGTTGTGCGTAAACCGTATTTGTTAAAAGTAAAATGAACAATAGGATCGATCTCATATGAGGGGATTAAATGTTTAAAAAATCGGCTGAAAAAATAAACATGGCCGGCGAAGTATCCGCGTGTTTGAAACGGTGTTTGCGTGTCCCGGCCATCATCGCTTAAAAAGTTCAAGTAAGTGATCCGAAAATGAAAGAGTTTGGTCAAGGACTATAACCATCAATCCGCTCAGCACGATGGTCGCCAGTTCCAGGGTTACCCGCCTGACCACTGCTTTGTCGCTGACCGTACGCCAAATAATCGGCAGGTTTATGATGGCACTTGCCAGAGAAGAAAGTATCGCTACGTCGCCAGCAACTGAAGCGCCGAGTTGTCCGTGACTGGCCATGCTGGCAGCTGCGGCTGTGGTGCTGGCACTGCTTGCCAGGCCGCCGAAAAAGCCGGTCGCCAGCATACCAAAACGACCAAACGCCCTTGTTAGCAGGATTCCACCTACTTGTATAACAATAAACAGCAGGCCGAAGCTCAACACTTTTTTCAGCGAGATCGGAGTATCGAGTTTAATGACTTCCTGATTTACTTTTGCGCTTTTTGATTTTCTTTGCCTATGCACGTCAAGCCATAACCAAAGGCCGGACACCAAGCACATAACGATCAGGGGCCATAAAGTAGCTGCCAGTGAGGGCGGCGAGAAAAGAGCGACCAGTAGCAGGTTACGGCTAAACATGGCGATGGTGGTCAACAAGCAAAGGGCGCTTACCCTATCTGTCATACCGCTGCTTTCTGCCCGGCTGCCCAGTTCTGCCACTGTAGCGCTGCTGTTAACAAGCCCGCCGAAAACCGCGCTCCAATACAGCCCTCCGCCATGAAACACCTTCAGGCAGACATAATTCACAAAGGCAATCCCGGAAATGGCGATGACGCTCAACCAGGCATCATGAGGATTAAAT
>NZ_DATCRU010000049.1:0-23727 GCF_036568825.1 Mucilaginibacter sp. | reverse complement strand
GATTTTAGTTATCGGGTGGTATTTCAAAGCTACTTTAATAGTACCTTGAGGACCATTGTCTTCAAACTTAAAATTGGCAATGTAACCTTTGTCGAAAAGCACTTTCGTGATTTCCTTCTTCAGATTTGATGCAGGAATTTCCACAACCCTATGGTTGGCTTTAATAGCATTCCTTACTCTTGTAAGATAATCTGCGATTGGATCTGTATTCATTTTATTGTTCTATGATAGTGGTTTCCTTCTCCTAACATCAGAGACGACCTTCTATCGGTTAATTCATTTTTGTGAATGGTCAATGGTGAATGGTCAGTAGCATTTTATTCACTACTCACAATTCACTACTCACCTGCTTACCAAGAAGCTTTCTTAACCCCCGGTATCTTGCCTTCCAGTGCCATTTCACGGAATGTTACACGTGAGATGCCAAACTGGCGCATATACCCACGCGGACGGCCGGTCAGTTTGCAACGGTTGTGCAGTTTTACCGGAGACGCTGCTTTAGGCAATTTGTCTAATGCTGCATAGTCGCCAGCGGCTTTAAGGGCTGCTCTTTTTTCAGCGTATTTAGCTACTAATTTCGCACGTTTTACTTCGCGTGCTTTTACACCTTCTTTAGCCATTATTTATTCTGATTTTTAAATGGTAAACCAAATTCTTTCAGCAGTTCCAATGCTTCAACGTCATTGGTAGCCGAGGTTACAAAGGTAATATCCATACCCTGGATCTTGTTGATCTTGTCGATGTTGATCTCAGGGAAGATGATCTGCTCTGTAATACCCAATGTATAGTTTCCGCGTCCGTCGAAACCTTTATCGTTGATGCCTTTGAAGTCACGGATACGTGGCAAAGCAACAGCGATCAAACGATCAAGGAACTCATACATATTGTTATCGCGTAAAGTTACACGTACGCCTACCGGCATGTTTTTACGCAATTTGAAGTTAGAGATATCCTTTTTAGATTTTGATGAAACCGCTTGCTGACCAGTAATAGTGCTCAGCTCGTTGATGGTATTCTCGATCAATTTCTTGTCCGTAGTAGCACCGCCAACACCCTGGTTGATCGCAATTTTTTCAAGCTTCGGAACCTGCATTACGCTTTTGTACTGAAATTTTTCTTTCAGCGTACTGCGAATCTCGTCTTTATATTTTGACTTTAGTCTTGGAACGTATGTTGTAGTTGCCATTACTTAATTTCCTCCCCTGATTTTTTTGCTACTCTTACCAATTTACCTGCAGCATTTTTAGTTCTGCCTACGCGGGTTGGCTTACCTGATTTAGGGTCAACCACTGCCAGGTTTGAAATGTGTATAGCAGCTTCTTGTTTCACGATACCACCGTTAGGGTTGGTAGCGTTTGGTTTAGTATGTTTTGATACCATATTGGCACCTTCAACAATAGCACGATTTTTATCTACTATTACTTCTAATACTTTACCTTTTGATCCTTTTGAGTCGCCTGCAATAACCTGTACCAGGTCGCCTTTGCGGATCTTTAGTTTTGCATTTTGTTTCTTTTCCATGTTACAATACCTCCGGTGCTAATGATACAATTTTCATAAATTGTTTCTCGCGCAACTCTCTTGCAACAGGGCCAAAGATACGAGTACCTCTTGGCTCGTCCTGGTTATTTAACAAAACGGCTGCGTTGTCGTCGAAACGGATATATGAACCGTCTTTTCTACGTATTTCTTTCTTGGTTCTTACCACTACGGCCTTTGATACAGTACCTTTTTTAATGTTGCCTGATGGCAGAGCACTTTTTACTGTAACAACTATCTTATCGCCGATAGAAGCATATCTTTTGCCGGTACCACCTAACACACGGATCACTAAAACTTCTTTAGCACCGCTGTTATCGGCTACGTTTAATCTTGATTCCTGTTGTACCATCGTTATTTAGCCCTTTCTACAATTTGAACTAATCTCCAGTTTTTGTTTTTGCTCAGCGGGCGAGTTTCCATAATCAATACGGTATCGCCAATACCACAGGTATTAGCTTCGTCATGAGCCATAAATTTGGTAGTTTTCTTTACGAACTTACCATAGATCGGGTGTTTTACCTTCCGTTCTACAGCAACCACAATAGATTTATCCATCTTATTGCTTACTACCAAACCGGTACGTGTTTTTCTTAAATTCCTTTCCATTTCGACGCTTATTATTTACTTTCAGAAGCTGACGCTGCTTTGCGTTTTGTTAATTCAGTATTTAAACGAGCAATATCCTTGCGTACTTTGTTGATACGGCTTGGATTCTCAATGGCCGAAACTGCGTGTGCAAATTTCAACTTGGTCAGGTTACCCTTCTCCTCGCTGATCCTTGCTGTCAACTCTTCAGTCGTTAGCTCTAAAATTTCTGAGTTCTTCATTTTCTTGTTTTATTAGTTGTAATGGTTGTAGAGGTTGTAAAGGTTGAAATGTTCTCTTATAACTTTTACAACCATTCTAACTTTTCCAACTCACTCGTTTATTATTCTACGTAGTCTCTACGTGTTACAAACCGGGTCTGAACCGGTAACTTCTGAGCTGCAAGGCGCAATGCTTCCTTAGCAACTTCCAGTGGCACACCTTCGGCTTCGAAGATGATCCTTCCGGGGCGAACTACCGCTACCCAGTATTCAGGAGCACCTTTACCTTTACCCATACGTACCTCAGCTGGTTTCTTGGTTACAGGTTTGTCAGGGAATATCCTGATCCACACCTGGCCTTCACGTTTCATAAAACGTGTTACAGCGATACGTGCAGCCTCGATCTGACGGCTGGTGATCCATGCCGGCTCGAGTGATTTTATACCGAAAGAACCGAATGCAAGCTCAGCACCACGAGTGGCCATCCCTTTCATTCTGCCTTTTTGCATTTTTCTGAACTTCGTTCTTTTTGGCTGTAGCATTTTTTTACTCTTTGAGATATGAGATCTGAGATTTGAGATTTGAGACTTTCATCTCTTAACTCTAATTTTCAATCTCTATCAAATCAATACTTATATTTCAAATTCGCTGTGTGATGTAAAAAATGTGATTCTCATATCTCAAATCTCACATCTCAAATCTATTTTATCTTCTTCCTGGTCCACCCGGACGATTACCACCGCCTCTGTTCTGACCACCTGGACGGTTACCACCTCCGCCACGGTTTTGGCCCGGGCCACCACCTGAACGGTTGTTGCCGCCACGGTCGTTACCACCACCTCTTCTGTCACCACCTCTGCGCTCACCACCACGTTCGCCGCCTCTTTCGTTGCCACGACCGCCAAATGATGCTGAACCTTCCGGACGGCCACCTTTGCCGCTTGCGCTGCTGGTGCTGCCGATGTTTGGTGATAAGTCACGTTTGCCGTAAACTTCACCTTTGCAGATCCATACTTTAACGCCGATCTTACCATAAGTAGTAAGCGCTTCGCCTAAAGCATAGTCAATATCTGCACGGAAAGTATGCAGAGGAATTCTTCCTTCTTTATACTGCTCGGTACGTGCCATTTCAGCACCGCCTAAACGGCCTGATGTCATTACTTTTATTCCTTCAGCACCCATTCTCATGGTTGAAGCAATAGTAGTTTTCATAGCACGACGGAAAGAGATACGAGCCTCAAGTTGTTTTGCTATGCCTTCAGCCACTAATTGTGCATCCAGTTCAGGGCGTTTGATCTCGAAAATGTTGATCTGAACATCTTTTTTGGTCAGTTTCTTCAACTCTTCTTTGATCTTGTCAACTTCCTGGCCACCTTTACCGATCACAATACCCGGACGGGCAGTGTGGATAGTTACAGTAATGCGTTTCAAAGTACGCTCGATAACTACTTTAGATATACCGCCTTTAGCGATACGTACTGAAATATACTTGCGGATCTTTTCGTCTTCAACTAATTTATCGGAGTAGTTATTGCCACCGAACCAATTAGAATCCCAACCTCTGATGATTCCTAATCTGTTACCTATTGGATGTGCTTTCTGTCCCATCTTAAATTAATTGTTATCGTTTTTACTGTCCACAATAAGAGTTACATGGTTTGAGCGTTTACGGATACGATATCCACGGCCCTGCGGAGCCGGACGCAGTCTTTTCAACTGGCGGCCACCACCTACTGATACCTCTTTTACATATAAAGCGCTATCTTCAACACGTTTGCCTTCGTTTTTTGCTTCCCAGTTTTTGATAGCTGACAGCAATAATTTCTCTACACGGATAGCAGCTTCTTTATTTGTATATTTCAGGATATACAATGCTTTTTCTACATTTTCTCCGCGGATCAGGTCAACCACCAGGCGCATTTTGCGGGGTGAAGTTGGGCAGTCCTGTAACTTAGCAACAGAAGCTCCTCCTTGCTGAGCCTTTGCAGCCTCTTTTTGCTGTCTGATTAATACAGACTTTTTAATTTTTGTTGTTGCTTCCATTGCCTGTTATTTTTTCTTTTCTGCGTGACCGCGGAATGTACGGGTTGGTGCAAACTCTCCCAGCTTGTGACCAACCATGTTTTCTGTTACATACACAGGGATAAACTTGTTACCGTTGTGTACCGCGAATGTATGACCAACGAAATCAGGAGAGATCATGGAACGACGTGACCACGTTTTTACTACTGATTTCTTGTTAGAATCATTCAGTGTCACAACCTTTTTCTCAAGGTTATGATCTATATAAGGTCCTTTTTTAATTGAACGAGCCATTATTTTTTCCTTCTTTCAATGATATAACGATCCGATGATTTCTTCTTGTCGCGGGTTTTAAAGCCTTTAGCTAATAAACCTTTACGTGAGCGTGGGTGACCACCTGAGGCCCTGCCTTCACCACCACCCATAGGGTGATCTACCGGGTTCATTGCTACACCACGAACTCTTGGACGACGGCCCAACCAGCGTTTACGGCCGGCTTTACCTAATACAGCATTTGCTCTTTCGCCATTTGAAACTGTTCCGATAGTTGCCAGGCAAGTTGCCAGGATCATACGGGTTTCGCCTGAAGGCAATTTGATGATAGCATATTTACCGTCGCGTGCTGAAAGCTGAGCGTAAGTACCTGCACTACGTGCGATGGTACCACCCTGACCAGGATTCAATTCAATATTGTGAATAATTGAACCAAGAGGAATGTTCTTTAGTGGTAAAGTATTTCCTACTTCTGGAGCTGCAGTTTCGCCTGCTACTACAATTTGTCCAACTTTTAATCCCTCTGGAGCGATCATATATCTTTTCTCGCCATCAGCAAAGTGTAACAGTGCTATACGGGCTGAACGGTTAGGATCATACTCGATAGTAGCTACAGTTGCAGGGATATCGAACTTATTACGTTTAAAGTCGATCAACCTGTATGCTTTTTTGTGACCACCGCCTAAGTAGCGCATAGTCATTTTACCGCTATTGTTACGGCCGCCCGATCTCTTGTTCGAAGCTACAACCAACGACTTTTCAGGAACGTTTGTTGTAATGTCCGAGTTATCAGTATCTATCCTGAAACGGGTACCGGGGGTAACCGGTTTGAATCTTTTAACTGCCATCTCTATTAAATATTGCTGTAAAAGTCTATTGTTTCGCCGTCTTTCAACGTAATGATCGCTTTCTTGTAAGTAGCAGCGCGGCCAGAAACCACACCTGCTTTAGTGTTGCGACTTTTCAGTTTTCCAACGTATTTCATGGTGTTCACCGCAGTGATATTTACACCATACATTTTCTCAATTGCCTGTTTTATCTGAAGCTTGTTTGCTCTGTGATCTACCTTAAAGGTATAGCGGTTAAGCTTCTCAGTTAATTGAGCTACTTTTTCAGTAAGTAAGGGTTTCTTTAAAATTTCCATAATTACTTAGCTAATGCTTCCTCCAAAGTTTTAACGGCACCTGTAGTTAATAAAAGTGTACCGGCATTCAACACATCATAAGTGTTAAGCTGATCGGCAGTGATCACTTTGCTTTTCTTCAGGTTACGGCTTGATAAATACACATTGTTATTTGCAGCAGGCAGTACTAAAAGTGTTTTTACATCACTTACATTAAGGTCTGCTACCAGCTTTACATAGTTTTTAGTTTTAACTGTATCGAAGTTAAAATCTTCTAATACTACGATGCTGTTATCTTTTGCTTTGTATGATAAAGCTGATTTACGGGCCAGTGATTTCAGTTTCTTGTTCAATTTGAAGCTGTAATCGCGCGGCTGCGGACCGAATACACGGCCACCACCATTAAACAATGGTGATTTGATACCGCCGGCACGTGCACCGCCTGTACCTTTTTGCTTATATAATTTGCGGGTTGAACCTGCAATTTCATTACGCTGTTTTGCTTTGTGAGTACCCTGACGCTGATTAGCCAAATATTGCTTCACATCAAGATAGATAGCGTGATCGTTAGGTTCGATTCCGAATACGGACTCAGGAAGTTGCACCTTGGCACCTGTTTCTTTACCTGATACGTTTAATACTTTAACTTCCATCTTATTTATCCACTATTACAAATGAACCCTTAGCTCCGGGGATGGAACCTTTAACAACCAACAGGTTTTGCTCAGGATAAACTTTCAAAACTTCTAAGTTTTGAATTTTAACGCGAACATTACCAGTTTGACCGGCCATGCGCATACCTTTAAATACGCGTGAAGGCCATGATGATGCACCCAAAGAACCTGGCGCACGCAGACGGTTGTGCTGACCGTGAGTTTGCATACCCACACCGCCGAAACCGTGACGTTTTACCACACCCTGGAAACCCTTACCTTTTGAGGTACCAACCACATCCACAAAATCTCCCGCAGCAAAAATATCCACGGTAACAGTGTCACCCAGAGTTTTTTGATCTTCGAAAGTTTTGAATTCTACCAGTCTGCGCTTTGGCGAAGTACCGGCTTTTTGGAAATGACCTTTTAGAGGGGCAGAGGTGTTCTTTTCTTTCTTCTCACCATACGCCAGCTGAACAGCGGCGTAGCCGTCTGTATCTACAGACTTCACTTGTGTTACCACACAAGGGCCAGCTTCGATTACTGTACAAGGAATGTTCTTCCCTGATTCATCAAAAATGCTGGTCATCCCTACTTTTTTACCAATTATTCCTGACATTTTCTTATTTTGTTTGTGCCCATCGAAGCAGTAGGGCTTCGTTCAAGGCATATTGTTCCCCTCGAAAGGGACGGCAAAGATAGATATTTTAGATTAACTCTCAAATACTTGCGCAATTATTTTTTAAAAAATATTTGGCGAGGGTGAAATGGTTGATGGAGAGAGTGGTTGGAGTGGGGCGAGTACGCTTTTTATTTGAGCAATATATGAGGTCAGCTTTTATGTATCAGATGTGAAATCACACATACATATACGTCGGTTCAACGGCTGACCCAGGAAAGGATTCTCATTTAAGAAAACAAGTAGTACAGAGAACTCAGTTTTTATAGAAGAATATTTTTTGGCGAGCTTTTTTAATTCGCGATTAAAGACTGGTGTTGGCAGTATGTTAAAGCTCATTTAGAAGGTCTTGAATTGGTTTTCCCTTCACTTTGCCTTCCTCATGTAACTTTACCCATTTTATTGATTCTTCGAGGTCATCCAATATTTGCTTTTTCTTGTCCGCTTTACCGGATTTCTTATCAGCATTTTTAGACAATACCTTTCCACCCAATTGTTCAATCGAATCAGATAGTGTTTTCTCGGACTTTTGCGGTATCTCTATAGTGAGCGTTGTCATTACACAAAATTACACAAATTATTACACGAAAGTTCACAATTATTACACAACATTTACTGCTATGGCTTTACGATTGATCACACCGGACGCAGGAAAAACTCGATCCGGATTCCGCTCGGATCATTTAGCCATATCTTTTCTTTATTGCTGTGCTTATCCATATGGATCCCGCTATTTTCTACCTGCTTATCGGCCAGGTTTTTTTCAATTTCTACCAGCTCATCTAATGTTTTTACCCCAAAAGCCAGGTGCTCAAGTCCTACAACGTTGGGATTAAAAGTAGTTGCGGCAGTCTCTCCGGGTTTCTGCTGAACAAGAAACAGCCGCGTCGAGCCAATGTAAAACATGATAGAATCTTCCGTTTCAAAATCCGGATTGCCAAACAACCTGGTGTAGAACTCTTCTGTTTCCGGCAAACTGGCTACGGTCAGCACAACATGGTCTACATATAGTTTTTCCCTGTTCATGAACTTTAATTTGAATAGATAATATTAACTGAAGTAAATTAATTGAATATTATCAATTGATCCTTTCGAGACTTACGAAGTTTTAAAAACTTCGTAAGTCTGTTCTATTCTATAATTGATGGCAAGAATTTCTTAAATTCATCCATCAATTAACTGATCATGAAAACAGCCTTCAAACTTACCCCTCTTGTACTTCTGTTATCATTAATTTTTTCCTGCAAACCCAAACCACACGATCCATTGGCAGGTTCGAGCCGTGAAGATAAGAACGGCTGGATCTATGTACACCTGGAGGGTTCGCCGCATGATGTTGGATACCAGCATGGCTACCTTGTTTCGAAAGAGATCGATACCTTAATAAAGGTATTCCAATTTTACCTGCCGCATACCACAAATAAAGACTGGTCCTGGTACCGCGAAGCAGCCGGGCGCTTTATGTGGAGCAAGATCGATACGGAATACCAGCAGGAGCTGATCGGCATGTCGCAAGGCTTGAGGGCAAAAGGTATGAAATATGATTCGCTTGATTTGGTAGTACTGAATGCCAACATTGATCTGTCATCCTATTACCTGCCGCAATTAATGGATAAAAACAAACCGGGCAGCGGCGATAACCGTGCACCGGGAAATTGCAGCGCCTTTATTGCTAATGGCAAGTACACTAAAGACGGCAAAATTGTAATTGGGCATAATAACTGGACCGACTATATTGAAGGCGAACGCTGGAATGTAATTGCTGATATTAAACCTGCCAAAGGCAATCACATACTAATGGATTGTGCGCCGGGATTTATTCATAGCGGTGACGATTTTGTAATCAGCAGCAGCGGGATTTTAATTACCGAAACGACCATAACACAATTCAAAGGATTCGATAGCACAAAAACTCCGGAATTTGTCCGTGCCAGAAAAGCTTGTCAATATGCCAATAGTATTGACGACGTAGTAAAGATCATGACCACGGATAACAACGGCGGTTATGCTAACGACTGGCTAATCGGCGATACAAAAACCAATGAGGTAGCCAAACTGGAATTGGGGCTAAAAGATTATAAATTATGGCGGTCAAAGGATACCGCCATCATTGGCTCCAACTTCCCCATCGATCCTAAACTGATAAAAGAAGAGACAACCTTTAATGTGAATGATAAAACCAGTTCACCCAATGCACGCCGTCTCCGCATGGAAAAACTGGTAGCTGTAGATTATAAAGGCAAACTGGATGATGCCACTGGTAAAACCATTGAGGGCGATACCTACAGCGCTATAGATAACAAAAACGTATTAGACCGCTGCGTGATAGACGGTCACATTGATCTCGATCCGCGAGGTGAACCTGCATGGAATGAAAAACCTTACTGGCCTATGGGGGCTGTACAAGGCAAAGTAACTACTACAGATTTAGCCAAGAAAATGCAGTTTTGGGCGCATATGGGTCATCCCTCAGGTGATGACTTTTTGGCTAAGCCTTATTTCGTCAAGCACCCAGAATATAATTGGATGAGTCCATATTTAAGGGATATGAAAGCTTATCCGTGGACGTTGTTTAGTGCGAAATAAATTGCTGTCACTCTAGCATAGTTAAGAATCTTCTGACTATACTTAGAGTGACTTTTTTATTCTTCCGATTTATCGTTAAGGTCGCTTAATAACTCATGCGTTTCAGCATCAGCTTCTTCTTGCTGTGCCTTATCTTTTAAAAACGGATACATTGTATATCCCAGAATCAATCCGGATAATAAACCGCCTATATGAGCGGCGTTATCAATGCCTCCAGTTAAACCAAACAGTAAATTGTATCCTATAAAAATAGATGTGTTTATTAGAAATGTCTTTTTTAAAGCTTTAGGAAAAACATTAGTAGTCAATAATGCAAAGAAAGCCCCATACAAACCAAATATTGCTCCAGAGGCTCCTATACTTACAGTTGCCGGATGCCACCAAACGCTGGCTATGCTGGCTACGATCCCCGTGATCAGATAAGTAAGCAGATATTTCCCACGTCCCATCAACGGCTCTAAAAATAAACCAACAAAAAACAGCCCGTACATATTCATTAGCACATGCATTACACCGCCATGTAAAAACATATTTGTGAATAACCTCCAATATTCTCCGCTATTGATTGCCGGTCTGAAATTTCCTCCCCATTTTAAAAGGTCTGACGCCTGAAATGAAATAAAACCTAAACCGGCAAAGACCATTATTATAAAAATGATGATGTTAAGATCGATGATCACAGGTGTTACATAGAAACCTTTTCTGGGCCAAAAGAATATCCCAATTCCTTTTAAAGTACTGCCTGATTTTTTGGTATCGGCAACGGGACTCTCAAAATTCTTCCGTAAGGGCTTAAGTAAAAGCAGCAGCATAAATACAGCTGAACCTATAGCCAATGATCCAAATATCCATGGCAGTTCGTGTCCTGTCCTAGTTTCAAACGGTTCATTAACAGATGTTAAAACTATCGCAGAAGAAGATAAATTGTGGTAATGCTGATCATTCGCAATTGCTTTTAAGTAGTTTTTCTGATCCGTGCTGTAATTTATTCTGTCCAGGTATACAAATTCATCCAGTCGCTTTGAGTTAAAATCATCCTGGCTTTCTTTAGCGAAAGTCTTATAAGCCTCTTCCTTTTCATCACGTGGCAATCTATTACTAATGGTCTTGTCAAATTTCACCCCTATCCATGCAGACGGAGTAAAATTTACATCATCATCATGAACTGATGCCAGGGTATCCGGGCCTTTATAATCTGGATTGGTCGTAATAAGAATTACACCGTTTTTTGCCTTATCACCATACAAAGCCATTCCGGCAGCACCTTTTAATACGCTGATATTTTTTATTGAGCGCGGATTGACTTTATGCAGATCATCTTTGGCAATGATCTTACCATTTAACACTAATAATGTATTATTACTATTTATGGGTGACTTTGGTGATGAAATCCCGAAATTATGTGTTTTGGTAATATGCAATGTGTCATACATCGGCACGGCGGCATAGATATACATATCGAAATGTTCGTTGTATTTGCCGCTTACATTAAACCTGGTTTGAAACCCGGTCAGACTTTTGTCGATGTAAAAATGTTTGGCTTTATAATATTTAGTTGCGGGGACTTTGTCTATCTGGTTAATATTATTGAGGCTGGTCAGTTTTCCAGTTGCCGATGTCAAGTAACTTTGTGAAATAACGAGTGGTGGCAGCGTTGCCATCCAAGCGAACATAATATACCCCGTCAGCGGATCGCCTTTGCCATTCTTATTTTTAAGATTCAATAGCTTTATTTTCGGTCGCAGCCAGATAAGAATAGGTATACCGGCAAATATCATCGGTGCTATAAGATTCAGAATATCCTCATCTACCGGCATTATAACTGTTTTGATGAATAAAAGCCAATGCAAAAAAGTATAAACGATGATGGTTGCAATGCTAATGAAAAGGAAAGGCAAAAATATAAGCCTTAACTTCGTACCGTATTGTTTCATTGTGTAAGGTATAGGGTTTTAAGTTATTTTTTATTCCGTCATCAACCTCCTGATCAACTCCGCACTCTGCTTCTTACCATCTTCAAGTCTGTCCTTAAAGAAAGCCTGCACATCGTTAAAGTGCTTTTTGTAACCTTCCATATCTCCATAACCAATGATGGCAGACCATTCCCTTACTGCTGAATGGAACTCCAGATCGTCGCCACGAATGGTTTTATCGAACAGTGCGGTTTCGATTGATTCCTCTAACAGTTCTTCGTTCTTAAATAAATACTCAGCAATACCTAACCGTAACCTGAAAGGCGGTGTCTGACAAATAAGATTATCATAAGGATTTACACCCAGGTGATACCAGGCGTCTACCATACTTAATATACTTAGGTGCGAATTGGGTTTCTGTAGTTCATGATGTCCTGAAAGCGAGAACTCTTTCATTACCTTATCATTCAGCATAATCGGTTTGCGGCTTTCGTGAAAAACAAAGTCGCGGGCACGGTATAATCTTTCGCGGAATAGCTGCCCTTCTTCTTTGATCATCAGCTTAAACAATTCCGACTCCGATATGGCATAGCGCTTCACTTGCTGACGAGCATAAGGATTCAATATCGCCAACCCTGCATAAACGTGTGCCTTATAGCTGAAAATGCGCAGGGTGGTCAATATTTTCACATTATCTATTCCTCCTACATATGAGCCGTTTTCCCAGGGAAAAAAACCAGCTTCTTTCCAGGCTGTGCCCATACTCTCAAAACCTACATGGGTTACGGCTTGTGTATCGGCTACTATCTTATCGTGCTCGTGATAGTCGGGAATTTCAACAATATCTGTTTCAACTGCTGTAAACAGATCCAGCATTCGCTGATAAGCTGCATCATCAGCGCGGTGCTTTATCAGGATCAGCTTCTGTCCTTTCGGTTCAAAACCCGGTCCGTGCATGGCATGGAAGGAGATGATCTGCGCATCGGCAGGCAGGTATTTTTCAAAAATGGCAATCTCGGGATGCTTAACAGAAGTTTGCCCGGCAACAATGGCGCCGTATTTGGTAGACGGCCCATAAGCAGCAACCACATCGGCAAGGCGATCGGCTTCAACAGAGTAAACCACCAAATCGCTTGAACGGGCTATATCGCTGCCGCTATCTTTTATTGCGATGCCTAATGGGTTAAGCTCATTCTCCAAACGTTCCCTGTTCTCCGGCAGATCGCAACCGCTAACCGCATAACCCGCTTTCGCAAAGGCTTTTGCATACAGCTTTCCCATGTCGCCCAAACCGATAATACCTATATTCATGTCGCTAATATAAGTATGCAATGCATAATTTATAATCAAAGCTTAATTATTGCTTGATATTACCTCCCGCATTTTTCTTTAAATTAGTATATCTTTTGTTCAACGAAATCAGTATAAAAGGAATAAAACATTTTTCATAAAAGTTATTTAGTTATTAATTAACTTGAAATTTAAAATATGCCACCAATGACCAAACGCTTTCTGTTACCCGGTTTTTTATTCTTCTTCCTTTGTGTTTTTTTGTGCAGTGCAGTTAAAGCCCAGGACACTACAAAAAAGGTTGAGCCTGAAAAAAAGGCCGAACCTGTAACACAAGAGGCTGTTACCAAGCCTGCTGTACAACCTACGGCAAAGCCGCTTTACCGTCATCACAGGATATCGCCTGCTGTCAATTCGCAGACCAATCCGGCTACAAACCCTGCACAGCAGCAAGCAGCAAAAACCACGCAGCAACCGGCAACAAAGCCCGCTCAGCAACAAGCGGCATCAACCACAGATACCACTCAGCCTGATCTGAAAACGCCGGCTGACCCAAATCAGTTGAATGCCAAAAGCCTCAACAACCAGTATCAATACATGATGAGCAAGACACTGCGTTTCCAGCAGCCTTTGCTTGCCGCTTTATGGAAGAACGTGAGCGATACACTCACTAAAATGCGCAACGATGCCAAAGCTTCACAAGCCAAACTGAGCGCTAATGTCAAACTGATCGACAGTCTAAAAACTGCCGCAACCGACGCTTCAAAAGAGTCTGCGGCTTCTCAGTCGGGCAGCACATCATCTGAAACAATCAGCCTGCTTGGAATTAACTTATCAAAATCGACCTATAATCTGGTAATGATCAGCCTGGTAGTTGTATTAGGGTTAGCTTTAGCCATCGTCATTGGCACCACCGCCAAACACAAACACGAAGCACGTCACCGCACTGAGCTTTATGAAGAGATAGAAGAAGAATTTAAAGCCTATAAAGCCAAAGCCAACGAAAAAGAATTACGCCTGGCCCGCGAATTGCAAACCGAGCGTAATAAACTGGATGAATTATTAGGCAGAGGATAAGCTTCACTGTCCAGTTAATATTATATTTACATCCGCATCTTACATTTGCTTATACTGATCATAATTTAAAGATGTCGGTTGTAATATCCTATGTCCGCAAACAAGCGCAATCCGCGTATCCGTCCTGTTTTTAAAATATCTGCCGTCGACGACCAGGAGAAATTTAAACCGGTACCAACTGCCACAGGCGAATATCCTTTCAGACTTGATATAAAAAAAGTAATCCCGGATATCCGGGACGAAAAGATCGTTTTTCATGTTGCCGGCGATACTGGCGGCACTCGTTCATCACGTTTCCAGCAAAGCGTTGTTGTTGAGATGATCCGGCAATACCAGGAGAGTAATAACGAAAAAGATAAACCTCAATTTTTATTTCACCTGGGGGATGTAGTCTACAATTTTGGCCAGGCATCGGAATATTACAATCAATTTTTCAACCCGTACAGGGACTACCCCGCTCCTATATTTGCAATTGCAGGTAACCATGATGCTGATATTGATCCGGTAGAAGTTAATCCGCCCAGAAGTCTTGATGCTTTCACAACGGTATTTTGCAATGCTGAAAGAAGAGAACTTAAATTATCAAAAGACGCCAAACGCAAAGCCAATATACAACCCAACGTTTATTGGGTATTAGAAACCGGGCTCGCAGATTTTATAGGATTATACAGCAATGTGCCCAAGTTTGGGAACATTCAGGAAGATCAAAGAAAATGGTTCATTGAAGCTTTGAAAACATCCGCTGCATCAAAAAAAATGATCATAGTTTGTGTTCATCATGCACCATTTTCAGCGGATGTGAACCATGGTTCAAGCATACACATGCAGGCGATTATTGATGGCGCCGTCCGTGAATCCGGGGTATTGCCTGATATTATTCTTAGCGGCCATGTGCATAATTATCAACGGTTCAATAAACAATACCCTGACGGCAAAACGATACCTTTCATAGTTGCCGGTAATGGGGGTTACGCTGATCTGCACCCCATAGCGGATCCCGACGATAAAGATTTCACAGACGATAGCTGCCTGTTGGATAACGTCGAACTGCAAAACTACTGTGACGATTCGCATGGGTTCTTAAAGATCACCCTAAGCAAAAATAAGGGTAAGATCATCCTCAACGGCGAATTTTATGCTGCCGACAATATAAATAAAGCCCGGTTATACGACAGCTTTACCGTCGAATCCAGCAGATAAATATCCATTTTTTCCTAGCTTAAGCTCATTCTGAGCGAAGGCTCTTCACTGGGTTCGCCACCGCAGCTTTTATCGCCTGGAAACTTACAGTCAACAGCGTGATCAGCAAAGCGCCAATACACGATACTATAAATATCCACCAGGAAATTGTAGTGTGATATTGATAGCCCTTAAGCCACCCGCTAAGGAAATACCAGGCTATCGGTGTGGCAATAACGCAGGATAGCATTACCAGTCCGACAAAATCTTTTGACAGCATTCCCCATAAGTTTAACACCGACGCACCCAACACCTTGCGAACGCCAATTTCTTTGGTGCGCTGTTCTGCTACAAACGAAGCCAGTCCGAATAGGCCTAATGACGAAATAAATATGGCCAGAATAGCAAATATCGATGCCAGTTTGCCTATACGTTCCTCATCAGAGAACTTTTTGGCATAAGTCTCATCGGTAAAGTGGTAATCGAATGGACTGGCCGGATTATATTTCTTGAAAACACCTCCTATTTTAGCCAGTGCGTCCTGTATTGGGGCCGTAGGTTTTATTTTTATCGTTATGATGTTCGCCCAGTTATAGTCTACCATAAAAATAGTAGGCTGAGCGGGTAAGTATGGCGACTCCATGACCATATTGTCAATCACACCTACAATGGTATAAGCCTTTTTATTATACCGGATGATCTTACCTATTGGTTCTTTAAACCCGGTCAACTTCACAGCGTTCTGATTTAATATCATGGCAGTGGTGTCGCTGGCAAACTCCCGTGAAAAATCACGTCCCTGGCGTATGTGCCAGCCTATGGTCTTGCCAAAATCACGCGTTACTGCAATGGTGCCGAAAAGGGGATTGGTACCGGCTTGTTTTCCTTCCCAGTCAAATCCGATCTGATTGCTGAACACATCTGTGGTAGGGCTTGATGATTCAGCCATATTCTCTACCACACCAGTATTGATCAGATCGTTTCTTATCGCATCATAATGGCCGTATAGGTCCGGCGTACTCATACTGATTGATATCAACCCCTCACGCGAATATCCAACCGGCCTGTCTTTGGCATACTGGATCTGCCTGAAGACAATGATGGTGCCGATGATCAGTGTAACAGAAATAGTAAACTGCAATACAACCAATATCTTACGCGGAATTGCTGCAAAACGCCCTGCCCTGAAGGTACCTTTTAAAACCTTTACTGTATTAAATCCTGACAGATAAAACGCGGGATAACTGCCGGAAACAAAACCTGTGAAGGCTGTAAAAAGAATGATCACTAACCAGAAGACAGCATTGGCCCATGGAACAGACATAGATTTATCGGCTATGATATTAAAGAAAGGCAACGTAACCAACACGATCAGTACCGCAAATACCAACGCCAGGCAGGCCATCAATACCGATTCACTCAAAAACTGGATGATAAGCTGCTTCCTTACCGAACCGATAGCTTTACGTATACCAACTTCTTTGGCACGTTTTTCAGACCGTGCTGTGCTGAGATTCATAAAATTGATGCAGGCCAGTAACAACACAAACACGCCGATGATCCCGAAAAGCCAAACGTACTGAATACGTCCGCCTTTGATCTTACCATTCTCAAAATCGCTATACAGGCGCCATTTATCCATCGGGTGCAATAACAGGTGCTCGTTTCCTTCTTCCTTCTTCACATATTTTTGTGTGATGAGTTCGATCTTGGCTGATGTTTTGGCCATATCTACATTATCGTTCATCTGCACGAAGACCTGGAAGCTGTGGTTATCCCACTCATTTACAGCATGTTTAAACCAATCTTCGGTAGTCATGTATTTGTCCCATGATAACAGGAAATGCGTATCATTAAATGATGAGTTTTTAGGGATGTCTTTATAAACACCGGCCACTTTGAAATTATACTTATTATTCATCCTGACCGTTTTACCAACCACATCATCGCCGCCAAAAAGCGCTACAGCCAGTGAATGATCGATCAGAATGGATGATTGGTCAGTCAGCCCTTTCATATCACCACTCAATTTTTCAAGGCTCATCATTGTCGGGAATTCAGGTTGAACCCACATGCCTGATTTAGACAACTTTTTTTCGCCTGCTCCGATAATGAGCTCGAAGTTCCACGAGGTAAGTGTTACATACTTAAAATCTGAACCATATTTACTGCGCAGCTCTACCCCAAGAGGTATGGACAAAGCCTGCCCGGTACCTGTCTCATTATTAAAAGTCTGGGTGATCATTACCTGCGCTATGTTTTTATGATTAGCGTGGTAATGATTGTAGGTTAATTCATCATACATCCAAAAGCCAATGAGCATGGCCACCGCCATACCACATGCCAAACCCAGTACATTGATGGATGAGTATATCTTGCTCTTAAGCAGGTTACGCCAGGCGATTTTGAAGTAATTTTTAAGCATCTTCCCTAAGTTTAAAATTCACTTAGTAAGAGACGTCTCGATTTTTAAACCGTTGCAGGAAAAATCAAAAAAAGTCATTTTGGCATATTGGGAGATGTAAAATGCGCCATTGGGAGGACGTTGTGGATGTCTGTTCCATTCTTTATTTTGAAACAGCTAAGGCGAACACCTAATTCTCACCCGTCATTACGAACGATAGTGAAGCAATCCCAAACTATACAGGGCGAAGGGAAAGGTGTAGAACTTGCATAGCCGCTCTGCCTATCGGGGATTGCTTCTTCGCTACGCTCATCGCAATGACGTGGTGAATTTACTTTTTCGTTCTTTATTTAGTGTAACAAAAGAGCGAACGCCCTCCTAGAAATTATTCGACTTTGGTAACTACCCCTACCGTTGTCTTTTTGATAATACATTCGTACTTGTTTGTAGTTACAATACCATAGTCCTTGTACTTAACGGTATTTATTTTAACATGATCTCCTGGAGCAAAAACCTTTTTTTCATCACAAAGCTCAAGCACTCTAATCGTATCTCCAGCTGATGTTTTCAAAATAGTACAAGAGGAAAAACTGATTAGTCCACAAGGGCCAGCTTTTTCATGTAAGATTACCGTTCCCGTGATGGATTTTTTCAATTTGAAAAACTGCCAATCAGATTTACAATTCTTTTTACCTGATTGTGCAAATAATTTAAAAGGCAAGGTAAATAGTAGCAATATAAAAAGGCTACAAGCAACTAATTTCATATTGAATACTAAGATAGAACAAAAAAGCCATCCGTTTCCGAATGGCTTTTTCTTTTCAAAATCTTGACTCTTGGTTCTTGAATCTTGATTCCAATATCTGATCTTCCGGTACTATCACACCTTGATCTCCACTTCAACACCGCTTGGCAATTCAAGCTTCATTAAAGCGTCAACAGTTTTTGAGTTTGAGCTGTAGATATCCAATAATCTCTTGTAAGAGCATAGTTGAAATTGCTCGCGCGCTTTTTTGTTTACGTGTGGTGAACGCAGTACAGTGAAAATTTTCTTTTCAGTTGGCAGCGGAAGCGGTCCGCTTACTACAGCACCCGTAGGTTTTACTGTCTTTACGATCTTCTCAGCTGATTTATCAACCAGGTTGTAATCGTACGATTTTAATTTGATTCTGATTCTTTGGCTCATTTTTTCGTTTTTAAAACCAACCCTAAGAGCTATTTATTAGGGAGTGGTTGATTATTTATTTGTTGTATTAGTTGTATTGGTTGTAGAGGTTGTATTAGTTGTAGAGGTCTTTAAACCACTTCAACCAATACAACCATTACAACTTTTTCAACTTAATCTATAGCAACTTGTTTTCTACCCTTCGACTTAGCAACTACTTCGTCCTGAACGTTGCGTGGTGCTTCAGCATAGTGGTCGAACTCCATGGTTGAAGTTGCACGGCCTGAAGTGATGGTACGTAACTGGGTTACATAACCAAACATTTCTGACAGTGGTACCATTGCTTTGATCACCTGTGAACCTGCACGGGTGTCCATACCTTGCAGCTGGCCACGACGACGGTTCATGTCACCGATCACATCACCCATGTTTTCTTCAGGAGTCAAAATCTCGATCTTCATGATAGGCTCCAGCAATACTGGTTTACATTTCGGTAATGCTTCGCGGTAAGCTGAACGGGCTGCAATTTCAAAAGATAATGCATCCGAATCGACTGCGTGGAACGAACCATCGATCAAACGTACTTTTAAGCTGGTTAACGGATAGCCCGCTAATACACCATTGTCCATAGCTGCTTTAAAGCCTTTTTCTACAGATGGGATGAACTCGCGAGGGATAGCACCACCCACGATCTCGTTCACAAACTGTAAACCTTCTTTGTTATCGTCAGCCGGAGAAACAACGATCTGGATGTCGGCAAATTTACCACGACCACCGGTTTGTTTCTTGTATGTTTCGCGGTGCTGTATAGTACCGGTGATAGCTTCTTTGTAAGCTACCTGTGGCGCACCCTGGTTAACTTCAACTTTAAACTCGCGTTTTAGACGGTCCATCAAGATATCAAGATGCAACTCGCCCATACCGCTGATAACTGTTTGGCCAGTGTCCTGGTCAGTTTGTACACGGAAGGTTGGATCCTCTTCGGCCAATTTACCTAGCGCAATACCTAATTTATCAACGTCAGCCTGAGTTTTTGGCTCAATAGCTAAACCGATAACCGGATCAGGGAACACCATTGATTCCAGAACCAGCTGATGTTTCTCGTCGCAAAGGGTATCGCCAGTTTTGATATCCTTAAAGCCTACTACCGCAGCAATATCACCTGCACCTACATTAGGGATAGGGTTTTGCTTGTTAGCATGCATCTGGAAGATACGAGAGATACGCTCTTTTGATTCAGAACGCATGTTGTAAATGTATGAACCAGCTTCAAGGTTACCAGAGTAAACACGGATGAAGCACAAACGGCCCACAAACGGGTCGGTAGCAATTTTAAATGCTAATGCTGCAAACGGTTCTTTAACGTCTGGTTTTACCAATACTTCTGCACCAGTATCAGGGTTATGACCAACCACACCTTTTGAATCCAATGGTGAAGGCATAAGCTCCATCACGTAATCCAGCATGGTTTGTACACCTTTATTTTTGAAAGATGAACCGCAAGTCATCGGAACGATCTTACCGGCTAATGTAGCCTGGCGTAAAGCGTCCAATACTTCGCGCTCGGTGATGGTAGTTGGATCTTCGAAGAATTTCTCCATCAGGTGATCGTCGAATTCCGCTACCGCTTCCAGCAATTTTTCTCTCCACTCAGTAGCTTCTTCCACCATATCATCAGGGATAGGCACTTCAGTAAAGGTCATACCTTTATCGTGCTCGTTCCAAACAATACCACGGAAGTTGATCAGGTCAACCACACCTTTGAAGTTATCTTCGGCACCGATTGGTAATTGAAGCGGAATAGCTGTGCTACCCAGCATTTCTTTAACCTGCTTAACAACGTTTAAGAAGTCAGCACCTGAACGGTCCATTTTGTTAACGAAACCGATACGTGGTACGTTGTAGTTGTTAGCCAAACGCCAGTTAGTTTCTGACTGAGGCTCAACACCGTCAACAGCTGAGAATAAGAACACCAACCCGTCAAGTACACGTAATGAACGGTTTACCTCTACGGTAAAGTCCACGTGTCCCGGAGTATCGATGATGTTCATGTGGTAGTTGTGGCCACGGTATTTCCAGTTAACGGTAGTAGCAGCTGAAGTGATAGTGATACCACGCTCCTGCTCCTGCGCCATCCAGTCCATTGTAGCCGCACCCTCGTGCACCTCACCAATCTTATGGCTCACACCAGAGTAGTAAAGGATACGCTCGGTAGTAGTGGTCTTACCAGCATCGATGTGAGCGGCAATACCTATGTTTCTTGTATATTTAAGATCTCTTGACATAATCAATTATTGAATTAGTGAATTAGTGAATTAGTGAATTTTAAAATTGTCCACTAAATACTAACCATTTAAATGAAGGAGCGAAATAACGAATTACTGATTAGCATAACATTACCAAATCACTAATTCACTCATTCACTCATTCACTAATTATATTAGAACCTGAAGTGTGAGAACGCCTTGTTAGCTTCAGCCATTTTGTGCGTATCTTCTTTCTTCTTCACAGCAGCACCTTCACCTTTTGAAGCCGAGATGATCTCGCCGGCCAGTTTCTCGTGCATGGTTTTTTCACCACGACGACGTGCATAGCTGATCAGCCATTTCATACCCAAAGCAACTTTACGCTCAGGACGAACTTCAGTAGGCACCTGGAAGTTGGCACCACCTACACGGCGGCTTTTTACTTCTACAGCAGGCATTACGTTGTTCAAGGCTTTTTTCCAGATATCTAAACCGTTTTCGTTAGTTTTTTTCTCAACTATCTCAACAGCGTTATAGAAAATGGCGTATGCGGTAGATTTTTTACCATCATACATCATATTGTTTACGAACCTTGTTACCAAAGTATCATTGAACTTTGGATCAGGAAGGATAATTCTCTTTTTTGGTTTTGACTTTCTCATTGTTTACTATCCTCCTTTAATTATTTCTTTTTACCGCCTTTGCCCGCTGGTGCAGCTGCCTGACCTGGTTTAGGGCGTTTAGTACCATATTTACTACGACGTTGGTTACGACCTGCAACACCTGAGGTATCCAATGCACCACGGATGATGTGGTAACGTACACCTGGTAAGTCTTTAACACGGCCGCCGCGGATCAACACGATTGAGTGCTCCTGTAAGTTGTGGCCTTCACCAGGGATGTAAGCGTTTACTTCTTTTCCATTGGTTAAGCGCACACGGGCTACTTTACGCATTGCTGAGTTTGGTTTCTTAGGGGTAGTGGTGTACACACGGGTGCACACGCCTCTTCGCTGTGGACAGCTGTCCAACGCTGGCGACTTACTCTTGTCAACCAGAGCTACTCTACCTTTTCTAACTAATTGTTGAATAGTAGGCATTCTTCCTTTTTTTGTTTATTTGTTTTTCCCTTTTAAGCACGCCAACACGACGGGCAGTTTTTAGGGACTGCAAAAGTACGGAGTTATTTTTTGATTTTCAAGTGGTTGGGTGAGATTTTTGAAATTAGTTGATTGGTTAAGTGGTTGATTGAGTTGAAAAGTTAGAATTTGTCGTTCATATAAGTTATGAGAACACTTGCTCTGATGCCCTATATTTGTGATAACAATTCAACTAAGAACTATGAAAATAGTAAAAGATTTTTCTGCTTTAGAACATCTTAATAATCTCGTGAATGATGTTCAAAGCCTTATTGATAAAAAAGAAGATTTTATAGCATTTATTATAATTGCTTTAGGCATTGAGTTTTTAGGTAGCTTCTATGATTCAAAAAGTTTTGATGATTATGGAGAAAGTGACACTCGATTTAAAAATGGAATGAAATTATTTAAAAATAATTGGTACAAGAATAACTCATCATGGCTTTACAAACAACTGCGAGGCCCTCTAATACATCAATACCGAACTGGCCCAGAGATCTATTTAACCTCCAATTGTAAAAACAATGTACCTCCTGATAAACACTTTATAGTTGAAAACTCTAAAAAAGTTTTTGTTCTAGAGCAATTTTTTGAAGATTTTAAATATGCCGTAAATCAACTTAAAAGTCAATTAAAAAAGCCAAACAACAGTTTGAACAAAAACAAACCTATGCAATCACACTTAGGGATAGTCGAATTAAACGGTCTAGGTACGACTGCGGCATCGGGAATAATTTGGGACCTAAAAAAATAAACATCTCAGCCGTTCGCTGATTACTCACAAACAGATTTACTAATCGGATTGTTCTTAACAAATGCCTGCTCCCTGACCTGTACAGTTCAGAGATTGCTTCGTTCCTCGCAATGACGTGATGGAAAATGCAACCGCTCTAACTCAATCAACCACTTAACGATTCAACCTAATCAACCACTCACCGACCCCAACCATTTCACCGACCCAACTCCACCCCTTACCGACTTCTTCAACCCCATCGCCAACATTCAATTGATGTGCCCTTATTACTGATATAACTTTGGGTATACTTTTAAAACTTAAAACGATGAAAACGATCATAGAACACCCAGACAGACATCACAATAGCCGTACAATATTAGGCGCAGTTATATTGGTAATCGGCTGTTTATTTTTGATCAACCAGTTTGATCTGCCATTTATTCCTGATTGGTTATTTAGCTGGCCAATTATCCTTATAGGCTTTGGTGTTTACACCGGTTCACGCCATAATTTCCAGAACAAATCATGGTTTATACTCATCCTGCTTGGCTTTGCCTTTCTGCTCGAAAACTCAGGACTGTTTATAGACGATGTGATCTGGCCCGCAACCCTAATCCTGCTCGGATTGTTTGTGATATTCCGCAACAGCTTCCGCCACAACAACACTACTACCACTACCACTACCACTGAAAACAACTAAAGAACACGTCGTTCTTACTCTACATAGATTATACCGAAAAAGGGGACCCGTAAGTCCAGTGATGGTCGGAAGAATAAATCTTCCGACTTTTTCATTTTATGGGTGTTAATATGTTGATATAAATATCTGATTATCAAATATTTAACTTGTTTTTCTCATGGATTTTAAGTATATTAAATGCTGTAAATCAATGAG
>NZ_DATCRU010000048.1:0-21992 GCF_036568825.1 Mucilaginibacter sp. | reverse complement strand
AAGTTCTTTAATTCTTCAATGATTTTTACATTTACAGACAGCATTGGGTTACAGATTTTGGTTTTAAGATTCGATACCTCAAAACTATAAATTCTGTAACCTTTGCTATTTTCTTAACTTAATGACATTGCTCGTAGAGGCTATCCTTCGCCGGAAAAATTTAACATCCTGGTTAGGGGTAACCTCTACGAGGCAAGTAACAACTCTTTCTAATTTCTACAAAGCGGTAGACCCTACGGGTCAATTCTGATCAGACTTTATTGGATTATTTTTTCGAAACTGGTCTGATAATCTGAACCGAAAGACTTTTTGTATTCAGTTATAAAATGATCGTAAACTTTCCGAGCCTGTTCAATACCTTTCTGTTTACGTAAACCTTTCAATTGATATTTGAGGGCGGTGTCATTAAAAGGATCAATGTCTAATATTAGCTTAGCAAGGTCAGGCACAAGGCGCAAATCTCCGGAATCATAATGCTTGATCAACACGGGCTGAATCATGGTGACCAGTTGCTCATCATAATTATTTTTAAAGTCGTCGAGCCATTGGTCAGACATATCCGCTAAAAGTGTACCTCTCGATATCAGGTTGAAATGTTCTAAAACCTTCCCGTCGTTATTACCCCACTGACTTTCTTTGATCAGCTCTGAAACGACAAAATAATCGCAGAATAACTCTTCTGAAAACTTGAACAGGTAATTATCATTCTGAAAGGTTAGCTCAATGCCGTTCAGATCGCTGATGATACTGCGCAAGTGATTGAAAGTTACTCCCTTGATGTTTTTTGTTTTGGCGACGTCTTTATCAGGCCATAGCAATGCGGATATCTTTTTTGAGGTGATACCAGTATAGCCATAGCTATTGACCAGTATCAGTATAAACAACTGTTTTATTTTAGGACTGAAGAGGTAGGTGATATCCCTGCCATTTTTATCATAAACGATAAATTCTCCGAGTAAATAAACGGCATTTTGTTTCTTTCCGGTGTCATGCTTCTCAATAGCAGGAGATAATGGTACAAATGGCATTTCGGGTTCAGGTAAAGCACCTGTGGGTTTTCTCCTGATAATGACAACCACGATCAAACCAAGGATAACTACTACGCCCAAACCCAGATAAAGTAGTAAATGGCTGCTGTTTCGCGGCGGAATTAGTGATTTTAAGTAAGCCGTATTGCTCACCGGCGGCGCTAAGAGCGAATAAATCTTAATGCTGGAATTAATCCGATCAGTAAATTCCTGTATAGTGCAGAAAAACTCGTTTGTTTTATGGTTAAAAAACAGGTTAATATCCGACTCTATCCTTTCGGAAGTGACTGGTATTGGCGCACTTACTACTTCGTAGGAGCCATCCTGCAGAGAGAATTTGTATAAGCGAATTTCAGTCTTCGCAATCTCGTGCGGATAGCATAAGGCATAGAAATATTTTTTATCGGGCGAGAGGATCAGGTTATTCGCCGGTACAAATACCTCTTTGTTTTGAGTATGGATACTCCATGCTTTTTTTATGGTGTGGGTTTTCAGATTGATGCGATACAGGTCATAAAACTGCTTGCCGCCTACTATCTGGTTGCCTGATTCGTTGCCATAACCGCCAAACAGCAATATTTCATCGGGGTTATCAGAGCTGCCGGTAGCTGCAAAAAAGCGCGGCGTTATATTATCCCCTTTGAAAGGAACTTCCACCCAATTGTCCTTCCCGGCATCGTATTTCAAAAACTTGTTGTAGTATTTATACCCGCCATAACCGCCAAACAGATAAATGGTATCCTGCTGCAGGTTATAAAACATGTTATGGTGATGGCGTTGCTGCGGTAATATGGTTTTGCCTATGGCCTCCCATTTGAGGCTGTCCTTGTCCATGTTCAGCGAGGCAACGCTGGGCATTCCTTTGGGAATATCAAACAGATCGTAGATATAGCATTTATTCTCGCGTGCATTATAGATGCTTTTCCCAAGCACAATAGGTACAGGCAACTGATTTTGATAAGGCGCGGCAATAGCCTGCTTAGATTCAGAATCAAGCGTAATCAGTGAGTCCTTTTTGAAAATAAACAGGTTTTGATCGATGGTATTAAAGTTTAGCCCAACTACCTGTTTAAACGTATTCCTGTAAACCGGCTTCCAGAAATACGACTCATTGATCAGCCAAACCGGGTTGTCAACTGTTCCGGTAACCTCTCCTTCCTGGTCGTGAACTTCGGTTCCTTTCCATTCATCCAACGGGAAAACGTAAGTTCGTTTATCATCACCAACCGACAGGTTTTTGATGGCCATATTAGGCACTTCGGTGTAAAACTGGTTTTTACCGAATATCAGGTTACCTTCGGTCTGATCTTTAAGACCAAGCTCGTTTGCCTGGTAAAGTTTATTATCGATGTAGAGATTTACCTTATCGCCTTTCAGATCAAAATCCATCCGCACTCTTATCCATTTGCCTTTTTTAAGCATGGATTTATCAAGCGGTATCTGGATTTTATTGCTTTTCCTGTCGATATTAAAGTTCAAAAAGCCCGAACTGTTCATGTACAGGTAGCTGAGGCTGTATGAATTGTCCTTTTCTGCCAGATTAAGTACATATCCCAGGTGTGCGTTATCCCATAAGGAAAGATCAAAGTTGATGTAAAGATGGTCGTGAAACTCGGGCACATCATTACTGAACACACGCAGCGAAGTACGTTTGGTTAGCAGACTATCGTTTGAATTAAAAAGCAAGCCCTGTGCCTTGCTATCCAGGCAGTGGAAAGTAAAAAGGAGAGGAAAAATTGTTTTGTAGAGATGTTTAAATATAGCCTTATTAAATTTCAGCATCAATGTTAATACTTTTAACCGGCTCGCACACGCCGCCTTCACAAATTCAGCACTAAAATATGCTTTTTAAGCAAGTAATATTTACCTGTTTTTAAAATCGACTATCATAACCTGAAAATCAAGTTATTGAAGCCAACTAAACAAGTCAAGGTCTTTTTAATATCTATGACGCTCGGGCATATCATTTCGTTAAAAATATAAAGCTTATCTTTGGGGTATGTATAAAGGTCTGGCACGGTTAGTACTGGTATTATTTCTCCTCTCCGTTATTTACCCGGTGGGGTTAAGTGCATCCGGACTGCAAGGCCGCCAGCAGACTGATGAGAATGTACAATTTAAAACCTCAGAGCATCTTTCATCAACCGCAAAAATACTTTCGCACACAAACACAATTGATTTTACTACCTACGGCAAGATAAAACCATTGTGGACCGGCGACATGAATACCTCAGGGGAGGATATTACTATCACTTGCCAAACCCTGTTTGTACAGAATAGCAGGGCCGTTATTCATCGCCAGCAACTATTTAAGCGACTCCTGTTCCCTTTTCATTTTTTTGGTTAAAAGTCTGCGCACACTTTAAAACGATGTCTCTCATCGTAAATCACAGAATTTTTTAACCATTAAATAGTAAACTCATGAACCATGTTTTAGAGAACGCCTTTATTGTGGCCGTTCTGTTAGCCGTTATATTAATACCTGTATCTATCATTATCATCAATTCAAGTAAGGCAAAAAAGAAAAGGATCAGCGACGAGCTTATAAAAGCTGAAAAAGAGCTGAAGCTAAATTTTCATCATATCGATCAACTGGACTCGTCTGTTATTGCCATGGATCAGGATAAGAAGGTCATCATTCAGATGGACCTGGAAAATTACAGCACCTGCCTGACCGATCTTAAAAATGTAATCAGCTGCAGTATAGAAGAGAAAAAAGATGGAAAGAATACGCTGCTCCTGTACCTCGTACTTCGCTATAGCGATCAGCAGGTGCCGCACTCCATTGTTTTATACAGGCAATATATCGACAAAGAATTGCACCTGAACAAGCTACGCAAAATAGCGTCGCAATGGGAAGTGATGATAAACAGGGCCATTTCTGCACCTTTGGAATTAATTCAATAAGCCAGATTATTATGATAAGATCAAAAATGATTTTGGCTTTTGTGGTTATCCTTTCAGTGGTGGCTTGCAAAAGAAGTAACAGCAACCGCTACCCGGCTAATGAAAAGTGTCATAATTTGAACTTATCTATCAGCCAGTTACATCCGCACGAAAGGGTGGCACTGCTTTACGATACCCGTTTAGTATTACGGCACAGGGTCGATTCTGTGCATGACGTTGATCTTAGTAAGGATTTTTGCATTAAATACCGGGATAAAGGCACTTTACGGTTAGTTATCTGGGCAGATAAAAAAGCCCTTTTGGATACCAGCATTTTGGTTGAAAAACCAAGCCCTGGTTATAAACTGACCGTAAGCCGCAACCCTACTGTGGTGAATTTAAAGCCTGATATTTTAGCAGATAATCTCTAGGTTGATTTTGTCCCGGCAATCATTCAAATTGCCGGGACTTTTAATTATAGTCAATATTTGCCTTGTGGAATTGGCTCGGCAAGCATTGACTTATCATCGTTGTCAAAATAAGTACATAACATAGTTTGAGTGTTTACTTCCCAATGATGCACACCCGCATCTGCTGCCAGCTGGCAAAATGTGAGAAAGTCAGACTTGCCCTGCTGATGTTCACGTATAACGTGTTCTATTGTTGAGGCGGATGAAATGGGGTTTATTCTTTTCTCAGGATATATCTGAGGTGCTTCTGTTATGAAATTATTATCACCATAATAGATGGTGCGACCATCGGATACTATATATTCATACCTTATTAATCCTAATGCTTTGATCTCCTGCACATAATCTGGAAAATCGGCACCTGATTTTACTTTGCTGTGTACTGCTTTAATTTGCTCTACTGTAAACATGATCTTAACGTTTTAATGTATAGCAAATTTACCCCGGCTGCGGAGGCTGGTATTGTAAAAATCCGTTGATTTCATTTTTTAAGATGTAAGTCGCATATTGACTCACCCGGTCATCGCTGCGCTAGACCACCCTCCCTACCGAGCGCGGTAAAGAGGGGATTGTTATTTATTTTGAGACGAATTTTTCAAATATTGTTCGGGTGTAATACCGGTAAACTTCTTAAAGTCATGTATAAAGTGCGATTGGTCATAATAGCCTAGCAGTCGTTCATTTTGCATAACCATTGGCGACTGCATGGTGATCAATGCTGATTTCATGCGGATGATGGTAGCAAACTTTTTAGGACTTGTGCCTACTACCTGCCTGAAACGTTTTTCGAGCGGGCTTTTGCTGGTATAGAGTTTTTCGGCCAGGTCATCCATGCGGATCAGGCCATTGGTTAAATGTATTTGTTCAATAGCGGCTTTTACCAGTAAATCTGTTTTATGCGGCTGCAGACGAGAAAACAGGAATTGTTCAACCAGGCGCAAACGGTCTTCATCAGTGAGGGCGGCAGATAATTGTTCTTCAAGTATTGAAAGTTCTTCCCTGGCAACAAGGTTGTCCAATGATAAGCTTTCGTTATATAGTTCATGCAAAGGTTCTTTAAAAAAGGGAGCTGCTCCTGCCTCTTTAAATATGACCAGGACAGTACCTGTATTAGCAGTATTTTCGAAAATACGGTATGTGTTGAGTATGCCTGTGATGCCTGCCGTGGCGAGGCTGATAGCTGAGTTTTCCTGCTGATAAGCCAGTCTGCCACGATATTGAAAGCCCATTACCAGTGATGTGCCCGGCAGCACAGTATAAGTTTGTGCCAACCCGCTTTCTGAAACCATCAGCGATTGAATATACGGCTTTAGCGCATCGCAAGGGGTGAACTGTTTCATTGAGCATAAAGATAACTATAAACCTAATAGTCTTTAATAGCCTTATAATGTTCCATTTAACATTTATTAACATAAATTAACGCGTCGGCATTTTCAATCCTAATGGCTTAGTTATATCTTAGGGCACCCTAACAAAGCCTTATGAAACACAAAATTTTACTGTGCCTTATTTTTCTTGCTTTTTCTGCTTCTTTATTGGCCCAAAACAAATACTCTGTAAAAGGTGTGGTAAGTGATAGCGTTGAGCATGTAAAACTGCGTAACACTTCCGTGTCGGTTTTAAATGCCAAAGACTCTACGCTGGTAACTTATGCGCGCACCGGTGAGGATGGCTCGTTTGACATCGGCGGACTACATCCGGGAAAATTCATTGTTTTATTAGCCTATCCTGATTATGCAGATTATGTAGATAAATTCAGTCTTGATTCTACTAAGCAGAATTTTAATTTAGGCAACATCCATCTGCAGTTAAAATCGCGCCTGCTGCATGAAGTAATTATTAAAGGCTCCGCCGCCCAGATGAAAATAAAAGGTGATACAACCGAGTTTAATGCAGCTGCTTATGTCACACAGCCAAATGCGAAAGTGGAAGATCTATTGAAGCAGTTGCCGGGTATACAGGTAGATAAGGATGGTAAGATTACTGCTCAGGGCCAAACAGTAAACAAAGTACTGGTTGATGGAGAAGAGTTTTTTGGGGATGATCCGACCCTTGTCACCAAAAACATCCGTGCCGATATGGTTGATAAAGTACAGCTGTATGATAAAAAGAGTGATCAGGCAGCATTTACCGGTATAGATGACGGGAAGAAAGAAAAGACCCTGAACATTAAACTAAAGGCCGATAAAAAGAACGGCATGTTTGGAAAGGCCGAAGCAGGCGACGGGACAGAAAATATTTACCAGGCGCAGGTATTGTTCAATGCGTTTAAGGCTAAACAGAAGCTCTCTGTTTATGGCACCTTAGGGAATAATGGTAAGACCGGGCTTGGGTGGGAAGATAATCAGAAATATGGTTCGGGAAATGCTATTCAGTCGGACGATAGCGGGGTTGTTTTCTTTTTCGGGGGTAATGGGGATGATCTGGATTCGTTTGACGGCAGGTACAATGGACAAGGTTTACCAACTGCCCGCACTGGCGGTGTACACTATGATACTAAATGGAACGATGATAAAGAATCACTGAATACAAACTATAAAATAGGTTCGCTTACGGTTGATGGCAGTAATGCCAATATCACCCAAAACAACTTGCCGGATACGATCTTAAACAGCACTTCGAACGAGACGTTTCATAAGTATATGTTCAGGCAAAAGCTGGATGCTACCTATAATGTGAAGCTGGATACAAGCTCGAATCTTAAAATAGCGGTCGACGGCACTTCAAAGCACAGTAACACAGTGGAAACATTTACCGGTACGGAATTTAGGAATGATACCCTGGTAAACAGCAGCAGCAGGAAAATAACCAATGATGTAGATCAGAAAATATTTAATGCCAGTGCCCTTTATACGCATAAATTCAAAAAACCACGCCGCACACTTTCATTTAATATAGCAGAGGCATTTAACCAAAGTGAAGCTAAAGGGTACTTAAATTCAGAAGTTGATTTCAATAACCTGCCATTACCTGATACCTCCAGAGTTAACCAATATAAAACCAACAACCTGAAAAACTCAGCGCTGACTACCAACCTGACCTACAGCGAACCGCTTACCAAAACTTTGGCTATTACGTTCAATTATGGCCTCGGAGTAAATAATGCCACTGCCGACAGGAAGAGTTTTGATCAATCGAGCCCGGGCAATTATAATATGTTGAATGATACGTTCAGCAGCAACTACAAACTGAATAGCATCTCGAACCAGGGTGGCGCAATCTTCAACTTCAAAAAAGGAAAAACGATAATTAATTTCGGTACTAAAGTGGCTGACGTTAACCTTAAACAAACTGAAGCTTATACAGGCAGCACGCTGAACAGGGACTTTACTGACTGGATGCCGCAGGCAAGCTTTCAATACCGCTTTTCGCAGCAGAAATCATTTAACTTCAATTATACCGGGCGTACTACTTTGCCAACTATAGATCAGTTACAGCCTATACAAAATAACAATGACCAGTTAAATATCGTGGAGGGTAATCCGAATTTGAAGCCGTCATTTACCAACAATTTTAATATTTGGTATAATTCATTTAAAGTGGTGTCCAATGAGTATATCTATTTAAACGGAAACTATTCTTATACTACAAATCCCATTGTAAGCGATATTACTTATGCACCTAACGGGGGAAGTATCAGTCAATACGCAAACCTGCCAGGAAAACAGACTTCGAATTTTAATTTCTGGGGCAATTACGGTAAGAAGATAGAAAAGCTGGATTTTAATGTTTGGCTTGGTATGAATGGCAGCGGAAATACGTATTATAATATGGTGAATGACGTGCTTAACCGCACTCAGAGCTATTCTTTTAATCCACGGTTAGGTATTAATAAATACAAGGAGAAAAAGATCGAGATATATCTTTCCGGCGGTCCTACCTATACCATAAGCAGGTCATCACTACAGCCAAATACCAATAACAACGGTACAGGGTTCAACGCTGATGGTGGTTTCACTATTTACCTGCCGGGCAAGTTCCAGATAGGCTCAAACAACAGTTATGAGTATAGTCCGAAAACAGCATCTTTCGATAATGATTTTAGTAAAACCATCATCAATGCCTTCATTATTAAAACATTCCTGAAAAATGACAACCTGAAATTTACTATCTGGGGTAACGATTTGCTGAACCAGAATGTAGGCTTTAGCCGGACAGCCAATGCGAATATGATTGTACAAAACAGTTATACAACGATTAAACGATATGTGATGTTCACCATTGATTATGAGTTTACTAAAATGGCCGGAGGGACTGCTAAAAAATAAAAACATGAAAAACCTATCAATATTTGTTATCTGCCTTTTGTTATTGAGCAATAAGCTTTTTGCCCAGCATGCCCATTTTACTACTTCGGGCACTATTGAGTTTGAACGTAAAACAAATATGTATGCCATTATCCCAAAAATGTTTAATAAGGATAATGAGGCTTGGCTAAGTCCCCTATTTGATGCATATAAGAAGGCTCAGCCCCAGTTTAAGGTATCCAAGAGCGTTTTATCATTTGCTAATAATAAAACGCTCTTCACACCAGCCGAGGAGGAAATAGCGACCGGAGGAGGGTGGTTTGCCAACAGCCCGGTGGCCACTCAAAACAATACCATTTACAGTGATCTGGACACAAAGACGGGCGTTTTCCAAAAGAAGGTATTTGATGAGCTTTTTTTGGTGAAAGACAGTACCCGTAAAATAAAATGGAAAATAACCGATGAGACCCGTGAGATTGCCGGTTACAATTGCCGCAGGGCGAATGCCATTATGATGGATTCTATTTATGTAGTAGCATTTTACACGACGGACATCCCTGTATCAGGTGGTCCTGAATCGTTTAATGGTTTACCTGGAATGATACTGGAAGTTGCGCTGCCGCATGAAAATATTGCCTGGTTTGCTACTAAAGTAACCGATATGACGCTGGCTCCAAACGCAGTCGCTCCACCCAAAAAAGGCAAGCAGATGGAAGCGAAAGTTTTCCAGGACAAGATGAAGTCGACATTTAAAGACTGGGGATCGGAAGCGCCTTTTTATGCTAAGGTATTTGCGCTTTGACAAACAGACTTACGAAGTTTTAAAAACTTCGTAAGTCTGATACTGATCTAACAAATCTATTTCGCTGCAACAGCCGGTGCTGCCGGTAGTTGAGGGGTCTCAAAATGATATACACCTGAGCCAACGCTTATGCCGATATAACCATCCTGGTATGAGCCTACGGTCAAGCCTTTATCTGATGCTAATGATTTGCCTTCTTCTGTGATATCTTCAGCTTGTTTTACGGGCAGGAAGATATCGGCTTTGGTATTTGCAGGTATTTCGACCGTATAGTACATTTTTCCATCCTTTACTTCCCAGCCCGAGCTGACATCCCCGTAATAAGTTTGCAATTTAGCCGATGCGTTAGTGAAATTACCTCCCGGGTGCGGCATTATCTTGATGTGCTTATAGCCCGGGCCATCGGTGTAGGTATCCAGGCCTGTCATTACGCGATACATCCAGTCGCCAATGGCACCGTAAGCGTAATGGTTAAAAGAGTTCATGCTTACAGCCTCGAAGGTTTTATCGGGTTTGATGCCGTCCCAACGCTCCCATATGGTGGTTGCGCCCATCTTAACAGGATATAGCCATGACGGATACGTATCCTGCAATAACAGACGGTAAGCAATATTATCTTTTCCAAAACGGGTAAGCACATGACACAGGTAAGGTGTACCTAAAAAGCCTGTGGTAAGATGATCACCATAGGCATGGATGTTTTCTACCAATCGTGTTGCAGCCTGGTCACGTAATGACTCAGGCAGCATATCAAAATTTAGCGCAAGGGTATAGGCAGTTTGCGTACCAGATACCAGTCTGCCATTTGGCGTTACATATTCTTTAAAGAAAGCAGCTTTGATGCGTTTAAGCAATTCTGTGTAAGAAGCAACATCCTCCTGTTTATTCAGTACGGTTGCCGCATTGATAAGCAATTGGGTTGAATAAGCGTAAAAGCATTGCGCTATGAAAAATTTGTCGGTAATAGCCGAAGTCCCATCAGTATCATCGTCGCGACTGTAGAACAGCCAGTCGCCGAAGTGGAAGCCTGTGTTCCATAAGTCGTTTTTAGATTGATTTTTCATGTAATCAACCCAGGCCTTCATGCTGGCGTACTGGGTGGCAAGGATACGTTTATCGCCGTAAGCCAGGTACATGTTCCATGGAACGACTGTTGACACATCACCCCAGCCCGTGCTGCCTTGTGTAAAGCCCAAACAGTTAGGTACAACGAATGGCACTATACCGGCAGGCGACTGATCCGCAGCTACGTCGCGCAGCCATTTGGCGAAAAAGTCATTTACATTCATGTTGAAGGTGGCCGTGCGCGAGAACACTTGTGCATCGCCTGTCCAACCCAGACGCTCATCACGTTGCGGACAATCGGTAGGGACATCCAGGAAATTACCGCGCTGCCCCCATTGAATATTGTGTTGCAGCTGATTGATCAGAGGGTTGGAAGTAGTGAACGTACCCGTAGGTTTCATATCCGAATACAAGGCCACAGCAGTTACATCTTCCGGTTTGATCACATCGCCGGGATAGCCTTCTATACGTATAAATTGAAAGCCGTGAAAAGTAAAGTGCGGTTCAAAAACTTCTTCGTCTCCACCTTTTAAAATATACGTATCCTGCGCTTTGGCTGCACGTAGGTTTTCGGTATAGAAGTTCCCTAATTTATCCAGCACTTCGGCATGAGATACGGTGATCTTATCACCTGCCTTGCCTTTTACTTTCAGGACAACCCACCCTACCAAATTCTGCCCAAAATCGATCACTTGCTCATTCTTTGGTGTTTTGAAGATGCGGACAGGCTTAAAGGTCTCGTGCTTCTTCACCATTTCATTGTAAGTAGCGATCAGGATGTTTTTTGGATAATCCTGCACCTTAACTCCGCTCCATTTGGAGTCATCAAAACCAGTTTGCATCCAGCCGGGTTGATCTTTGTTGTGATCGATTGTTTCGCCATTATATATCTCGGAATACAGCACCTCGCCGGTTGAGGACTTCCAGCTATCATCTGATGAAATTATTCCTGTTGATCCGTCTTCATAGGTAATTTCCACTTGCATCAGCAAAGCAATATCACTTCCATAAACATTCTTACGGTTACTGTAACCGATAATGCCCCGATACCAGCCATTACCCAGCATAACGCCGATAGCATTCTGGCCTTCTTTCAGCAAATCGGTAACATCGTAGGTTTGATATTGTAGACGGTTTTTATAGCTTGTCCATCCGGGAGTAAGATAAGCATCGCCCACGCGTTTGCCATTGATATTGGCTTCATACATGCCATGTGCAGTAATATAGGCCACGGCCGATCTGATCTTTTTATCAACAGCAAATTGTTTGCGCATCAACGGACTTGGTCGCATGGTAGTATCTTCCTGGTAACCGGGTGTAATCCATTGTGCTTTCCAGTCTGACTCATGAAACAATGCGGTTTGCCACCAAGCCGGCGCACTCCAACCTGAAGATTTGCCCGAGTTGTCCCACACCTGCACGCGCCAGAAATATTTTTTGCCGGACTGCAGTGGCTGACCTTTATAAGTGACAAATACTGATGAATCAGACTTTATTTTTCCCGAATCCCATACATGGCCGCCGAAATTTGCCTTTTCGCTCACTTCTATTCTGTAGGCGGTTTGCATTTCGTTGCGTTTATCGCTTACCAGTTTCCAGCTAAAACGGGGTGTGGTAACATCCATGCCTAAGGGGTTGGTGCGATTTTCGCATAAAAGGCCGTCAACTTTTACCTGGGCCAAACACAGGGACGCAACTATTTGCAGGGCAAATAATGAGAAGAGGAATTTCATATAATTTTATTACTTAGGTGTCAAACGCAATGCAGATATTGCGTTGATACCAAATCTAATGAAAACGGATTGGATTAACTGTCCTGAACTGTCTGGCTGGATATTTTTACAAAAGCAATTTAAATAGAAGGTTTTAACGAATTACATCCAACAAACGAAGCAACTCTTTATCACTTATGTCTTCCTGCTCAGATTTGTCGTAAATAGATAGTAAGAAAATTGAATTCTCTGTAATTGTCACATAGGTTATTACCCTGGCACCGCCAGATTTTCCTTTGCCCTTTGAGGCTATACTTATTCTTATCTTGTAGCAGCCATTCCCTATAGAGACGCCTTGAGTCGGGTCTATTTTGAGGGAGGTAATTAATTCAGAAAATTCAGATCTAAGTGAAGGATATTTTTTGATGAGGCGTTTTAACTGCTTATCGAAATAAGCAATTGTAAAGACACTATAGCTCATTTAACAAATCTTCAGCCGGACGACCTTTTAGTGTGCCTGATTTTATTTGCCCTGCATGTTTGAATGCCCTTTTTATTTCGTGGATTTCTTCTAATAATTGTGCATCAGGGCCAGACAAAGTTTTGGCTTTCAAGAAAGAATAATCCTTTAGCATTTCAATGAAAGCAGCAGCCTTAGTATCTTCTATTTCAATTAGTAATTTCATTTCTTGCCTTTACACAAATTTACTATTCTTTACTGAAAATTAAGACAAATTTATGCAGCTTCCTTATTCCCTCTTTTCTGAAAACTATAAATAAGATAAATCAATGCCGGCAGAATAAACACACTGCCAATTAACAAGGCCAAAGCTAGCGCTTCGATGGTTTTATCCGTCCCTTTATTTTCGAGCAGTGACAGATACCCGCCGTTTTTGAGGATAACGATATTTGGATAGTGTTTGTAAGTAGTGGTCAGCAATATCATAGTGATCTGGAAACCTGCTAGCAGGCGCAGGCTTTTTGATCTACCTTTGTAGATCAGGTACCATAATATGATCAGGGAAATAGTAGCTGCCGAAACTGCAGTAATACCTACCGCATTGCCAAACACCCATTGCACCAAAGGAATGCCATCAGATATGGCCGATACAAAAACCATTCCGCCTGAGATCACTGCGGCAACGTTCATCTGCACCGCTTTGCGGACATATCTTTTGCGCTCTATCTCATCATGTTTAGCCTCCCCTATAAGGAAGATCGCGGCGATAAATCCGCATAAAGAGGCTGTAAACAGTCCGATACTAACCGAGAACCAATTGAGCCAGCTGAATATATAAGCCGATAAAAAGGTGTCCGCATGAGGATCGATCCTTCCGGAAACCGCACTACCGGCAATAATGCCCAGGAACAAAGGCGTAATAAAGCTGGAGTAAACGAATATCTTATTATATACTTTTTGAAAGTTATCGGTTACCGCATCGTAATTACGGAAAGCAAAGGCTGTTCCCCTGGCTATAATTCCTAATAACATTACTACTAATGGGATATGCAAGTGTACGGACATGGTGGCATAAATACCGGGGAAGCCAACGAAAAGAATCACAATAGCAATAATGAGCCACATGTGATTGGCTTCCCATACCGGGCCAATGGCCTGATAACTTATCCGTCGGGTTCTTGCTTTATTATCCTCGGTTGTAAAAAGCTCGATGATGCCCGCGCCAAAATCGGCCCCGCCAAGCAGCAGGTATAGCAGAAGCGCTACCCATAAATAGATTATTACTACGTAGATCATTTCTTTGTTTGGTTGTAGTGGTTGTAAAGGTTGTAGTTGTTATAAAGGTTTGGTTTTTTTAGTGACAAGTGGTCAATTAACTTCTTCAACCACTACAACCTTTACAACTTCTTCAACTAAAATTAAACATCATATAACCTCGGCACCATCTTAATCTGCCTGTATAGCATAAAAACTACCATAACACTCAGCGACAAATACACCGCTGTGAACAGATAGAATGAATAATTAATACCCGGCATAGGCGTAACAGCCTCAGACGTGCGCATAACGCCTTGTATGATCCATGGCTGGCGGCCGACCTCAGTTACTGTCCAGCCGGCTTCTACCGCTATAAACCCTATCGGTGTTGCCCAGGCGAACAGTTTGAGGAACCATGCTTTGCTGAACCATTTTTTCATTTTTAGCAATGCAATAAAATATAGCACAGCAATGCCCATCATCAGTACCCCTAATCCCACCATTATTTGAAAAGCATAATGTGTGATGGCTATTGGAGGTTGATCTTCTTTTGGTATCTGATCAAGGCCTTTTACCTCTGCATTGAAATCCTCATAGGTCATGAAGCTTAACATTCCGGGGAGTTTAATGGCGTAATTTACCTGTTTAGTTAGCGTATCAGGTATGCCACCAATAATCAAAGGTGAAAACTTTTCCGTTTTGAAATGCGCTTCCATTGCCGCCAGTTTAGCTGGTTGGCGCTTAGCTACATTTTTAGCAGAAATGTCACCGCTTAAAGGTTGCAGAATAGCTGCTACTGCGCCAAACACAATAGCGATACGAAATGACATGTAATGAAACTTCACATTCTTTTTGCGAATGATCATCACCGCATGCACGCCCGCTACAGCAAAACCGGTAGCGGCAAAAGCAGCTATAGACATATGCAATGCCTGCTGAAACCAGGCGGCGTTAAACATGGCCTTCATGGGGTCGATGTTCAGGTATTGACCGTTGACAAAATCAAATCCTGAAGGGCTGTTCATCCAGCTATTGGCAGCAACTACCAATATGCCCGAAACAATACCACTAATACCTACGACCACCCCTGTAATCCAATGAAACCAGGGATTGAACCGCTCCCATCCATAAAGGAAAAATCCTAGTGCAATAGCTTCGATAAAAAATGCTGTTCCTTCCAGCGAAAATGGCATACCGAATATTGGTCCGGCGTGTTTCATAAAGGTTGGCCAGAGCAAACCTAATTCAAATGATAAAACTGTTCCTGAAACTGCACCTGTGGCAAAAAATATAGCCACGCCTTTGCTCCAGGCCTTGGTGATATTCTTATAAACCGGGTCTTTGGTTTTGAGCCAGTAAAAATGAGCGATCGCCATAAAAAACGGCATCACCATCCCGATGCATGAAAATATAATGTGGAACCCTAAAGATAATGCCATCTGAGACCTGGCGGCTATAAAATCATCCATAGTGTGTGACGATTAATCTGCAAAAAATTTAAGCGTACTCTGCAAAAAATTTGTTACACCAAAGGTAAGCGACAATAGTAAAAGAGATATTAACCGTAATGTGCAAATCGCAATTTATTTCGAATATAAATTAGTTGATTGGGTTGATCAAGTGGGGATTATTTCGTAAAAAGGTTGTACGTTTTACGTAGGATATTATACGTTTTTATTTAGTGAATGGTGAATAGTGAATCAGGCACGTAGAACCTAAAACGTATTACGTATAACCAATATGCTATTGATATTAATCAACTTTAGCGAGGGTAACAGTATTAGAATTAAGGTATTGGCGCAGGGTAACCAGGCGGTCGGTATTGATCAGGTCAACACCGCACTTTAGCAATTCGTCCCAAACTGCTTTCTTTTCAGGAGAGGCCCATAAGCGAACCTTTTCACCCATGCGATGGGCCATAATAACGAAAGCGCATAGCCTGTTTCGTTCAGCCTCAGGAAAACTGCCTTTGCCATCCCATTTCAGCATTCTTGAATATTTGCAGCTGGCCATGGTGAACATATTGGAGGTGGTATCGCGCGATACCTTACGAAGATCCTCGTCAATAAAAGCAAGACGGTCTTTTTCGCTGCCTATCATATCATAAGGTTTATGGCCTGATAAAACAACTGTCACTGCACCGTACACAACCTTACCATTTTCCAAATGAGTCAATATCGAACTATATTTTTCCAGTAATGGCTTTAATGCTTCATATGTATCGTTGGAATTGGTTTTTATGTCGATCATCAGGATCACCGGCTTATTATAATTTTCATAAACCTTTCCGTTATTCTGAGCTATTCTTTCGGACAGTGGTTTGAAGTATAGATTCTCCAACGTGCGTTTTCCCTTAAAGTATGGGAATACGTGAGCAACGATCAGCTTATTATTCTTTAAAAATATATCCGCCTCGATGTTGGTAAAGCCATTCTCCAATGCGTCGAACAAAGGGTGTTTATGCCTGTAATCGTTATGCGCGAAACCGTTTAGAAGCGGGGTGGATTGTGCCTTACAGTAAAACTGGGTAAAAATGAGCGAGACAAAAAGGAGCGTTTTAACGCAGCGAGTGATCGTAATTGTCAATTTCATCTTTAAAGTCCGGGGTTAAACTTTACAACACAAGAGTAGCAGATTATTATATGCATATCGTGAAATCAACATTAATAAATCCTTAAAACTGATGTACTTAATATTAAATTATTGTCAGCAGGTTATAATTCAATTAGAATGTTATACGACATGAAAATCATGAGGTTAGATGATTTTGAAATTAAACTTTTGGGTAAAAAAGTCAGGAGGCTTTTTCGATTATTCTTCGGTATGAGTAGTTTCTTTATGGATCACTTTCTTTTCGATGCGCCTGTCGGGGATAAACCAGACACAGGCGACCAGCACATATAATGCACAGCTAACTTGTGGATACCAAAATGCAGAAATTACGCCAGTAATATAGATAACGATAGAGAGTTTTCCTTTCCAGTCCCTCCCCAAAGCTTGCGCCAGTTCGGAATTTTTACCACAATGGCTTGCCAGTATATAGGCCAGCAATAGGTAGGCGGCTCCGCACATCATCAATAATAATCCGTAAACGGCTACCGGCATGGCAGCAAAGTGATTATTAGCCATCCATTCGGTACCAAAAGGAATAAGCGACAGCCAGAACAGCAGGTTCAGGTTGGCCCACAATACGCCGCCGGTGATGGAGTTCACCAGGTAAAGCATATGGTGATGATTGTTCCAGTAGATGCCTATATACGTAAAGCTCAAAACATAGCTTAAAAAGAAAGGTAAAATTGGGAAAAGTGACTTCAGGTCGCTGCCATGCTCAGGAACTTTTAATTCGAGCACCATGATTGTGATGATGATAGCGATAACTCCATCGCTGAAAGCTTCCAGGCGTCCTTTTTTCATTGGCTGTTGTTATGATGACTAATATAGCTATTTAAAGGGATGTAGCGGTAAATGAAAACTTTTGGCCGCTCAATTGCCGCTGGGCTTCTTTTACTTTTTTCTTGATAAAAAAGTAACAAAAAATCAAGTCAATCCGCTAGCTAGCGGACTTCTTTTCGCTTTTAGCCTTTACGCTGCAAATCGATCAAAACCATCCCGATAATTATCGGGACAATACTTTGCCCGACTATCGTTCCCACCAAGCCCGCACTTCAGCAAAGTTTGCTAATGCCCTTTCCACTTCACAGCCCAACATTGTTTTGATTGATTTCGCCCGAAGCTGGTCTGTTGACGGGGTTCATTTAGTGTTTTTTTGGTTTTGTTAAATGAATCATAATAAAGTAAACATCAATTGCCTGATTACAAAACCTATTGCAATTCGTGTTATAACACGTAACTTTATTTTATGGAAAAGATAGAAATACTGGTAGTGGGCCGCAACCCTGAAATTGTGCAAACGGTGGTTCGGTTAATCAATAATAATCCAGCTTGGAACGCCACAGCTGCTCTTACCGACCTGGATGCTATTTCTCTTTTCCAAAGCCGGCCTTTTACCCTGGCGCTTTTTGGAGGGGGCATTGAACCGGATTCTGATACAATGCTCCGCAAGGCGTTTGCCGCGCATAACCCACAGATCATCATTATACAGCATTATGGTGGAGGTAGCGGATTGCTGGCTACGGAGATCAATATGGCGCTGATGTAATTTTAATGTCCACCACCGCCCGAACATCCGCTGGAACAACCACCGGAACAGCCATGACCGCCTGAGCATCCATGACCACCGGAGCAACCATGTCCTCCATGATGACCACCACCATCACATCCTCCTCCGGTTGAGCAACCAGACTGATCGCCACCTCCTTTGTTATTTAGAGCTAAGTAAATCGCAGCGAAAACTGCAATAATAGCCAGCACGATTTCAGAATTAGAGCCAAATGAAGCCTGTACAAAAAGGAAATGTGTAACTATTAATGAAAAGATAATTGCTATGAATTTGATTTTTGACTTCCTTATCAGCCAATATTTATTTTTATTAACCCGTTGAAAGTTCACATCGGTAAAACGTATTTGATTATTCTGCCAAATATCGGCCGGTGGGTCCATTTCAAATACTGTCTTATATAGCAGATGCGTTAACGTATAATAATCGTTAAATTTTGACGCTTCAGCTGTGCCACCCAGTGTCGGGTTATGATGTAATTCCCGGTGTAAAGTGTCCCCGCAAAGGCGAACCCAATAGGATTGGGTATAAGTTAAGTGCAAATGCCAGGCCTGATCAACCGGATCTGAAGGTGTAACGCCTGTGGGCGATATACAACAAAGAAAAATAAACCTTTTATATTCTTTTAAAACTCTCTCGGTATAAAGCAATGTCCAGCCATTTTCACGGCTCAGCCTGTCCGAAAATTTGAAATCAACTGATGGTTCATCGAGTTGAAAATCCTGTATCTTATGCCAAAGCACCTTTTGCAATGGATCCATTGTGATTAGTTTAAGTTGTAGAAAGATACGTATAGTTTTAAATTCTACAATAATACCAGGATGCTTTTAAGGATTGAAGACTAATAATATTTAAAGGCAAACCGCCAACTGAAAGCTGCCAACTATAATTTAGCTCCAAAAAATTTCTGTCGATGCTACTAAACTAAGCAGCTCCAGTTTAGGTTCAACTTCCAAGCCGCTGGCCCAGAGCTCATCACCGAATTTTTCGAATGATTTTAAAGACGTTAACAAATGATGATCTTCTTCCGTCTCAAATTGATCAAAGTGCATAAATGTTTTGCCATCAGGTAGCAACCAGCAGCCATATTTGATTCCGGGATGGTTGAGTTCTTTTAACTCCTGCACAATGGCGGCAATATTCGCCTGGTTTATTGGTGCGAATTCCAAGGTGGTGGTGTATTGTACTCTTACTATTTTCATGAAGTTAGTATGCTTTTACGCTAATAAAGGTAGCGTATCCATCACAATTTTGATACTCGCAAACGAGACATCTTGCGGGGTGTTTTGCGACAGGCTTGAAAGGGAGGTTTTTAATTTGAAAAGACAAAAGCTTTGATTTATTCATTGTTTTTACTTAGCTTTAATTACGCCCTTAATTGCTGATTATAAGCATCTTCCGAACCTACTATATTATCCTACTGCGGTAATTTCCGGCTATTAAACCGAACGAAGATAACAGCCCTATAGACTACCTTATTAACCTATTTCTTTAAACTATTAAATTAAACCGCAATGAAAAGAATTCCCCTTTCTCTTCTTATCGCACTGGCAGTCCTGTTTATATTTTCAGTTGACAAAGCCAGTGCCCAGGACAAAGCCATTCATCAAAAAGACATGATTGGCGATAACTCGACCGCTGATCAGGACGATATGGCCGTTGCCAATTTTACTAACTGGCTGGTAGGCGGCGACGCTGATAAAGCTGCAACATTATTAGCACCTGATTTTAAAGCCTATGGCCCTGCCCCTTCCGATTCGGGGAACACCGAGCAACTGGTAAAAGGCTGGAAGGAAAATTATAAAACACAATCAGACCGTAAAGTGAACTTCGTTTTGGAATCGTTCCATGTTAAATCAGGCGATTACATGGGAAACTGGGTGGCTGTTTGGGGCGACTATACCTTTACCTCGATGGGCAAAACAGTAAAATTCCCTTACCACTGTGTTTACAAAGTAACCAAAGGCAAGATCAATTCCAGCCGCATATATTTCGACAATCTGTATATCGTTCAACAATTGGGCTACAAAGTTACCCCGCCAGCGGGCAGCAATTAATGGCTTGTGCATACCATTCCGGGCTGTTTACAAAAAAGCCTGCTATGTAAAAAGGGCAGGCTTTTTTTGCAAAAACGCATTTGATAAACCTCTCCCTCAATTAAACCTGAGCAACTCCACCATCCACAAACAACTCGGTGCCGGTAACGTAGCTTGAATCTGCCGATGCTAGGAATAAAGCAGCTGAGGCAATTTCTTCAGATGTGCCGAAACGGCCCATTGGGATCTGCTGTGTCAGTGCGTCCCTCACCTCTTGTGGCACACCGTCAAATGTGGCTGTGTCTATAGAGCCCGGACTTAACACATTTACGCGTATGTTTCTTGATTTTAATTCCATTGTCCATGTGCGGGCCAGTGAGCGGATAGCTGCTTTACTGGCACTGTAAACGCTCATACCGGGGATAGCTTTTACACCAGCAATAGAACCCGTCATGATAATAGACCCGCCGTCGACCAACAATGGAAGCGCTTTCTGAACAGTGAAGATGGTTCCTTTTACATTTACGTCGAAGGTTTTGGCGTAGACTTCTTCGGTTACGTTGCCCAGCATTACACCAAAATCGCCTACACCGGCGCTAGCATAAAGAACATCGATATGGCCTTTTTCTTTTTTTACGGTTTCGATGATACGGTCAAGGTCGGCCAGGTTGCCCGAGTCGCCGCGGATGCCGGTAACGTTGCGACCTATTTCGGCTACGGCTTTGTCCAGCAATTCCTGGCGCCTGCCTGTTATAAATACATAAGCGCCTTCTTCTACAAATAATTTGGCGGTGGCCAGGGCCATCCCGCTGGTTGCGCCGGTTATTACGGCTACTTTATTTTCTAATTTACGTGACATGATATTTTTTGCTTTTGTTATAAAGCAAAATTGGCTACAAAAGGCCTCCCAAAACGATGAGGTATGTCAAGAAAGCAATTGACAAATGTCAATGCTTTTTGTTTCGCAGGCGGCTTAATGTTTCCGGTTTGATGCCGAGGTACGAGGCGATCATTGACTGCGGCGCCCTTAACGCGAAACCGGGATAGCGCTGCACAAAGATGTTGTATTTTTCTTCGGCCGTGCTGCTTATGGCTTCGTGAATACGCGTTTGGGAGGTGATAAAGCTTTTGTCGAGCACACCGGTTATCATTTTGCCAAAGGCGGGGATGCTGTCCGTAAGCATCTCCATTGTGGGTTTGTCAAACAGCAACACTTCCGAATCTTCAATGGCATCAATGTTGAACCTGCTGGGTTGTTCGGTCAGCAAACTTTCGCGGTCGCTGATCCACCAGTTTTCCATAGCGAAACGCATCACGTGTTCATTACCCTTTTCGTCAACCGAATAGGTGCGCAGCAGACCTTTGGTAATGAAACAGTGATAGCGGCAAACATCGCCTTCCTGCAGCAGGTATTGGTGTTTGCGCAGTTTCTTGGGGCGAACGGCGGCTTCCAGCGCGGCAAAGTCAGCTTCGTTGAGTTGGGTGTGCCGGGTTACATAATCTTTGAAAACTTCAAAACCTGTGGGCATAGGTTGTAAAGCTAAGAATAATTTGATGGTGAAAGGTGGTCATTAGAAGATTGAGTACTAATGACTAATGACCAGTGACTAATGACAAGTATACAAAACAAGAAAGCCTCGTTCTTTTGAAACGAGGCTTCTGTAAAAAGGGGCACCGACCTACTCTCCCACGTATTACCGCAGTACCATCGGCTCTGGCGGGCTTAACTTCTCTGTTCGGAATGGGAAGAGGTGGACACCGCCGATATAGGCACCTGAATTTCTTTTTGGTTCATTGGTTGATTTGTTCATTAGTTCATTGGTATGAGCATGATGGCAAATCTTCCTTGACC
>NZ_DATCRU010000047.1:0-54679 GCF_036568825.1 Mucilaginibacter sp. | reverse complement strand
ATCTGTACCGAACGTGCGTTGGGGCCGCTTTCGAGCATGATATCGATCTTGAAATCTTCCATCGCCGAATACAGGTATTCCTCAACCAGCGGGCTAAGGCGGTGTATTTCGTCAATAAACAGAATATCGCCTGTTTCGAGGTTGGTGAGCAGGCCGGCAAGGTCTCCGGGTTTATCCAGTACCGGGCCGGAGGTGATTTTTATTCCTACGCCCATCTCGTTTGCGATGATGTGCGAAAGGGTAGTCTTGCCCAATCCCGGTGGGCCGTGCAGCAGCACATGGTCAAGCGCCTCGCCGCGCTGGCGGGCAGCCTGAACAAATACTTTTAAGTTGGTTAAAATTTTATGCTGACCGGTAAAATCCTCAAAAGCCTGCGGACGCAACACTTTTTCAATATCCCTTTCGGCAGGAGAGAGGCGTTCGCGTTCCGGATCAAGATGCTCATTCATTGCCGCTAAGTTAGTGAATAGTTATCAGTGATCGGTTAATCGGTTATCGGTTAATCAGTGACCAGTTAATCAGTTATCGGGATGATTCTTGTTCTTTGCATGCAATTCCTGATTAACTGATAACTGGTTAACTAATCACTATCCCTCCGGATACTTCCTGAAAATACTATTGATCTTCATCTGGATCACGCCAAATATCGCTTCGCGGAATATTTTAGTGGACATTTTAGAGGTGCCTTCTGTACGGTCGGTAAAGATGATGGGGACTTCTACGACTTTGAAACCGTGCTTGATGGCGGTATATTTCATTTCGATCTGGAAAGCGTAGCCGACGAATTTGATCTTATTCAATTGTACTGTTTCCAACACCTTACGTTTGTAGCACATAAAGCCTGCGGTAGAATCCTGTATGTTGATACCTGTAATGAACCGAACATATACTGATGCGAAATAGCTCATCAACACACGGCTCATCGGCCAGTTAACTACATTGACTCCTTTAATATATCGTGAACCAATAGAAGCGTCTGCTCCATCGATACAAGCCTGGCGCAAACGCAGCAGATCATCGGGATTATGTGAAAAATCGGCATCCATCTCGAAGATGAAATCGTACTGATTTGCGATAGACCACTTAAAGCCATGAATATAAGCTGTGCCTAAGCCTTGTTTGCCTGCCCGTTCTTCAATAAACAGGCGTTCAGGGTATTCTTTTTGTAGTTGTTTGACGATCAGAGGGGTGCCATCGGGCGAACCATCGTCGATGATTAGAACATGGAAATCGTGAGGCAAAGAAAATACCTTGCGGATGATCCGCTCGATATTTTCTATTTCGTTATAGGTTGGTATAATAACAATGCTATCAGGCACAGTCGGATGTTAAGTTATAAGCAGGCAAAGGTAATTATTAATTGCTTAAAAATCGTGACCAAGGAATCATTCCCAAATCTTACAAATTGTTAGTATCGGCAATTACCTGGTTTTTATCATCTGGTTCAGGATTCTCAATATAATTATGTTCTTTAATGTGTGGTGAAACAATAAGGAATACAACCACAAAAGCCATGATCATTGCCACATCAAAATACCAGTAATAATTTGCACCAACCAGATGTTTTGCCAAAATGCCGCCATCAGCAATATTGCCGTTCACCATAGCGGTCACCAAATTGCCTGCAGCAACTACTAACAGCCATACTGCAGTCATGGTGCTTTTCATTGTTTTAGGTGAGTGGGTGTAGGCGTATTCCAATCCGGTAATAGACACCAATACTTCGGCAGCTGATAAGATCACATAAGCAAATACCTGCCACCAGATAGTCGGATGTCCGCCATTATCAATACTGGTTTGAGCAATTGCAATAATGACAAATGATAAAGCCGTCAATATAAGGCCAACGCCAAGGCGACGAAGAGGCGTAGTTTTAAGTCCGATCTTGTCAAACCAGGGATAAACCACATAGTTGAACAACGGAATGAATATCAACAGGAAAACGGGGTTAAAAGTCTGCACCTGTCCTGCGAGTATCTCAAATTTAAAGAATCCAAGATTGATGGTGCGGTCCATTTTAGCGGCCTGCAACACCCATTCAGAAAGGTTTTGATCCCATACGATCCAAAATGCCAGTGCAAAGAAAAATACGGTCATTACACGGTATACAGCTTTAATGCCTTCTACTTTTTCAGGGTCGAATTTGCCTTTTGCGACATCAAGCCATGATTGCCCTTTCTGTTTTCTGCTAATGTTGCCTAATGCATAAGCCGAAATGAATACAAAATTATTTTTGTTGACGCCAGCAGGAGGAACTTTTACATACATTTTGCGGCCTGAGTAGAAGATAATTGTAGCTAAGGCCATCAAAATCCCTGGTATGCCAAACGCAATACGCGGACCATAATGTGCATACAACCATGGTATAAGCACAGTGGACACCATTGAGCCAGCATTTATACTGAAATAGAACCAGCCATAAACTTTTGATAACAAGTCCTGATTTGATTTATCGAACTGGTCGCCCACATTGGCAGAAACGCACGACTTGATACCGCCGGCACCGATGGCGATCAACACCAATCCGGTAGAAAACAGGCTTACATTAGTTGTAAATGAAGAAGTAAACACGTTACCTAAGCAGTATATCATGGATATCCATAATATTACCCGGTATTTACCCAGGAACCAGTCGGCCAGTATACCACCGACTAATGGCATGAAATAGGATAATGTTACAAACAGGTGGGTACTTTCATTTGCCCTTGCTTCGGCTACGGTGGTTAAAGCAGCATTACCTGTCGGGTTATAAAATTGAGCCACTAAGAAGGTGGCGAGTATGGAACGCAGGCCATAATAACTGAAGCGTTCTGCAGCTTCGTTGCCTATAATAAAAGGCACACTTTTAGGAAATCTCGATTTTTTAGCTACAGGAGCTTCTGCCAGATTTTGAGTCATGTTAAATTATTGAAAATTGGGCTAAAATAGTATAATTCCGGCAAATCAAAATTTTATATCGGAACTATTACAGTGAAGATAGTGAAAATTTGGTTGATTAACAATTAGTTGTGCTGGTTGTATTGGTTAGAGATTTTAGAGATTGGTTGTATTGGTTTTTTTAACCCCTACAACCATTACAACTACTACAACCACTTTAACCAATCATAACTAATTATTAGGCGCTGCTGTAGAGCGATCAATTTCCGCTTGTTTTTTGGGGTCGATATAGTCATTGTCCTGATTGCTTGGAGCATTCCTCATGTCGATATTGTCCATATATATCCAGTGCCCGTCTTTAAAACGATAGCCGTTATAACTTAAATCAGGGCCATACAATTCAAATTTTCCAACTTGTTTTTTATCAGGTGGTGCCAAATTATCAAATACGATAAGGTGTTGATTTTCATCATACTTTAATAGCATAGAGGTTTGCCTTGCATACTCAAATACCACTCTTTTACGTGTTTTACCATTGCCTATAAATACAGGCATACCAAATACAGGTTTGCCTTCATGATTAAATGAAAGCACCTCGATTACCTTTTTGGTAGTTTTTACCGTGTTGCCTTTCCATCCTAATAATACATAGTAAGGATTTGGTCCTGAAAACACCGGGATAATTTTGTAGTACTGCGCCCCAAACCATTGGATGTTATTGGTTACAGTATCTTCCGCATTTTTAATGTAAGGGGAATAATCTGTCAGCGGATACATCTTCAGGTTCTCGCCGGTGTTCATTTGTATGGTACCATAAAAACGATAACTGCCATCATCAAAAGCCACATGCCAGGAAATGATACGGTAGCGACTATCTGGTGAATTTACTATGGTCACTGCTTTTACAGAATCAAAAGGGAAATTAAAAGAGTGGGGGATTTTAAGCGCCTGAACCAGGGTCTGTATAAACTCGGCATTAGAGTTCAGGCGCTCCATCTCCGTATCATCATTGATCACCTTCTTACCCAATTGGTTCAGTCTATCTTGCAACGCCATTAATTGTTTGACGTTACCACTGTCGTCAGAATGCTGCGCAAAAACACATAGCGGCATAAGCGCCGCTATTAAACAAACTATCAGTATTTTCTTCATTATTTTTATTAACGCAAATTTTCTATAACCATTGCACTGGCGCCACCGCCGCCGTTACAAATTCCGGCTGCACCAAATTTACCGCCGTTTTGTTGCAATACGTGCAATAAAGTTACAATAATTCGCGCACCCGAGGCACCCAGCGGGTGACCAATTGAAACTGCGCCGCCATTTACATTCACTTTAGCAGGATCAAGTTTTAATTTCTGGTTATTGGCTATGGACACAACGGAGAAAGCCTCATTGATCTCGAAATAATCTATCTGATCAGAAGATAGGCCTGCCCGATGCAATGCTAATGGAATAGCTTTAGATGGCGCGGTAGTAAACCATTCAGGAGCTTGTTGCGCATCCGCATAAGAGATAATTCGTGCTAAAGGTTTGATGCCTAATTCATCAGCTTTCTCTTTACTCATCAATACTACGGCTGCTGCACCATCATTTAAGGTTGATGCATTGGCTGCGGTTACGGTACCCTCTTTTTTGAAAACAGGTTTAAGGGTAGGTATTTTATCAAACTTTACAGTTGCAGGTTCTTCATCAATTGCAAATAAAGTAACCTCACCTTTTTTATCTTTTACTTCGACAGGGGTGATCTCATCCTTAAATTTACCCTCGGCCTGTGCTTTTTGTGCCCTTTTGTACGATTCGATAGCAAAAGCATCCTGGTCTTCACGGCTTATTTTGCATTCTTCAGCACATAACTCCGCTGCCGAGCCCATATGATAATCATTGTATACATCCCAAAGGCCGTCTTTTACCAAGCCATCGATTATCTGACCATTCCCTAAACGGTAGCCATTACGCGCTTTGTCGAGATAGTAGGGTACATTGCTCATACTTTCCATACCACCTGCAACCACAATATCATTCTGACCCAATTGTATACTTTGCGCAGCCAGCATAATGGCCTTCATGCCTGATGCGCATACTTTGTTCACGGTTGTAGCAGGTAAATAAGGGAGTCCGGCAAATATGGTTGCTTGAGTAGCAGGTGCCTGGCCAATGTTGGCCGACATTACGTTACCCATGTAAACTTCCTGTATTTGATCTGGTTTTAAGCCTGCTTTTTCAACTGCCGATTTAATAACTGTTGCGCCAAGCTGAGTAGCTGATAATGCCGATAAAGCACCGCCAAAACTGCCAATAGCGGTACGGGTAGCCGATATGATATATACTTCTTTCATAGATTGTTCCTGAATTGGTGGACGCAAAGTTAGGCTTTTTACCTGAAGGAAATGCTATGCATGCATAATGTTTTGGTTGGGTGGTTAAGTAGTTGATTGAGTTAAGTGGTTGATTAAAGTTAAGTTGTTCGATCAATTCAATCAACTATTACAACCAATACAACTTCTACAACTACTTCAACCATTACCAACCAATCAACCAAAAAACGTATTTTTGAACGGTTAATTCATTCAATGGCTAAACTATCGAATACCCGCCAGAAGGCGTTCCTGCGCAAATACTCGGATAATGTAAAGTATTTGATGATGGCCGCCAGTATTTGCCTTATTGTTTTTACCCTCCCAAAGCAGGCCAAATTCAGGTATGAATATGACCGAGGCCGCATCTGGACACAAAAGGACCTGATTTCTCCTTATAATTTTGCCATCCTTAAAACACAGCAGGAAATTGAGAATGACCAGCGTGCAGCATTACACAGCATAACCCCGATTTACCAATATGATGGCGATCTGGAACAGGCGCAACTAGACGGCTTCAAAAATGACCTCGAAATAAAATGGCATGATTCGGGTATTAATGATAAAAAGAAGCAAACTTATTTAAACCTTGGCGGAGATATCCTGAAAGAGATATATGATAAAGGAATTTTAAGCCTGAACCCGAAATATCAGCAAACTCAACAGAATTACCCGATAACGATACTGAACAAAAACGTTGCTACAGATAAAAATACTGCCGACCTGTACACCAAAGAAAAAGCTCTGGCTTATTGTGATCAGCAATTGAGCAGGCGTAAGGATATTGATAAAACTTTTTTACTCGATCTGATACAGGATCGCTTACAAAACAACCTCAAATATGATGATAAACTTACTGCACGACTTGAAAAAGAAGCCCTCGAAGGACTTTCTCAGACGCGCGGTATGGTGCAAAAGGGGGAGGTGATTGTAGGCAAAGGATCGGTGATCAATGATGTTATCTATCAAAAGCTGGAATCATTTAAAAAAGCGTTTGAGGATAATGCACGTGTGAATGGGGATCGCCGCTTGGTACTATTGGGCCAATTTCTGTTGGTGTCGATCGTTATTTGTTTGCTGGTAGTGTTCCTATATTTGTTCCGCCGTGATATTTATGAAGATAACCGTTTGGTATGCCTGATCTTATTGGTTGTTACAGCGATGCTTGCTTCTCTGTCCTTGGCTATAAGGCTGCAATTACCTAACCTGTATTACATCCCTTATTGTATTGTACCTATCATCATCAGGATATTGTTTGATACACGTTTGGCACTCAATATACATATCCTGGTAATTCTGGTAGCAGGTTTCTTTGTGCCCAACAGCTTCGAGTTTGCCTATTTCGAGATCACAGCAGGTATGGTATCGATCTATAGCATCAAAAACCTGATACGCCGCGAGCAATTCCTGATTTCGGCAGTGATCATCACTTTTGGCTATTTCCTGGCATTTTTGGGCATATCATTTATTCGCGAAGGTAGTTTCAGCACCATCGACTGGACAGATTTTGTACCATTTGTTGTGAGCGTTTTACTTACATTGTTAGCTTATCCATTAATTTACGCCTTTGAAAAGGTATTCGCTATTACATCCGATATTACACTGATCGAACTGACCAATACGAATGCACCGTTATTACGCGAGCTTGCTTTCACAGCTCCGGGAACATTCCAGCATTCGCTACAAGTAGCCAACCTGGCTGAGAACGCGATTTTCTCTATAGGCGGTAACGCATTGCTGGTTAGGGCAGGAGCATTATATCATGATATTGGCAAGATCGAAAACCCATTGTACTTTATTGAGAACCAGAGCCCGGGTTTTAATCCGCATGATAAATTATCTTACGAAGAGAGTGCGCAGATCATCATTCGCCACGTAAGTAAGGGAATTGAGATGGCACGAAAAGCCAACCTGCCAGAAATTGTCATTGACTTCATCCGCACGCACCACGGTAATACGCGGGTCGACTATTTTTACCAGTCGTTTTTGAAAAACTTCCCTGAAAAGTTCGTTAATGAAAATATTTTCCGCTACCCGGGACCAATTCCCTATTCAAAAGAAACCGGTGTTTTGATGCTGGCCGATTCGGTTGAAGCCGCCTCACGTTCCTTGCGTGAACCAGACGAAAAATCGATCAGCGACCTGGTTGACCGTATTGTAAAATATAAACTGAACCAGGATCAGCTGAAAGACAGTAATATCACCTTAAAAGATATTGAGACTATCAAGACTATCTTCAAGCGGATGCTGGGCAGTATTTACCACGTTCGTATGGATTATTAGTGTGTTAGTTAAGTAGTTGATTGAATTGATTGGTTGATTAAGTTAAACTATTAATCAGCAAATTAATTTATTTTGATTAACACAAGTTATTATAACTCAGTCAACTTAATCCAACTCAATCAACTTATTCAACTATTACCGAAAATATTTTTTGCCGATTTAGACGAATCGCTATATTTGCAGTCCCAAAAACGGGGATTTCTTGTTTAAAAGGTGAGGTGCCTGAGAGGCCGAAAGGATCAGTTTGCTAAACTGACGTACGGGAAACTGTACCGAGGGTTCGAATCCCTCCCTCACCGCCGAAGAGTTTTTAACCCTGTAGATCGTTGATTTACAGGGTTTTTAGTTTGGTGTTTTTACGCCCTCATTTCACTCGAACCTGAAACTAGCATTGTTTATAATTCATTGGTAATCAGTTTTTTATAAAATAGACCTGCTTTTTCATTTCAGAAATTACTCAAAATATGTGCGTAGTTGGAAAAAAAGTAGTGAGTAATTCATTGAGTTTTTTTCCGAAAAATGACTCACAGGAAATAATGTAGTAAATTGATTTACAGCATGTTTTATCGGATGACATTCTTTTACAGAATAAGCAGGTAAAGCTATGGTATTAATTATTGCAGGAACTTAAAAGCCGATCCATCGACCAGTCATATCCCTGTAGTTTTGGTGTCTGCAATGAACGCATTAAGTGAACTTTCTCAGTACGCATGTGCCGATGCCTATATCGCAAAACCGTTTGATTTGAATGATTTTGGAAATGGTAGTAAAGAGGTTTGTTCCTGATTTAAAATAAGAATTTAGTCAGAAAATTAATTGATTCAGCAATAAATGAGGGAAATCCAAACATCCACTTACTACTTATCTTGCAAAGGCAATGTAAAGTAAAAGGTTGAGCCCTGATCGGCCTCGCTTTCTGCCCAGATTTGACCGCCGTGATGCCTGATAACCTCTGCACTCAGATATAAACCTACACCGAACCCCGACACTTGTTTCATGTGTTCGCCTTCTGCCCGATAATAACGGTCAAATACACGTGGCAGATCGGTCGCCTTTATGCCAACCCCTTTATCCTCAACACTTACAAGGGCTTCCCCATTGTGAGCAACGCACCGCACCGTAATGATTTTATTTTTCAACGAATACTTTACCGCATTTGTGAGAAGATTGGTGATTACAGAAGCGATCTTTTCCTTGTCAGCCAACACGGTTAACGCCTCGTCGGCTACCAATGTAAAAACATAATTTGAAGCCGTCAGCCGCACTTCTTCCACTTCGCTCGCAACCAATTCGGAAAGATCAAATGTTTGCTTTTTAATATCCAGTTTACCCGATTCCAACCTCGAAACGTTGAGAAAACCATTGATAAGGCTGGTCATTCGCTTTGCTTGCATGTTAGCTCTCGCCAACGCCTGTGACACGAAAGGCTCAGCACTATCTCTGAGTTTTTGTTGCACCATCTGTATCAAAGCTGTTAAAGAGGTAAGCGGCGTTTTAAGCTCATGACTGGCCATGGCTATAAAGTCATTTTTGCGCTGCTCATTGCGCTTCTGTTCTGTAATATCCCTGGCGATTTTAGAAACCCCGATCACGCGGCCTTCTTTATCTTTTATCGGAGAGATAGTCAGCGACACATTAATGAGGCTGCCGTCTGCCCTTTGTCGAATAGTCTCATAATGATCGATCTTCTCACCATTACGAAGTCGCCCAAGGATCATAGGCTCCTCGTGCTGCCGGTCTTCAGGGATTACCGTCAGGATCGATTTTCCGATCATCTCTGCTTCAGTATACCCAAAGACCTGTTCAGCTCCCCGGTTCCAGCTGGTCACAATTCCTTCCAAATTTTTGCCAATGATCGCATCGTCTGATGACTCGACTATCGCCACCAGCTTGGCGCCGTGTTCATAACCCAATCGCAGCTCATCCAACAGCTGCTGTAGCTTACGCTCACTCTCAGCCAATTCTTCATTGGTTGCCCTTAATTCCTCATTCGTAGATGATATTTCCTCATTCATTGCTGCCAACTCATCGTTCAGCTCGTACAATTTGCGCTCCGTGGTTTTTCTAGCGTCTATATCAACACACGAACTGATGTAGCCCGCAAAAGTTCCGTCGTTATGGAAACGGGGGACCCCTTTGAGCATCCACCAGCGATACTGCCCCGATGGGTCGGCCATGCGGAACTCCCAGCCAAATGAATTGGTCTTTTGAAGTGCTGCCCGGAAACTTGCCAGTGCCTGCTTCTTATCATCAGGATGGATCAAGTCCGTCCATCCCGATTTAACCAGTTCCGACACTGAGCGGCCGGTGGCATTTACCCAGGCCGAATTGAAATAACTGGCTGCCCCGTTTTCGTCTCCAACGGCGATGAGAATATCTGTACCCTCTGCCAATGTCCGGAACCGCTGCTCACTTTCAGAGATGGCCTTTTCTGCAATCCGTATTTCGGTAATATCACGTGTTGTACCGGCAACCGCCTCCACATCGCCCTGCTCATTCAACACCGGGGTGAAGATGTAGTCATAAATGCGCCGGCCAAGCTTAGCATGCGGAAAAGATACCTCCCCGCGTATCGGGCTTTTCGTTGTACGCACTTGGTCTATCTCGCGTTCATGCATCTGCGCGTGCCACTCTTCATAACCATTTTCCCGCAATCCCTTACCAATAGCTGTATCCCAGGTTTTTCCCCACATCGCCAAAAGCGATTTATTAGCATACGTAAACCGGTAATTTAAATCGAATACATAGATGAGGTCCGGTGTGCTATCAGTGATTGTTTCGTATAATCGTTTTTGCTGTTCGGCCTGCTCTGTGCTTTGGCGCAGAGCCTCCTGGGTTCGCCGCTGCTCAGTAATGTCACTTGCTGCACCGAACCATTCGGTGATTTCACCATGTTCGTTCATGATAGGTACAGCCCGCGACAGTGTCCAGCCCGGTGTGCCATCAGCGCGCATTACACGATGCTCTAACTGAAATATTTTTTTTGCCTTTATCGCTTCCGTAATGGCAGCATTTACTATTGGCCGATCCGCTGGATAAATGTATTTATCCAGCCAGTTCGTGATCGGCTCAGAAGTGTCCGACAAAAAACCGCGGCCATCCAATTGTTGCATGATTGTCCAATCGGGACTCATTACGTAAACGATGTCAGATGTGGCAGTAACCAATGCGCGGAACCGGCCTTCCTGTTCCTTAATGGCTTGTTTTGAAGTATTTGATGAATCGTTTGAGAGGGTCATGAATGGATAATAACAAAGACAGCAACAAAATGTTCAGAAGGTGATAGAACCGCGTTTCAAAACACCACTTATTCATAGTAGTAATGAGTTCTGTTGCTTAATTCAAAAAAGAAAAAAAATTGCAATAAACGTATCCCTATCCCGTTTCGCGAAGAGGATATTTTTTAATGGCAGATTCGTGCTTGTCGCCTGAACTTTTTATCGATACGGATGTTATAAATCTTACATATGTATATCACTTTTCACGGAGCTGCCCGACAGGTTACGGGAAGCAAACACCTCATTCAGCTAAAAAACGGTACAAATATTCTTCTTGATTGCGGGCTTTTCCAGGGCGTTCGGGATGCTGATGATCTTAATGGTCATTTTGGATTCAATCCAAAAAAGGTGGACCATCTTCTTCTTTCACATGCACATATCGATCACTGCGGCTTGATTCCAAGGCTGGTTGCCGAGGGTTTTAACGGGCATATAGTTTGCACACCTTCGACGATGAATCTTGCGCGCATTCTGATGGCAGATGCGGCAAGGATCCAGGAGTCGGATGCAAAGGAGGCTGGTGTTGAGCCGCTTTACACGGAAGATGACGCCATGGCTGCATTACGGCTTTTTAAGATATTAGAGTACAAGGAGCAATACAACCTTACAAATGATGTTAAGGTGCTTTTTACTGATGCCGGCCATCTGCTGGGAAGCGCTGCGATACATCTTTCAATTATTGAAGACGGAAAAGAGACACGAATAACATATAGCGGGGATGTCGGCAGATATGGCGACATCCTTTTAAAGAATCCTCAGAAATTTTTGCAGGCCGACTATATTATCATGGAGTCTACTTATGGTGATAGTCTGCACAAAGATTTAAAGCCAATAGAAAATGCACTTCATGATATCATTCAGCACACCTGTACAATACGGCATGGTAAGGTTATTATCCCGGCTTTCAGTGTAGGACGCACACAGGAAATATTATATGCTTTAAACTCACTTGAATTGCAGGGCAGGCTTCCGGATGTACCATACTATGTCGATAGTCCGCTGGCAGACCAGGCAACCCAAATACTAAAGGAACATCCGGAGGAATTTAATCGTGCCGTTGGCGAAACAATGAAGATAGATGCGGATCCTTTCAGCTTTAAAGGCTTGCGCTTCGTTGCTTCAACTGCCGAGTCAGTAGCTTTAAACACGGATCCAAGACCTTGCGTTATTATTTCGGCGTCGGGTATGGCAGAAGCAGGCCGTGTACGACATCATATCCGTTACAATATTGAAAACAGCAGAAATACGATATTAATAGTCGGCTATTGCGAGCCTTCATCTCTGGGTGGTCAGTTATTAAGAGGGGATAGAACGGTGCATATTTTTGACCGGACTTATAACGTGGATTGCGAGGTCAGGTCAATCAAATCCATGAGCGCGCATGGTGATTACGAAGACCTGTTGGAATTTTTATCTTGTCAGGATCCTGCACAAGTGAAAAAAATATTCCTGGTACATGGGGAATATCCCGTCCAGCAGCATTTTGCTGATAAGCTAACACAGGTGGGCTTTCGGAACATTGAGATTCCATACCAACACGAGCGTATAGCACTTGACGAAACAGCAAACAGTAATAAAGGACCACGTATTGTGCATGATAAGGCAAATGCTGGAAATTAATATAGTTGCTTCAACTATTTTGAAGCAACTCTTTCGATTTACAAAATTCGTCGTAGTCGGATTTTACTTGTTCACAATAGCTAAATGCGTAATCAATTACCGCCTGTTGCCAACCACGGTCTTTGCCAAAGGCCATAAATTCATCAATGTTTGACGAGCCCTGCATACCACCGCTACGCAGCTGGGTCGAGGCCGTCAGCATGCCCATATCGTCAATAACCTGGTAAAGATTGCGGTATTCATCCTTTAGAAGCTTGAACTTTATTGTGTCCTTAACTGGCTGAAGTTCCTGGATCAAAAATGGCGTATCGCGGAATACTGTCGTACTGAGCAGAGCGGCAGGTGCATATTGCATCCTTTTTTGAATTTGTGTTACCCGTTCGGCATCGTCCTTCCATTGCAACTGCTGAACCGGAAGATAAGGCAGTAGTGAAGGTGGCCTGCATTCTTTCATGTCAAGAAGTAAGTAATGATTTTTAGTGTTAGTGCTTTTGAGCAAGAAAAGATAACGTTTAACGCCGAGGCTACCGGTCCCTGCAAGCCTGAATACAGCGCTTTTTACTTTGTAATGATAAGGGCCGTCACTGCTTTCAGCCACCCATTCCTGAAGGTGTGCGGCAAGCTCGCGGCGCAGATCTTTATCCAGTTTGAAATGCCGTTCATCCTCTAATGACAATAATAAGGTCTTTTTCTTACTCACTGTTCGTTTTTTTAATAAGTGCCTGTAACCCGTTGCAGCTGCCGCTTCAAGGAAATCGCAAACAATACCTTTAGCGGTGCGGGGCTCTATACTGCGTGCTTTACCTTCAGCCAGTGTACGTGCGTAACTGTCGAGGTATAAGTTCATCATTCGCCTCGACACTTCTGCATCAATGTTCAGGGTATCGAAAGCTACGCAGATGCTGGTTACCATTCTTGCCAGTTCCCAGGCAGCAGGTGCGAGCACGGCTTCATCAAAATCATTGAGATCGAAATAAACCAGATGATTATCACCCTTATAACTGCCAAAATTTTCAATGTGAAGGTCACCGCAGATCCATGCGTGTGGCGAAAGGGGCAGAGGAGAAGCCGCGGCCAGATCTTCATAAAACAAATGGCATGTGCCTCTGAAGAAACGGAACGGGTTTTCTGCCAGGGCATCGTATTTTCGCTGCACCATATCAGGCAATAATGGTGCATTGAATGTTTGTAAGCGTTCAATCAACGTTGCCATAACAAAATCAGACAAATATGAACCCTCTTTTTCTGATAGGATAGGCAATTACAGTTTCGGATTTGAAGAGTTTGTGATTGTATTTTCATGTTAGATTAACAAGTATTTGAGAGTACTGGTTTCAATGCGGGTATATCCCAATCAGCTTTTCTGAATAACACGTATTTCAAACGTTGAAAACCCGTATTTGACGTAATGATCTTTTGAGAACCAGGTAAAGTGTGGCTTGTTGCACTATAAAGGAACGATAATGAATCTGAACGATATTCAAAAGCCAAAGAGTGTGTTCACAGCCATATTATTTTCAAGCCTCGCGTGGTTGCTTCTTCGCATTTTGCGTACACCAAAAGCGGATGTAATAGAAGACAATACTTTAAAACCATAAGTACACTTAGATTATTTGTACGATAATGGGAACAATCATTCATGTCCTGAAAAAACCTTAACAGGGCTCATATGTTTCTTTATATAAAGGTGTTATTGTGGAGACTGACGGTGCTTTGAGCGACACGCTGTTTTTCACTGTTTTTCAACAGGCGAACACTCCGCTTTGCATTCTTCGGGCTGATTCTCCTGCTTATACGCTTATTGAATTTAATCAGCAATTTGAAAAAGTTACCGGAAGAGATCTTTCCGGTACTGTTGGTCGTAGCATATTCGATATTTTTCAACCTTTTGACCAACAAAGCGATGCGCAGTTTGGCGTGTTAAAGAACAGTCTTAATAAAGCGGTGAAAACACGCAGTTACGTAGACCTGCCGCTTCTTCACTTTCAGAGCTCTGGCCCAGCCGGAGAGCCGGAGCGATCATCATGGCAAATAACTGTTACCCCTATTGTCGGTGCCTCACGCGTCGCCTTACTATTATGCACTTTGCTAAATGTGACTGAAAATGAAAGAATGAGGAAAGATGCTGAAGCCGCAAGAGAGGAGGAAATAAGGCTCCATGAAGAACTTAAGCAAGCTCATCAGCGGCTGACTGAATCTCAGTTGCGCCTGCGGGAAATGAACGAAAAGCTCGAGATGAAGGTGCTCTTACGTACCAGGGAAATAAAGGCCAGCGAGCAGCGCTTTAAGTCAATATTAAATGCTTTGCCTGAAATTACCTGGACGATGGCCCGTGACGGAAGAACGGAATTTTATAACAAACGCTGGTGCGACTATACAGGCTTGCCCAATTCTGAAAGCAGACTTTTAGATTGGCAGGATGTAGTTCATCCGGATGATCTTCAGCAAATGTTAAACTGCCTTACCGAAATACTTGCCGGTAATCAACCCGGAGAGCTTGAAACGCGGCTAAGGGCAAAAGATAATACCTACCGATGGTTTTTGGTCAGGCTGCAACCACTTTACAGCGATAGTAATAAAGCAGACCTTTGGGCAGTAATAGCTGCCGGAATTGACAACTTAAAAAAATTACAACAGGAAAAAGACGATTTTATTAGTATTGCAAGCCACGAACTTAAGAGCCCGCTCACTGCCTTGAAGGCATCTCTCCAACTTATTGATCGTACAAAGGATGATCGCACCAGCGAAAAATTTCACCATTTTATCCGGCAGGCTAACAAAAGCATGCATAAGGTGAGCACACTTGTGGATGACCTGCTCAATGTCAGGCGGATCAACGAGGCGCAGCTTCCGTTGAATCAAAAAAGTGTGAAGGTTTTTGAGCTGATCAATGGTTGCTGTAATCATATCAGTATTACTACAAAACACAATTTAGTTATTACAGGCGATAAAGACTTAAATGTGTTCGCCGATGAAGCCGCGATTGACCGCGTAATCGTTAACCTGGTGAATAATGCGGTAAAATATGCACCGGATTCTAAGGACATTAAGTTGCGTATCCAGAGGCAAGGACGAACGGCTAAGATCAGTGTGACCGACTGTGGTCCGGGCATCCCACCGGACAAACTGCACCGTATTTTCGAACGTTATTATCAGGCGGAAAAATCACCCTTCAACAGCCCTGGTCTTGGCTTAGGTTTGTTTATCAGTGCTGAAATTGTACGCAGACATGGCGGCCGAATGGGTGTCGAAAGCGAGTTGGGCAAGGGCAGTACATTTTGGTTTAGTCTGCCGTTAGCTAATGGGGTTAAAGCATAATATTTGTAGTTAAGTTATTTTCATAAAAAGATAAAATCTCCTCTTGGCTTTAAACAAAAGCTGGATAAGCCTGTTGAATAGGCAGTTAAAAAACATTTATTTATGCTACTATCTTTCCAAATCAGCCAAAAACTGTCCGGCGAATTTTGTTTTATTCACCATATGGGTATTTCTACGTCTATGGCGGACGAAACAGCCATTGTTAAAGTTTGTTGCCCTTATTTTAAAGAAGAAATCGAGGGACAACTCAGGAAACAATTTGCCCCAGAGTTTTCAAATGGAAAAATTCGCATACAGTTGCCCGGCATCACAATAAATGATTCAAGTTCAACAGGGCAATCTGAAGATGCAGCCTCTGTCATTTCTTCCGAGTGATTAAAGCAGAATTACCTTTAAACGATAGTCATGGATGCAATCAAGACTTATTTTACAAAGTCAGCTTTCAAAAACGGCTTTACCATATTGAAGGCGGCGATGAATGGGTTTATTGATGACCTGGCTTTAAAATATAGTGCATCACTAGCTTATTATACTATATTTTCATTGGCGCCGCTATTATTGCTGATAATCTCACTGGCAGGAATTTTCCTTGGTCGGGATGCAATTCAGGGAAGATTATTTGAGGAGATTAACGGTATCGTTGGTGCTGATTCGGCCAAACAGATCCAGGATATGATCACCCATATTGAACTCTCGGGCAAATCAACATTGTCAGTTATCATAGGCGTCATTACCCTGCTGGTCGGGGCAACAACCGTATTCGGTGAAATACAGGAGTCCATTAACTTGATCTGGCAGGTAAAGCCTAAACCGAAAGCGGCTTGGGTCAAGCTGATTAAGAACCGCCTGTTATCAGGTTCGATGATTGTTACGCTGGGGTTTTTGTTATTGGTTTCGCTGATTTTGAATGGAGCATTACTTGCTCTAAGTGATAAATTAAAAACATTTCTGCCGAATATTACAGTGGTCATTTTCAACCTTGTGAATTTGATAGTAAGTTTCGTGGTAATAACTATACTATTCGCAGTGATTTTCAAGGTACTTCCTGATGCTAAAATGAAATGGAAGGACGTTCGGCCTGGCGCAATTTTTACGGCAATATTGTTTATGATTGGCAGGTTGGTGATTGGTATCTATATTGCCAAATCAGGAACAAGTTCAACTTATAGCGCTGCTGGATCTCTGATCGTAATTCTTTTATGGATCTATTATACATCGGCCATACTTTACTTCGGCGCTGAGTTTACCAGGGCTTATGCAGACTTTTACGGCGTGCGTATTGAACCGGCAGAATTTGCAGTGCATATCGAGCAAAAAGAAGAAGCTCAGAATGTAAGCTTAGTACCGCCAAAGCATGAGATCGGTAAAAGTAAGTAGTGAATTAACCAGATAAAACTAAGCCCTTCTATCTCGCGTATCGGGGCTCTTAACCAAATCTTAAAAATTTTAAAACGCAAAATCACTAACAAACTTAAGGATATCAATAGACAAAGGCTTTAGTATAAATACTCAGGAAAGTACCTGATTTGATAAAAATATTCTTTTTATGCGAAGAAAAACCAGTAGCGAAAAGATCAGATCATCTCTTGAAACCAGGCAAACCTGGCTCGAAAGGGCAGCTATTACTATTACTGATTTTTTCGGAAGTGTTGGATTCCTTGTTTTTAGCCTGCTGTTCCTTATTTTTTATCTTGCCTGGAATCTTGGCTGGTTACCAATACTACGGCCTTTTGACCCTTTTCCATTCAATGGACTTGATAGCGTATTATCCATCTTTGCTATCATCCTTTCCGTTTGTGTTTTGATCAGCCAAAAGCGGCAGCGCAGGATTGAAAAAGTAAGAGAACAAGTAGAATTTGAGATCAATATAAAAGCAGAGACCGAGATCACAAAAATGCTGGAGATGCTGCATGAGATACAAAAAAAGATGGGCATTGATAAAAAGGATCCTGAATTGGAAGAAATGAAGGAAACGACTGATATACAACAATTACACCGCCATATAGACGAAAATCACCCGGAATGAGAATATACCTTACTTTATTAATTATTTTATTAGGGCTTTCTGTAGCAGCGCAAAATATCCCGGCAACTGCAAAGCCCGTGCTGGTCGGCCATGTGGCTAAGAAAGACACGACTATCGAATCAGATACATCGAAGGAAAACAAGGAGCCCAGATATTATTATGCTTCTTTCAACACGAATGTATTTGTCAATGCCAAAGGTGGCTTTGCAAAACGCTTTGCACCGGCCATAGAATTTGGGCGCACTTATGGCATATTTGACATCGGCATTTCTACCGGGTTGCTTTCGTCCAAATACCAGGATACTTGTCACTATATTGAGTTCCGCCCGACAATCAATGTTTTCTCAAAAGGGCGTTTCGCGGAAGCGCTATGCCTTGGAGGCGGTTATGTTATCAACGCCAAACAAGGCTTGATGACCGAGATATGCAATAGCATCAATTTTAATATCAGCGCAAATGTCGCTATTGCTGTCACGCAGGGCTATATGTTTGTCGATGGGACAAACGATAGTCGGAGCGCTCAATATATGGGCTTTAGCCTAACCTACAATTTTTTAAAAAGCCACAGTGTAAATAAGCAACGTAAACGAAAAGCAATAGTGAACGATAATTGATAGTGAGTATGAAAAAGAAAAAGAATTATTTTGAACGTTTCTCCGATTGGGCCACAACAGCTACAGGTAGTTCAGCGGCTTTCATTCTTGCTGCTGCAACAGTGATTCTTTGGGCTGTGACCGGGCCGGTATTTCATTACTCGGAAACCTGGCAACTGGTGATCAATACCGGTACAACCATCATTACTTTCCTGATGGTATTCCTTATCCAGAAAGCACAGAATAAGGATTCCAAAGCAATACATCTAAAACTCAATGAATTGATAGCTTCACATCAAGGCACTAGTAACCGTATGGTTAACATCGAGGATTTGAGTGAGGCAGAACTGGATCAGCTTTATCGCTTTTATATCCAGCTCTCAGACCTTGCTGAAAAAGAAGACGATATCACCTGCACCCATTCGATCGACGCAGCGGAAGAGAATCAGCAAGCCAAACTAATAGCATTCAATGCCCGTAAATCGTATGCAGCCGGCAGACTAAGTAAGGTAACTAAGCCTAACGGCACAAAACTGAAAAGAAAGTAAAAAGCCGCATTTTAAATGCGGCTTTTTGGAAACACTTAGTTGTTTTAAATGCTTGCGCTGTCGCGCAAGGCCTTGATCTGATCGTGTGCTGAATTGATCTCTATCGATTGATTTCTAACCGTTTCATAAGCATCACGAGGCAGTTCGCCATCACGCAGGGCATCCTGGTAAGCTTTTTTAATTGCGTCCTCGCCGCGTTCTGCTTCTGAAAGAATACTTTCGCGGGTACTCCCACCAAATAAAGATTTAACATCGATCCAGGCGCGGTGTAAGGTGCCGCTTACGCTGTTTCCGGTTTCAACTTCATCTGCATCGCCAACGAGCGCCGCTAATTCCTGCCCATTCCGGCGGCTTTGTTCAGCATATCGCTGAAAAAGCTCCTTCAGGTCAATGTTCTCATCTTTAATGTCTGCAATTGCTTTTTCAAAACCGGCTACACGGTCATTGTTTAATTCGATCAGGTCGTTCAATACGCCTATTGCATGGGTTGTTGTTGACATAATGTTTTTCTTTTTGATAGATTATGCGAAATACGAATATCGTGCCACATCCGGATGAACCGGGACAGGCATCTCCCTGCGTGTATTCGGGCGTACATTTGTCTGGTTTAAAGGATTTCGACAAAATGATCAAGGGTTTGCAGGTTTTGGACTGCCGCTCCCAGTGTGTTATTAAAATAACAGTAGACGTCTTTACCTTCAGAAACCCAGTCATGAATATAACCTGCATATTCATAGAGATAATCATCGGGATAACTTCCCCGATAACCACCTTCCGGGCCATGAAATCTAATATAGACATGTGTTTCAGAAGTATTTATCATCGGTGCGGCTGATTTACGCATGTCGTGCAATACCATTGCAGCATTAAATTGAGTAAGCAGATCAAAAACCTGCGTATTATACCAACCTGGATGACGAAACTCAATTGCAATCGGCCAATCATAATGCTGTAATTCAGCCAATAAATTTGTCAATTGCATAATATCCGGTCCAAATTTTGGAGGTAGCTGAATAAGTAAACAGCCTCTTTTGTGGATTGCGCTGATAGCAGTCATGAATGCGGTAATAGGCCGCATATCTAATTGCTGTTTTTGCATATGTGTTACATGTTGTATAAGTTTAAAGGAGAACCTAAAGTTATTTTGAACTTCATTTGACCATTTGATTACGGTACGGGCAATGGGCATTCGGTAAAAGCTGGCATTGATCTCGATGGAATTGAACAACGAGGCATAATAAGTTAGCCGTGTTTGATTTTGAAACTCTGGGGGAAAATAACTTTTATTCTTAACTGGCAGGACAAGATTGCTGGTGCCTGAAAAATAACGCTCCATGAAAGATTCAACAACCTTGACATCGAGATGTTCTGACCGTTATTTTAATGTCTTGATGAATTACCTCACATATCTTACGCATGATGCAACAAGCCAGCCGAGCCTGTTATGCTGCTAATAGTCTTTTTCGGGTAAGTGAGCATTTCAAACACAGTATAATACGCAATTAAAATACGTATTTATCTGTTAAACTGCTTTAATTCACGTCTGTTCAATGAACAGGGGAGAAGATATCGGCGGAAGAAAGTACAACTATAGCAGAAAAATATAGTCACGTACTGCAAACGGAGTTTCAGTATTATATAACTGTCTCGGACTTGCAGCGTGCTAAATTCAGACTATGGCACTCGGTTGCAGTAACTAACTTATTTAATTTTAATTAAATGAAAAGACACAACAATAAAAATACGACTAAGCATACACAAATCTCTAAAGATGAATTGTCTCAGGCAGATATGCAGGCTGGTATAAACACTGTCGAAGAACAATCTGCTCCCCACGCTCCACTTGAAACACCAGATGGTAAAAATAATGGCGCTTTGCCGGCTGCGTATCGCGGCCAGCACAGTAACAGAACTTAAATAGATCTCAATTATGGACACTTCAATCAACACAAATAAAATAAGTGCTCACTTATTTTCGATAAGCTACGCCGGACGTGAATTATAATGCTACGTCAGAAGAAGAGGCGCTTTACTGGATGTTACAATCGATGAAATGTTTGATGCCCGACTAAAAATCGAAGATGGTGGTAACATCCGACAGTTGTCAGGAGATACGCTGCCCGAATCGACTATTACATTCATTAAAAAGCAAGTGCTGGAAAACTAAAAGCCATTCTTATCTGTCCAATTAATATGATAAATATTAATACAAGAGATGGGAACTGCAAAAGCCCATGGCAGCAGATCGATGAAGGTTTAAACGTTGTTGATCAATTACCTCAAACCGCAGATTATGATTGTCTTATTATTGGCGCCGGGATCACAGGCCTGACAGCCGCATTGCTCCTGCAAACCGAAGGCAAAAAAACGATAATAGCCGAAGCGCATTCGGTTGGTTTTGGTACTACCGGTGGAACAAGCGCACATATTAACACTTTTGCAGATGCTACTTATAAAGATGTCGAAAGCGATTTCGGAGAAGCAGAAGCCAAATTGTTTGCGCAAGCAGTCCAGGAAGGGATCGACCTGATCAGGGAAAATATAAAGTCGTATCAAATTGAGTGCGATTATGAAGAAAAGCCCGGGTACATTTATTCGGAGAATGACGATCAAACCAAGCAGTTAGATGGTATATATAAATCTTCGCTGAAGGCTGATGTAAGAGTGGTCTATAGTCAAAATGTCCCGACACGGTTGCATACCAACGGGCATTGCTGTTTGACGGGCAAGCACAATTCCATCCCTTGAAATATCTGCAGGGATTGCAAAAAGCTTATGAGGCAGCAGGCGGTATAATTTTAGAGAATACACCGATTGATAAATTGACAGAGGAAGGCAATATGCACATTGCTGCTCCTATAAATATTCGTGCCCGGAATGTCATTTATGCTACTCATCTGCCGCCGAATATCAACGTATTCAACTTTGAATGCGCCCCATACAGAAGTTACGTGATTGCTGTAAAACTTAATGGCGCTTATCCCGATGCGTTGATTTACGATATGCAGGAACCTTACCATTATGTAAGAACGCATGTGATAGATGGTCAGCCTCTGCTGCTTGTCGGCGGTAACGATCATAAAACAGGTCACGAACAGCCGGAAAAGTGTTTCGAGGAATTGGAAAAATATGTACGTCAATATTATGATGTGTTGTCAGTCGAATACAAATGGTCATCTCAATACTACATACCTGCCGACGGGTTGCCTTATGTGGGCCAAATTCCATTTTCAGACGAAGGTATTTATTGTGCCACGGGCTACAATGGGAATGGTATGATGCTGGGAACTGTGTCAGCAAAAATTCTGGCTGATCTTATATCAGGGCGAGAAAACCCATATGCAGATCTGTTTAGTCCTTCCAGGATAAAGCCGATTGCTGGTTTTAGCGAATTCGTTTCAGAAAATGCGGATGTAGCCTATCATTTCGTCGCTGACCGTTTAGCTATAGAATCTGTGGACTCATTGGCGGAAGTTGCTCCTAATAGTGGGAAAGTGCTTGAAGTGGATGGCAAAAAGATCGCTGTATATAGAGATAAGAATAGCCTTCTTCATACACTAAATCCGGTGTGCACCCATGCCGGTTGTATCATAGCCTGGAACAATGCAGAAAAAACATGGGATTGCCCCTGTCATGGAGCCCGTTACGATATTGACGGAATAGTGCTTACCGGTCCGGCTACTAAAAAGCTACAGCAAATTTTATTGGATGAATCGACGACTAAATAACAATTTTTTCAGAAATAATAAAGTCGCTTAGTACTAGTCCTCATTCAACTGGCCGCAATCAATGTTTGGGGCGCAGACGATTTGATCCTGGTCAGCAGCCAGGCAGCCTGTCGTTTTGATTTTTGCTCAATTTCTTCACATAACGCGATTAAGTTTTCATCCCTTAAACCAAAGGCGGCCTGCCCGAGAATGATGGCGGAAACATTAGCTTCATTGGCCATTAACCAAAGATCCTGAAGGTCTTGTAAAAGCGAAAGTGAACCTTTTCGCTTTTGATCGAAAAAAGCGTGAAGAAGACGGTCGGCTTCGGAATCATCCTCTTTTCCATATTTTTCCGTCATAGGCTGTAATTTGTTATATAATTCCTCTGACCATCCTGCCAATGTGTTAGACATTCCAAAGATGTCAGGCTCCGCCTTATGAGCTTCAGCAACGTAATGAAAAGCCTTTGCCAAATCCTTTTCACTTTGATGAACTAATTGTATGTAGGTACCTATATGCATTATAATTACAATTTTAAGTTGACTGCTGTTGCGACATCTTCAATTACATTTTCTATCTTATTTAAAATTCCCTGTCCGGCTTTTCTGATTTTTACTGCAGAATATTTAAAATGAGGTTGTTTACTCACAGGGTCCCATTCAGTAATAGTAAGTTCATTCGCTGCCCGCAAACGCCCTGGCTTGTCCCAATAGCCATAATGAAATGGGATAAATACCAGGCCCGGTTCTATATCCCCGATCCTTGCGGGTTCAATGACTTTTCCACGGCGCGATTCTATTTCTATCATGTCGCCATCTGCAATACCCAGGCCGGCAGCATCTGCTTCCGATATTTGTACAAAGGCGTCCGGCGCCGCTTCATTCAGTTCTTTTGACCGTCCCGTTTTAGTGCGTGTATGAAAATGGTATACTACTCTGCCCGTCGTCAGCATGAAAGGGTAGTCGTCGTCAGGCAGTTCATGGGGTGGTTTATAATCAGCTGCTTTAATAAACGCTTTCCCGTTAGGATTTTGTAATTTATATTCTTGTTCTGTAACAGCGGCCCCGGTTTCCAGGTCGTGCCCATAACTTTCACAATAATCGATATTGGTGTTAAAAGTGCCGTCAATGTATAAATGCCTTAGCCCGTTTGGATATTTTTCATTACAGGGCCATTGTATACCACTCCCCCCGCTTAATTTTTCGTAACTCATTCCACTGTAGTCACAGGGGCGTCCCTTGCTGCATGCTTTCCAACCTTCGAATGCACCCTCGGCATCGGTCCATTTTATCAAGGGTTTATTGTCCTTATCTCTGAAATCCATCCTTCGTGCATACTCTATAAAAATATCAAGATCAGACCTTGCGTCACCCGGCGGATCCACCGCTTTATGCGATATATGAACGGTGCGGTCAACGTTGGTAAAACAACCGGTTTTTTCGCCCCAAATGGCGGCGGGTAATACAATATCGGCATGTTCACAGGTCTCGGTCATAAAAGCGTCCTGTACAATAACAAATAAATCGTCCTTGTTCAGTATTTTTCTTATGCGTGCCAGTTCCGGCATCGATACCGCCGGGTTTGTCCCGCTGATCCATAATAATTTTATCGACCCCTGTTCAGCATAGCGCCATATTTGCATGGCATGTGTTGGCGGCGCCCAGTGCGGAATTTTATCTACCTCCACATTCCATATCCTGGCAAGGTCTGAAACGTGTTGCTGATTGCTCCAGTTTCTAAAGGCAGGCAAATCACCATCCGCTCCGCACTCGCGCGTATTCTGCGCGGTGGGCTGGCCATTCATTTGATAAATTCCACAGCCGTCGCGGCCGATCAATCCCCTGATCAAATGCAGGTTATTAACCTGTACAGAGGCGGCAGTCGCCTGCATTGACTGGTAGAATCCCTGCAATACGGTCGAAACTAAAGTCTTTGTTTGCGCAAGCAGGGCAGCAGCTTCTTTTAATTTAGATTGAGGTACACCGCTTACTTCTTCTACGCGCTGAGGCGTCCATTTTGAAACAACTTTAACCAGTTCATCATAGCCAACAGTATGCTGATCTATATAATCCTGATCAATATTGCCTGATTGAATAATCAAATTCAGCAGCCCGTTTAAAACCGGGATATTCGTACCTACACGCGGAGCAAGATGGACCGTCGCTTTTTCGGCCGTAAAAGTAGTCCTGGGATCAATGACGATAATCTTCGGAGGATTCGGGCCAGCTAATCGATCCAATATTCTGCTCCATAATACCGTTTGCTGTGATGCTATATTATGCCCGCAATTAAGGATGGTATCCGCAGTATCAAGGTCCGTGTACGATCCGGGCTGGCCATCTGAGCCAAATGACTCCTTCAGCGCTGCTGCAGAGGTGGCGGTGCAAAGACGGGTATTACCGTCCATATGCGGGGTTCCTATGCCTGCCTTTCCGATAACACCCAATGTGTAATATTCCTCCAGGAATAACTGCCCTGATGTGTAAAATCCAATGCCGAGGCCGGTCTGTTTGGCTATAATTTCTTTGGACTTTGCGACGATCAGGTTCATCGCTTCTTCCCACGTGGTTTCTACCAACTTACCCTCTTTTCTGATTAATGGTTTGGTAAGTCGTTCCTGACTATTGTTAGCCACCCAGCTATGAAGCCCCTTTGGCCCGAGCCTGCCATGATTAACCCTGTCTTCAGCCCGGCCTCTTACACCTACAATACAGCCGTCTTTAACAGCGATATCCAAACCGCAGCCATTGGAGCACAATACGCAGGCAGATTTAACCCAATTATCGGGCTCTGCATCAAGATTTTGATCGACTCTTTCCGGCCACTCTCCGTAATAAGGCTTTCGCTCACCCCATATATCTTTTACACTATCCCGCGATTGTATCATAAATTAAGGTTTTTAATATTATGGTGATTTTTTACAAGCACACCTTTAATTAAATTAACCATAATAATCTTATACTGTTTCTATTTACATTATTGATTTCAATTTTGATTCTATGCTATTCGCAACGGCTAAAACCTAAACAAAATCGCGGTTGTTAGTTAAATATTATGATTGAATTATTGAAAGGATTTCCGCCCTATGTTGCTGCTTATAAAGCCCAGGGTGATGTAAGCAGGAAACAATATGAGGAGATAGTGATAACACGTGCGGATGAAGTTACCAGGGAATTTCAATGCGTTAACTTCCTGGTATTGGTAGAGACATCCCTGCCGACTGATGGCCGTTGAAGCTTTACTTGACTGTATGAAAACAAGTTATAAATGCGAACGCATGGCGATTGTGTCAAATGAAAAATGGGTGAGACGTGCTTATGAAGTATTAAGGCCTTTATTTCATGGGCAAATATCAAGTTATTCTATCTCAGAATTCCACACGGCAAAGGAATGGGTATGCGTAGAGCCTGAATCAAAAAAGACAGGTTGATAAGTCGAAAAAGCAGTATTTTTCTCTTAAAAACAGGTGTTTATACGGGGAACTGTTTGCTCATGATAAGGGTTAATATATAAACGATTAACTAAATACCTGTCTGCATGAAAAAGCAAATTTATATCCTGATCATATCATTACTGGTCACCGCTGGAATGTCAGCTTGTACCGGAAATAATGCTAACAGTAAAAGAGACACAACTACAACCCTCGGCGGTGATGCCAGTAATAAGGACACCTTGCTCGACAGAGGTAAACCTGCCGACACCGACAAAATGGACACCGGGAAGGAAAAGGCCAATATGCGCAAGAAATAGTTGTAATTTCTTGTTATTATAAACTAACTCTTCCAGGTTATTTCAACATCCTGATTCCCGGGAATAATGTATTCCAGATGACCGTCTTTAAATAAATTACCTTCTAATGGTAGTTCTTGGCTAGTTGACTTGATCGTAATTTCAGGCAATTGCTGTTGTTTATTTGGAACGATAGACAGGCGGCAAGTGAGCCGGCTGTCTCCATGAATGTGGAACGTTGCCTTTTTGCCTTTGCATTTATATTGTGCAAGAGGATAGTCGCAACAAATCAGCCAATCGTCACCGCTGATCCGATAGTATAATCTCGGAAGAATCCCAAATGCATTGCCGGCACCGTAAACTTCCTGTCCCACCTGTCCGCATTTTTCCCAGCCATCGTGCAAATCCTCCAAAGCGATCCAGAGTTTGGGGTCTAATTCGCCGGTTTGCTGTTTGTTAGCCAACATTTCCTTTGGCAGCATTGTTGGATAATAGTACACCGCTCGACTTACCAGGTAACGAACATATTCGCAGATTAGTAACATCGCTGATGGCAGCAGGTCGACACCTTCAGCGTGCTCGAGATAATCGTAAAGCGCACAGAAAACCTCTTGCTCCTCATATACCGCAGTATAAGGCGCATCGTTTAACGGAAACAATGTAAAGAATGAAGGAAAATGCTTTCCATAACCATAGTTACAATCCCATAATCTGCAGTTACGAAACAGATTAACAAGGCATAAGTAGCTAAGATCGAGGTAATCTTGTTTGCCGGTTAGCTTGTATAATCTGATCATAGCACCCGCTGAAAATGCGGTATTATTGGCCTGGTAGAATAATTCGAAGCCCATGCCTTTTAATGTTTGTGCCGCTTTTTCAGCTTCCTCGAGGTACTGCTTGTCTTTCGTGAGCTCGTACGCTTGTAACATGACATGCGCGTAAGCCCCTGGCACGTCCTTTTCGCCGCCTTTTCCCGGAACGGTTTCCGGCTTTATCACTTCCAGAGTTTCCATCTGGTAAAACACCGGCCATTGATAATTAAATTTCCTGGCAACTTTAATCGCGTAATCAATCGAGTCGAAAAATAGATTCTTTGCTGTCTCATCTGCTTTAATGGCAAGCCGCGATAAGTTAAGCAGCGGGTGATGCAGGTACCAGGAATCCATGACATTGGGGTTCTTCTGTTCTTCCCCGCCGTCCAGCATTTCCTTAGCAGCTGGAAGCCAGCGAGTCACCGTTTTTAGCTTCGGGTTATAAAATTCCGACAGGTTATTTTTTACCTCATTTATCACCGGTATCTTTTGTCCATTCCATTCCTGGTAATCTAATAACGGCAGGATAACCGCCAACTGTACCATAATTTCGGGGGGAGTCTTGTAATCTGATACGTATGCGTTAAAATATTCCCTGCCTTTTACGTGGGACCAGCATCCTGAATTATCGAGCAAATCTTTAAGCCCCTTGCCGAGTATGTCAGGCCAATCGTGAAATTTGGTTTCCGGTTTTGGCAATAGGAGATAAGCATTTGCAAGCAGGTCAAGGAACTGCCGGGTCATCGTTCCTTCATCCGTTGGGGTCTTCGGATCGAAAACTACAATTGCATCAGATATTGTTATTTTTTTCCCGGACGGCAACGGTTTTTTGTTCGCGGGAGGTAACGAAAATCCCATCTCAGGCCACCGTCCGGTTACCGAAGCGGCAACAGATGTCTCTGTTAACTGGCAATAATCTGCCAGCGCGGTGAGATTCTGAAGATATAGGAAGGAGCCACCGCGCGGCTTTGTAAAAGTACAATACAGCATACCTGATCGCGTACCAACTTGTTGAACCAATATCTCGCCTTTGGGAACTGAACCTTCGCCTTTCACAACGATGTCTTTTGGCCAGAAAGGGATGAACAGATCTGATGCTGGTGTAAACAAGGTAGTGTAGCGCAATGATCTAAAATCCTGGTCGGGCCAGTTGATCGTGACGTCAAATTTTCCAATGGCTGATTGAAGCTTTACATGCAATGCGCCCTTATCCTCCTTTAATATTTTGAGAACCAATCCGCTGTCTGGCGAATAAACTGGCGTCAACAACATTTGGATAGTTCTAGGCCCCCTCACCGCGATGCATAACACATCGGGAGTACAAAAAATGTCAAATTGATAATCTTTGCAGCTTTTACGATATAAACAATTATCTGTATTATCTACAAAGGACTGAACTGCGACGGCCCAAGGCGAAACAGCGAATGAATTCACCTGATGCCCGCCTCCTTGCTGCTTAAATTTCTACGTGGTTTCATAAAGGTTTATTGTAAACTGACTATTAAGAAGGAACGCGAACCCGGCAGCAGATGTTTGTGCGTAAAATACCTGAATGATATGAGATAAATACGTAAGGATCATATAAATAAATAGTCCGTCTACATCCATAGACCCATAAATGGAGAACTAAGCGGGGCGCTCAAATTCCTTTCGGCAAATATTTGTCAGTCAACTGCAAAAGTAAGTTACGGTCGTCCCGGGATTCATCAAAATTTTCCAATAATAGCTGATTGATCTCTTCATTACCGATTTTTCTGGCCACCATCTTTAACACCTGGAATGATCCTACTTCGGTACTTTCGATATTTTGCAGATAAAATAAAATGGCCATATCACGCAACATAATGTCATCTGTCTCTTGTTTAATAGCTGCCGCGGCTTCATCCAGCAAAGCTGTAAGGCCAAGGCAAGGCCCTGTTTCAGGCTGAACGGACAGTAATTTGTAGATGTGTCGCATCCGTTCGATTTGCTTTTCTATATCCTCTACAGTCTCTTCAATTGCATAACGGATGTCTTTGAAGCTGGCATGCTTCGCAAACACAGGAAACCGCGCGACGATATGCTCCTTTGCGCAATAAATGCGGTTAAGATGGTCCACAAAATAGCTTATGAGCTGGGACTGATTGAGCGTGTCTACCATGGTTTGATAAATGAGCTTCAAAGGCTTCATTGTCGAATGAACAAGTTGTACAATCAAAAAGTTCTGATAATTATATGCATAGCTATTTTTCTGCCTGTGAGTTGTTATTATATCATTTACTACTAAAGCATCACTTGTTGTATATTGTAGACGTAAAGAGGGACGACGACTTGAACCAGTCAAATCACATTGCAGCATGAAACAACGCATTCATTCTATTGACATCGTACGGGGGCTGATCATGATCATCATGACGCTTGATCATTCACGGGATTTCTTACATTTTCCCGGTCCATCGCCACTGAACATGCAAACTACAACGGTTATCTTGTTTTTCACGCGGTGGACAACCCATTTTTGTGCGCCGACATTCGTATTCCTTAGCGGTGTGTCAGTTTTTCTTGCGGGACAAAAACGAACACCTGCTGAGTTACGACGATTTTTGTTTACACGCGGTACCTGGCTTATACTTTCCGACCTGGTTCTGATAAGCTTGTTGTTTTCATTTGATCCATTGTATCATATGTTCGTGCTCGAAGTGTTATCAGCCATTGGCTTTGGTATGATATTACTTGCGTTGTTATTAAAGCTCAATGCCAGGGTTATTGCGGCAATCTCACTGATCATTATTTTCGGGCACAATGTACTGGATTATATTCCGTTGCCCCAAACAGGCATTGGGGTTCCAATCACGATGCTATTTACTGCTGTCGGTTCAGTTATTCCACTTGGCGGTAACCACGCCATCGTTCAATTATATGCTTTTATTCCCTGGTCAGGTGCTGTGCTTTTGGGCTATGTTTTTGGGGCATTGTACCGGACAGGCTATGACAGTAAGAAAAGACAAACATTTTTGCTTCGGACAGGCGTGGCAGTTTGTATATTATTCATTGTCCTCAGGCTCATTAATAGTTATGGCGATCCACAGCCATGGTCTACGCAAAGGAATGCTGCTCACACGTTTTTGTCTTTTCTAAATGCCTCTAAACAACCGCCTTCTTTGCTGTTTTTTTGTATGACACTAGGTCCGGTCATGATCTTTCTTTCTCTTGCTGAAAAGTGGAATAACCGATTAAGCGATATATGCCGCGTATATGGTAATGTACCTTACTTCTATTTCATCGTTCATATTTGCCTGCTCCGCTTGCTGAACTTTTTGCTCATTATTTTTTCAGGTCTCCGTTTTAAATCTGACGGAAACCCGTTAGTTTGGCAGGCTGCCGGATTCGGATTTCCGTTATGGGCAGTATACTTGTTTTGGTGGCTGGTGATTGTCCTTTTGTATTATCCATGTAAATGGTATGGTAATTATAAAAGGTCGCATTCCTACTGGTGGTTGTCTTATATCTGATGAAATTCCAGGTATTTTCCGCATCAACCATTTTGGTTGCATGTTGTTATTCAGGAAATCACCTGACTATGAAAAAACAATTATTAATCCTTGCAGGCTTTATTGCATTCTTTTCACTTTCCGGCTGCGGACTGATGGAGCTTTCCTTCAAAACAGGCTTTATAATGGCACTGATCATTGCGGCTATTATCGGTTTACTTGTTTGGATTTTACATTTTGGCTGGAAGTTGCTCGGTAAATATTTTCCAGCTATACGTTATTATTTTGAAGACATATTGGAAGATTGATTACCAACCATGTTAACACAGTGTTCGCGAAGATTGGCAACAGAAATTAAGCTTGTTTGTTAGGCTTATATGCGCAAATTTACTTTCGTTTTAATATTGACCGGCTTGTTTATAACAGGCGGTGTTAGGCGTGCCTTTACACAAACGCCTGGCAAGGTGACCTTGAAGAACGACTCGGGACAAAGTATTCCTGATACGCTCTTGTTCAAGCTTCAGAAAGCACAGGCTGCTATCACAGAGATCAATGCATCGAACCAAAGGGGGTATGGATCTGCTGAGGTCCGCGCCGATCTTGCTGATATCCGTAATGATATTGCGCCGATTAAAGCGGACGTTCGTTTCCCACAAAAAACTATTGATCCGAAGACGTTGGTTAGCTACAACCTGATACTCAATAATTCTGAGGAGAAATTACTTAACTGGCAAAAATCATTAAGCAAAGTCAGTAATGATTTGCAGCGCCTGTCAAAAGAGGTGGTTGCGTTAAGTAACGATACATTGTTATCTGTGTTATCTGTTAACGTCCACGACACCACCGGGAAGCAGCTTTATACAGGGCAACTCATCGATACCAAATTAAAGCTGCAGGCCGCAGGTAAAGCTAACTCCGCGAGTTTGAATACGGTAAGTCGTTTGCTGGCGGCAGTTTCAGCGGTATATCTTGACGTGACTGGTTTAGAAGCTAACATAAGCGAACGTCTTGAAGCATCCGGTAAAAGTATTATCGGAAAAGAATCGCCTTACATCTGGGATGCGCCTCAGGTAAGTCGCCAGGAAAGCGTTGGTACGCTGCTTGAATCATCCTACGCGGGTCAACAAAAGATTCTTGGGTATTTTTTAAGCTCTAGTTGGGAAAATCGCATATTGCTTTTTATGTTCGGCACCCTCTTTTTTCTTTGGGTATATTTCAATTTCCGAAAGGCCGATAAACTAACCGCACGGGGAAAGCTGAGTCCACCTGAATTTGTATACCTGGATCGCGTTCCGGTCATTCCGGCAATAGTCGTATTATTGAACGTTGTGCCTATATTCGAGCCGGATGCCCCTTCACCTTATATCGAGCTCATCCAGTTTTTGTCAGTGGCTGTGCTTACAATCTTGTTTAGCCGGAAGCTGTTGCCTAAGCAGTTTCGTTATTGGCTGTTTATTGTAATACTATACCTGCTGATCGTTGTTGCGGGCGCCGCCGTTCACGAAGCAGTGTTTATGCGGTTGCTTTTGATAGCCATGAACGTAGTATCCTTATATCTTGGCTTACGCCTAACTGTCCAAATAAAAAAAGCACGCATTGCTGGCAAGTTTGTACGACCGGTTGTTTTTATTTATGAATTGCTGAATGCGGTGGCAATATTATTGAACATATTCGGCCGTGTAAGCCTGGCAAAAATTTACAGTCTTGCCGCAATAGTTGGGCTTACGCAAATCATTGGACTTGCTGTTTTTATACAAGTTTTTAGTGATGCACTCGAACTTCAGATCAAAGTCAGTGCATGTACAAAAGGTTTTTTCTCACGGATCAGTGTAAACAAAACAAGGGTTTCTTTTCGCAGGGCCTTATCTGTTGTTTCTGTAATACTTTGGCTTCTGGTCTTCCTGATCAATCTAAGTATCGCTGGCGGCGTATTTGAATTCATTCACCAGGTTCTTGTCAAACGTCACAGTTTTGGCAGTGTAAGCTTTACATTAGGAAATGTGTTGTTTTTTGCAGTGATCTTGTATATATCAAATTTACTGCAGAAACACATTGGAATCGTTTTCGGCGAAAAGTCTATAACATTTAGTGATCATGTTGAGCACAAGGGATCCAAACTAACCTTGCTGCGTCTTCTCGTAGCAGTTATAGGCATACTGCTTGCAGTAACTGCATCAGGAATTCCGATCGATAAATTGACGGTAGTACTTGGCGCGCTCAGCGTTGGCATTGGTTTAGGTATGCAGAACATCGTTAATAATTTTGTTTCCGGCATCATTCTGATTTTTGAAAAGCCCTTCCAAATCGGTGATTTCGTAGAGCTTGCTGATAAAAAGGGAAGAATTCAGGATATCGGCATACGAGCCAGCAAAATGCTAACACAACAAGGATCCGAAGTGATCATTCCTAACGGTGACCTGATATCTAACCGTTTCACCAACTGGACGATTAATTCGGCATGGGTTCAATCAGAAATATTGTTTAAAGTCGACATGACCTCAGATTTAAATGCGGTGTACAAAATTATTGACGACGCTGTCAATGGTTCAGAAAATGTGATTAAACAGCGGGAAAAGGAAATCTTTATTAATTCCATATCTGCCAACGCAGTCGAATTGCGCCTCCTGATCTGGATTGAAAGTATTTATGTAGAACCCGATTTCAAAAGCCAGTTCTTCAGAAAACTAATTGAAGAGCTTAATCACGCACAAATTAAACTGATTTAATTATCTACTACGCACCCTTCCGCATCTGAAGGCTGCTCATCAATTGATCATACAAATCGCCGGTTGGTTTCTTGGGTTTGAACTTTTTGATCTTTGGCCTTTCACCGCGGGCTTTAGCTTCGATGATCTTCATTAACTCAGCGGGATATTCATTTTTAAACTGCGAAACGTCGAACGGTGCAACGTAGCTATTGACCAGTGCAATACCCATATCCAACTCTTTCTTTGCAAGTTTTACATCGGTATCGATACTCAGATCAGAGGTGTCGCGTATTTCTTGTTCAAAACGAATGGTATTGACTACAATAACATCTTTAACCGGATAGACTACAACAAGGGATTCCAGGTTGCGCAACACAAATTTCGCCAGGCCGGCTTTCTTTGATTTTTTTAAAGATTCGAGCAATAGTGCGTAAGATTTATTGTTTTTGGTTTGTGGAGCCGTATAATATGACTTTTCAAAATACATCGGGTTGACGTCCGGTAGATCGATGAACCCTTCAATATTGATCTCCTTGGTCTTTTCGGGCGCAACTTTTTCAAGGTCACTCTTTTCTACGATAATATATTCGTCGTTTAGTTTGTATCCTTTCACAATCTGGTCAAAAGGAACTTCTTTATTTGTACGCTCATTAATCCGCGAAAACCGAATACGCGAATGGTCCCTGCTGTCAAGCATATCAAAGCTTAGCTCGCTCGATTCAACGGCAGAATACAGCTTGACTGGTATACTCACCAGTCCAAATCCAATTGTCCCTGTCCATATTGCGCGCATTGGCATAGCTTTACCAATCATAAGTTTCAATCTCATCGGCCACCAGGTGCAGCAGCGTTTCGTCAAGGTTTCCGCTGTTTTTGCAAACCTGCAGATGGTCCTGTGCATCCGGTTCAAATGAAGCTACCAACTGCCCGTTTTGGTAAACTTCGAACTGGCAGTGTTCTCCTGTGTGATGAACATAGTCAACTACATCGAAGTGATAAACCTCGTCCTCTTTCTTTATAGTTATCGGGAATTTATCCATCGTTCTATTTTACTCAGAATCTATATAATCATCTGCTCCCGGATTTCCGGCAGAAGCCGAATAAATTTTTCGCAGATCATTATTATCCTGCGTTGATTCATTATTCCGCTGCCAGATTTTTGGCAAATCGCCTGTAGCACCTTCTAAGGGATCAGTATCCGGAATTGGTAATGCGGCGATGTTTTCATCAGTTTGTGGCCGTTCGCCTGGTTTGCCATAATTCATATCGTAATCTCTTCCATTTGGATAAGCGCCAATTACACCTACAGCATCCTCTTCATCCAGGTTTTTATGTGCAACGCCAGCAGGGATAACTAATACATCTCCTTTTTCTAAAAGTAATTTCGGCCCTTCATCGCCACCTAATTGAATTGTCGCACTGCCAGAGTAAATACCGAGTACTTCGTGCGTTGTACTGTGATAATGATGGTAGGTAAAGATTCCCGAATCCCATGAATTTGTCCAGTTATTACGTTCGAAAATATTTTTCACGTGTATTCCGGGAAATAATACCGGAATACTCAATATTCCCTTATATAGCACTACGGGTAGTTTGTTGCCGGGAAAAATATCGTTCCCTTTAATTTGTATCTCATTGATCATAAATAAGAAACACAGCCGATCTTGCCAATGTTTGAGAAAAAATTATTTGTAATGTTATCTGTACAACTGTCCAGTCGCACGAATTCAAAAAGATACAATCGACTATAAAAAATAATTAATTATTAAAAAATTTAAGTTCTAATATATTTTTAATCTGCTTTCGGCATAGTTTTTAATGTTTCTAGTTATCTAACAAATGTTAAACATTAAATTTTAAAGTTATGCCTACTACAAAATCAAACAGTCACAGCAAGGAGAATGAGTCTCCAAAAAAGGCTAGCAATAAATCAGAAAACGCTAAAGGCGGTTCGTCAAAGTCAAACAGCTCGACTTCAAAAAGTCATAAGTAAGCGGTTCGGTTCGTTCAAAGTGAGGAGGGGATTTGCTTAATTGCGGGTCCCCATTTTTAATAAAACTAACAGTCAATTATTTTTTAAACAATTACTACTACTATGGCAACACAAAACAAAAAAACCGGCAATACCGGAAAAATGCAGGATTCAGAATTTCATGAATTTTTTGTTGATGAATTAAAAGATATCTATTGGGCAGAAAAGCACCTTGTGCCAGCACTGCAAAAAATGCAAAAAGCGGCAACAAGTCCCGACCTTGCAGCTTCTTTCGAAAAGCATCGCAATGAAACGCAGGAACATGTAGCTAGACTTGAGCAGGTGTTTGAATTACTGGGTGAAAAACCCGCAGCTAAAACTTGTGAGGCAATGAAAGGCCTGATCGAAGAGGCCGGTTCAATTATGGAAGATACAGAAAAGGGAACTATGATCCGTGATGCAGGGCTGATCCTTGCTGCCCAAAAAGTTGAGCATTACGAAATTGCAACCTATGGTAGTTTGCGAACATTCGCTGAGTGCATGGGCCATACAGACGTAGCTGATTTGTTGAACCAAACGCTTGAAAACGAAAAGGCTACAGACCAGGCGCTTACCCAGGCGGCTGAGAGTTCTATAAATGAGCAAGCCGCTGCTGAATAATAAGACATATTCTATTTAACAAGAAGCCTTTAACAAAAGGCTTTCTTGTTTTTAACCTATTAGATTTCAGAATGTTTTAAATGCAATTTTTAAAAATGGTTTCAAACATTCACGCGGGTAATTGATTTGCTAATAAGAATAACATCAAAATCTACCTATGAAAAAAATCTACTATCCGGGCAAGCCCTTTCCGATAGGTGCAACCTGGGACGGCAAGGGTGTGAACTTTGCCATCTTTTCGGAGAACGCCGAAAAGGTGGAGTTATGCCTTTTCCATACTCCGGCTGATGAGCTCGAATTGGAGAAAATAGAACTTACTGAGCGCACAGGTCACATTTGGCATGTTTATGTTCCTGATCTTGAACCAGCTCAATTGTACGGTTATCGTGTATCTGGCCCGTATGAGCCCGAAAATGGACTTCGCTTTAACCCCAATAAACTCTTGCTTGATCCCTATGCTAAAGCTATTTCAGGTACCATAGATTGGAATGATTCCCTATTTGGCTATGAAGTAGGAAACGAGCAGGACGATCTGAGTTTTAGTAAGACTGACAGCGCTCCGTTTATGACAAGGTCGGTCGTGATCGACCCGGAATTTGATTGGGAAGGGGACCAACGTCCAAATATCGCCTATTACAATACCATTATTTATGAAGTTCATGTAAAAGGATTTACGATGCTAAATTCCGACGTTCCTGAAGAAATGCGTGGCACTTATACAGGGTTGGCACATCCAACTACGATTGAATATTTGAAAAATCTGGGTGTCACGGCTGTTGAGCTAATGCCTGTTCATTATTTTTTGAACGACCGCAATCTGAAAGAGAAAGGTTTATCCAACTATTGGGGCTACAATACGCTTGGATTTTTTGCACCACATGCAGGTTATTCTACTAAATCAGCATTGGACAATCATCAGGTGAACGAATTTAAAAACATGGTGAAGGAACTACACAAAGCGGGTATTGAAGTGATACTGGACGTAGTTTATAACCACACAGCTGAGGGTAATCAGATGGGACCAACCCTGTCGTTTAAGGGCATAGATAATGCAGCCTATTACCGGTTGACAGAGGATAACAAACGCTATTACATGGATTATACGGGTACAGGCAATACGCTGAATGCTAATTTGCCAAATGTGCTCAGGATGATGATGGACAGCCTGCGCTATTGGATATTGGAAATGCATGTGGACGGTTTTCGTTTTGATCTGGCTGCTACACTTGCACGCGAGTTGCACGAAGTAAATCAGCTAAGTGCATTTTTCGATATCATACACCAGGATCCCGTTATCTCGCAGGTAAAATTAATAGCAGAGCCATGGGATATTGGCGAGGGAGGATACCAGGTTGGCAAATTCCCGCCAGGTTGGGGTGAGTGGAACGGAAAGTACCGCGATAGTGTGCGTGATTACTGGAATGGCACCGAAGGTATGCTGGGGGAATTCGCCAACCGTATTACAGGCAGCGCCGATCTGTACCAGGATTATCGCAGGCCGACTGCCAGTATCAATTTTATTACCGCACATGATGGGTTTACGCTAACTGACCTGGTATCGTACAATGAAAAACATAACGAAGCCAATGGCGAGGACAACAACGATGGGGAAAGTCATAACCGATCGTGCAATTATGGGGCTGAGGGGCCTACAGATGATCAGGTGATTAATGAGCTGAGGAAGAGGCAAAAGAGGAATTTTTTAGCAACATTATTCCTTTCGCAAGGTGTACCAATGTTGTTGGCAGGAGACGAGATAGGCCGTACCCAACAAGGCAATAATAATTCATACTGCCAGGATAATGAGATATCGTGGATAGACTGGAATAATGCAGATAAAGAACTATTAGATTTTACCAGCAAGCTGATTCATTTACGACGTGAGCATGCTGCTTTTTCACGAAAAAACTGGTTCAGGGGTGAACCTGTAAAAGGCAACGGCATCGAGGATATTGCATGGTTTCAGCCGGATGGTTCAAATATGACCTCGGAGCATTGGAACCAGGATTTTGCAAAGTCTATAGCTGTATTCCTTAACGGACAGGGCTTGCATGCTGTCAATTCAGAAGGGGAGAAGATGGTAGATGACAATTTTTATATCATTTTCAATGCCAGCGGGGAAGCTATTGAATACAAATTGCCGGGCGAAGAATATGCCAAAGACTGGCGCATCATATTCGATACGGCAAAGTACAGCCAGGAAGAGGGCCAGCAATTATATCATGCTAACGAGACGATAAAAATTGATGGCAGATCTGTGATATTACTTCAGCATCAGTTAATCAAAAATGGATTCAAGAAGCATGAATAGACGAAATATCGGGCTAAATACGGCTGATAATGGAGAGGTAAACATCAGGCTTTGGGCGCCCTTTGTTAAGTCAGCGGCGCTGGAAACTGAGCGCGGTAAAATCATTCCATTACAACGGGATAATTATGGGTATTGGACTGGAGCAACCGACACTATCAAGCCTGAAGAAAATTATCTTTTTGTGCTGGATGGCAACAAAAAACTAGCCGACCCAGCTTCTTTATCTCAGCCTGATGGCGTACATGGCCCATCGCAATACATTGATCTTGCAGATTTTCAATGGAACGATCACAAATGGAAAAATCTGCCGCTTAGTGATTATGTTTTTTATGAGCTGCATACCGGAACTTTTTCACCTGAAAGCAATTTCAAAGGGATCATTTCAAAACTGGATCACCTGATTGAACTCGGAGTTACAGCAATTGAAGTAATGCCAATAGCACAGTTTCCCGGTGAAAGGAATTGGGGATATGATGGCGTTTTTCCCTTTGCTGTTCAAAATAGTTATGGCTGTGCGCGTGGTTTGCAGGCGCTAGTAAATGCATGTCATCAAAAGGGCCTGGCAGTTGTGCTGGACGTGGTTTATAATCACTTAGGCCCTGAGGGAAATTACCTGTCGCAATTCGGGCCCTATTTTACCGAAAAATACAAAACGCCTTGGGGAAATGCTATCAATTTTGATGATGCATGGTGCGATGGTGTCCGGAAATTCTTTATAGAGAATACGCTGATGTGGTTCAGAGATTTTCATATTGATGCACTTCGCCTGGACGCTGTGCATGCCATTAAGGACTTCAGCCCCAAACATATACTGAAAGAGATCAAAGAAAATGTCGATCAGTTAATGAAATTGACAGATAAGCAATATCACCTGATTGTAGAATGTGACCTGAATGATAAAAGATATATCCACCCAATAAAGAAAGATGGTTACGGTATGGATTCGCAATGGATTGACGAGTTTCATCATGCACTGCGCGTAGCGGCCGGGCAGGAAAGGAATGGTTATTATTCAGATTTTAATGGCCTTGCAGATTTAGCAAAGGCTTATAGCAATGCTTATGTCTATACCGGCCAATTCTCCAGGCATCGGCGCAAAAACTTTGGCACTAAAACCAATAATACAGGTAACCAATTCGTAGTATTTTCTCAAAACCACGACCAGGTTGGTAACCGGATGCTTGGTGAGCGAACTAGTACGTTAGCGAGTTTTGAAATGCAAAAGCTAATGGCTGGCGCTGTCATAGTAAGCCCGTTTCTTCCCCTGCTGTTTATGGGAGAAGAGTGGTCGGCAAGCTCACCCTTTCAGTACTTTGCCAGCCATAGCGATAAGGAATTGATCAAGGCAGTGCAAAAGGGTAGAAGGGAAGAGTTTAAGGATTTTCACGGTGAAGGAGAGACTCCCGACCCGCAATCGTTAGAGACTTTTAACAGATCAAAACTAAATTGGGAAGAACTGCGAAAAGAAGATCACCAGGTAATGTTCAATTATTATAAAGAACTTATCCGCCTGAGAAAAAGTAACCCTGCCTTAAAATCAAACGATCGAAAAAATATGAAGGTTGATTTTGATGAACAATCGAAAACTTTGACTCTACACCGATGGGATAAAAAAAAGGAGGTTTTGTGCCTGATGAATTTTTCCTCTGAGCGACAAACCACTATCATAAAAGACGCTAAAAAGCCCTGGCAAAAACTTATTGACTCATCTGACTCTATTTGGGGTGGTCCAACAACCGACCCCGAATTAGTGATAATTGGCGAAGATTTTATTGTTCAGCCCGAATCGATCATTATTTACACCTATAACAATGTATAATCCTGTTTCTACCTATCGCATTCAATTCCATAAGGGTTTTACCTTCTCTGATTTTGAGAAGATCATTCCTTACATTGCCAAATTAGGTATCAAAACAATTTATGCTTCTCCCATTTTTGAAGCAGTGCCAGGCAGCATGCATGGTTATGATGTCACCAATCCGCTTAATATTAATCCCGAGATCGGGACATTGCAGCAATTAAGATCGATCAGCAAAAAATTAAAAAATGCAGGCATAGGATGGCTGCAGGATATTGTGCCGAATCACATGGCATTTCATCCTGATAATAAATGGCTGATGGATGTGCTTGAAAACGGACGTACTTCTAACTATGCCGATGTTTTTGATATTTTATGGGACATCCTCTTATATGATGGTAAGTTAATGGTGCCATTTCTTGGTAAGCCCTTGGATGAAGTTATAACTGCAAAAGAAATAAAGATTGCAGGACAACAGAAATTGGTTTTCGATTATTTCGGTCAGCAATACCCGATCAATCGACAATCGATTGAAAGATTGTCTAAGCAATTTACAAAAGGCAACTTAAAGGCAGCTTCTTTTATTAAAAAGGTAAATACTGATCCTGATTTATTAAGGCAGTTGCTGAACGACCAGCATTATCAATTATGTTATTGGCAGGAGACTGATAAACAGATCAATTTCAGAAGGTTCTTTACAGTCAATGGTCTCATTTGCCTCAATATGCAGGATAGAAGCGTGTTCAATCGCTATCATGTTCTGATTAAAAAATTGATAAAAGGAGACATTTTCCAGGGACTTCGCGTTGATCATGTCGATGGTCTTTATGATCCAAAACTATACCTGCAGTGGCTGCGGGAATTGGCTGGTGAAGATACTTATATCATAGTTGAAAAAATATTAGAGGAAGGTGAGCAGTTCCCTGCAGACTGGCCGGTGCAAGGCAACACCGGGTATGATTTTTTAGCAACCATAAATAACCTATTTACCTGTCGCCAAAGCAAAAAAGTATTCTCAAAATTCTATAGTTCAATTGATCCGGAACACAGACCGGTAAGTGAGCAGGTATATGAAAAAAAACGACTCATACTGGATAGCAGCATGCAGGGTGAGCTGGATAATCTTTGCCGGCTGTTTTTCGATCTAAAACTGGCTGACGATAATGAAACTAGCAATATCGGTGCTGAGATATTTAAAAAGTCAATAGCGGCAATACTTGTTCGTTGCCCGGTCTATAGATTTTATGGTAATACAATGCCTTTAGCCGAAGAGGACTCAGCAGTGCTGGAGGCAACTCTAAGAGAGCTCAGCGAAAATGATCCATTGTTAAGCAGCGTGAATGATGTACTGGAGAATTGTTTGTTGCTGAAACCCAAAGTTGAAAGTGCTGATTATTGCGGACGGGCTTTAAAATTTTATCAGCGACTAATGCAGTTTACCGGGCCACTGATGGCCAAGGGTGTTGAGGATACGCTAATGTATACCTATAACCGGTTTATTGATCATAATGAAGTGGGGGATTCCCCGGGATCTTTTGGAATCAAGTTAAAAGAATTTAACGAAATCATGCTTCAACGGCAGCAGTTATGGCCGCTGTCTATGAATGCTACTTCTACACATGACACTAAGCGGGGCGAGGATGTACGAGCCAGGCTAAATGTGCTGACCGATATAGCTGAAGATTGGATAGATCAGGTTGAAAAGTGGCAGAAAATAAATAGTTCCTTAAAAACTGACAACGTCCCGGATATCAACGATGAGTATTTCATTTATCAAACCATTGCTGGAGCAAAACCAATGCCCGATCAGTCTAAAGATAACTTTGAAAAAAGGCTGCAAGAGTACCTTATAAAAGCATTGCGTGAGGCTAAAAGAAATTCCAACTGGACAAGCCCCAACGAAAAATATGAGTCGGCAACAAAGAAGTTCGTTTCAGAATTGCTTAAACCCAAAAGCGATTTTTCAAAAAGCTTCAAAGCATTTCATCAGCGGGTATCAGACTTCGGTGTTATTAATTCGCTTGCGCAAGTCGTATTAAAATATACCTGTCCCGGAATGCCCGACCTTTACCAGGGTTGCGAATTATGGGATTTGAGTATGGTCGACCCAGATAACCGCAGGGCGGTGGATTATGAGATTAGGAATAAATATTTAAATAATAACAACGGCTGGAAGGAATTATGGGACGATCGTTACAATGGTCAGATCAAACAAACACTGATCACTAAGTTATTGCAAATAAGAAATACAGGCCCGGAAACATTTGAAAAAGGGCAATATTTTCCATTAAAAGTAAAAGGAAAATACAAAGAAAACATATTGGCTTTCGCCCGACATTTTGAGCTGAATTGGTACCTGATAATTTTGCCTTTACATACTGCAAGTATTTGCAAGCAAGCTTCTAATTTAATGAAGTTTGATTGGCGTGATACCCGGATTGTATTACCAGAAACAGCTCCATTAAAGTGGAGAAGTTTGTTAGACAACAAAAAAGGGTACAATGAGAATAGTTTGACGGTCGACGAGTTATTGAGCGGTCTTCCACTTGCCTTAGTTCAACTGGAACGATCAAAGAATGATCGTAGTGCAGGTGTTTTAATGCATATTACGTCCTTGCCGTCGCAATTTGGTATTGGCGACATTGGCCCGGAGGCGTATCGTTTTGCAGATTTTCTTTATAAAAGTCGCCAGAGATACTGGCAAATGTTACCTGTTAATCCGATTGATAAAAGCGCGGGATATTCTCCGTATAGTGCAACATCTGCAATGGCTGGAAATGCTTTATTGATTAGTCCGGAATTGCTTTTGAAAGATGGGTTGTTGACTGAAGATGAATTAAAACAACATCAATCAAACAAAAGCGGAGTCGACTTTAAGGTAGCTGCTGAGATAAAGAAGTCATTATTCGATTTGGCTTATATTAAGTCGCTGAATAGCTCATTTAATGAAGTTTTTGAGAATTATAAACAGTCGGAAGCCTGGTGGCTGGATGACTTCGCTCTATATCAATATCTGAAAGAAAGATTTAATGACAAGCCCTGGTACGAATGGCCCAAAGAGTACAAGTTAAGGCATAAGCGCTTTTTGCAAGAAGTAAGTAAAGAAATTGCCATTGACAAGATCAAATGGCTGCAATTTGTATTCACTAAACAGTGGCAGTTATTTAAACAATGCTGTAAAAACAAGGATATTGCAATAATTGGCGATATGCCTTTTTATATCAGTTACGACTCCGCAGATGTTTGGTCAAATCCCGAATTATTCAAATTAGATAAGTCAGGACAGATTAAAAGAATTGCAGGGGTTCCACCCGATTATTTTTCTGAAACGGGCCAGCTTTGGGGCATGCCGGTATTCAATTGGGAAACGATGAAAAGAAATGGATATGAATGGTGGATCAAGCGTATCAAACGAAACATGCAATTTTTCGACCTGATTCGGCTGGATCACTTCAGGGCATTTTCGGAATACTGGGAAGTGCCAGGCGGCAGCAAAAATGCGATAAAAGGAAAATGGCAAAAGGGACCTGACGACGATTTCTTTAATAAGTTGAAAGATGAATTAGGCGATCTCCCTTTTATCGCTGAGGACCTGGGGGAAATAGACGATAAGGTGTATCAACTTCGGGATAAATTTGCTTTACCCGGAATGCGGATATTGCAATTTGCTTTTGACGAAGCCATGCCTGTGTCGGAATATATTCCGCATAATTACACTCCGAATAGCATCGCCTACACTGGCACGCATGACAATAATACCATCAAAGGTTGGTACGAGGATGACATCGATAATAAGACCAGGGAGCGTATTCAACAATATGCAGGCATAAAAGTCAGTTCAAAGAACATTCATAAAGTTATGATCAGGATGTGTTATGCATCAACAGCCAAAACAGCGATCATTCCAATACAAGATATATTGGGCCTTGATAGTTCGGCGAGAATGAATGTGCCTTCTTCGGCTAATGGCAACTGGACATGGCAATTGCCCGGCGATGCACTTAAACCGAAAATTGTCAAATATCTGCAAAGCCTTAGTATTGAATATAATAGATGATATTTTGCGAAAATTGATAGCATGCTAAACAAAATAGCATTTGATTGGTTATTTATTAACCAATTATGCATTTATTGAAAACCTTTTACTTTGTATGAAGAAAATATTGATCGTTAGTTCCGACAGGCATCTGCTCGGAATGCTTAAACACGAATTGTCGTTTAGAGGTTACACGATTGATACTATTGATGATCCGTATTCTACCACGCTGCTTATTCAACTTTTTGCCCCCGATCTTTTGATCATTGATTTTATCCTTAACGACCATAACGGCGGCGCCATAAGTCACCAGGTAAAAAGCGATCCTGAAACTCAGCATCTCCCGGTAATACTGCTTTCAGACTATGTGCTGGAAACACATTATCCATCGCGTTTTGGTTGCGATATGGTTATTGAGAAGACCGATGAAATTCAACCCTTAATTCTTGGTATCCAGCATCTTTTCCAGGAAAAGGAAATGGCCTTCCATGAGTAATAATATTCTTGAATTTCGATAGGTAAATACCTGTTCTTTTCTCATGATCAGCTTGAAGATGATTCAGATCAGGGTTAAAAATTTTATGTTTCAAAGCACTGCGGGCTCCCATTCTCGGGCCCGGCAATTAGGACATACTGCGTTTGTATCAGGGTCTTCTTTTAACATACCGCAATTGCCGCATGCCAATTCATCACATTGTTTCATTGTTGCATAGAAATCCTTATCCCACACTGGTAGTATCTGAAGACCTGCTTTAGCTTGTTTTTCTTTTATAATCGTAAATGATCCGTTTGCTTCCATGTACATCCGTTTTACTGCGCCTAAATGTTTAATGCCCTGGGAGCGTAGCTGGGCTTTCAATCTTTCTGGTGTGATCCTTGTTTTCCGGAGTGCCTTCATATCAATTACCGAGTCTTTTACAAGAATATCGATATTACCCAGCGCGAGACGTTCAAAGCGGTTGTTTTTGAACGCGATATAAGTTACCCATCGCTCTACGTAGATGACAATAAATGCAATAATAAAGGCCGGAAGGATACCACGGTCGGGAGCACCAAGCGGAACACCGACTGCCGCGGCAAGGGATGATAAGGCAGCGAGTTCATTGCGGTTTAGTAACCCGCTCATGCGCTTACCCATCAGCCGCATCGATATCATCAACAATAAGTAGACCGCTACTGCACGAATTACCAGCTCGATATAAAAGCTTGCGGGCACTTCACCGACTAATATTCGGGGCCAATCTTTTAAATGTATTTCCCACGGCTGCATCGTCAATTATTAATTATTGCTGGTTGCCATTTTATTTGCTTGCAGTGCGGGCAGGTTTGAAACTCATGGTTTTGTCGTATAAATCCGCAATTGGTGCAAACCATAACGATCTGGTCCTGGAATACATCGGCTCTGTGAGTCAATTCTCCAGATATATCATGATCGTCTTTGGGAAGTATTGGCAGACCTGGTTGCGATTTTGGTGATTTATAAATGCTGAATATTCCGCACGCTTCGATGTACATACGTTGCACATTGCCCAAGTTATATATCTTTTGCAACCGTAACTGCGCAAAGATCTGTTCGCGCGAAACGCGTTCATTTTTCATGGCCTCCAGTTGTAACACGCCATCTTTAATAAGCAGGTTCACTTTTCCCTGTGTCAGGTTTTCAAACTTGGTATTTAAATAACCTATTAACGAAATTCCCCGCTGTAATGCGAGCAAACATATTAGTAAAATAACGCCCTGTGACAGCCCCCTGTCAGGAACCTGCATCGGGGGACTTACTACTGCGCCTAATGTGAGCATCACTGCCAGCTCAAGTATGGTAAGCTGCCCGCTCATACGCTTACCGAGCCATCTGACAACAATAAGCAAAAGGATATATATCACCGCCGTACGGATAAAAACTTCCAATAAAAACTCCGGCGGCGCCTGGCCGAATAAGATGCGTCTCCAATCGCTCAAATGTATATCGTCTTTTTCCATAAGTGAAGTACTCAAACTATCAACAAGCCGCTTAAAAGACAGATTTCTTTTTACTGAAAACGAGTGTTTAACACCCAATAATTGCGTATTTATACTCTCATGAGGTAAATCGCTATCTGTAAATTCGTTGTTCGTTTATTCGGCTTATGAAATTTTATATTACAATTAATTATGAAGGGGAGGCGCGAATTATAAGCATAACCCCTGAATCGTACCTGGGCAGAAAAGTGTACCAGGTTGAGCAACCAAACATTATTATTTACCAGGATGAGAACGAATGGAAAACCGACACGGATCATCAGTTAGAAGATGAATTTGTCCGATTGATTGGAAAGCAAATAGAAGATTCCGGGCTTATGGATATAGAGAATGTAGTGTTAAAAGGACCGGGGAAAACGGAAATTAATCGTTAGTGGACCTGCACCATTTATAACCATATCCTGACAAACTAATGTTTTCGCTTGAAAAACTTTGATTTGTCATAAGGTCGGTTAGCAGGTAACGTTTTTTATCACCCAAATCAATTTTTACATTTTGTGGCTGACTGCTGAAATTATGCATTATGATTAGTTGCTTGCCGTTAACTTCATATCTGATAGCAAATACATGATCAGAACCTGCTTTGATGATGTTCCAGTTAGCATAACCGATTTCAGGACATTGTTTATGAAGTGTGATAAGCTTTTTTATAAAGTTGAGCAGCGATCCGGGGGTGCTTTCTTCTTTTTGTACATTGACTATCCTGTATTTATACTGACCCCGGCGTACCATATCCCTGACAGGACTGAGCGCTGTTGAAAATCCAGCATTTGCAGAAGTATCCCATTGCATAGGTGTACGCACGGCGATCCGTTCAGGAAGTGCCAGATTATCACCCATACCTATTTCCTCTCCATAACGTAGCATGGGGGTGCCAGGTAATGAAAATAGTAAGCTGTAAGCCATTCTCAAACGCTCCATATTATCGCCAAGCATGGGTGCAAGTCGTCTCCGGATTCCGCGCTGATACAATTGCATGCTACTGTCCGGACCGAATTGCTTGTTTATTTGCTCCCTGGCATTTTTACTAAGCCTGCCCAAATCAACTTCATCATGATTCCGGAGGAAATACACCCATTGCGCTTTTGCTGGCTTAGGCCGGGTTTCGTCAAGTGCTTTTTGCAGAGACCTTTCATCTCCGGAGGCAAGGCTGCTGAACAAGTGCTGATTGGCATAAAAATTAAACATCATTTGTAGACCATAGTCTTTTCCTTCAAAATATTTTTTGTCTTCATCAGCTGTAATGTTGGCTTCACCCAGCAGTATAGCTGATGGGTAATGAACTTTTACATAACCCGCCAGCTTATGCAGGATCGAATAATCGTGCTCGGGTTTTTTGGTGCTCTTGCGCGGGTCGCCTATAATAAAAGGAACAGCATCAAGTCTGAATCCATCAATACCCTTGTCCAACCAAAAGCCCATTGTTTTTTCGGCCTCAGCAATAACCTGCGGGTTTTGAAAATTGAGGTCAGGCTCAAAATGGTAAAAGCGGTGGAAATAATAAGCATGAGCAGAGCTATCATAACGCCATGTTTCTTTTTCTACCCCGGGAAATCCCATGCCCTCGTTCCAGTCACTTGGCCGATTGGTTGACCAGACATACCAATTGTGTTTAGGAGAGGACGGGTGATGGCTCGCTTCAATATACCAGGGATGCTGTATTGAAGTATGATTGAGGATCATATCCATAATGACCTTAATATGTCTTTTTTTAGCTTCATTAAGGAAATTCTGAAAGTCGGTGAAATTGCCGAGGCGGGGATCAATATTTATATAATCAGTGACATCATAACCATCATCTTCACCTGGCGAGGGTTGAAACGGTGCCAGCCAGATCATATCTACGCCTAACTCCTTTAAATAATCAAGCTTACTTATAAGTCCTTTAAAATCTCCACGGCCATCCCCATCGCTGTCTTTAAAAGTTTTAACATCAAGGTTATAGATAAGTGCATTTTTATACCATGTATTTACTGCAGCTTGCGGCGGCTCTTTTTGCCGGCATGAAAAAGCGGTTATGATCATTGAGATCACAACCGCCTTAAGTAGATGAAGGGAATATCGTTGCATATTAAACAAACTGCTTAAGACAGCCAAAGTTCGACCATTGCATAATCATTTAAATTTCCCTTTCAAATTGACCAATTTCTGTACGCACCTTTGCATTAAATTGTAATTCTTTGACGTGGGAAAACATAATCTTAGAATTAATGACAATAAATTGTGTTATTAGTTGTAATAAGTCAATTGTGTAAAAGAAAAAAGAGTTGGTCCGGGAGCAGAATAAAATCAAGCAGGCCTGCACGATCGAACCAACTAACAATAGGCAGACCTGCTACTGATAATCAACAATCCTCACTATGACTAATCATTTAAAGAGAACAACAAAGTCCTTGTAAAGGCAGTTTTAGCGATAAATACGGATTTAGGCGTGGCAAATACGGTTTTTGAAATAGGTAATATTGGCATTAAAATGCTATCAAATATAATATCGGTTAAGGATTACATCGTGTAAAGCTTATGTAGCCATTCATACGTTTGGTATTTATAAGGAGCAAATAGCGAAGGCTGATTATTTATATTAGTAAAAGTTTTTCATAAGATATTTAAAAACGAACAATTTTTTGCAAATCGTCATGATGCCAATCAACTGTACGTAACAATAACATACAACGAGAACCGGACAGGCGGCAGATCAGGCACAGTGGAAAAATATAAAGACAAAGAAGGGCATGTGGTATTAAAGCGAACCTTTAATTATCTGCCTACGGCAGTGCCTACAGTACTGCAGATATTGTCCACTTACTATGTATATGATGACCTGGGTACCTGGCATTCGTATTGAGCCCACAATCGAATGCAGACAATACAACTCCGTCGGCATCTACATTGAATAATTTGTGTTACTAGTACCGTTATGACGAGAGAAACCGGCTAACGCAAAAGAGAATACCGGGCAAAGATTGGGAATACATTGTTTACAACAAACTGGATTAGCCTGTGCTAACTCACTATGCAAACCTGCGGGCAAGCAGTCAGTGGATGGTGACAAAGTATGACGCCTTGGGACGGTAGTAATGACGGGCTTGTTAAACAGCAGTGCAACGCCGGATGTACTGAAAACCAATGTTTATACGTATAGCTAATGGGATATATGGGATTATACCAACACCGCTACAAGCTACAAGATAAACAGTTACCCGAGGCCCAGCACAGTGCTAACAGTCAACTATTATGATGACTACAACTTTGGTAACATAATAGGAGCACCCACAAATTATACCGCACCATTAGGTTCCAGCGTGATGACTCAGGGGCTTGTTACAGGCAAGCAAACGGCAGTGTTAAATACGACGACAGATGCTTTATTAACCTTAATTTCGGAATTCCAGCCAACAATTGGGTAAAGAAGTAAAGCATTAAAAATAGGCGCAATTTTTTGATTTCAGGGCAAGATTTTTTATATTTGAAATACGATTTGCAATAGTCAAAATCAGGGTGAGTGATCTATGGAGTAAACTTGCCTTTAAAACTATAGATTGCTAACTATCAGATATATAGGATGATAGGTTCTGTTACCTCCCTCACCGCAAATCATTAAAAAGCCTTGCATTGCAAGGCTTTTTATATTTAGAATCTCGCTAATTTCTCCAGAGATTATAATGAGTTAGCTTATCAAGCATTCCCAAATCTTTTAGTCAGCCAGCGCCTTACCGGTTCATCGTAAAATTTAAGGTAACAATATGCCAATGTAATAGCTGATATCCAAACTACTACGGCCCACAGTGCGGCTTGCGGAAAGGTAGTAACCTTATTTCTGGATATCCAGGCCCAGTAAGTATAAACAAGCGGGTAATGCGTTATATAAAGCGGATAAGAAATTTCACCTAAAAATTTGCATGATTTTGTTGCAAACCGGCCTGCCAGTTTACCACTGGCGCCAATGTAAACTATGAGAGGGAATATAAAAATAATAGTAAGCGACTCATAAAGACCATTCATCCAGAGATTTTTTGCCCCGCCTACTCGTGGGATGGAAAAAAATACAACAAGCAGTAACGTACACCAGAAAAAGGCATTTTTTATGTCTCCGGCCTTTACAATACGCCGCAATAGCAAGCCTGCAAAGAAAGGGTACATCATGCGGGTAAAGCCTATGCGCAGTTGCAAACCATCAAGCGACCATCCGCCGATAACGTCCCCGGTTTGGCTGGTAACTGTATATTGAATCAGCGCGATGCCACATATAACGACAAGTATCGTCAGCAGTGTTTTGGAAAATCTGCGCACCACCAGGGCGTATAGTATATTAGCAATGTACTCAAAAAAGAGCGACCAGCCCGGACCGTCAAGTGGGTGCATTTCCTGCCATCCCCGGATATCCAATGATACCGGCACCGGAATAAGGGTACATCCTATAGCCATTACCAGCAATAACTTACTCACCGGAACGGTATGAATAAGTGGCCAGTTGGGTGAGTCCTGGTAATAAAAAAGTATTGCTCCTACGATCATACCGATAATGATCATAGGCTGTAACCGGATAAGGCGCCGTTTGAAGAACCCCCATATGGTCATCTTGTCCCAGCGGTCGTCATAGGCATACCCGATAACATAACCTGATAACAGGAAAAAGAAATCCACAGCAAGATAACCGTGGTTCATCATGAGGTCGAGGTGACTGGTAGAAAGCGGTTCAAGCGTGTGGAAGATGACTACCATAACGGCCGCTACACCGCGCAAGCCGTCTAGAATAGGATAGTGTGGCTTGGAGGCCAACGTGTGATGTTGCATGTTTAGTTTATAATTTGGTGCAACAAGATAATCATAATGCTTAAAAGTCCAAATCCATTGCGTTAATTTAACGCAATGAAAAAGGAAATAGCCAAAAGCAATTTGTTTTAAGCTGGATTATTTAAAGCGGGTTTATTAAGTTTGGTTATCAGTTATCTCATCGAACCTATGCGTATCAAAACCTGTTTTTTTGCATTGTCAATAACTCTTCTTGGCCTGTTTTTCGTGGCAATGAAGGGCTCAACTAAAAAAGATCAGCCTTTATCAGGCCATTATCTATTTGTAGCCGTACCCGGAGTTCGTGACTATATGGGCTATGGCGGGCATGGGTTGTTGGTGTTTGACATGGGTCATGGTCACCGGTTTGTGAAACGGATTGGAACGCGCGGTTTTCATCCTAATGGCAAACCTTCTAATGTGAAGGGGATAGCAGCCAGCGTTCCATTGAATAGTATTTATATAAGTACGTTGGAATCATTACAGCGCATAGATCTTTCTACGGGCAAAATAATATGGGAGAAAATGATCTTGGGTGGGTGTGACAGGATGGCGATATCGCCTGATGGTAAAACGATGTATCTGCCTTACCTGGAAGGAAAGATATGGAACGTGGTAGATTGCAAAACCGGGGATATTATTAAAAAGATTGATGGATTTAAAAGATCGCATAATACACTGTATAGTTTGTCCGGCGACCATGTTTACCTGGATGATATCGGGTCACCCTGGCTGACGGTTGTTGATACGAAGACAAACGAGATAGCCGGAAAAATAGGACCGTTCAACAACTTTATCAGGCCATTTACCATTAACGGAAAAGATACCAAAGCATTCGTTACAGTAGATAGCCTGCTTGGTTTTGAGGTTGGGGATTTAAAAACCCGCAAAAAGATTGCACATGTTGAGGTTGAAGGTTGGAGCACCGGTCCGGTACGCCGCCACGGTAATCCGAGCCATGGTATCGGCCTGACTCCTGACGAAAAGGAATTATGGCTTTGCGATGGGTTTAATATGCGTATGCACGTTTTTAGCGCAAAAGCGCCTTATCAGCAATTAACCACTATTCTGCTGCAGGATATGCCTGGCTGGATAACTTTTAGCCTGGATGGAAAATACGCATACCCATCAAGCGGCGAGGTTATTGATGTAAAAAGCCGTAAAATATTGACCACGCTTAAAGACGAGTTTAACAATAATGTAGGTAGCGAGAAGATGGTTGAGGTGGATTTTAACAATGGTAAAGCAGTTAAAGCAGGTGATCAGTTTGGCATTGGCCGTGTAACTAAATGAAGATCAGAATGTAAACGGATGAGGGGTTTGTTAACATAAAATTCAGCTATTCTTTTTTTAAAAAATATTTGCGGAGAAAAGATTAAATCTTACTTTTGCAGCCCCGACGGGGTGTAGCGTAGCCCGGTATCGCGCCACATTTGGGATGTGGAGGCCGCAGGTTCGAATCCTGCCACCCCGACTTTTAGAGGACAAATCAGATTTACTGCTGATTTGTCCTTTTTTATTTCCATCTAACTCTTTATTGATATCTTGATAAAAGTCGGAGAGGACAGGCGCTTTTACCAGATCTTTACTCGCTGGTCCTCAGGTTTATAATTTTTGTCTCCAGGCTTCACGTCAAAGGCGTGGTAGAACGGTTCAAAATTCATCAAGGGTCCGTTTACCCGCCACATCGCAGGCGAATGCGGATTGGTGTTCACATAAGTGCGTAAAAATGCATCCCTTGTTTTTACCCGCCATATCCTGGCAACTGAAAGAAAGAAACGCTGATCCGGCGTAAAGCCATCGATTTTTTCAGAACCCTTGCCTTGCTCCGTCATCTTGAACGCATCGTAAGCAATCGCCACACCACCATTATCGGCAGTATTTTCGCCCAACGTCAGCGCCCCCTTTACATGAACCGTATCCAACACCGTAAATGAACTATACAAAGCTGCCAGCTGAGTGGTTTTCGCCTTGAACTTTTCAAAATCTTCCTTCGTCCACCAGTTTTTAACGTTCCCGTCCTTATCAAAACGGGCTCCCTGGTCATCAAAAGCATGGGTCATCTCATGACCGATGACCATCCCGATGCCGCCATAGATGATGGCATCGTCTGCCGCAAAATCAAAGTAAGGGTACTGCAAAATACCGGCCGGGAAGACAATTTTGTTTACCGACGGGTTATAATAAGCTGTAACTGTTGCCGGGTCTAAGCCCCATTGCGTTTTATCAACCGGTTTGTTCAATTGTTCCAGTTGAAACCGGAAATCGTTCTCATTGAGCGCAATGATGTTCTCAAAATAGGCCGTTCTGTTAATTTGTACTTTAGAATAATCCCGCCATTTATCCGGATAACCAATATTTTTTATGATTGCGTACAATTTTTCTTTCGCCTTTTGTTTGGTACTATCAGACATCCAGTCCAGGTGATTGATCCTGTTTTCAAACGATTTTTGAAGGTTGTTCACCAGGGTCAGCACCCGTTTTTTTGCATCTTCATTGAAATATCGTTTGACATAGAGTTGCCCTAAAGCTTCGCCCAGGTAACTGTCCACCTGTTCCGTCATGATCTGCCTGCGCGGTTTCTGCATAGCCTGCCCGGTTAAGACTTTATTAAACTCAAAGGAGGCATCGAAAAAAGATTTACTGAGCGTTTCTGCATAATTCTCCAGCGTAATTGCCTTTAAATAAGTCTTCCATTGATCAAGGCTAATGGTTTTTAACAACGTATCTAGCTTATTATAATAGGCGGGTTGCGCCATATCGATCGAATCCGTGGCCGCACCTAAATTAGAAAGCTCGGTTTGCCAGCCTAACTCCGGCTGCGTCTTGCCGATCGAGACAACCGGTAACTTATGGTAATTGGCCTCGACATCTCTTAGCTCAATATTCGTTTTATGTGACGTGGCGAGCTGCTTTTCAATACCGTAAACGGTCGCTGCCTCTTTGGCTGCTGTAGCACTGCCGCTGCCGGTTAGTTGAAACAAAGTGCGAATATATTGCTGGTAGGCCCGCTGGACATGGAGTGTAGCCGAATCAGTTTTGAAATAGTAATCCCGGTCCGGTAAGCCAATGCCAGCCTGATAGACATGAGCGATATTGATCGCGCTGTTCTTGTTATCAGGCCCAACACCGAAGCTGATAATAGACCGGTTTCCGGATTTGAATTCAGTTGCCACAAACGCCAGCAAAGACGCGGTACTGTTTATCGCATTAATTCTGTCCAGTATCGGTTTTACGGGCTGATAGCCACGTTTTTCAATCGTTGCTAAATCCATGCCGGATTCGTAGAAGTCACCAACCTGCTGCTCGATACTACCTTTTGTATTTTTAGCCTTTGAAACACTATCCAATATATTTTGCAATAGCTTCTTTTGCGGGATGTTCATAAAGGAGTATGAGCCCACACCTGATTGATCATTCGCGATTTTGGCGGTGTCATACCAGCGTCCGTTCACATACCGGAAGAAATTATCACCGGGTTTAGTCTGCGGATCCAGACCGGCCACGTCCACAAAGCTTTTTTGCTGCCCACGAGCCGCAATTCCCACGATCAAAAATACTATTGACAAAAAGAGAGGCGATATTTTATTCATAAATAAAGATTTGGTTAAAGTTATTAATTTACCATTCGTCACCAAAATCGCGGGGTTTTTAATAGTGACTGCAGACTAAAGAAATAAAATCAAAAGATTTATTTTTGATTTTATTTAGTACTTGTGCGATGTCCAATTTTGAAGCGCTGTTCGATTACGTTCAAAAACTT
>NZ_DATCRU010000046.1:0-35973 GCF_036568825.1 Mucilaginibacter sp. | reverse complement strand
ACGATCTTAAAACTACAAGGCAATGGAAAAATTACTACCAAAGAAATCGTAAAATTGTAAACGTATTGCAGGATGATTATTCACCTGTAAATCTATAACAGGATTATCTCAAAACCTGTAAACTTTTTTTAGGACGAGACAAACTATCCTAACCTTAATAACCGTTGCTGTATTTGCCGGTGCATTGGCATCATGCAAAAAAGACAGTAATTCAGACTCGTCTGTAGTAAAAATCAATGCACTGAACAATGGTAAAACCGTTACTCTGTTAAACGGTCAAAAATTGCAGGTAACACTTGGGAACCCCGGTGACGGAGGCTATTCTTTTGATCAACCGCAATATAACTCATCGATGTTGAAGCTGAATAGTCATATCAATACACCACCTGCAAACAGTAAGAATGTCGGAGATTTCGGAACAGATACCTGGGAGTTCAGCTCGTTAACATCGGGTAAAGCTGCGTTGACTATAACTGCCACACGTGGTTCCGAAAGTCCGATTGTTATATTTAAAGATACTGTAATAGTTAAATAAAACATCGTTTCGTACAGCGTAAATCAATAAAAAGAGGCTGCATCATCAATCGGATACAGCCTCTTTCTCTTAATTTACTCATCAAAAATTTATTTGATGCGGGCAAAAAAATGAACATGTGCGTCTGATGAGACCCTGGCTATTATTTCTTTTGAATTGTTTTTAAGATCAACAAAATAAGTTGCCTCTTCTGCATCCGGGTTAATCTCGGTATTATATTGCACTACAAAAAATTCATTTATAGCCAAATCCGGATATTGGCCGGCTATTTCTTTCTGTGTATTTGCGGGAATGATTTTGGCATCGATGACCATGCTTAATGCAACAAATTGGTTCTGCCAATTATAATAAGCAGTCATTTTTATATTGTTCTTGATAAACTCAGCCTTTTGATATTTTCCATCGAGAGTCCATTTCACATCTTTTGCGTTTGGATAATCTTTGCTGAATTTTTTTAATACAGTATATGATGCCGTTGCTTTGACGTTGTTTTTTTGAATGCGATCGGCAAACAGGCTGGTACTAAGCCCAACAGTGATTAGAGTGGTAATTAATAACTTTTTCATGATGATAGCGATTAATATTTATACTTCATAATACAGTTATAAGACCTACCTATTAGAAAGAACGTTGCACCAAAATGCTGCAAACCTGGCATATATTTTTCCTATTGGCAAAAAAGATAAATCTATTGGCAAAAAAGATAAATCGCTATCCCTCAGTGCGGTTGGTTTGTGAAAATTTAACCTGTTCAAACAAAAAAGCCGTCCGCTGGTTAGCGGACGGCTTTTGATGTATATGTTGAACTTTTGCAAGTGTGATTATAAGGTTACCAGATCTTCGTTTTTTACATTTCCATCAACTGTTCTGGTGATGTGTGCTGCAGCAAAGTTGGTGCTGTTTACGTATGCTGAGTGATCGTATTTTAAGTTACATTGTTCAACGTTACCAGCGAGGTCAGCTTTTGCACGGTTGTTTACGGTGATGTTCATGCTGTAACCTTCTACATCTAATTTAGCATATGCGTTATCGTGTAAAGTTACTTCCATTTCAAGCGGAGATATTTTACCGAATGATTTTACTTCTGCATTGTCATAAGCAGCGATTGAAGTTAACTGTTCAGCTTTAACCCAAACTACCAGTTTTTGATCTGCGAAAGATGAGATACGCAATGTACCGTTATTGTTTTGGATCAGGGCGCTTTCTGAATAGTAGCGGTTGTAAACTTTAACCTGGTCGTCTGAGCCATCGGTTACATACAGTTCAACATTACCGCGAACTTCGATCTTGCTGATCTTGCTTACCTTCAACACAGTGCTTACTTCACTGTTGTTTGCAGCTGAATCTTTTGTTGCTGCCAAGGTGATGTTGCTTACTCCTAAAACTACTGCTGCAATAGCTACTAAGGAAAAAATTCTTGTTTTCATGATATTTAATATTTTGATTGTCAATTTGTTTGTTTCTAAATACACCCATAAGACGATCACAAAAAAGATCCGTTACAGCAAAAAGGCCTCTATTAGTTGTACAGCAGGGTTTTCCCGGTAAACCGGGGATTTTAGTCGGTGAGTTTTCTTTGGTTGGAGTTGTTGTAGTAGTTGAAATAGTTGTAGTCGTTGAAGTGGTTGTAGATATTATAATGGTTTGACACAAACTTTTTCAACCTCTACAACCCTTACAACTTTTAATAACCAACCCTATAAATAATACCTCTCCCCATCCGTCTTGATCTTACCTGCATCCAACAAGGTTCGGATAGTTTCGATGCGGTCTTTTTCGGTGCCGCTCTTTATAGAGGTTATAAGATCATCGATAGTGAATGCATCGACACTAAGCAGGTGGGCTATTTCGTCAGTAATATTATCAGCAGTTTCGGAAAGGTTTTTCAGGCGTTTTTCATCCAGGCAAACATCGCAGATACCGCATTTATCAGCATCTGTTTCATCAAAATAAGCCAGCAACATTTGGCTGCGACATTTTTTATGTTCAGCATAGGCGAACACCGCTTCCAGTTTTTTCAGGTAGATGGATTTGCGCTCTTCAATGTAACGTTTATTAATTACCAGCTCATTATTCTGCAACCTCGGTTTCAGGTAAGTTACCTGGGGCAAATCCGTTTGCTGCATATAGCTGAGGATACCGATTTCCTCCAATTGCTTAAGTCCTTCTATCACTTGCTGCACGCTCAGGTTGCTGCGTCGCGCAATGTCAAATTCCCGTAAGCGCACATAATTTTCAAACGAGCCCCCATACGAACGCAGTAATGTTTTGATAAAAGGATCCCAGCCTGCATTTTGAATCTGGAAGTTGTACAGTTCTTCATTATGCACGTCAAAGCGAAAACGCGAAGGCAAAAACACACTTTCATTAAATGACAAGTATTCATCCTGTTCCAGAAATTTCAGTGCATTCAACGTTTTATTAGGTTCAAGTTTATAACGGGCGCAAAAATCACTCAAATCGATATCAAAACTTACTCCCTCGCCTGTTCCATAGGCTAACTGAAAATAGCTGCCCAAATGATGATAAACCAGTTTGATCTCATCGACTGATGGAAAATTGGTCAGTAGTTTCTTTTCATTTTTCAGGCGATCGGCATAATTGTAAAGTAACACAGCGTAAGCTTTTTGCTCATCACGCCCTGCCCTGCCTGCCTCCTGGTAATAAGCTTCCAGGCTTTCGGGCATATCCTTATGGATCACAAAACGAACGTCCGGCTTATCGATACCCATTCCAAAAGCGTTGGTGGCTACTATAATTCTTGTCTTGTTACTTTTCCACTCTTCCTGTTTCTTTGACCGCTGCTCCATAGTCAAACCTGCATGATAAAAATCAGCCCTAAAACCATTCTCATCATAAAACTTAGCGATCTCTGCAGTTTCCTTTCGGCTACGAACGTATACAATACCACTCCCTTTCACCCCTCTTGCAACATCCAAAAGTTTGCGCAGCTTATTTTCTTCGTGCTGCACCACATAGCTGATATTCTTTCGTTCAAAGCTTTTCCGATAAATATTAGGCTGTTTGAATAGTAACTTTTCTTGAATATCATCACAAACCTCAGTTGTGGCAGTTGCCGTAAGCGCCAATACCGAAACATTAGGATGTAATTCGCGCAGATCAGCAATATGCAGGTAAGGCGGTCTGAAATCATAACCCCATTGCGATATACAATGCGCCTCATCGACAGCGATCAGGTTCACATTCATATAGGCTATCCGTTCGCGAACCAATTCAGAAAGCAGGCGTTCAGGCGATAAGTACAGAAACTTTACACCACCGTAAACGCAATTATCCAAAGCAATATCCACCTCCCGTTTGCTCATTCCTGAGACAATCGCAACGGCTTCAATGCCTTTTGCTTTCAGGTTTTCAACCTGGTCTTTCATCAAAGCAATCAGTGGTGAAACTACAATGCATAACCCATCCTTGGTTAAAGCTGGTACCTGGAAACAGATTGATTTACCCCCTCCTGTCGGCAGCAAGGCCAGCGTATCCTGCCCCAATAAAACAGACTGGATGATCTCCTCCTGCAATGGCCGGAAGCTGTTGTGGTTCCAATAATGCTTTAGTATTTGCTGGATGGTCATTTGATTGATTTCGGAATTCGGATTTACGATTTCGGATTTAAACCCCTCATCTACATAATCTGTAAAAATTTGAAGATAAGCGACGCGAAGATAAATCCGAAATCCAACTTTCGAAATTTGAAATCCGATAAATGGCTCATTATTTTTAAATTCGCGGCGTTAACATATTGATACTTTATGAAATATCTGGTTCTATCTATAGTACTCTTCTTATCAGTCAATATACTTTATGCCCAAAAATGGAACGTGGAGGCGCCTCCCGGGCCGGTAAAAAAAGTCAGCATCACCACCGACGAAGGCACATGGATGAACCTGGATGTGAGTCCGGATGGCCAGAATATCGTCTTCGACCTTTTGGGTGATATTTATACCATCCCGATAAAGGGTGGCAAAGCAACTGTACTTACTTCCGGTAAATCATGGGATATACAACCGCGTTACAGCCCGGATGGCAAGCTGATATCTTACACAAGCGATAAAGATGGCGGCGATAACATCTGGATAATGAACAGTGACGGGACCAACAAACACCCCATCACAAAAGAAACTTTCCGATTGCTAAACAACGCTTCGTGGACACCAGATGGACAATATTTAGTAGCACGGAAACACTTTACAGGCACACGTTCATTGGGTGCCGGCGAAATGTGGCTGTATCACAAAACAGGTGGAGAGGGTATTCAATTAACCAAACGCAAAAATGATCAGCAGGATGCAGGCGAGCCTATCGTTTCTCCTGATGGTAAATATGTTTACTGGAGCGAGGATGTTACGCCCGGCCCATATTTTCAGTATAATAAAGACCCTTACCAAGGCATTTATGCTATAAAAAGATTAAACCGTGAGACAGGCGATATAGAAACGGTAACTGGTGGTGCTGGTGGCGCATGCCGTCCGCAGATATCTCCTGATGGTAAATTACTGGCTTTCGTAAAGCGTGTAAGATTGAAGAGTGTCTTATACCTGCACAACCTGGCAACAGGTGAAGAATGGTCGGTATACGACGAGCTTTCAAAAGACCAGCAGGAGACCTGGGCGATATTTGGCGTTTACCCGAATTTCGGCTGGACACCTGACAGCAAAAACATTATCTTCTATGCTAAGGGTAAGATATGGAACCTGGATATCACAACCTTGAACGCTGTGCAGGTGCCGTTTGAGGTTACTTCAAATCAAACCATAACTGATGCGCTTCATTTTCCGCAAAGGGTTTTCCAGGATGAGTTCCAGGCTAAAATGATCCGTCAGCTCACTACCTCGCCTGATGGTAAACAGGTAGCATTCAATGCAGCGGGACATATTTATATCAAAACTTTACCTGATGGCGTACCTGCTCGGATTGATAGTACTGCCGATTTTGAATATGAACCGCAGTTTAGTCCGGATGGAAAAACGCTGATCTACGTTGACTGGAATGATGAGCTAAAAGGTTCGATCAACAGGATTGACCTGACCACACATTTTATTACCCGGCTCACTTTAGATAAAGGGCTGTATTATTCGCCAAAGTTCTCCAATAAAGGCGATAAGATTGTTTTCCGCAAAGGCGAGGGCAACGATGTGCTAGGATACGCTTTTGGTAAGAATCCAGGCATATATGTGATGCCTGCAGCCGGTGGCAAGCCTAAAATGATCATCAATAACGGCATCTGGCCGCAGTACTCTGCCGATGACTCAAAGATCTATTACCAAAGCAGTGAAGGTGATAAAAAGACGTTTATGGTAATGGATACTACAGGCGCCAATCAAAAAACATTATATACATCGAAATACACCACACAATTCACCCCTAGCCCTGATGGCAAATGGATGGCCTTTACTGAACTGTTTAATTGTTATATCACCCCGATGGTGTACACAGGCAGCCCGCAGGACTTATCAGCGAGTAACAAAGCTATTCCGCTCGACAAGCTGACCCGCGATGCAGGCACGTACCTTCACTGGAGCAAGGACAGCCAGAAACTGATGTGGACGCTGGGGCCGAAATACTTTGTGCGCGATATTCATAGCGCATTCCCGTTTGTGGAAGGCGGTGATGATAAAACCAAAATCGTTGATACTGCGGGGATCGATCTTAACCTGAAAATCAAATCGGATATTCCGGATGGCAAGATTGCTTTTACCAACGCACGTATCATCACCATGAAGGGTGATGAGGTGATCGATAACGGTACCATTGTAATCGAAAAAAATAGAATAGCCGCTATCGGCAAAGCTTCTGATATACAAGTACCGGCTGATGCCAAAGTTTTTGATGCCAACGGTAAAACCATCATGCCTGGCATTATCGATGTGCATGCTCACCTGCATCCAAGCCCGGATGGTATTTCGCCACAGCAGGATTGGAACTATTTTGCTAACCTGGCTTTTGGTGTAACCACCTGTCATGACCCCTCCACCAATACGGAAATGGTATTCAGTCAATCTGAAATGGTAAAGGCAGGCAATATGGTTGGACCAAGGATCTATTCGACGGGTTCGATCTTATACGGTGCAGACGGCGACTTTAAGGTGGTGATCAATAGTCTTGATGATGCTCTATCTAACCTTCGCAGATTAAAAGCCGTCGGTGCATTTTCGGTAAAAAGCTATAACCAGCCCCGCCGTGAACAACGCCAGCAGATCATTGCAGCAGCCCGCGAACTGCAAATGCAGGTGGTACCCGAAGGTGGTTCAACCTTCTTTACCAATATGAATATGATATTGGACGGGCATACCGGAATTGAGCATAATATTCCGGTTGTCCCGGTTTATAAAGATGTAAAAACTTTGTGGAACGCCAGCAAAACGGGTTATACTCCTACCCTGATCGTATGCTATGGCGGTCTATTCGGTGAAAATTATTGGTACGATCGTACCGAGGTTTGGAAAAACGAACACCTGCTCAGCTTTACACCTCAGTCTATCGTAGATGCACGTTCCCGCCGCAGACTTACTGCTGAATATGGCGATTACGGACATATCGAAGTTTCCAAATATGTAAAACAAATTGCTGATGGCGGTACTAAAGTAAATCTGGGCGCGCATGGACAATTACAAGGCCTCGGTGCACATTGGGAACTATGGATGCTGACACAAGGTGGCATGTCACCAATGCAAGCCATTCGTTGTGCAACCATTAACGGTGCATCTTACCTGGGTATGGACAGAGATATCGGCTCATTAGAGCAAGGCAAACTGGCCGACCTGATTGTATTGAATGCAAACCCGCTGGTTGATATCCGCAACAGCGAAAAGATAAAATATGTGATGGAGAATGGTCGCCTGTATGATGCCAATTCCATGAATGAAATAGGTAATCGCGAAAAACCGCGCCTGCGTTTCTGGTGGCAGCAAAATCGCGGCGAAATGGTGAATTTGCCGGTAGGCAATACGGAAACGTGGTTGTATACTTCGCAGGATGGGGATTAGTCTGAATACGGAATTCGGAATTCTGATTGCGAAGTTTAAAAGAGAAGTCATGCTGAATTTATTTCAGCACCCCATCTGAAAGATATGCGATTGCTTGGTCTACGACTTGTCTACAGCAGACTAAGCAAACGTGAATGTCCTGTGGGGTGCCGAAATAAATTCGGCATGACGATATTTTAGGTTATCGACTACTGCTAATTAACCAGTTATAGAATTCTGGAAAATCGGAATTCCACTGCTTCTCATTGTGTTTGGCTCCTTTTACAATTGTTTCTGGCGAATTCTGTTCACTTATACCTTTTGCACGAACCAGTTTTACCATCTTTTCCATAGGTTCCACCATAATACCATCTGCTTCGGAGTCGCCGCAAACAAAATAAAATCGCGATTTAGTATTCAAATGCTGTTGTGCATAATTGAATATGTCTGGCGCTATCCAGAATGAAGGTGAAAATATACCGCCATTGCCAAACACCTCAGGATACTTTAACACAGCATAGAAAGAGATCAATCCGCCCATCGAGCTGCCTGCGATAGTCGTATGTTTTGCATCTGTTTGGGTATGGTAATGCTGGTCGATATAAGGCTTTAAGGTTTTAACCAGGAAATCAACATATTTATCGCCTTCCGCTTTACCAAATTTTGAATTGTAAGGGTTATATTCTGTCATCCGGTGTTCGCCGCCATGATCAATGCCTACAATGATGCATTGTTCCTTCGCCGGCAACTTATCCATAATCTCATCTGCACCCCACTCGCCATAACCGGAGGTATAGGCATCAAACAGGTTCTGCCCATCATGCATATAAATTACAGGGTATTTTTTGCTAGATGATTCATAGTCAGCAGGCAGATATATCCATATCCTTCTTTGGCGGCCCAGTTGCGGCATATCAAAGTTTTCTGTTATCATATGAACATTAGCGCTTGCTGTGTGCTTCTTTTCTTCAGGCTTGAAATTGTCCTGCCAGCCTGCAATATCTATCATAATTGTCGTATCTCCCGAAAGCTTAAAACACCTGTTATCAATTGATTTCCCATCTACCGCACACTCTATTTTTTGCCAGCTGCCTCGTGTGATCTTAAAGTTATAAATGCCTTTGGGTAACGATTTTGAAAGCTGCCAGGTGCCATCATTCTGCTTCCGCAATTCAAAAGCGGCGTGACGTGGATCCCAATTATTAAAATCACCTGCAATAAACAGATGTGTATCTGTTTCCTTTACCGGTGCTACTCTATTAATAAGGAAAGTCACTTTGATTTGCCCAAATGAAGCAAGGTGGCAACAAGCCAGAAATACACAAATTAATATTTTCGGTCTCATAATTTTGGGGCGATAAAAAAAGCCCGTCCGCTAACCAGTGGACGAGCTTTTGTATAATTTGAACAGAGATTAACCTCTGTTTTGGATGTCTGTATAATCCCTGGTGGTTGCACCAACAAATATCTGGCGTGGGCGACCGATAGGTTCTTTATGTTCTTTCATCTCTTTCCACTGAGCTATCCATCCCGGTAAACGGCCCAATGCAAACAGCACGGTAAACATATCTGTAGGGAAGCCTAATGCACGGTAAATAATACCTGAATAGAAATCCACATTCGGATACAGCTTGCGTTCAACAAAGTATGGATCCTTTAATGCATGCTCTTCAAGCTTCTTGGCAATTTCCAGTACTTCGTCATCAATTCCTAATTTGTCAAGTATATCATCACAAGCTTTTTTGATGATCTTGGCGCGAGGATCAAAGTTCTTGTATACACGGTGACCGAAGCCCATCAGGCGGAAAGGATCGTTTTTGTCTTTTGCTTTATTGATCCATTTGTCTGTATCGCCGCCGTCTTCCTTAATTCTTTCCAGCATTTCGATCACAGCCTGGTTGGCACCGCCATGCAACGGCCCCCACAAAGCAGAAATACCGGCAGAAACAGATGCATAGATATTTGATTCAGATGAACCTACGATCCTTACAGTTGATGTAGAGCAGTTTTGCTCGTGATCAGCATGCAGGATCAGCAGGGTATTCATCGCACTTACAACAACCGGATCAATCACTACTTCTTCCGTACGCTGACCAAAGGTCATGTGCAGGAAGTTGGTCACATAATCATATTTATTCTTCGGATAGATGTATGGGTGACCAAGCGATTTTTTGTATATCCATGAAACGATTGTAGCCATCTTTCCCAGCATCTTGATAATGCTCAGGTTAAGCTCTTCAGTCGTCTGGTTTGACTTTAATGATTCAGGATAAAATGCTGATAGCGAGCATACCAATGAAGAAAGCTGACCCATTGGGTGCGATTTTGACGGAAAACCATCAAAAAACTTCTTCATATCCTCGTGCACCAGTGTATGGCGACTGATCTGGTATTGGAAATCTGTCAACTGCGCCTGAGTAGGCAATTCACCATAGATCAGCAAATAAGCTACTTCAATAAAGCTTGATTTTTCAGCAAGTTGTTCAATCGGATAACCACGGTATTTCAAAATACCCTGCTCTCCGTCCAGAAATGTGATAGAGCTTGTCGTTGCCCCTGTATTCTTATAGCCGATATCCAGCGTTACATATCCGGTTTGGTCTCTAAGCTTTGAAATATCAATCGCTTTCTCACTTTCTGTACCTTCAATTACCGGGAGCTCATATGTTTTATCACCTAATATTAATTTCGCTGTTTCCGACATAGACGTTTATTTTGAAGTAGCAAATGTAATTAAATCCATGTATTATAAAGGATGGCAAAGTGGACTATTTGTAAAAATTATGTGCATTGCAGGGCGAATTAACATTAATTTAACCTGCCATTCACAAAATCGATATTTGGTTGAAGTAGTTGTAGAAGTTGGAGTGGTTGTAATGGTTATAATACTCCAACTTATTCACATAGTCAATCTATGGAGCTTAGTCAAACTAGTTTGAGCGGATGGCTTCGACTGGGTCAAGTCTCGAAGCAGAGTAGGCTGGTATTATCCCTGAAATGATGCCAATGGCAACAGACGTGCTTATTCCTATGATGATATTATTTATATCAAGCACTACCTGGACATCTGCCGCTGCTTTTAAAAGGAACGTGCCTGCGAAAACGACTAATAACCCTATAATACCACCAACCAGGCAAAGTACAATAGATTCAATAAGGAATTGAAGAAGGATAAAGTAATTTTTAGCGCCGAGCGATTTCTGAATACCGATAATATTAGTGCGTTCTTTAACCGATACGAACATGATATTGGCAATACCGAATCCGCCTACCAGCACAGAAAAACCTCCGACAATTAACCCAACAATATTGAATATCCTGAATACAATATCCAGCTGATTGGTAAGCAAGGTGGTTTTATTTAATGAAAAGTTATCTTCCTGGTTTGGCCTTAATCTTCTTATCGATCGCATCATGCCTTCCAGTTCAGCTTCCACATCATTGTCAGTAAAATTAGGCTTTCCTTTTACCACGATCTGCGGGTTATATTTTTCGTTCTGAATATCGACGATGTTTTTAGCGAAGTTCAACGGCAATAATATTTCCTTATCATCAGATATGCCTAAAATATCCTGTCCTTCTTTTGCAAAAACGCCAATAATAGTGACATAACGTCCCATTACCTTGATCTGCTTGCCTACAGCATTGCCACCCGGAAAAAGGTTTTCAGCAATATCATACCCTATGATGGTCACGGGCGCGCCCGTCTTTGATTCCATATCCGTAAAATAACGGCCTTCTTTAAAATCAAAGTTCCAGGTTTTGTTGTGATCGTGCGAAACTGCATCAATTTGTGCGCCTTCAACAGTATTGCTCTTGTATTTTACTACTCGATTATCAATACCGATCTCGTAGGACACTGCTTCGGCAGTTTGACTGCGCCTTTGTACTTCGTCAAAATCATGCAATCGCGGAACAGGGCGTTGCAGGTATTTCCACCACGGGAAGTCCTCGCCGCCTACCCATGGCCATTTCTGGATATAAATACTGTTACTGCCGAGCTTATTCACACTACTCTGCAAGTTATTTCGCAAAGTAGCTACTGCCGAAAGTACCGCTATGATTGTAAAAATCCCGATAGTTACCCCAAGAAGGGACAACATGGTGCGAAGCTTATTCTGCTTTAAGGCATCAAAAGCAAACACAAAACTCTCGCGAAACAGTTTAAAAAACAGCATATGAAACGATTATACCGATTTATATTGCAATATACCCCATTAAGACTACCACATATCAATTTAGTTACATTTAGGTCACACTATTTTTAATATCTTGTGTTTACCAATTAGCTTTAGAGCACCTATAAAAAAATCATCCAATTTAACAAAATTTATTCGTATCTTTGCGCCCTAAAAATTTATCTGTTTTAATATGAAATTATCTCAATTTAAATTCAACTTACCCGAATCACTAGTTGCCCATACACCAGCCGCTACCCGCGACGAATCACGATTAATGGTACTGCATAAAGACTCGGGAAAAATTGAGCATAAAGTATTTAAAGACATATTAGACTACTTCGACGATAAGGATGTAATGATCCTTAACAATACCAAAGTATTTCCTGCCCGCATGTATGGCAACAAGGAAAAAACCGGTGCTACCATCGAAGTTTTCCTTTTAAGAGAATTGAACAAAGAACTTCGCCTGTGGGACGTATTAGTTGATCCGGCCCGTAAGATCCGCGTAGGTAACAAATTATATTTTGGTGATGACGACCTGCTGATTGCCGAAGTTGTAGATAACACTACTTCCCGCGGCCGCACTATCCGTTTCCTGTTTGATGGTACCGACGAAGAATTCAGACGCAATGTGGAAATCCTGGGCGAAACTCCGCTTCCAAAATACATCAAACGTAAAGCTACTGCTGAGGATAAAGAACGTTATCAGACCATATTTGCTAAGCACGAAGGCGCTGTTGCAGCTCCTACTGCAGGCTTGCACTTTAGCCGCGAACTGATGAAACGCCTTGAATTAAAAGGTGTTGAGTTTGCAGAAGTAACCCTACACGTTGGTTTAGGCACTTTCCGCCCTGTTGAGGTGGAAGATTTGACCAAGCACAAGATGGATTCTGAGCAATTCATCATCGAGCAAAGACAAGCTGACATCGTAAATCGCGGTATCGAAAGAAAAAGCCGTATCTGCGCTGTGGGCACCACTTCAATGCGCGCTATCGAATCATCAGTTTCAGCGAGCAAAACTTTAAAAGCCGCCAACGACTGGACCAGCAAGTTCATTTTCCCGCCATATGATTTCAGCATTGCCAATACAATGGTGACCAATTTCCATACACCAGAATCGACCTTATTGATGATGATCTGTGCCTTTGGCGGATATGAGAATGTAATGCACGCTTACGAAGTAGCCGTAAAAGAAAAATACCGCTTTTATAGCTATGGCGATGCCATGCTGATTATTTAATTAGATTTGAGACGTGAGATATGAGATTTGAGATGACTTTCAATCTTAGATATTTTAATGTTTAATCATGAGTACACCCAATCTCACATCTCATATCTCAAATCTCACGTCTAACTATGTTATCATAGTAGCCGGTGGCTCAGGCAGCAGAATGAAATCCGCTGTACCAAAACAGTTTTTATTACTCAATGGGCTTCCGGTACTGATGCATACCATTAATGCATTTTATCACTGCAATACACAGCCCAAAATCATTGTTGTTCTCCCATCCGATTCACACGATTACTGGGAAAGGCTTTGCCAAACCCATCAGTTTGAAATACCATATGAATTGGTGGATGGTGGTGAAACCCGTTTCCATTCCGTAAAGGCTGGCTTGGCTTTGATTGAAGATAATGATGCTATAGTAGCTGTACATGATGCCGTTCGCCCGTTGATCACCTGTGAAATTATCGATGAGTCATTTGAATGCGCTGCCTTGTACGGCAATGCCATTGTTGCCATAAAAAGCCGTGATTCAGTAAGGCAGATCAAAGACAATCGGTCCATAAACCTTAAACGCGACGAGATCTACCTGATACAAACTCCTCAAACTTTCCAGGTGGCGCAATTAAAGGAAGCCTATTTGCAAGTTTATCAATCTTATTTTACAGATGATGCCAGTGTGGTTGAACAAACTGGTGTCAACATAAACCTGATCGGCGGCAGCTATCAGAACATCAAGATCACCTATCCCGAGGATATTGCCATCGCCGAATTCCTTCTGAAACAAAAAAGCCACTCCCTGTAGGGAATGGCAAATTCGCGTTTGAAAATTCTTTTTATCAGGCTCGCCTGATAACGCCTAAAAGCAAAGCAATAATTGCTATTACCAATAAGATGTGAATTACTCCGCCTGCTGAATAGGCGAAGAAACCGATTGCCCATCCGATGATCAGGATAACGGCAATAATGTAAAGTAGACCTCTCATTTTTTGAATGTTTTTAATTAATAGATGATATATTACTCTATAACCCAAAACATTATAAAAGGTTCTAAAAACAAAAACCCTGTTTATTGGTACAGGGTTTCTGATAAATATCTGGTAAGCTGGGGCTAATACTCGTCTTCGTTAAAAAAGAAATCGTCTTTTGTTGGATAGTCAGGCCATATTTCCTCAATGTTTTCATATGGCTCACCATCATCCTCAAGGGCCTGAAGGTTCTCTATAACCTCAACGGGTGCTCCCGAGCGAATAGCATAATCAATTAATTCATCTTTGGTTGCCGGCCATGGTGCATCCTCCAGGTGTGATGCTAATTCAAGTGTCCAATACATATTTTATTCTCTATTTAAGGTAAATTCAATTTTCGCAAAAGTATAATATTTTTAAATCGATTATCAAATAAATTTTTCAATTTTTTAAACACGCGGTATCCATTGGTTTTCAGGGATATTTTGCTCGTTTCCGATCTTCCTGGCCAATACAAACAGATAATCGCTTAACCGGTTCAGGTAGATATTTACCTTTTCTTCTACGGTGCTTTCTGCCGAAAGGTTTACCACCAGTCGTTCTGCCCTGCGGCACACACAGCGTGCAATATGGCAAAACGAGATGGCATTATTACCACCCGGCAAAATAAAATGACGCAGCTCGGGCAATTTCTCATTCATCGCATCCATTTCCTTTTCCAGCAACTCAATATCCGCCTCATGCAAATCCGGAATGATCATTTTCGACCTCTCAGGATCAGATGCCAGCGACGAACCGATGGTAAATAGCCTATCCTGAATCTCCTTTAATGTCTGCTTATCGTGTGCATCAATATCCTGATCGCGTATCAATCCGATATAGGAGTTCAGCTCATCCACCGTACCATAGCTTTCGATACGAAGATGATGTTTTGGCACCCTTGTCCCGCCTATCAGTGAAGTATAGCCCTTATCGCCCGTTTTGGTGTAAATTTTCATTCGTTCCCGAATTTATTGTTTTGGATTAACATTGTAAATAATATTTTGATTTCGCCTATCAAACTCTTACCTGCCGTTAATGTTATTACATTTGGTCGATAATTTACCATTGAATTCCGTTTGGAACAATTTGCATCCCTATGAAATCCATTTCAGTTTTAAATAAGATCTGCCTTATACTTTTCTCATTTTTACTACTAAGCTGCAAGTGTGGCGGAGCAAATAATAAGCCGATCATCCCCAATAATATTCCTGTAAGCAGCTTTTTGAGCGAAAAACAGTTTAACGATTTCTTTCCGCAGCATGACAAATTTTATAGCTACCAGGCGTTTATAAAAGCCATCCAGGAAATGAGCAACATCAAGATAAAGGTGGTTAAGCGGGCAGTTTCTGTTTACCAGATCACCCGTACGGATAAACATACCGGCAAATCAGTCGTAGTCCGTCAGGATGAGGACTGGAACGAAGATTGGGCCAAGAAGAAACCGGATAGTACTTATATTATTGACTACGGCAATTTCTGCAGCGAAAAAGATCTGCAGACCGACAAAAAAGAGCTGGCAGCCTTTTTCGCCAATATCGCGCACGAAACCCGCCACGGGCAAAACGGCAAATATGATGATGGTCTGATGTTTATTCACGAAAGCAATACATCATTACCTTATGTGGCTGACAATGATAATTACCCTGCCGTTCCAGGTAAAAAATACTATGGCCGCGGACCGTTGCAATTAAGCTATAACGGCAATTATGGCTACGCTTCAGACTGCATTTTCGGCAATAAAAGCATCCTCCTAAATAATCCTGACATGGTGGAAACCGATCCTGTCACTGCCTTTAAAGTAGCCATCTATTTTTGGATGACGCCGCAAACCTATAAACCATCGGCCCATGATGTAATGATAGGTAAATGGCAGCCCAAAGCCGATGATAAGGCAAAAAACCGCAAACCGGGCTTTGGCATGACCATCAACATTATCAACGGCGCGGTAGAATGCGGGCAGGGCGAAAACATGTTCAGCATGAATGACCGAATTGGTTTTTATCAGTATTTCCTGAAAAAGCTTGGTGTAAGCGATCCGAATTGTGCATGTTCCTGTGGTACGATGGCAGCGTATAAATAATGAGGGAAGGACTGAATTAGTGAATGAGTGATTGATCTTGAAAATTCAACAACCAATTTAGATTTGACAACTTTTTGAAAGTTGTCAAATCTTGTACTAACGAAATCAGGCAATCCTTCAATCCTATGAATCAAGGTTCAGACAATTTTTTTATTATTGTACATGGACTATCCCTTTGATACCGTAGGCCTCAGCAGCGAAACCATCGACACTTTTGGTGATACGTATAAGTTATTGAAATCAAAATTTCGTATTGAACACACAGGTGACATTGACTTTCACCTGGAAGATTTTGAAGCTTTTAAAGATTGCAAGGACATTAATGTAAAAGGTTCTTATGTTATCAAAAATGCCCGCACCGATTGTTATATACTTTTTGTCGAGATACATAAAATAAAAAGAAGCGGCACAAATTTACCGCATTTGTACGATTATTATGAGTATCAAAGCTGGGCATTGGCCTACTTGAAAAAGGATTGTGGACGGGCATTCATCCGTCCTGAAACGTTAGCTGACAAGCTCATCGAGCTGGTCCATCCTGTAGAATTGGATTTTCATGATGATAAAGCTTTCAGTGATACTTTTTATGTGCTGGTGAATGATCGTTACAAAGCAGAATCAGCCATGAACCGTGATTTCAGAAATGTGGTGATGGATATGCGGCACGAAGATGTGGTTATCGAGATCGTTAATCATACCTTGATCATCGGTCACCATAAACCGATCATGCCAGAAACTACGCTTAAGTTAGCTGAGTTTGTTGTGCGATTAGCTTCTAATTGCTGAAGAGTTACTTAGTTTCAATTTCAGCATCATCAGCAACGATCTTGCTTCTGTCTACCTTTTGAATATCAGTATTAGGATAATCATTTTCAATCAAGCCATCACGCATACGTACAATCCGGTGGGCATGCTTTGCGATATCTTCTTCGTGGGTTACTAAGATAATAGTGTTGCCTTTGGCATGGATATCTTCAATTAACCCCATTATTTCAATGGATGTTTTGGTATCCAGGTTACCTGTGGGTTCATCCGCAAGAATGATGGACGGATCATTGATCAATGCCCTGGCCACCGCCACACGCTGACGCTGGCCACCTGATAGCTCATTTGGCTTGTGAGTTACCCTATGGCCAAGCCCTACATTCTCCAGCGCTTTTCGGGCACGTTCTTGCCTGCCTTCTCTATTGATACCGGCATAAATAAGCGGTAAGGCCACATTATCAAGTGCTGTATTGCGCGGCAATAAGTTAAATGTCTGAAAAACGAAGCCGATCTCCGTATTACGAACTTCGGCCAAATCATTATCGCTCATTTGGCTTACGTTGATGCCGTTCAGTATATAATCGCCTTTGGTTGGCGTATCCAGACAGCCAAGAATGTTCATAAGGGTTGACTTGCCTGAGCCTGAAGGGCCCATCAGGGCTACGAATTCGCCTTTATTTATTGTTAAGGATACCGACTTGAGTGCATGTATGGTTTCTGCACCGATCACATATTTTCGCCCGATATCTTTAATAGTAATTAATGGCTCCATTCGCTTTTTCGTGGTTTGACTATAAGAGGCTATGATTTGTTACATACAGGCAATAATTCTAAAATCTAAATCCTAATCTCTAATTCTAAAATTTAAATCCGAAATCGAAAATCCGAAATTATTTTTCAATCACTTTTGCTACCAGGAAGTAATCCTTATCGTGCTTAGGCGCATTCAACAATGCTTCTTCGTATGTAACCTCTTGTTTTATTACATCCTCGCGCACCGTGTTGATCTCGTTGGTCATATACACCAAGGGCTCAATTCCTGATGTATCGATCTCATTCAACTTATCCATAAAACCGAGAATTTTGTTCATATCGGCAATCATTTTCTCCTTTTCGTCTTCAGCCAGTTCCAGTCTTGCCAAATGGGCTACTTTCTCTACGGTTTCCTTATCGATGTTCATTTTCCTCCAGTTTCTGTTTTATTACGTTATAAACCTCATCTTTAAGCAGATCAGCATCTTCAACAGTCATGTGGGCCGTTTCGATGGGTTTGTGTACAAATATATGACAAATCCCCGGTCTGCTGCCATACACGCCTCCCGAATCCCACATTACCTTCCAGGTATCCAGCGAACTAATAGGCAAAATAGGAATTTTCAACTCGATTGCCAGTCGGAACGGTCCATTTTTAAACTCCTGCAATTGCGGCGGGTAAATATCTTTAGAGATTGTTCCTTCCGGGAATATCACCACACTCATCCCCTGCGCCAGGCGTTCGCCGGTTTGCTTGAATGCTTTATAGGACGACATTTTGCTTTCACGATTGACAGGAATATCAATCGATCTGAAAAAAATACCCAATAATGGGTTATCCAACAGTTCGTGCTTACCCATAAAACAGAATGTATTTTTGAGCGCCTTGCTTACCGACATAATATCCAGGTTCGAAATATGGTTAGGGCACACAATATAGGTGCACGACCAATCTATAGATTGCTCGTACTGTATCTTATAAAATATCCCTGTAGTTGTGGAGCTAAATGCGGCGCACATCTTCCGCAACCGGTTCATCATCGGATATCTTAATGGCCTTTTAGAGGCGTAATAAATAAAAGGATAAAGCAGGTAAAATATAAACGAAATACTCAACCTGTAAAGTAAACGATGGAATTTTTTAAGGGCCAGGATCATCGATCTCAAAAATAGAAAACCCTTAACTTAAAGGCAAAAAATAATCTCTGTGAACTTGGTGATTGTTCTCCGCGATCTAGGTGGTGGAGATTTAACCACAAAGGTCACCGAAATTCTCACGGAGGACACTAAGAGCAAGCCGATTCAAACTTTTCTTTCATAATTCTGTACACTTCATCCCGCAAATTATCAGCATCCTCAACTTTCAGATTTTTGGTTTCGATAGGTTTATGTACATAAATATGGCATATACCGGGCTTACTACCATACTTTGTACCATTATCCCAAAGTAATTTCCAGTTATTCAATGAAGTAACAGGCACAATGGGCACACCTGCCTCAATAGCCAAACGAAAAGGCCCGTTTTTGAAATCATGTAATTGAGGCGGATAATCGTCCGGTATTTTTCCTTCCGGGAAGACGATCATGGTGATACCACTTTGAAGCTTTTCCATTGCCTTTTTAAAAGCCCTGTATGATGACATTTTACTTTCGCGATCGACTGGTATATCTATCGTTTTGAAAAACAAGCCGGTTACCAGACCTTCTGTTAATTCCTCTTTTCCCATAAATGAGCAATCATTTTTTACCAGCAAGCTCATGGCCGTGATATCCAGGTTGGAAGTATGGTTGGGGCAGATAACATATGGCCTGGTGCGATCAAATGGTACTTCGTAATTAAAACGATAAAATATGCCTGCGCAAGCTGAGCTCAGAAAGCCCCACAGCCGTCTGAACTTATGCATTTGCTTGTAAGTGGATGATTTGCGCGAAAAATACCAGAGAAAGGGGTAAAGCAAAAAGTAGAAGAGCGCCACGCTGCCCATATACAGGTAACAGTGTGCTTTCTTCAATATCAATTTCATCGACACCAAAAATATAAAAATTCCTTACTTTCGCGCCCATGGAAACTGTTGTTAGTGGTATACGTTCTACCGGGAAACTGCATTTGGGAAACTATTATGGAGCTATTCAAAACTTCGTAAAAATGCAGCATGAGTATAATTGCTTTTTCTTTATTGCTGATTGGCACTCGTTAACCACCCACCCTACTCCGTCTGACCTCCATAGCAACGTGAAACAGGTATTGGTGGAGTACCTTGCAGCAGGCCTCGATCCTGAGAAATCTACGTTATATGTTCAATCAGATGTGCCTGAAACCACCGAATTGTATCTGTACCTGAACATGAATGCCTATGTAGGCGAGTTGGAACGAAGTACATCTTTTAAAGACAAAGTTCGGGCTCATCCCGATAACGTGAACGCCGGTTTATTAACATACCCAGTTTTGATGGCTGCTGATATCATTCTTCACCGTGCTACCAAAGTGCCTGTGGGTAAGGATCAGGAGCAACACCTGGAAATGTCGCGCACATTTGCTAACCGTTTTAACCGGCTATATAATCACGACTATTTCCCTGAGCCATATGCGTTCAATTTCAGCGATAACCTGGTAAAAATTCCGGGCTTAGATGGCAAGGGTAAAATGGGTAAATCAGAAGGTGAAGGCAATGCGGTTTATCTGTCAGATTCACCTGAAGTTATCCGCAAAAAAGTAATGAGAGCGGTGACCGACAGCGGCCCAACTGCCGAAAATCAGGAAAAACCGGTTGAAATTGAAAACCTGTTTGATCTGCTTAAAGTTGTCTCTACTCCTGATACCTACGAACACTTCAATAATCTTTATAATACCTGCCAGATACGTTACGGTGATCTGAAAAAGCAATTGGCGGAGGATATGATCATTGCGACAGCGCCTATCCGCGAAAAAATAAATGACATCAGCCAGGATACCGCATATCTACGCCAGGTGGCACGTCATGGTGCGATAAAAGCACGCGAAAGTGCTGCGAAAACCATTCGTGAGGTGAGGGAAATTATCGGCTTCCGTAGTTTTTGATAGCGTATAGTTGATAGATCATAGTTCATAGCGTTTTTGCGAGCCGTCTTGGCTATGAACTATTAACCATGAACTATTAAAAAAATTGTGAGTTCATACTTCATAATGTATATTAGTCGGACGTAGTTAACTGTGGTTTCTATACTTCCCTGTGAAGAGCTATGAACCATCAACCGTAAACCATGAATTAAGACCATCGCATGCACATAGCTATCGTAGGAAACATCGGCGCCGGGAAAACCACCCTTACTGAATTACTGGCCAAAAACTATGGTTTTGAACCTCTTTACGAGGCTGCAGACAACAATCCTTACCTGGAAGATTTTTACAGCGATATGAAACGCTGGAGCTTTAACCTTCAGATATATTTCCTGAACAGCCGTTTCAGGCAGATACTGGATATTCAGCAAGGCAATAAAAACATCATACAGGACCGCACTATTTATGAGGATGCCTACATCTTCGCCGAAAACCTGCATGATATGGGCCTGATGACCACCCGCGACTATGAAAACTATCGTGCTATTTTTGATAATATCACCGCCTTTATAAAACCACCCGATCTGCTGGTTTACCTGAAAGCATCGGTACCTACTTTGGTTAACAACATTCAACGCCGTGGCCGCGAATACGAAATCGGTATCCGCCTGGATTATCTTTCCAAGCTGAATGACAAATACCAGAAATGGATAAACGGCTATAAACTGGGTAAACTGCTGATTTTGGACAAAGACAAACTCGATTTCGCCAACAACACCGACGATATGGCGACCATTGTAGAAAGGATTGAGCGGGAGATAAATGGGTTATTCTAAAGTTAAAAATGTTGTAATTGTTGTAAAGGTTGAAGTGGTTGTCTTTTTAAACTTCACCTATCCCTTTAAACATTTACAACCTCTACAACTACTACAACCATGCACATATTAGGTATCATTCCCGCCCGCTACGCTTCTACCCGCTTTCCAGGAAAGCCGCTGGTGGATATTGCCGGAAAGAGCATGATCCAGCGGGTTTATGAACAGGCCAAAAAGTGCTCTCAGTTATCAGAAGTGATCGTTGCGACGGATGATGACCGCATTTTTGAGCATGTAAACGGTTTTGGCGGCAAAGCGATGATGACTTCCGCTACCCATCAAAGTGGCACGGACCGCTGTGCTGAGGTAGCAGAAAAACATCCGGAATACGATGTAATTATCAATATTCAGGGTGATGAACCTTATATCGATCCGGAGCAGATCAGCAAATTGATCAATTGCTTTAATGATGCCGACACGCAACTTGCCACATTGGTAAAAAAAGTATCAAACGAGTATGAGTTGCATAATACCAGTTCGCCGAAGGTTATCATCAATAAAAACTCTGAGGCGATCTATTTTTCGCGCTCTCCCCTGCCTCATATACGTGGACAGGAGCCTCAAAACTGGCTGCTGCATTTTACTTATTTTAAACATATCGGCATTTATGGTTACCGGGCTGATGTTCTGAAGGAAATCACCAAACTTCCGGTATCTCCCCTCGAAAAAGCCGAAAGCCTGGAGCAATTACGCTGGATAGAAAACGGTTATAAAATAAAAGTAGCCGAAACGGAGATTGAAACGATTGCTATTGATACGCCGGATGATTTGAAAAAGCTTATATTTGAGTAAGAAAATATTTTACCAACCTTATTGTAATGAAAGTAAAAATAACTTCCCTAATAGCAATCTGTTTGCTGTTTTTTAGCATTACGTCATTCGCGCAAGATGAGAGTTTCAACGACTATATCATAACTCTAAAAAATGATACAATTAAATGTGAGCTTCATAGTAGTAACAACGTAGATTGGTTTAAATATCAAATTGAAGGTGTCAAGGGTTCAAAAAAACTAAATGCCGATAGTATTAATGGCTATTATTCATCGAAAGATTCCGTGTTATTTTTATCCAAACATACACCTGGTCCAGGAGGACGTACATTTCTTCAATTGCTTGAACGAGGACAAATAAATTTATATGAACTCAACTCAGGAAGTGACACATATTGGTATGAGGAGAAAAATGGAGATTCTTTAAAATTGATTAAAATGTACAGAAATTCAGTTCATATTGGCGATAATAGTTACGAGGCGAATACTTCACGCAAAGAACGTCAGCAGAATTTATTTAATGCACTTGCAGATAACCCAGAATTACTACAACGTTTCAAAAATGCCATTAAAGACGTTAATTATGGCTTCAAACTAATTCAGTACTACATAAAGACCTATAACGATGAATATTTTGAGAACCATAAAAGTTCTAAATAAATCGATTCCGTCTGAACCAGAGTTCTCAGAATTAAATAATTTAAAGAATTGTAATTCTGAGAATTTTAAAATTCGATAAATTCAGGTTCAGACAATCACCTGACTTTCCAACCTTTCAACTTTCCAACTTTACAACAAGTTAACATTCTCCACATCCCGATTCCTTTTCAACATTTGTGATTTCAGCAAGCAAAGTCTGAAAATTTTGCTACTTTTGTATCCCGTACACAAACAAAAGGTGCAGGTGTAAAAACAGGCGCCAAATACACAATATCATCATGACTAAATACATTTTTGTGACGGGCGGCGTTACTTCGTCGTTAGGGAAAGGCATTATTTCTGCCTCTCTGGCCAAACTTCTTCAATCGCGCGGATACCGCGTTACGATCCAAAAGTTCGACCCATACATCAACATCGATCCCGGAACACTTAACCCTTATGAGCATGGTGAATGCTATGTTACTGAAGACGGTGCCGAAACCGATCTTGACCTTGGCCATTACGAGCGTTTTTTGAATACTCCAACCTCGCAAGCCAACAATATTACCACCGGTCGTATTTATCAGAACGTGATCAATAAGGAGCGTGAAGGTGCTTTTTTAGGTAAAACTGTCCAGGTAGTGCCTCACATTACTGATGAGATCAAAAGAAACATCCGTTTATTGGGCGAAAGCGGCGATTATGATATCGTAATCACTGAATTAGGCGGAACGGTAGGTGACATCGAATCCTTACCTTACATTGAAGCTGTGCGCCAATTCAGGTGGGAAACCGGTTCAGGCAACTCGTTGGTTATACATCTGACTTTGATCCCATTCCTTGCTGCTGCAGGCGAATTGAAGACCAAACCTACACAGCACTCTGTGAAGATGCTGCTGGAATACGGTATCCAACCAGATATCCTGGTTTGCCGTACCGAGCACCACATCAATATGGAAATCCGCAAAAAAATCGCATTGTTCTGTAACGTAAATATCAACGCAGTTATCGAGTCGATCGACGCTTCTACAATATATGATGTGCCGTTGCTGATGCTAAAAGAACAGTTGGATAAAACGGTATTGACCAAGCTGAAACTTTCTCATAAAAATGAGCCCGAGCTGGAGAGCTGGAAAGATTTCCTGGGTCGTTTGAAAAATCCAACTTCGGAGGTGCGTATTGGTCTGGTGGGTAAATATGTGGAGCTGCCGGATGCTTATAAATCCATCACCGAATCGTTTATTCATGCCGGTGCGAAGAATGAGTGTAAAGTACGTGTTGAATATATCCCATCTGAACAATTGACTCCCGGCAATGCTATTGAACGCCTGAGGGGTCTGCATGGTGTATTGGTTGCGCCGGGTTTTGGCGAGCGCGGTTTTGAAGGTAAAATCGAGGCAATACGCTACGTACGTGAAAATAATATTCCATTCTTCGGCATCTGTTTGGGTATGCAATGTGCGGTTGTAGAGTTTGGTCGTAATGTTTTGGGGTTGAAAAATGCCAATAGTACTGAAATGAACGAACATACCCCTCATCCCGTGATCGCCATGATGGAAGAGCAGAAGAAGATTAAAAACAAAGGTGGTACCATGCGTTTAGGCGCTTATCCTTGTGATATAAAGAAAAACACAAAAGCGGCTGCCATATACGGGAAAACGCATATTACTGAGCGTCACCGCCATCGTTTTGAGTTCAACAACAAGTATCTGAAACAATATGAAGAAGCCGGAATGATCCCGTCAGGCATCAACCCGGATAACGGTCTGGTAGAGATCATTGAGCTGAAAAATCATCCATTTTTTGTGGGCGGACAATTTCACCCGGAATTAAAATCAACAGTTGCTAATCCTCACCCACTTTTTGTTAACTTTGTCGCCGCTTCGCTGGCATATGCCCGCAAGAAGTAAATAGTACGATAACAATAAAATGGATAAGAATACAATAACAGGGTTTGTACTGATCGTTCTGATCATGCTGGGGTCTTATTTTCTTTTGAAGCCCTCGGATGCTGATATAAAAAAGGAGCAGTTACTACAGGACTCGATTAAAAGAGCAAAAGCAGCCACTGCGGCTTCTAAAGCTACAAAACCCGATACTTCAAAAAAAACTGTCACTTTAGCTGACTCTGCATTAAAGAAAATACCTTTCGGCGTTGCAACTGTAGGCAGCGAACAATTCGTTACCCTTGAAAACCAGGAGCTGCGTGTAAAACTTAGCAATAAAGGTGGCCGCGTTTATTCAGTTGAGCTGAAAAAATTTAAGACCTTCGATAAAAAGCCGTTGATCTTATTTGATGGTGAGAATAACCACTTCGGGTTGACTTTCCGTGCCCAGGATAAGAATATCAATACTGATGAGCTTTACTTTACGCCAAGTGCTCAAAACCTGACTGTAGCTGAAAAAGACTCCAGTACATTAACGATGCGCCTGAGTTATAGTCCTACTCAATACATCGATTACATCTATTCATTAAAGGGAACAGGCTTCAAACTTGGTCTGACCATCAAGACTACAGGTCTTGATAATGTAATGGCGAACAGCAATACCCTTAACCTGGATTGGCAGGCAAGCCTGCACAAGCAGGAAAAAGATATGAAGCAGGAGCGTCAATACTCATCAGTATATTATTACAATTCGGATAATGATGTAGATTGGCTGAGTGAAGGTAAAGACGATCAGAAAACAATTGCTGATAAGAAATTGCAATGGGTAGCTTTTAAACAGCACTTCTTCTCAAACATCCTGATTGCTAAACAAGGTATTGATAAATCGAGCCTGGCAGTTAGCACTGATGTAACTAACAATGCTGATGTTAAGCAAATGAAAGCTGACTTATCATTTGCACGGTCAGCAGATGGCAGCTTACCGTTGGAATTCTACTTCGGACCAAACCGTTTCAGCACACTCAAAGCAGAAGGCCACGATTTGGATAAAGTGATTAGCTTAGGTTGGGGACCGTTAAAATACATCAACCGTTTTGCAGTATTGCCTGTATTCAACTTCCTGAAACAGTTTAACTGGAATTATGGCTTGATTATCCTGGCTCTGACCGTTCTGCTGAAATTGGTACTGTCTCCGCTTACCTACAAATCATACCTTTCAATGGCTAAGATGAGAATTCTAAAGCCTGAAATGGATGAGATAAAGGCAAAAGTTGGCGATGACAACCCGACCCTGCTGCAACAGGAATACATGAAACTGTATAAAAAAGCAGGTGTGAATCCATTGGGTGGATGTTTGCCTTTATTGCTGCAAATGCCTATCGTAATTGCCTTCTTCCGCTTTTTCCCGAGCTTGTTTGAGCTTCGTGGTGAGAGTTTCCTGTGGATGCATGACCTATCTACCTATGATTCGGTGATCAGCTTCTCACCAGTGTTCGGTGTAGACCACATCAGTTTAATGTGTTTGCTGATGACCATATCTACTTTGGTTTATACTTATTTTAACAACCAGATATCAGGTGCAACAGGACAAATGAAATACATCGGGTATATTACCCCGATCATCTTCCTGATCACACTGAACAACTATCCTGCCGGTTTGAACTATTATTACTTCTTGGCCAACATGTTCACATTCGGCCAGCAATACCTGATCAGGCTGATGGTCGACGATAAAAAGATTCACGCGCAGATACAGGAAAACAAAAAGAAACCGGAAGAAAAGAAAAAGAAATCAGGTTTCCAGGCCCGTATGGAAGAGGCCATGCGTCAGCAACAACAGATACAGTCGAAGAAGAAGTGATCGGTTAACCTGTGACCAGCGATTAATTATTTGTGCCCTGACTAAGTTCAGGGCATTTTTATTTTCAAAAAATTCTCACCCGATAACTGGTCTCTGATTAACTAATCACTAAATTTGAACCCATGTACGCTATTGTGGATATAGAAACGACGGGAGGGCATGCCAGTTCAAACGGCATTACTGAAGTTGCTATATGTCTGCATGATGGGAAGAAGGTTACGCAGCGCTATAGCACCCTTGTCAATCCCGGACAGGAAATTCCGGTGTACATTCGCGCTTTGACAGGCATCACTAACGAGATGGTGCAGGATGCACCGCCATTTGAGGATGTTGCTGCAGATATCTATCACTTGCTTCACGGAAAGATATTCGTTGCCCACAATGTCAATTTTGATTTCTCGTTTATCCGATACCACTTGTTGGCTGCCGGGTACGATCTGCAAAGTAATAAACTGTGTACAGTAAGGCTTGGCCGTAAGATTTTGCCGGGCATGCCATCCTATAGTTTGGGAAAACTGTGCCGGCATCTGGGAATTGAAAATAATGATCGTCACCGGGCTTTAGGAGATGCGGAGGCTACGGCTACATTATTCTCTCTCTTGCTTCAGAATGATAATAGCAATCATATTGGCCAGGCACTTAAACACCGCTCGAGGGAGCAGGTGTTACCTGCCAATCTGCCAAAAGAAGATATAGATCAACTCCCCTATACACCTGGCGTCTATTATTTCCATAACGAAAAGGGTAAAGTGATCTACGTTGGCAAGGCACGTAATATCAAGCAACGGGTTTGCAGTCATTTCTCGGGTAATAACCCAGGTTTGCAGCGACAGGAGTTTTTACGCAATATCCACCATATATCCTATCAAAGTTGCGGTACAGAATTGATCGCTTTTGTGCTGGAGGCTATTGAGATCAAACGTCTGTGGCCAAAATATAACCGTTCATTAAAGCGTTTTGAGCATGCTTATGGACTATATGTATTTGAGGATCAAAACGGATATTTAAGACTGGCAGTAGATAAACGCCGAAAGCTTACCCAACCAATATACACCTGTAATTCCTTACTGGATGGTAGGAACCTGTTGCTCAAATTGATTGACGAATTTGAGCTCTGCCCGAAACTCTGCTTTATACAAACCAATAATGAACCTTGCACCGGTGTTATGCAACACCTATGTGCTTGCGAGGGCATTGAAACTGTAGAAGACTATAACCGGAAAGTAGATCAAGCTATTTCCCAATTAAAGGATGCCCTGCCTACATTTGCTATACGCGATGAAGGTCGCCAGTTAGATGAGCACAGCTGTATCCTGATTGAAAAAGGTCAGTTTTATGGCATGGGTTATATTTCCCATTATTTTGACGTAGACAACCTCGATCAACTTAAAAATCACCTTACCCAATACCCGGGAAATGACTATATCCGGAATATGGTATCGAACTATGCTTTGAGGTATCCTGAAAGGACGATGGTGTTTGCTTGATTTACGATTTTAGATGTACGAATTACGATTTATTATGACCCGACTTTAAAATCGTAAATCTAAATTCGTAAATCGCAAATCAAATAATTCCCGCTTTTTCCAGCTCCGTCTGCATTTGCTGCTGAACCCTTAAAGCTTCTGCTCTCGCAGCGTCAGCAAAGTCTTCACCGTTTGAAGCATAGATAATCGCCCTGGAACTGTTGACGATCAGGCCGCAATCTTTTGTCATACCATATTTGCAAACATCTTCAAGACTACCGCCCTGCGCACCAATCCCCGGCACAAGCAGGAAATTATCCGGCGCATATTTGCGGATATTGGTGAATTCGGTGCTCTTGGTAGCTCCTACCACATACATCAGGCGGTCGGCACCGGCCCAGGTATTGGCTTTTTGAATGACGGTTTCGTAAAGCGTTCCGCCGTTTATGTCAAGATATTGAAAATCCTTACTGCCTACTGATGAAGTTAAGGCAAGCAAAATCACCCATTTGCCTTCAAAAGCAAGAAAAGGTGTCACGCTGTCATTTCCCATATATGGGGCAACAGTTATAGCGTCAAAATCCATTCCTGTGGCTTCTTTATCAAAAAACGCACGGGCATACATACCGGATGTATTGCCGATGTCTCCCCGCTTGGCATCAATAATGCTCAGGCAATCTTTTGGCAAATATTCAGAAGTAGCTATCAAACTTTGTAACCCTTTTATGCCATGACGCTCGTAGAAAGCAGCATTGGGTTTATAGGCAATGCATAGGTCTTTAGTGGTATCGATGATGCGCTTATTAAACTCAAATATCGGATCTGGATATTCCTTTAAAAATGCGGGTATCTTATCGATATCGGTATCAAGCCCTACACACAGGAAAGATTTTTTTTGTTTTATCTGTTGAATGAGTTGCTGGCGGGAAAGCATTAGCGCGTATTATTTTCTGCTGCAAAAAAACTAAAAAATAAGCTAAGTGTTGATACACAAACATATTTTTCCAAAATTTTTGTTTTGTTAATATTAATGAGTAAAATTGCAGCGTTATCCTTTTGAATTTTTCTTGCGCTAAAGAAACAATTTAAAAATCCACAAGCTATAAATTTTTAGATATTGCGTAAGCAGAGCCGCAGGACAATTTCTCTCAAGTAAAATATTCCATTTGAACTATTATTTATATCCATGTCTGATACCACAGAATTGAACGACAAACTCGTTTCAGAGTTGCGCGAAATGGCGAAGAGTTTAGGTATTGCTGAAGCCGAAGAACTGCGAAAATCACAACTGATTAGCAGGATCGTGGAACAACAACAACTAATAGAAGCAGCCCGCGCCCAGCAGGCAGCTATGAACGATAATTATAGCGAAATAAAATCAGCCGCCGCCGATGCAGAGCCTGCCGAAAGAAATCGCAAAAGAACACGTACTACCAAATCAAAAAGCAGCCCTCGTGTAGAGGTCCCTCTGGATGACACTACGCTGTTTGATGTTCCTGATGAAGAGAGCATTGCGGAAGATAATGAAGATGCACCTATAGTTGCATCAGCTCCGATAACTGAAGACCAGGAAGCCCCGGTAATTAAGTCTGACGAGGCGGCAGGTGAAGCAAGACCTCAAAAATTTGAGCGCCGCTTTAACAACAACCAAAATCAGCAAAAAAACCAGGAGCCTGCTATCAATCTTGATTTTGATAATGTCATTGTAAATGAAGGCGTTCTGGAAATTATGCCTGATGGCTATGGTTTCTTAAGATCATCTGATTATAACTACCTGACTTCTCCTGATGATATTTACGTATCGCAGTCGCAGATAAAATTATTCGGTTTAAAAACCGGTGATACCGTTCGCGGAAGCATCCGTCCGCCAAAAGAAGGTGAAAAATACTTCCCGCTGGTAAGGGTTGAAGCCATCAATGGCCGTATCCCTGCCGAAGTGCGCGACCGTGTTCCTTTCGATCACTTAACACCGCTTTTCCCGTCTGAAAGACTGGAATTGTTCACTGATTCGGGCAATTATTCAACCCGCATCATGGACCTGTTTTCCCCTATTGGTAAAGGTCAGCGCGGTTTGATCGTAGCACAGCCTAAAACTGGTAAAACCATGTTACTGAAGGATGTAGCAAATGCTATCGCTAAAAATCACCCTGAAGTTTACCTGATCATCCTACTGATAGACGAACGCCCGGAAGAAGTTACCGATATGGCCCGCAGCGTACGTGCCGAGGTGGTATCATCAACTTTTGATGAGCCGGCTGAACGCCACGTAAAAATTGCCAATATCGTACTGGAAAAAGCAAAACGTATGGTTGAATGCGGTCACGACGTTGTGATCCTGCTCGACTCGATCACCCGTTTGGCCCGTGCTTATAATACTGTGGCTCCTGCTTCTGGTAAAATATTATCTGGTGGTGTGGATGCTAACGCATTACATAAACCTAAGCGTTTCTTCGGTGCTGCACGTAACATCGAGGACGGTGGTTCATTAACTATCATTGCTACAGCACTTACCGAAACCGGCTCTAAGATGGACGAAGTGATCTTCGAAGAGTTTAAAGGTACCGGCAACATGGAGCTGCAGCTCGACCGTAAGCTATCTAACAAACGTATATTCCCTGCTATCGATATCACCGCTTCAAGTACCCGCCGCGACGATCTGTTGCTGGAACGCGATACTTTACAGCGTGTTTGGATATTGCGCAACCATTTGGCAGATATGAACTCGCAGGAAGCGATGGAGTTTTTGCAGGCACAGATAAAAGGCACAAAAACCAACGAAGAATTCCTGATCTCGATGAATTCTTAATAGCTTTGAGATTGTGAAGTTATGATTGATATATCATAACTTCACGATTTCTTTATAAACCCTGCATATCTTCGCCCCGAGAAATGAATACACGCGTAAGTAAACATGTTCCCAATGCCATTACCTGTGCTAACTTGTTCAGCGGTTGCGTCGGGATTGTTTTTGCCTTCCAGGAAAACCTGATATTTGCATCCTACGCTCTTTTCTTAGCCGCAATATTTGATTTTTTTGATGGCTTTGCCTCCCGAGTATTGCAATCATTTTCCCATATCGGGAAAGACCTTGATTCGCTGGCTGATATGGTGAGCTTTGGCTTTTTGCCTTCGGCTATCTTATATGAGTTGTTCTTAAAAACTCCTCAAATCCCTAATGTTAGTCCGTGGCTCAATTTCAGCGCTTTCCTGATCTCGGTTTTTTCGGCGTTAAGATTGGCTAAATTCAATAATGATACCCGCCAGGCAGAGAGCTTCATAGGTTTACCTACCCCAGCAAATGCCATATTAATAGCATCGTTACCTTTTATACTAGAACATCATGCCAATTTTGGTGATTTTATATTAAACGTATATGTGCTGGCCGTTTTCGTCCTGATAATGTGTTCGCTATTAGTGGCTGAGCTGCCTTTAATGTCGCTCAAATTCAAAAACACCGACCTTGACAAGAACATTTATCGTTATTTATTACTGCTGTTTTCGGCAATATTGATACTATTTTTTAAATTTGCGGCGGTTCCGGTGATCATAATCATATATATCACCCTATCTATCATTCAATATAAGTTCTCTAATGACAAAGTTTCAGGCTGAAATCGACGTAATGCCCAAAAAGGAAATTCTTGACCCTCAAGGAAAAGCTGTGACCGGTAGTATGAAAAATCTTGGATTGACCGAGATACATAACGTACGCATCGGCAAGCATGTTTCGCTCGAAATTGAAGCTGAAAACGAAGAAATTGCCAACTCAAAAGTAGAACAAGCCTGCAAAAGCCTGTTAGCTAACCTGATTATGGAAAGCTACAGCTTCACGATCCACAAAATTTAAATTCCGGCTTCTTTCTCAGCTTTGATGCGTGAAAGCTCTGAGAGGTTGTTTTCGATCAGATCTTTTGCCAGAGTGTATTTTGCCTTTATCTGCTCCGGCTCCTGTCCGCCTGCTTTACAAAGTAACTCCACCTCCTGCAATAAACCCTGGGAAATAAGCATCCCAAAAAAGCCCATGGATGGTTTGAGTTTATGAGCAGACGCCGCAGCGGCAAGCCAGTCTGTTGATTGCAATGCCTGATCGATGCTGTTCAGCATTTCAGGGGCCTGTTGCAATAACATGTCAATAGATTCTACGACGAATTCGTCGCTGCCATCAGCAATTTCGTATAAAAAGGTAAGATCAAGATCTGGTGTAGCTGAGCTATCCGGCATGTTTAGGCTGGTATATTATTATAAATTCAGTTAGTTATTGTTAAATCAAAATTATAACTTTTTTACGACCAAGTTATCTTTAAGTTCGTTTTTAAGTTGAAAAATACTTTTTTCAAGTACAGGGTGCTGCAAATCGGGTGCCAATTCGTTTAGCGGCTCAAGGGTGAACTTCCTGTTCTGCAATTCAGGGTGTGGCACTATAAGACCCGGTTCATTAATAATATCATGCCCATAAAACAAAATATCGATATCGATAATACGCGATCCCCACTTCTCTTCACGTATACGGCCCATTTTTGTTTCGATCTGTAATATTTTTTCTAGTACCTGCCTGGCTGATAGCGCTGTATTTACCCGCACTACCTGGTTCAGGTAATTGGGCTCGTCGTTTTTACCCCAGGCTTCAGTTTCATAAACTGATGATGTTTGTACTATACCTCCTAATTCCGTCTCAATCAGATGGATGGCTTTCTGCAGATATTCGCTCCTATCGCCCAGGTTACTCCCTAATAACAAAAAAACATCAATCATTGTTGTAACAAATATTATAGATAAAGCTCTTAATATTATACATATTGAATTACTAAGTTTGCATAGATAAAAGATTTATAATATTTAATGAAACAATTCTTCAAATTTGTTTTCGCCACGGTGGTGGGGATTATTTTGTGCAGTGTGATATTTTTGGTTGTTATCGTGGGTATAATAATGGCGGCTGCAAGTGGAGATAAACATGTAGAAATTGATTCAGACTCATACCTGCACATCGCACTTACCCGCGAAATCCCCGAACGTACTCCCTATAATCCGCTTTCCGGACTTGATTTTTTAGGGATTGACGGTGATAAAAATTTAGGCCTTAACGATATCCTCGCCAATATTAAAAGAGCAAAGATCGACAAAAATATAAAAGGCATTTTCCTGGATGAAAGCTATATGCTTTCGGGACAGGCTACTACGGAGGAAATACGTAATGCACTTATTGATTTTAAGAAATCGGGTAAGTTTATTATCGCCTATTCCGAGGTTTACACACAAGGGTTTTACTACCTGGCATCGGTGGCCGATAAGGTATATATTAACCCTAAAGGCATATTTGAGTTTAGCGGGTTCCACTCAGAGATCACTTTCTTTAAAGGGGCTCTGGATAAATTAGGCATTGAAGCACAGGTAATTAAAGTAGGCACCTACAAAAGTGCTGTTGAACCTTATGTGCTGACCAAAATGAGCGATGCCAATCGCGAACAAGTTAATTCTTATATCGGTTCCTTATATAACTTTTTCCTGACTAATATCAGTAAGAGCCGCAAGATCAGTAAAGACTCGCTATCCTATATCGCCAATAATCTGAAGATACAATTTCCGGAAGACGCGCTGAAATATAAATTAGTTGACGGCTTAAAATACAAAGATGAAGTGCTGGATGAGCTAAGGGACCGCACCGGAATAGGCTCAAAATCAGACCTTCATAAAGTTGAGATGGGCGATTATGCAGCCGGCAATAATACCTCCTCAAAAGATGATGATGATTCAAAGAAAACCATCAAGAACCAGATAGCCATTGTTTATGCTTCAGGCGAAATCAATGGTGGTGAAGGCGATGATAATACGATTGGTTCAGCAAAAATATCGGCTGCATTACGCAAAGTAAGACTGGATGATAATGTAAAAGCGGTTGTTTTCCGGGTAAATTCCCCTGGTGGTAGTTCGCTGGCATCTGATGTAATTTGGCGCGAGGTAATGCTGACTAAAAAGGTTAAACCGATCATCGTTTCTATGGGCGACTTGGCAGCATCGGGTGGCTATTATATTTCGTGCGCAGCAGATTCTATTATTGCCGAGCCTAATACCTTGACTGGCTCTATCGGCATTTTTGCGATTATCCCTAATCTGCAAAAATTGTTTAATGATAAGCTGGGAATCACCTTTGACGGTGTAAAAACCGGTAAATATTCTGACTTGGGCGACATCAGCAAGCCACTTTCACCTGAAGAAAAAGCCATTTTGCAAAACAATGTAAACCATGGTTACGACGACTTTACCAAGGCAGTTGCCGAAGGCCGCCATAAAACACAGGCCTATATTAATAGTATTGGACAGGGTCGCGTGTGGACCGGCGAACAGGCTGTAAAAATCGGTTTGGTTGATCGTCTGGGCAACATCAATGACGCCATTTGGTCAGCATCAAAGAAGGCGAACATCAAAAAATTCAAACTGGTTGAATATCCGGAACAAAAGAAGGGTGTATTCAACAAGTTCGGCACAGATATTAGTGCGCAAATGAAAGCGCACTTTGTAAAGTCAGAACTGGGCGACAATTACCGTTATTACGAACAGATTAAAGGCCTTACGCAAATGGCGCGCACTCCGCAAATGAGAATGCCTTATGATATTGTGATCAAGTAAGCTAAGGCTTTTTAACATTAAATTCCTTTTCGCCATAAATAACGTCGTTATTAGTAATGCCCTGTATAATAATTTTAAACGGACCTGTGATGTCACTGGTATAAAAGCTCAAACTGGTTTCTTCCTTAGAATTAATATAACAGGCATGCTTCCAGAAAATGGTCGACTGGTACTCGGGTTGTGAGGGGTTGATGATTGAATAGTCTTCGCCATAGAACTCTTTGCTATATTTGATACCACTGATCGCAATTGCCGATTGACCATTGTTGGGTATGGTGCAACCTGTATAATAGATCTCTGAATATTGGTCATTTGACTTGAAAGTTTTCTGCATAGTTTTTGGGTTCACTCTCTGTGTTTCGATAAAATATTTTTCTCCTTTTTTTGGTGGTCTATTCAATGGATTATTAAAGTGGTATTGGCAATTCAATACATTTTTATAACACACATAGTCACCGCAAGCATTTGATCCATAAGAATTGAAAAATGAAGTTGGTTTAAAATCATCATCTTTAGTTCCCTTTATTACAACCGTTTTTAGATTAATTGCCCTTTCAAAACCGTCAATTATGTCGTTTTGGGCATCCTGCCTAACATAATAATAGTAAGGGATAAATGAATCGATCAACTGATCGTTCACCTTTTCAAAATCCTTATTAAGAACTATTTGTTCATCCAAATCTTTACCATTTAATTGTAGAATAACAGACTTATTTAAGTCAGTCATAATATAATGATCTTCCAGTTCAAATCGTCCATTATTATCCGTTTGTATAACTTTTACAATTGAATCATTTCTTATCATCAAGGGCGTGGGTTCTTTTAGTTCAAATTTTCCTCTCTTCACACATCCTCCCAAAATCATACGGCTCATAGCAAGAGTTGTATCTATTGCATTTGCATTATAAATATCCTGCCATTTATATCTTCTCCAGCCTTTTATCAACAATATATTTTCAAGATAAGCTCTATCATCAGGCGTTTGTCCCATGTAATTTACTTTTACCGGCATATTCTCCAGTTCATTCATCAGATAAACATAGCTTTCGATATCGTTGGCTTTCCTGATCTCCATCCTGTTACTTTGTACACATGCTATTGAAACCATCCCTTTAAGTGTGTCCAATGCTTGAGAGTTCATCTTTAATTTTAGTTCGACTTTCTGTCGGGTAGTATAATCAGAACTGTTTGTCACGATGTCCATTTTTACCCGCCTATCATAATGTGCAAAGAATATACGTTCCGCACATGGCCGCTGCAGACTATCAAGCACGGTTATAGTA
>NZ_DATCRU010000045.1:0-58318 GCF_036568825.1 Mucilaginibacter sp. | reverse complement strand
GAATATACAGTTCTGCAGGTGTATTGCTGAATACGATCACAGGACTTACAGACGTAGAAGGCTTTGTGGCAGATGCCAACGGTAACCTGTATATATCAGATTACACCAGCAATACAGTAAAAGAATATCCGGCATCAGGTGGCTATCACATCAGTTCGCCATTGCCTGCGGGTTTGTCGTTCAATACAAGCACCGGTGTTATTTCAGGTACGCCAACAGTAACTTTCTCGCCAACTACCTATACTATCACAGCTTATAATATTACAGGCAGCGGAAGTACTACTGTTACCTTATCGTGTGTAGCCTCATTTGACTGGATTGGTACAACAAGCACCGATTGGAATACTGGTTCGAACTGGTTATCAGGCACCGTACCTTCAAGTACCGACCAGGCTTTGATCGGGGTGAACAAAACATTTACCAATTTCCCTAACGTTCTGGCGTCGGCAGGCACAGTCAATGTGGGTTCAATCCAGTTTGGGAATACCGGAGGTCAGGCACCAGGTGTAGTGGTAAACAGCGGAAGTACCTTAAACGTATCGGGAGCAATTACCTATCAAAGCGATGCCAACTCAGGATTGGGATATACGACAACTTTATCAGGTGTAGGTACAATAAATGCAGGCAGCATCAGCGTAATTTCCAATACAACATTATCAAGTTCATATACCGGCAATTTCACCTCATCGGTTACCAACCTGAATATTTCCGGTAATGTTTCATTGACATCATCCAATTCAGGAGCAAACCTGTTTAATTCTACATTTAAAATAACAGGCGGTACCGCAGCAATTTCAGGTACAATTCAAACTACCAATACCGTGGGTACTACTTCAAGCTTTATAGTTGCACCAACTACAACGGCTACGCTGCAGCTTGCTGGAAGCGCAGCATTATCAGGCCTCTCATCTACCGGCACAAACGTAGTTACCTTTAATAATACAGGTGCTACAATTCAATATTCAGGCGCGGCACAAACGGTTTATACTACTGCCGCCATTACAGGTTTATCCTCTGGTGTAAGTTATCAGAATCTGGCATTCTCCGGAACAGGGGTAAAAACAGCTTTGTCCGGCAACTTAAACATCAACGGAGATTTTACCAATACATTGGCTAATGATGCTTCCAACTATGCAGCGCTGAGCAGCCCGGTTGTAAACTTTACCGGAACTACGGAAAGTCTTGCAGGTGGCCCGGGTAATGGCACAACTTTCTACTATGTTACCTTTAGCGGTGCCGGTACAAAAACTATGACCAGCGGTGGTTTCAATATTGCTTCTTCCGGTGTTTTGACCATGAGCGGAACCAACCCAGCCACAGTTTTAGCAGCTAATGGTAATCTGACCATCAATTCAGACGCCACCGGCTCTGGCTCGGTAGCAGCAATATCAGGGCCAAGCATTACAGGCAATGTCAATGTACAACGTTATTTAACAGGCGGTAACATAGCCTATCGCAGTTATCATTTGGGTTCGTCACCTGTATATGTAGCCTCAAACGGGTCTGTTAACGTTTTCAGTTTAAATTATTTGCAAAACAGCATGTACCTGACGGGGGCCGCCGGTGGTGGATTTGATAAAACCGGTAATCCGACTCTATATATGTTCCTTGAAAATGTTACGCCGTCAAATGCATCGTTCGTGAGCGGAAATTTCTGGGGAGTGGACAAATTAAATAATTCACCGTCTTATAATTATGCATTGTCAGGAGCAACTGGCTCGGGTACTTATTCATTCCCTGTGGGTAATGGCTACCTGTTCTTTTTCAGAGGCAATAGGGCATCGGCTTCAGTTGCTACCGAAACAACAGTGGGTTATGTACCTGTATCGGCTACCATGACGGCAACCGGAACGTTAAACCAGGGACAGGTTGTCGTTTATATTTGGTATACCTCCGGTTCGGCTAATTTAAATTATACAGGCACAGGAACGGGAAGTAATACCAATTACGCTGTTCGCGGATTTAACATGGTGGGTAACCCATACGCCAGTTCTATCGATTGGGAGCAGTTCAACTCCAGTTCACCTACCAGTGGTATTTATGGCAACAATGTAAGCACAACGGTATATGAGCTTAACCCGGCTACGCAAAACTATGATACTTATCAAAAAGGGGGCGCATATACGAACCATGGACGCAGAACAATTGTGAGTGGACAAGGCTTCTTTGTGAAGGCTACCAACTCATCGAGCCCCCAGCTTATATTCAACGAATCAGCAAAAACTGTGAACCAGAATACAGGGTTAAACCTGTTTATGGATACGCAAAGCGGACTGAATACGGCTCAAACACCTGTTGATGAGCATATACGTCTGCAAATGGCAGTAGCGCAAGACAGCATCAATACCGACGATACTTATATAGGATTTAGCTCGTCTTATCACCCGCAATTTGTAGTTGATGAAGATGCGCAATATAAACAGGGCACCGGTAAAGTAAGTATGGCCAGCTATACAAGCGATAGCGTACAGGTCAGCATAAATAAAATGCCTTTACCAGGGGTAAAACCACTAGTAATTCCATTGTATGCATCGGCTCGTGCGGCGGGTAATTATACCATGCAGATGACAGAGCTGGAAGCTATTGAACCAATCTATGAAGTGTGGTTGATGGATAAATATTTGAAGGATTCTGTAGATATGCGGAAAACGCCTCAATATTCTTTCACAATCAGCGCGGATACCAATTCATACGGAAGCAACCGTTTTCAATTGATAATCAGGCAAAGTGATTCGCTGCAATTTAAGCTGGTAAACTTTACCGGTACCAAAACACAATCCGGCTCGCAATTGCAGTGGACTGTAACCAACGAGCAGAATTACACGCACTTCACATTGGAGAGAAGTACTGATGGTGGTGCAACTTACAACATCATATATGGCAAACCTTCAACCGGACAAGGCAACTATAGCTTCCTGGACAGATCTTTCTCGGCAGGAGAGAATATCTATCGCCTGAAAATGGAGGATCTGAACGGAAATATTACTTATTCAAATGCAGTGGCATTGGTATATACCAACGGTCTTGGTGGTAACCTGACAATTTACCCTAACCCGACCAACGGACCGCTTAACCTGATCATTGCTAAGATCGACAATACCATCAGCTCGCCGGGAGGCAACCTGATAGGTAGCCCTATTGCAACGCCGACAACAGTTACCAATAATTACGCTGTTAAAATTGTAAGCACATCAGGAATATTGATAAAAACAATGTCGACTACCAATCCACGCTGGCAAACCGATGTAAGCAGCCTGATGCCGGGTACCTATATATTGCAGGTGGCTGATGAAAGCGATAATAAACTGGTTGGCCAGGCTACTTTTGTCAAGCTATAAAAAGGACTTCATATCGTCTCTAATTAATGCTAAAGGCCCGGTGTTACAGCCGGGTTTTTTGTTGTAATTTGCAAGGATTAAGCCGATATCCGAATAGTGACAGATACCATTAACCATACTCGAATAGCGCCTACCCCAAGCGGTTTTTTGCATGTGGGAAATATTCTGTCGTTCGCCATTATATCTGCCTTTGCAAAAAAGAACAATGCCAAGGTTTTACTGAGGATTGATGATCTTGACCAGGCAAGGGCCAATGAAGAATACGTCCAGGATATTTTCGATACGCTTAATTATCTGGAGATTTCGTGGGATATTGGTCCGCGGAATGTTCAGGACTTTCATGATAATTGGTCACAAACTCATCGGATGGAGTTATATCATGAAGCTCTTAATAAACTATGTGATAAAGGATTGGTCTTCGCCTGCACCTGTTCGCGCCAACAAATTAAGAATATACAGCCTTGTACTTGTCTTGAAAAGTATATCCCTTTGGATACTGAGAATGCAGCCTGGCGATTGATTACGGATGAAAAAGAGTTAGCTATCAGAAATTATGACGGAGAGATAACTTACGCCACTTTACCGCCAGAGATGCAGAACTTTGTTATCAGGAGGAGAGATAGTATACCAGCCTATCAGCTGGCTTCGATAATTGATGATCTTCATTATAATATTGATCTTGTTGTCCGTGGGCAGGATTTGTGGTCATCTACCATTGCTCAACATCAACTGGCTTTGGCTTTAGGTGAAGACAGGTTTAGCAGGATAAGATTTCATCATCATCCTTTACTGACAGAGCCATCAGGTCAAAAGCTATCAAAATCTGCAGGATCAACATCAATTAAATATCTGCGCGAGAATGGGAAAAAGCCGTCGGATATTTACACGATGATAGAAAGAATGCAGGATAAATAATAAGCAGATATGCAAATGTGCGGATGTGCAGATGAAAAATACATCGTAGTCAGATTTTGGAATTAAAAAGGGCATTCGCCATATTATAAAATTAAAAATCCATTTGCACATCTGCACATCCGCACATCTGCAAATCAATTCCATCTGCACATCTACTCCATCTGCACATTAAAAGGTTAAGGCCCTCTCTCCAAAGGGCCTTGTGTTAATAATAACCGAACTTATTATAAAGAACTAATGAGAATTCAGCTTAACCTGGTAGCTATTTCTTTTTGCTGCCACCGCCAAAGAAGGCGCCTATCTTGAAGGCGAAATAATTGGCGCCTTTACCCATAGCATCATAATCGGCAGATACACGGAGGTGCCCGTATTCAAAACCAAGCTCAGGGAACGCACCAACACGGCTTCCACCCGAAACCAAACCGGCGTAGTCACTATCACCACTTGCCGATCTTTGGTATACAAGACCTGCGCCAGCACCTATGAACGGCCTGAAACCATTGTTGGTGAAATAATATTCGGCAGTAAGCATATAAGAGGTAAGCAGGTAAACTTTGGTATCGGAACTAACAGCCTTATTGATATACCCAATAGCGGCGCCTTCAAGGCGTAAACCAAGCGCAAAATCGTTAGAGATTCTATAATGCGGCTGAATAGTAAAGGTCGCACCACCTTTGGTACCTCCATCGCCGCTGCTGCCGCTCGGACTGGCGTATCCAACCTGGATGTCAACCTTGAATGCATGGTAATCAGTTGATTGAGCATTTGCCATCAACGCGAAAGCAAATAGCAGGGGTAGTAGTAATAGTTTTTTCATTTTGTGTCAGGTTTTTTATGATTTTTTTAGATGATTGATTGTTTTATCTGGTACAGTAAATTGCTGTAAGTAATTCAAAAAGAATTGCTTATATAAATATGAATGAAATATTAATGTCGAAATTTTAAACTATACGAGCGAGCGTGTTTACTATGCAACTGTGCAGAAATACTACACCAATGGATGCGGCCTACGCAAGGGAAATCTTTTGACAGAGAGATAATTAAGGTTTTTGGCTTTTAAAGACCAAAATTGATTATTATTGCGTGTACCTATAACACAGTTAGGCCAGGTAACTGTACCAATTATTTTATGGATCAACAACCTAAAACAAGGAAGTTTTTGATAGCTACCCATGGTGCTTTTGCAAAGGGGGTAAAGTCGGCTTTGGACATGATTGCTGGCGAAATGGAGAATATACTCCTGATACAGGCATATTTGGATGAAAGCCGCCCCGTAGAGGATGAACTGGCAGATGTGCTTGCAACTATTTCTGATACAGATGAACTGATAATCTTTACCGACTTGCTTGGCGGCAGCGTGAACAATATTATGTTGCGCAATGCGCTTCGGGATAATGTGCACATAGTATCCGGTTTTAATTTGCCTTTGCTGATCGAGATCGCCCTGTCTGACGCGGATACCCCGGTAACCGAAGTAATTGAAGAAGCCATTCATAATGCCAAAGGACAAATGGTATATGTAAACCATCTCATCACCCTGAATAACGATAATGATTAAGCTAACCCGTATTGACGACCGTTTATTGCACGGCCAGGTATCTTTCACATGGACTCCCGCTATAAGCGCCGATTGCCTGATAGTAGCCAACGATAAAGTTGCCGCCGACGAGTTCATGAAAATGACGCTCAATTTGGCCAAACCACCTTCAGCAAAACTGCTTATCAAGTCGCTGGCTGATACCATCACTTTTTTAAATGACCCACGCAGTCAGCCTATGAAAGTTTTGGTGCTGATCAATTCGGTAAAGGATGCAGCTGCGCTGGCCAATGGGGTAAAAGAAATTCAGTCCATCAATTTCGGTGGATTGCGAACCAAAGAAGGGACAAAACTGATATCAAAAGCCATTGCAGTAACCGATGAAGATATTGAGATTGCAAAAGAATTGCTTGCCAAAGGAATCGAACTGGAAGTGCGGCAGGTGCCAACCGATAAAAAAATATTGATCGAAACGCTGATTTAAAACCCGATACCGTGCTCGCAACCTACCTGCTGCTTACCGCTATAGCCATTTTCGGTCATTTTGAAGACTTCCTGGGAACTACATTACTGAGCAGGCCGCTTGTTTTAGGACCTTTGGTAGGATTGGTGTTAGGCGATGTGACTCAGGGCGTAATGATCGGCGCCACGCTGGAATTGATCTTTATGGGAAATATCAAGGTAGGAGCAGCTATTCCGCCGGATATTATTACAGGTGGAGTGTTGGGTACTGCTTTTGCCATCATCTCGCATAAAGGCCCGGCTATTGCTTTGGCGCTGGCTGTGCCGATCTCTATTTTATCAGAAATGGTGATCAGCGGTTTGTTTGTTTTCAGGGCTGTGTTCAACAAGAAATTCAACCAATGCGCCGAGGAAGGAGATTACAAAAGTATACAGCGACTACATATCCTTTCGGGATTGTTGAAGCCTGTTCTAATGGGCATCATAATTTTTATTGCGTTAGAACTAGGTACCAATGCCGTAAAGTCTTTCCTGGATATGATACCGGCCTGGGTGCAATCAGGCTTACAGGTGGCAGGAAACATGTTACCTGCACTCGGCTTTGCCCTGCTGATGAACCTGATGTTCAACAAACGTGTCGCGCCTTATTTCTTCCTGGGTTTTATGCTGGCGGCTTTTTTAAAACTACCCATTATTGCGATTGGCGGATTGGGGGTGATCATTGCCCTGATCGTTACTCAAGATCCTCCAAAACCTGCCGCGACAACTAATGATGATTTCGATTTTGACGAACCTGCGCCAGAACCTGTAACCGTTTTAACCGGTCAGAAATTAAGCAATAGCACTATCAGATCGTTGTTTTTTCGGTCGCTTACCCTGGAGGCGAATTTCAACTTTGAAACCTGGCAGAATACAGGTTTTGCTTTTACTATCATCCCGGTTTTAAAGAAACTGTATAACACAAAAGAGGCCATGGCGTCTGCATTAAAACGCCATTTGCAATTGTTCAATACCAGTCCCTATGGTTCAACGCTGATCATCGGCATTACGGCGGCTATGGAAGAGCAAAATAGCCAGGACGCAGACTTTGATGAAGATTCCATCAGCTCGGTAAAACTGGGTTTGATGGGACCATTAGCAGGCGTGTTCGACTCGTTGTTTTGGGGAACTTTTAAAGTGATCGCGGCCGGAGTGGGCACCTCATTGGCCATGAAAGGTAATGTTTTAGGGCCGATTCTTTTCTTAGTGATATTTAACGTGCCACATTTGCTGCTTAGGTATAATCTCACTTTTATTGGCTATAATGCAGGAACTAAATTCCTTCAAAATCTGTCAAAAAGTAATGTGATGGATAAATTGACTCAAGGTGCTGCTATATTGGGATTAATGGTAGTAGGCGCTATGCCTGCAACTTTGATGTCCATCAAAACACCTTTGTCAATCGGTGGATCATCTTCCGCAGTTACTGTGCAGAGCGTTTTAGACCAGATCGTTCCCGCAATGATACCGCTGGGGTTGACCTTCCTGGTATACTACTTTGTGAAAAGGAATGTAAAAACTACCTACCTGCTGCTGGGCTTATTGGCGCTCGGCTTTGTGGGCAGCATAATCCATCTTTTTGTATGACGATCAGTGGCATAGGCGTTTCTCCAGGCATCGCGATAGGCAAGGCCCGCGTGATCAAAAAGCAGGCGGTTGCGCTGACTGGCACTCTTTTGTTGAATAATGAGGAAATTACTATCGCGATAGAAAAGTTTGATAATGCTGTAGCCGTTTCAGTTACCGAAGTGGAATTGATGATGAGCAATCACGACGCTTCACAGGGAAGTGAGGGCTTGGAGATACTTGAAGCGCACATCGAACTTTTGGGCGACCCGCAGATACGTGAAGATGTAGTAGAGAAGATCAAAGCAGAGCGGAAGAATGTAAACGATGCCGTAATCGAGGTTATTCAAGCTGCTGTTGAAGTATTCAAAAGCATGGATAATGACTACATGAGCGCACGTGCTGCCGATATAGAAGACATTGGCAATCGCATAGTCAAAAATTTAACTCCTGCCATAGGTATTGATCAGGACTATGAGGCAGGCACTATCATCATTGCCGTAGACCTGGCTCCATCAGACACCATTTCAATGGATATCACTAAAATTGCCGGATTCGCTACACAGATCGGTGGTAAAACATCCCATGCGGCTATTATTGCTAAATCAAGAGGAATACCGGCGGTTTTGGGATGTGGTGCAGATTTGCAATCTGTTGAAGACGGCGATGGGCTTATTCTTGATGGGCAAAATGGATCGATTATTATTAATCCTGATGGAGAAACAATAAAAGAATTTGAAGCAAAGCGTGATTCCTGGGTAAAGGAATTGAATTTACTCAAGTCACTAAAAGATACTCCTGCTAAAACGATAGACGGAACGGAAGCCCACCTACTTTCCAACATAGCTGACGCAGCTGAAATGGAAAATGCTTTGGAGTTTGGTGCACAGGGCTCGGGCTTGTTCCGTACCGAATTTCTTTTCCTGGGACGGAATGATTTTCCATCCGAAGAGGAACAATTTGAGTTTTATAAAGCGGTAGCCCTGAAAGCCAAAGGCAAGCCCGTTACTGTTCGCACCCTGGATATAGGCGGAGATAAACAATTACCCTATTTCAATTTTCCGGAGGAACAAAACCCCTTCCTGGGCTATCGGGCTATACGTTTATGCCTGGACAGGAAAGATATTTTCATTACGCAACTCAAAGCTATTTTACGTGCAAGCGCCTTCGGTAAACTGAAGATCATGTTCCCAATGATTGCTACGGTGAATGAGATCAGGACGGCAAAAGCTATTCTGAAAGAAGCAATGCAGGAACTAGCTAATCAAGGCATTTCATTTGATCGTGATATCAAAATTGGTATTATGATCGAAATACCATCTGCTGCGGTTATAGCTGATCTTTTGGCTAAAGAGGTTGATTTTTTCAGCATTGGCACCAATGACCTTACCCAATATACCCTTGCGGTCGACCGGATGAATGAGAAGATCAAAGATTTGTATGATCCGTTTGATCCTGCGGTATTGCGATTGATCGCGAATGTGATCGAGCAAGGGCATAAAGCCAATATCGAGGTAGGTATGTGCGGCGAGTTGGCTGGTGATCCGAGGGCGACTTTGTTATTGTTAGGCATGGGATTGACAGAATTTTCTATGAGCGCTTCATCCATTCCGGTGGTAAAAAGTAAGATCATCAAAGCCAGTTTAGCAGAAGCGCGAAAGGTATACGAAGATGTGAAGCAAATGGACAATTCCAAAGACATCACCAATTATTTGCAGGAGAAAACTCAATGATATCAAAAGATTACATTATCACTTCAGCTGAAGGGATACACGCCCGCCCGGCAACGGCTTTGGTAAAGCTGACCAAGAATTATAAATCAGTCATCAGCATAAAAAAAGGAGATAAGACGGTAAAGCTGAACAGCCTGCTGAATATTCTTTCCCTTGCTGCTAAAGGCGGCGAAACAATTTCTATTATTGCCGAAGGGGAAGACGAGACCGCAGCAATGGAAGCCATCGACCAATTTTTTAACGAACATCTGAAAGACCTATAAAAACAACCCAATGAAGATCACTATTTGCAAAGACGAACAGGAATTTAATATAACCGCAGCATGGCGCATCATAGCGCAAATGCTGGAGAAACCTAATGCCGTTATCGGTCTATCCACCGGGCAAACTACCATCGATATGCACCGTATTGTGTCAGAAATTTACCAGAAGTACCCTTTTGATGTCTCACGTATTACGTTGTTCAATGTAGATGAACTGACCAACCTGTCGCGCGATTATGCGGGCAGTTGCTATACCATGATCCTGAACCAGATTGCCGGTCCGATTGGTATTCCGGATGAAAATTTTATCATGCCGCCAACCCTTTCAGATGATTTTGAGGCAGAAGCATTACTTTTTGAAAAACGTTTAGCTGAGCGTGGAGGCCCCGACCTGCAAATGCTGGGCATCGGCAGCAACGGCCACATCGGCATCAACCAACCGGGAACCCCTTTTGAAAGCGAAACCTGGATATCGCCCATGGATACTGATTTTGAAGCAAGGGTTCGCCGCGAAACACAAGTACCTGATTCAGTTGAGCTGGGCGGACTGACGCGCGGTATCAAAAATATCATGCACACCCGAAAAGTGATCCTGATCGCAAAAGGCGCGCATAAGGCAGAGATTGTTCGCCAGGCTATTCTTGGTCCGGTAACTACGGATATACCTGCATCGGTGGTGCAATTGCACCCGAATTGTGAGATTTTATTGGACGCAGATGCGGGGGCTTTGATTGAAGATCAAGCCCGGAAAAGAGGGTTTAATTTTTGATATATGAGTTTTATAAAAAAGAACTGGTGGTTTCTTACTTTTTTCACCCTGTTAACAGCATACACGCTTTACAGTGAGTACTCTGATTATAAGTATACACATCTATTATCGTTAAATGGAAAGATAACGGGTATCCGGAAAACCATCAAAGAGGAAATGTATATTACTGTTTCGGGCAAAGAATACTTACTAGAGCATCATTGGCCACAGTTCCAAAAACAGGTTGAAATATCAGATTCCGTTTATAAAGCATCCCGGGATACTAATTTAATTTTGATCAAAACTAAAACGCATCAAAGAATTGTCTGCAACCTGCATTAGACTATTAAGAATAATTTATTCCATCCCCCAACCCATTCCCTTACCCGTCATATAAACAAAAGCTTCAGCTGCTTTTACGCCCAGTTCCCTGCCGCGAAAATCTTCCATAGCGGTGTGCCCGCAGGCGTAAATGCCGGGTGGGTCCTGGCTTTTGTGGCAATAAATGGCGTGGCGTTTTTGTTCCTGGGTATCGGTGATGTCTACATAATCCGTTGGGCGGAATATCATGGTTTGTTCTCCGGTGCACACCTCAAAAAAGTATAACGGGTATTTTTTACCAGAGCGTACCCACGTCTGTATCATCAGCAGACTTGCTATCTGGTGATCTTTATGGCTATCAACCGGCCAGTGGGTAAATACCATGTCAGGTTTTTCATCGGCAATAATCTTTTGCACTTTCTGCAGCCAGGAATTATCCATTATGGTATCGCCGTCTATCTGCCCAACAAAAATGTATTTGGTTTTCAAAATAGCACAGGCATTAATGGCTTCCTGCTTGCGAATGGCAGCGGCTTCGTCGTGACTTTTACCGTCTATGCCAGCTTCGCCGGTAGTCAAATAAATAATGGTTACATCATGACCTTTGGCAGCCAGTTTGGCCAGCGTTCCGCCGCAACCGCTTTCGGGATCGTCGGGATGTGCACCAAAGCAAACCACTTTCTTTTTTGAGCTTGCTTCAGCAGGATTCGCATGCAATAATTGTGGTAAGGTCAGAAGACCCAATCCTGCTGCGGTAGTTTTTACAAAATCGCGGCGGCTGTTTGATGGTTTTTCCATAAACTAATATTAGAGATATTTAATGGAAATGCAAAGCCGATTATAGCTGAAAAGAATAACCCACCCAATGATCGTGGTGCGTTAAAGAGATGGGTACTGGGATTTCGATTTCATCTTTCAATATGATCGGGCATGAATGCTTGTTTTTATCGATCTCCAATTCAGCATTCGGGAAAAAGGTATTCAACATAGTTAATGCAAAAAGCCGTACTGCTTTTGATTGATCGTCAGCATCTGGTGACTCGATTTTTTTAATGCCCCACATTACTTTTTCGAAATTATTGGTGTGGTTAACTACGGAAAAAATGAAATCATCCGTAATGATCGTCCGGGAATAAAAGGTATGCGGACTAATATCGAATACTCCTCTATAAACCGTTTCGCTATTAAAATCTCGCCCTTCAAAATTGGATGCATTTCCGGCAACAGGCGCAACGAGTTTAGCGAGCTTTATCTTAGAAGGAGAAAATACCAGATTAGGATTGACCCTCTGCAAATATTTAAAAACAGACTCCTTTACCGACCAGGCCAGCCAGACAAATTGCTCAAAAGGAAGCCTGTCCGAAAACTGCTCATCGTACAGAGCCTTTTCAGTTTCGGTAATGATCTTGCTGTAAAAGTTTTGCTGTTTGGTGCGGGCAACATTGATAGCCTTGAGCGCTACAATATCATTGCCCGTGCTGATCATTTTATCTTTGATTGATTTTTTCGGTGATCACATCCAGACAGCTGCCAACGTTAGTCATTCTGTCTGCCGAATCGTAATCGATCTCGATATCATATTTTGCTTCCGCGTCAATAATAATGTCAACCAAATTGGCCGAATTAATTTTTAAATCTCTTATCAGGTCTGTCTGGTCGTTAATGCCGGCCAGCATCTCCTTATTTACGGTATAAGGGGCAATTACCTTTTTAAGCTCATTTAAAGTTTCTTCTCTGGTCATTAGTTGTTAAATTTTGAAAAAATTAAGCAGGAATTAACGTCGCCAAAACCAAAATTTGCCTTCGCTACAATATTAATTTCCTTTTTTATCATACTCGTTGGTAAGCTATCAACGCTCACCATATTTATTATTTCTGTATTTGGATCCTCTAAGTTAATATTTGGATGCACAAATTGATGAAATATTTGCAATACGCATGCCACAGATTCAATAGAACCCGCCGCACTCAGGCTATGCCCCACCATGGATTTCAGCGAATTGGTCAACGGAAAATCTTTTCCACTGCGACCTAGCACTTTGCTCCAGTTCTGTATCTCCTGCCTGTCGGCCATAGTCGCTGTCAGATGTCCGCTGATCAGGTCAATGTCATTAGGGTTAATCCCTGAATTACGTACCGATTCCTCAATGCAACGAATCACTCCCGTTGAATTAGCCGCCGTCATCGAGCCTCCGCCACGCTGCCCGCCTGAATTGGACGAGCCTCCCAATACCTCCGCATAAATTTTAGCACCACGCTCTAACGCAAAATCAAGGTCTTCCAGTATAAGTGCTGCTGCGCCCGATCCCGGAACGAACCCACCTGCCGTCGCGCTCATTGGTCGTGATGCCCTTTCGGGCTGATCGTTAAACTTGCGCGATAACACCCGCATTGAATCAAAAGTTCCGAAAACATAAGGGTCTATATGTTCGGCACTGCCCACTACCATTCGTTGGGCATAGCCGTGCTTAATGTACTCGTAGCCCATCAATACCGCCTGCGTACCCGTAGCACAAGCCGACGAGTTGGTTACAACTTTGTTCCCCAAACCCAAACGGCCTGATATATAAGAAGTAACACCGCTGTTCATGGTTTGTTCTACCACGCGCGAGCCTAATTTTTTTGACTCTTTATTGTCAACGCGGGTAATCACATTCTTCATGGCCTGTGTGTCAGGCGTGCTATTTCCAAACACGCAGCCGGTTTCCCAGCGCGGTTCTTCGGTATCGAATTCCATTCCTGAGTCAGTCCAGGCATCCATAGCTGCAGTAATCCCGTAGCCGATATTGGTGCCCTTCAGGCCATAAAAAGTAACTTCCGAGATATAATTCCGCAGGTTCTCCCACTCAAAAGCAGGCTGTCCCGCTACCTGGCAGCTCATGTGGAGCTCCTCGTACAGCGGTACAAATTTTATCCCCGAAATTCCATGCTGTATAGCATTTAAAAAAGCTGGTATCCCAATTCCGTTAGGTGCAACAATACCCAACCCGGTCACCACAACACGCCTGTTCATTTTTTAATACTCACCTTTTTTACAATGCCCGAAAACATTCCTTTTGCAATTAAATCGTTAGAACTGTCCCACATCTCGACATAGCATTTCAGCTTGCCGAAACGAAAATATTGTTTTTTTGAGACAACCGTCACTCTTTCGCCCGGCAAAACTATTTTGTGGAACGAAATATCAGTAGACGTGAACAAAGGAAAGTTTGTTTCGCCTTTACCAGTTGTTGCCTCTTTTGATAACAAAAATATACCCAGCACCACCAACCCTATCTGCGCCATTATTTCGGTGATGATCACTCCCGGCGTAACCGGATTGCCCACAAAATGATCCTCGTAAAAAAAAGAATCTGGCCGCAAAGTATAATCGCCGGTTACCCCATCCTCATCCAGCGCAGTGATATGATCCACAAAGCGGAAGGATGATTTATAAGGAAGCTGGTCGAGTATATCCTTAAACATAATGTGCAGATGTGCGAATGTGCTGATGTGCAGATGAAATTTTATAATGTGCGAATGTGCAAATATGCAGATGTGCAGATGAAAAAATCATGATAGTTAGATTATGAAAATAGAAAAAGTAAATTTCTCATATTAATAAATTTAATAAATCAATTTGCACATCTGCACATCTGCAAATCCACTCCATCCGCACATCCTCGCATCTGCACATTCGCACATCTATTAACGACAGTGCTCGCCTCCATCTACGTGAATTAATGCGCCATTTATCCAGAACGCGTCGTCACTACATAATAACGAGATCACTTTAGCCACATCCTCCGGTTGGGTTATTCTTCCCAGCGGGTTACGGCTTTTGCCTATCTCTAATAGTTTTTCGCTTCCTGGGATCATTTTTAATGATGACGTAGCTGTAATACCAGCTTGTATCAAATTTGTTTTTATACCGAAGTGTGCAAATTCCACCGCCATATATTTAGCCAGACTCTCTAAGGATGCTTTTGCGATTGATACCGCTGCATAGCCATCCCAATGTTTATGGGCGCCCTCGCTGGTGAGGCCGATAACGCGCGCATCATGATGAAATAGTTCAGCATCGAGTATGGTACGTGTCCAGTCTAATAAACTGTTCGCCATGGCATAACTGGTGAACTGTATATCCTCGGTGGAAAGCTCATCATTTGTGTCTTTCACACCTGCCAGCGGCTTCAAATTTCCACGGGCGATGGAGTGCAGTAACAGTTTTACTTTATGTTTTGAAACGCCGTTTGTTGATGTAAATCTTTCAAGAAAAGTTTCCCGGCCTTCTGTGCTTAAAGCATTGATATTGTAAGGAAGGATCGTGATATTATTTTCAGATGCGATCTCTGCAAATTTTCCGAATAAAGCTTTCTCGCCAATTGAAGTTTCACGGTAAAGTGCAGCGATGTTCATTCCCTTCTGCGCCAGTTTTTCGACAGTTGCGAAACCAAACCCACTCGACCCTCCCAGAATAATAGCCCATAAGCCGGACAATGGCGCGTTTTTACTCACTTCAGAAATTTTAAACTTTTGTATACTTAGCTTGTCTTAACAGGGGACTTAATCAGCTATAAACTCGTTGCTTCTAAAAATGCAGCCTCAAAGTAAGCAAAAGTTAATTAGTTTTTACGCATAATGTTGCAATATAAGCCACTTTTTGCGGTTAATATTGAATTTATAAGTGTTGGCATAACAGCTAACAGGTTGCCCCGCCGTTTATTATTTATTATGTTTGGTATCGCTTAATATATGAATATAAGACTGAAATTGGGATTCATAAGCGTTTTTTTACTGCTCATAGTATCAGTAAAAGCAAATGCGCATCCGCAAAAATTTGAGAAGGCTGAATTTTATGAAGTGATGAAATCGGGCACCTTGGAAACCATCACCAATGAGCTGGAGGCCATCAAGGCCGCGCCTGAAAAAGAGCGTGACGGCTACGAAGGCGCATTGCTGATGAAAAAGGCCGGGCTATTGAAAAAGGCCAAGGACAGGCTTGCTTCTTTTAAGCAGGGACGCATTAAACTGGAGACCGCGTTATTAGCCGATCCTGAAAATACAGAATTTCACTTTTTGAGGCTTGCTATCGAGGAGCATGCACCGAAGATTGTCAAGTATCATTCGGATATTGAAAAGGACAAGGTTATTGTGATCAAGAATTTCAAGAGCCAATCCCCGGCGGTGCGCCATGCAATTTTAGACTACTGCGAAAATTCAAAAGTGTTGCACAAGGAAGATTTTTAACTTTGCCGCAGAATGGATAAAAAAGTATTGGCTATTTATTATACGCAATCGGGGCAAATGGGTGATATCATCAGCTCATTCACCGCGCCGATAGCCGAAGCCGGTGCAATAGTAGAAAAAGTTCGAGTACAGCCTGTTACGGAGTATAAATTCCCATGGAAAGGCAACCACTTTTTTTCGGTAATGCCTGATTGTGTGCTGAGCGTACCAACTGCTTTGCAGCCATTTGAGTTGAAAGAGAAAGCATATGATCTGGTGATATTGGGTTATCAACCTTGGTTTTTATCGCCAAGCATACCATCGAATTCTATCGTCAATAGTCCGGAATTTAAGGCGGTATTGAACAATACTCCGGTAATCACCATCAGTGCAGGTCGTAATATGTGGTTGAATGCTTTTGTTCGGATACGTAAATCGCTGAAGGATGCTGGGGGTAAATTGGTGGGCAATATTGCGTTAGTTGATAAACATTCGAACCCGATCAGCTTTATCACCATTTTTTACTGGATGCTTACAGGTAAGAAGGAGCGTTACCTGAATATTTTTCCGAAACCCGGTGTCTCTGATGAGGATATCAAAAATACGTCGGTATTTGGTGAGATCGTCGCAAAGCATTTAGAGACAGGCGATTGGAATAACCTGCAACAAGAACTTTTAGACAAAAAAGCTGTTGTGGTAAAATATCCGTTGATGTTTATTGAAGGGAAGGCCAAGTTTATTTTTGCGGCCTGGGCCAAATTTATTGCTAAGCGGAAAAACAAGGCGCCGTGGATATCCGCATTTAAATATTATCTTTTTGTTGCCCTGTTTTTAGGTGCGCCAGTTCTTCTTATTTTAGATGGGATTTTTATCAGGCCATTTTCAGCCAAACGGATTAAAACTAAGAAACAAAACTATTTACAAGTAATATAAAATATGTCTAACCAGGTTTATATAAACGCAACTTCTGCATATTTCCCGAACGGGCCTGTGGCGAACGATGAGATGGAGGAGTATTTGGGTTATATCGATGGTCGCCCGTCCAAGTCGAAAAAGATCGTGTTGCGCAATAACGGAATTACCAACCGCTATTATGCGCTTGACAAAAACGGCAAATCGACCCATACCAATGCGCAGATGACCGCCCTGGCTGTGAAAGAATTATTTAAGAATGATCCTGACAAAATAAAGGAGATCGAGCTGCTGTCATGCGGTACCTCATCGCCCGACCAGGTAATGCCAAGTCACGGCGTAATGACCCACGGTTGGCTGCCCGAAATGGAATCAATAGAGGTTGTATCGCCGGCTGGTGTTTGTTGCGCAGGCATGCACGCCATCAAATTTGCCTACCTAGCCATCAAATCAGGAGAGACTAAATTGGCAGTCGCTACAGGTTCAGAAAGATTCTCCGGCTTACTGGTTTCTGACGTATTTGAAGAAGAAGCACAGAAGCTGAAAGAAATGGAAGAAAACCCTTTCATCGCATTCCAGAAAGATTTTTTGAGATGGATGCTTTCAGACGGAGCTTCTGCATTTTTAATGTCAGACAAACCGAATGAGGATGGATTAAGCCTGCGCGTGGATTGGATAGAAGGCGCATCCTACGCCAACGAAATGGATACCTGTATGTATATGGGCGGCGAAAAAATGGAGGATGGCTCACTGAAGGGCTTTATGGATTATACGCCGGAAGAGATCATGAATAAATCCATTTTCAGCGTAAAACAGGACATTACCTTGCTGAGCGATAACATTGTTCACCTCGGAGGTAAAAAGATAAAAGAGATAATGGACAGACGCGGCCTTGGTGCTGCTGACGTAGATTACTTCCTACCCCACATCTCCAGCGACTTTTTCAGAACAAGGATATATGATCTGGTGGAGATCTACGGTGGCGGTATTCCATACGAGAAATGGTTCATCAACTTATATACAGTAGGTAATGTGGGCGCAGCATCTATTTTCCTGATGATCAATGAGCTGTTTAATAGTGGTAAGCTGAAGAAAGGTAACAGGTTGCTATTGTTGGTACCAGAAAGCGCCCGTTTCTCATATATGTATGCGATGTTGACGGTTGTTTAATAAGAAAAAACAGGGTGTCACACTGAGCTTGTCGAAGTGCGGCGCGTAGAGGCCTGCCCACCATGCTTCGAGAGCCTCAGCATGACACCCCTTTTAGTATCTTTGTAAATCCATAAAATCCAATAATCGTGTTCTATGAAGAAGGAAAATGTGCCACAGGATATGGGTGCGCTTGGAAAGATCACCAAAGAGGTTTGCTACGCTACTGATAGCAGCGGCAAATATGTGACCGAACTGAGCAGTGGATGGGATGTGAAATCCGGCGCGTTGGATGTGGCCTGGAAGGATGTGGAAGAACGCATTGCCGCAGCTAAACAAAAAGTATTGAACGGAGAAGCCAGTCCGTTGCTATTCTTTATGGAATACAGGTTGATGGATATGGAGATATTGGCAGGCTATTCCGGGTTTTGGAAATGGCAGGTAAAAAGACATTTAAAACCCGAAGTGTTTAAAAAACTATCTGATAAAAAACTTCAAAAATATGCCGACGCCTTTAATGTAAAGGTGGAGGATCTAAAAACCATGACCGTGCATGAAGCTTGATTTTGAACACCACCAATCGGCACATTGCGAGTCAGGGGTTACAAGCAGTTTATTAAGAGAAAGCTCATTAAATAAGATCACAGAACCGCTTGCATTTGGCATCGGCGCGGGACTGTTTTTCTGTTATATCCCGCTGATCAAAATAAATAATGGTCCGGCGATAGCGTTCCGCACTTTCCCCGGACTAATCTTCAAACGGACCTGCAATGCTTTGGGCATTCCTGTGATCCGCAAGAAATTCAGCTCAAAAGAGCAGGCTGAAAATTACTTGCTTGAGCGGTTGAAAGAGGGCCACCCTGTAGGTTGCCAGGTTGGAGTATATTATCTTTCCTATTTCCCGCGCGAGTATCGTTTCCATTTCAACGCACATAACCTCATCGTATTTGGTAAAGAGGATGATAATTACCTTATAAGCGACCCGGTAATGGACGCGCCAACTAAACTGACCAGCTATGAGCTGGAACGAGTTCGCTTTGCGAAAGGGGCTTTAGCACCTAAAGGGCAATTATATTATCCGCAAAGCAAAGCGGTCATCACTGACGAGCAGATCAGGGCGGCTATTATCAGCGGAATAAAATTGAACGTAAACCAGATGCTGCGCATACCCGGTAATTTTGCCGGCGTAAGCGGTATTAAGTATACAGGTAAGAAAATAAAGAACTGGCGCGATAAGTTGGGCCTTGAAAAAGCAGGCTCGTACCTGGCGCAATTGGTACGCATGCAGGAAGAGATAGGCACTGGTGGTGGCGGTTTCCGCTACATTTACGGAGCCTTTTTGCAGGAAGCGCAGGCTTACACACATAACGACCAACTGCCCGAAATTTCAAAATTATTTACCCAGGCAGGCGACCTTTGGCGCACCGCAGCCGTACATGCTGCAGGGATTTACAAAGGACGATTAGGCGGCCAGGAAGATTTTAACCAGATGGGCGATTACCTGATCGAGATAGCAGATTTGGAAAAGAATGCTTTCCTTGCTTTAAAAAATATTAAATGGTAACAAACGGCGAACTGGCGGTAAACATCGAGAATCTGGGGTTTCATTACCCGGGTAACGACGGTGTGATCTTCTCCGGCCTGAATTTGAAGGTGAAGAAGGGGGAGCGTTTCGGCCTTTTCGGCCCAAATGGAGCCGGCAAAACTACACTGCTTAGTTTGATGACCGGCTTGCTCTCAGCAGATTCGGGCACGATTACTTTGCTTGGCCATGATGTTCGCAAAAAGAATCATGATGTGAACAGACTAATCGGATTTGTACCGCAGGATTTTTCTTATTACCAGGAACTGAGCCCGGTTGAAAATTTAGAATTTTTTGGGGCATGGTCTGGTCTGAGTAAACAACAGATTAAAACAAGGACTGATGAATTGCTGCATATTCTCGGTCTTGAAAATGTCCGCAACAAGCAGGTAGATAAATTTTCAGGTGGGATGAAGCGCAGGGTAAACCTGGCAATAGGGGTAATCCATAACCCTGCGATACTGATATTGGATGAACCGACCGTTGGTGTGGACGTGCAAACGCGTCACGCCATCATCAACTATTTGATGGAACTAAATAAAAACGGAACTACTCTTATCTATACCTCACATCAACTAAGCGAGGCTGAAGGTTTATGCGAAGAAGTAGCCTTAATCGATGTAGGTAAGATCATCACACAGGATAGCCTGACTCACTTACTAAAAGAGCATAGACAAGATAGTTTGGAGGATCTGTTCCTCAGCCTGACCGGAAAGGAGTATCGCAATGATATTTAAGCTTTGGGCCACTATAAAGAAAGACTGCCGGGTGCTGATCCGCGATGGTATCGGGCTTTCGCTTATGTTCATCATGCCCATCGTGCTTGTCGTTGTAGTGACTGACATTCAGAACAGCACTTTCCAACTCATCAATAAAAATAAAATGGCCATCCTGGTTTGTAACCGGGATACTGGCGAATCAGGCAAACAGTTGATCGACGCGATCAATAAGATCGGCTTGTTCAAAGTTTACAATCTGCCTAAAAATCAGGATGTCAAAACCATCGCTGATTCGATGAAGGATAAGGATGCATTATTAAGCGTAACTATCCCGGAAGATTTTACCAAAAAAGTAAAGGCCAAAGCTAAAAGTGTCTCTAATAAGGCCATGATCAGCTTTGGTTTACAGGCCGACTCGGTTCAGAAATATACAGGTGATGTAAGTCCGCTCACTTTATACTATAATCCGGTTATACAGGAACAATTGCGGCTTTCGGTAAAAGGTGGTTTGCAAAGTGCCCTGCAAATAGTGGAAAGTCGCGAGACTTTACGTACGCTTTATTTTGCTATTAATGAAAAACCATTGCCTGAAAAACTGGAGAGCGAGATGCTGAGTAATAAAGCAGCCATCAATGAAATTCCTGTATCAAAAAATGGTACACTACGTGCACCAAATGCAGCCCAGCATAATGTGCCGGCATGGACCATCTTCGCTATGTTTTTTGTGATCATGTCTTTAGGTGGTAGCGTAGTTCGCGAAAAAGTAAGCGGCAGTTTTGTTCGCCTTAAAACCTTGCCAACCAATTTTGCTGTAGGTTTGTTGTCCAAACAGATCACCTATGTGGCGGTTACTGTTATACAGGCTATTGTGATATTTGCATTGGGTATCTGGGGCTTCCCACTAATGGGTTTGCCCGGACTGAATATCCCGTTGGACGTATTCGGACTATTAGTAGTAACCATCATTTGCGGGTGGTGCGCGGTAAGCTATGCTATTTGCGTTGGCGTATTTGCAGAATCGCATCAGCAAAGCAATGGTTTTGGCGCTATCTCTATTGTGATACTAGCTGCCATCGGCGGTTTAATGGTGCCTAGCTTTGCGATGGATACTTCTTTGAAGACTGTCGCCAACTTTTCGCCGATGCATTGGTGCCTTCAGGCTTATTATGGACTATTCCTGGAGGGCGGAAAGTTGACCGATATAATGCAATACCTTATTCCGCTGGTGCTGATCACTTTGGTACTGCAATTGATAACCTTTTTAGGTTTGAAACGAAAAAATTTAATATAATTACGGAATGGAACAGAATACAGAGCTGAAAGAGAAACTAAAAAGCCAGATCATATTATTTTTAAACTTAACCGACCTGACACCTGCCGATATTAAGGACGACGAGCCTTTATTTGGCGACGGTTTAGGTTTGGACTCCATAGACTCACTCGAGTTGATCGTATTACTTAAAAGAGAATACGGCATCAATATCCAGGATCCTAAAGAAGGCCGCAAAGTGCTGGTAGATATTAACTCGATGGCGGATTATATTGAACGGCATAGAACGAAGTAACAGCTTTGACCTTACATTATGATCGCTTCGAGGCCGTATATAATTTATAGTTTACCAAAAACGAGAACCACACAGGCGTTAACAGGTGGGAAAATTGAAAAAGTTTGGGAAAACATAAAAATATTCTTGAAAAATTGCACAACTGCAAATGCTGAAACTCCTAACAGCATCCATTTTCAAAGGTTCTCAGCAGACGAGGAACATGGCGAATCACCGATTTTAGCGGATAAGATTCTTAAAAATATTCAAGACAACTTTGGAGCAGGAGTAGTTTCTCCGGTCGCATATCATTACCCCAGCAATATTCCTACTAAGCAAATTAAAGTAGAATGGGATTTAACAGCTAATGAATTATCGAAATCTATAGATTACATGATAAAAGGGCAACCTTGGCCAGTTTATAATTTAGGGCCGGTTGAATTAATTTTATCTTATGATTTTAAATTAATTGGCCCAGCCACGCGCACTGAATTGCCGAACCAACAGTTTACTTCAAGTATTTTATTTTGGTTGACTAAAAGAAATTGTATCTGCCCAAGTTTATGTTTCCCTTTTGAGGAGCCGAATGAAAGATTCTGGGAATACCTTAAAGCTATTGAGCCATTTTTGCCATTCAAATTGGATCGGAAATATTTGAGATTAGGGCGTTCAAATAAGAAAGGGACATCAAATATATTTTCGAAACTTTAAACTCGTTTAGGTTAAATTTTCACATCTCAAAAAAACTCATTACATTCATACTTAATGAGTTTTACCAGGAACCTTTTCATACTATCATTATTGTTATTTGCCGTTAATATTTACGCGCAGGACAGATATACGATTAGCGGAGTTGTTAAAGATAACAAAGGACAAACCCTGCCGGGAGCGACTGTATTTTTAACCAATACCAAGATCATTACCGCCTGCAATGCGTCAGGCGAGTTTAGTTTAAGCAACGTTTCTCCGGGTACCTACCAATTGGTGGCAAAAATGATAAGTTATACGCCAGAAATTCTTCCCCTGACGCTGAAAAACAGCAATTTGTCTTTTACAATTGTTTTAAAGCCCAAAACCAATCAGCTAAATGAGGTGAGCATAAGCTTCGACCCGGATTGGGACAGGCATTATGCTGAATTTAAAGAACACTTTTTGGGTAAAACACCTAATGCTGCTGATTGCAAAATATTAAATCCAAAAGTTTTGCACTTCCATTACAGCAAACGCTTGAAAAAATTTACAGCAACAGCCGACGACTTTATCCAGATAAAAAATGATGCATTGGGGTATAAGATCAATTATCTGCTCAGCAATTTTGAATATAGTGATAGTACCCATATAATGGCGTATCAGGGTTCGCCGTCGTTTGAAGAGCTAAAAGCTAAATCGGATAAGCAACTAAAACAATGGGAGAAAAACCGGGCTGTAGCTTATGATGGATCGGTAATCCATTTGATGAAATCCATTTACAATGGCGATGTGGCAAAAGAGGGTTTTGAAGTGTTTAAGATCATTGGTAAGCCATCGGTGGGTTCACGTTATGAGCAGGATAAACCAATATTTTTTGATAACCGGCCAGTGATGTTCGATTCGTTATTAACTGTGCAGGATAACCATTTTAAGTCACTAACCTATAAGGATTGCCTGTTTGTTGTTTATGCCAATGAGAAAGAGCCCTACCAATTTAAAGATAGCGGTTATCAGTTGAAGCGCCCGGAAGGGGCTAAGGTACCAAATGGTCAATTTTCCATGGTGAATCTGATGGAGCCTAACGTGACTATAGATGCCAATGGCAATTTTAGTAGCCCGAATGCGCTTTTATTTGAAGGATATATGGCCTGGGAGCAGGTTGCCGATTTGATGCCGCTGGAATATGGTACTGAAAAATAGCGCCTGCTATAATTTTACAAAACTTCCCTGCAATTTGAAATAAATCGTATCAGGGTTACTCAATTTGGCGGTGACTGTAATGTTATTTTCCTCTGGTTGCTTATAAGTAATATCCAGTTCGATACGCGATGTAACTTCCGGATCGATCATCGTCATAAATTTAAGCTGATCCGCTTTTTTGAGTTGAAGCGTAATTTGTAACACCCTTTCCAAAACCTCTTTAGTGATCTGCAGCATGCAAGCTCCCGGCACCACGGGATGACCTGGAAAGTGTCCTTTTAAAATCTCACAATCAGCATTAATGCCCAATAATGCCTTGATAACACCATTTTCATGGGTTAATTCTTCAATGCTGAACAAGTCGTTGTTTACTGCCATAGTTTTGGATTAAATAGCAGAAACCAGCATTAATGAATGATATTTATGCAGGTAATGATTATAGATCAATACCATTTTTGGCGTCTTATCGTTTATTTGCTTTTCAATAACAGTCTGTGGTGTAATTCCTCTTTTAATAACATTAGCCGCCAGCCATAAAGCAAATGACGATGAAGTAGAATACTCGCCGCACAGATGTTTATAGTTGGCTATGTTGTTGTTTTTGAAGATGGAGGAATTTAACTGTTTGTAGACTGCATCATTTTTCAAATCACCGTTTTTTCCTGTGATCACCAGGTCGATATCCTCCGGCTTCAAATTATTTTCGGCAAGAAATTTAGCAATCCCAGCTTCGATATCATTTGTGTTATAAAGCGTTTTGACTGCGCCTAATGCAGCTAAATTATCTTCCGATGCTTTGTTGCTTAACAGGAAAAATGCTGCACCTTCACCGCCCATGGAACCTTTTGCTTCGGTTGATAGCAATTCCAGGTTAGAAGTGGGCTGACGTCTGTACAATCCTAAGCGTGTCAGAATTTTAAAACTGGTATCCACCATTTCTTCAGTGCCGCCAACCAAAATTTTATCCGCTTCCTGCTCGCGCAAAAGCATGATGGCATCGATCAACGCACTTTCAAAAGAGATGCCTTTGTGTACGAATGTGTTATTGTATCCATGGCATTTCAGCATTAATGCTACCTGTGCGGCAACCGTATTATGGGTAGACTGGATAAAGGCAGTAGGAGGAAGCAGTTCTTCATTTTGTTCTACCATGCGGGTCATAAAGCCCACGGTATCTTCCAAACAACCTAAGGCAGTACCGGTGACTATTGCCCCAGGCATTTCGACACCAGCCTGGTTTAGACAATCTTTTGCTGACGCTACGCCCATTTTGATTACGTTGCTCATGCGGCGTATCAGTTTCGGGTCGATAAACTCTTTGTAATCCGGTTCTATCGTATTAAGGCGTGTACCGGTATATTCAATGATATCAGTCAAAAAATCTTCGCTTCTGAAAGTTTTCTGCGGCGATATGCACGAGGCCGAACGGATATACGTTTTCATATCAGGCCCTCGAAAAGATTAAAGATGTACAATTACCGCCAAAGCCAAAAGAGTTGGACATGACGTGGTTGATCTGCTGTCCCCTCAAAAATTTGGTCTCAGGGGCAAATGGTAGATCGTTCATCTGTGTTTCAAACCGCAGGTTAGGGTAAATGATACCATGTTTGATAGCCAATACTGAAAATACCGCCTCAATGCCCCCACTCGCTCCCAAAGTATGCCCAGTGTAAGACTTGGTCGAACTCATCGGCGGATAATTCGGATTAAACAGGCGTTTTACTGCAGTCCCCTCGGCACTGTCATTATTTGGTGTACCTGTTCCGTGCAGGTTGATATAATCGATATCAGCTGGCTTTAATCCGCTTTTCTCCAATGCGCCTTTCATAGCCAGGTACGAGCCTGTGCCATCCGGAGATGAGGCCGTTTGATGATAAGCATCGTTGCTGTTGTTATAACCACTTAGTTTACAATAGACAGGTTTGCTTAAAGTTTGAGCCACTTTTTCGGATACTAAAACCAAATATCCTGCGCCCTCACCCAGATTAAGGCCTTCGCGATGCTCATCAAATGGTTTGCAGAATTGCTTATCCAATATCATAAGCGTATTGAACCCGTTCAGTGTAAATTTGGTGAGCGCATCGGTTCCCCCTGCTATCACTACGTCAAGCAGATCATTTTTGATCAATCGTGCACCATAAAAGATGGCGTTAGCCGATGATGAACAGGCAGTGCTGATCGTCGTCATATAATCGCTGATACCTAACTGATCAGCTACGATCTCCGTCTTGCTGCCGCATTCATGATCGAATACATTGCGTAGTTTGCCTTTATTATTATCCGCCAGGAAATCGACAAAGAAATCCTCACTCTTGTCCATCCCGCCAACGGTATTTGCCGATACAAAGCCAGTGCGTAATGACTCAAAATTTGCTATTTCCGAATCATTCAATGCCTCGCGAGCAGCAACCAAACTTAACAAAGCCGTGCGACTGGTGTTTGGAGGCAATCCTGTCATTGCAACCAGTTCTTTGTTACTTAACTTTACTTCAGCAACAGGCAATTCGCCTTTGTGAATGGTGTTCAGCATCGTAATATCACCCATACCCGCCTCTTCCTGCTCGAACGCACGAAGATGTTCCTCAACATTGTTCCCAATGCCCGAGATCACGCCGACGCCTGCTATATATACTGATGAACCCATATTTATTCCACCCGCAATTTTAAATTGTTTCGAATATACTATTGATATTTTTTATTGAAAATGGCTTAGAACTGTCAGTCTGATTTTTCTCAACTAAATACAATGCTGCTTTATAGTTCTGACCTAGCACATCAACCCAACCGCAAATACAGGCTTTCAGAATATTATTATCCAAAAGATAATTCACCTGTCCGGCAATAAAATCTGCATCAAATGAATCCTGAATATAAAAACTATGTTCGCCCTTAAAATTATTGCGGATACAAATTTCGCCGATAACAATATTTGGCAGGGTATAAACAAATAACGACGGACTGGCAATTTCCTTAGCCGACTCAAAATATTTAATATCGTTGTCCAGGCTTGAGTTCCGGTTAGCCAAAACCAAACCGATTTCTTCCGCCTGATACTGATCTTTTTGAAAACTATCCTTCAACAACACTTCCGATGCTAGCCAGCCCAGCTTGCTCAGGTTATCCATCTTATAAAATTTGGGATAGTTCAGCTGAAAATGCTGGTATACAGACAGCAGGAATTCAGACAGGTCTGCGTTCTTGTTTTCAAAAAGTGCTACGCCCTCTTTAAAAACAGTTCCCCGCTCAATTACACAACTGCTTATGATATGATTTTCTGCCAGCAATGTTTGTCCTTACCTTATCTGTCCAAAAATATTTATTCTTTGCCAAAAATCACGGCAGCATTGCAGCCTCCAAAACCCGAAGCTGTTTTTAAGAAGTTTTTCGCCTGGATTGGTTTAACATCTGCAACCACATTTACCGATTGCGTAACCCCGGATTCTTTATAACCTGGCGTCGGTAATAGCAGGCCGTCTTTTAATGATTGAATAGAGATGATTGATTCGATCAGCCCCGCTGCACCAAGTGTATGTCCGTAATAACCTTTCAGACTGTTCAACGGTACAGATTGCAACTGAGATAAATTGATGGCCTTAGCCTCCATCTCGTCATTATAAGGCGTTGCCGTTCCATGTGCTGAAATAAAATCAATGTCATCAACTGATAAGCCCGTTTCTTTTAAGGATTGATCAATAGCAAAACTCAACTCCTGTCCCGTACGCGAGGGCCCTGAAATATGGTTAGCATCATTACTTACCGAGCCGCCAAGCACCTTTATATTTTCCGCATATCTTTTATTCGTCGACAAAATGATCGTGGCGGCGCCTTCACCTAAATTCAATCCATCCCTTGATCTGTCAAACGGCCTGCATACCTGCGGACTTAATGCCTGGAAGGACTCAAAGCCCGACAATATAAATGAGGAGATCACATCCGCTCCTGCTACAACAGCATTTTCATATTGACCAGTTCTCAATAATCGCATCCCCGTGATGATCCCCATTACGCCAGAGATACAGGCGTTGGAAATGATGACCGGAGTATTGACAAACCCAAAGTGCTCCGCAATCAACCTGGCTGAAGTTGATAATGCAATGCGTTTTTGTAATTCCGGCGTACGCTCTTCTGTCTCCAGCAGACTGATATTCCCTTTGGTGGATGAAATGATCAGGACCGTCTTTTTATCTTTTGGATCGATATTGCTGTTTAGCAAAGCATCTGTTATTGAATTGATCAATAACTGCTCAAACCTGGTTCTGCCTGGCTCTACAGTAAAATCGCCCTCATTGAAAAGCGAAGCAAAAAATGACTTGCCTGAAATTGCCGGGTTATGTTGCTCCTTTACTCCTGAGATATTTTTTTTAAGCTGATCGAAATTCTTAGCAGTAGTTTTGCCTATGGGTGATAACACGTTATCAGCAACTACAAATACATCCTTTTCCATCTTATTTATTGCTGATAAACAATTTCATCTCACATTGTGCGAGTAAATTTCCATTATGCCAAACTCTGCCCGAAAGTACGGTAATATCGAATATTTGGTTTTCAACCCAGATCCCGGTTTCGATCTCATCGCCTATTTTGGGCAGATCGAATATTTCAAAATGGCTTACCGCGCCAATATATCCTACCGCAACCGGCTTATTTTCTGATTGTGCTACGTAGCCCGCGCGCAAAGCGGCCGTTTGGGCGATGTTTTCCATCAAGCCAGCTTCCTGGAATATCCCGTCTTTCACAAAAACATTATCCGGTTCGATAGTAAAACTGCTGCGGGTGCTTATTTCGTCGGTGAAAAGTAATTTGCCCACCATCACAAAAGGCGGTTTTTGTGGGATTAGCGGAATGATATTTTCTACTGGCAGCATCATGTATACAAGCCGCCGTTGATGGATAATACTTGTCCGGTGATATAAGCAGCTTCAGCTGAAGCAAAGAAGGCCGCAGCATGTGCCACTTCCTCAGGCAAGCCAAATCGTTTTGCGGGAATTAATGCTTTTAACTCTTTTTCATCCAGACCTTCAGTCATATCAGTTTTTATAAATCCCGGAGCCAACGCATTGACAGTTATGCCTTGTCGTCCTACCTCTTGGGCCAATGCTTTTGTAGCACCGATAACGCCTGCTTTTGCCGCTGAATAATTAGTTTGACCTGCAAGCCCTTTTATTCCCGAAAGTGAAACCACATTGATGATGCGACCATATTTACGGCCCAGCATGCTGTTGAGTGCCAGGCGCGTTACATAAAAAAAACTGTCGAGATTGGTTTTGAGCACATTATCCCACTGCTCTTCGCTCATCCAGGCCATGAGGCTGTCATCGCGAATACCGGCGTTGTTTACCAGCACCTCGATGTATTTATTATCCTCGTTGGCCTCGATCCATCCGCCTAAAATCCGTTTTACCTGGTCACGATCGGCTACGTCAAATTGTAATAGTTCGCCTCTGCTTCCGGCTTCTGTGATCTGTGAAAGCGTGTTATTGGCTTCTTCTGCGTTGCTTTTGTAGTTGATCAGCACATAGTAACCCAATGAGGCCATCTTTAAGCAGATTGCCTTGCCTATGCCCCTCGAACCACCGGTGACTAACGCGCATTTCATCTTAAAAAACCGAGATATGGTCTGATTCTATCAGGAAATCTTTTACTCTGGCCATTTCCTTGTATCGCGGCTGATCTTCAATAAATTTCGGAAATATGGCACGTACCTTATCATAAAGTGACATGGATGACGACGATAATCTGTCGTGGCATTCCAAATAGTCGATAGCCTGCAAAATGGTCATCAAATGAATGGCCAGTACTTCAAAAGAGTTATCGATCACCCTTTTGGTCATCAAAGCCGCATTGCAACCCATGCTCACAATGTCCTGGTTGTCGTTATTATTCGGGATGCTATGCACATACATCGGGAATGACAATGTCTGGTTTTCCGCTACTGTTGATGTAGCGGTAAATTGCATGCCCTGTATGCCGAAATTCAATCCAAGAACTCCTAAATTCACAAAAGGAGGGAGTTTTTGGTTTAACTTGTTATTCAACAGATAATTTAACTGACGTTCTGCAAGCATAGATAACCGGGTAATAGCAATTTTCAGCTTATCCATCTCCAGGGACACATAATCGCCGTGGAAATTACCGCCATGAAAAATATTGTGATTGATATGGTCGATCACCGGGTTATCGTTCACCGAGTTGATCTCATTCACCACCACATTTTCTGCCTGGTTGATGGTGTCGTAAATTGGTCCCAAAACCTGGGTCACGCAGCGTAGAGAATAATATTCCTGTACCTTATCCTCAAATACTTCCTGGTCAAGGTTATCAGGATTATACAAATGCTCCGAGCGGTCGCGGATCATTTTGCTGTCGCTCAGAATATCACGCATCAATGAGGCAATCTTATTCTGGCCATTATGATGCTTTACAATATTCAGCTCGTAAGAATAATGGTCATCAAAAGCCTCAACGATCTCATTGATCATCGCTGAAAATAAAACGGACCAGCTTAACAGTTTTCTTGCCTGCAGAATATTCAGCATGCCGATGCCCGTCATAGCCGAAGTGCCGTTCAGCACCGCTAGGCCTTCACGGATGTGAATTGAAAGCGGCTTGATATTAAACTTATTGAATATATCGATCGTTGGATGAACAGCGTCTTCAAATATCACTTCGCCTTCACCGATCAGTACCAATCCTAAGTGAGCTAACTGCACCAAATCGCCGCTTGCACCTACGCCGCCATGCTCATAAATGCAAGGACAAATGTCATTATTGATCATTTCCTTCAACAGTTCCACCACTTCAGGATGAACACCGGAATAAGCCTGCATAAAGCTGTTCAAACGGGCTATCATCAGCGCTTTTGACAGCTGCGCCGGGATCAGCTTACCACTGCCGGACGAATGGCTGCGGATGAGGTTATACTGAAGCTGTAAGATGTTTTCTTCGCTTACTTTATACTGCGCCATCGGTCCGAAACCGGTATTGATGCCGTAAATAAGTTTGTGCGACGAAAATTTTTTGAGGAACTCAAAATTGGTATTTACCTTGTTTAAAGCGTCTTTATCCAAAACAACTTTCTCATTCCTAAATATCAGCTCAGCAAAATCGTTTAAAGAAAGTGCGCTTTGTCCAATAGGTATCATGGGCAAACTATATGTTTTTCGGGTTTTTAAATTTAATTGGCTAAGGTAGAAATAAGTCGGGAAGTCGGCAAGTCAGAAAGTCCGGAAGTTAATGCTGTTTTGTTTCTTGCGGACTTTCGGTCTTATGCGGATTTCCGGACTACAAACGTCTGTCAATAAACTTAACAGGCTTCCTATTAGCTTCATTAAACTGTATTTTCTGTATCTCTTCGGCAGTCACATATTTAATGTGTGGGCTCACCCTTAACCTGGCTTGCAGATAAGAACGGATTCGGTGATCGCATTCTTCACTGTCTTCCGCCGGAACAACGTAAAGTAATACCTGATCAAGGTCGATCTCGTTGGATGATACCTCTACTACGTAATCCAGTATTTCCTCGCGCTCATTGAGCAAATCAAATAATGCAGGCGGATATAATGTTGTCCCTTTGAATTTGATCATCTGCTTTTTGCGACCCATGATGGATGACAGGCGCAAACTTGTTCTGCCGCAGGCGCAAGGTTCATCAAAATACATGCAGATGTCGCCGGTTTTGTAGCGGAGTAACGGCATACCTTCTACACCCAGGGTCGTGATGGTTACTTCTCCGGCTGTGTACGGCTCTACAGGTTGATCGTTTTCATCCAGTAGCTCTACTATCACCAGTTCAGGTTGATAGTGACCACCTTTACCTTCGCCGCATTCCGTAAATGCTGTTTGCATTTCGGTAGAGGCATAAGTAGAATACAGTTTGATATTCCAGGATTCAGTAATCTTTTTGCCAAGCATATTCAGCGAGAAATCTGTATTACGAATATTCTCGCCTATGCAGATAGCCTTTTTAACCGAAGTTTTATTAATATCGGTACCTGCTTCTTTGGCGAAATTGATGAGCTTTAATATAAACGAAGGAACAGCAACTATGGCTGTCGGTTTTAGCCGTTTAATGGTTTCCCATTGCAAAGCCGGGACACCCGGACCTAAGCGGATAATGCCAGCACCCAGTTTGCGTATACCGGAATAATAAGCGATACCGGCCATAAACTGCCGGTCAAGCGTCAGCATCAACTGATAAATATCTTCTTTTGAGCCATCGGCACAGGAAAATGAGTTATACTCGTTATAAGCGAGACGATTTAGATCATTTTCTGTAAGAGCAATCGTAACAGGACCGCCTAAAGTGCCCGAAGTAGAAGTATATTCTACCACCTGCTCGGTCGGCACGCATAGAAAATCATTATTACGCTGTTGCAGATCTTCCTTATGAGTTGGTGGTATTTGCGCCAGGTCGGCAATAGTTTTTATATTACTAATGTCGATCTTATTTTTCGCAAACAACTCTTTATAAAATGGCGAATGCTGTGAAACGTATTGCAGTAATTGCTGTAATTTCTGCTCCTGCATCTTTGTCTCTTTTTCTATCAATTGTTTATCCCCTTCCTCTAAAAACGCCATTGTTATCTGTTATTACTTTTTTCAAATGTAACAAAAATGCCAAAAGTGCTCAGCTGACAGCTGCACTAATAAACATTATCTGTAAATTCAGGTTATCAGTATAAACTAAATGCTAATCCAACTATTATGAAGTTTACCAAAATTTTGATCATCACTGTGTTAACAGTTTCCAGCTTTGGTTTTGCGAAAGAGGCTTCGGCAACACCGTTGCTTGCGGCGACTGCTTTTATTCAACGCAGACCACCACCCCCGCCAAGACCACCGCGTCATCGACGCCATCACAGGCATTACAGGCATCATCATAATAGTGTACATATCAGGTTGCCGAAGCCACCACCGCATCCTAAAGGCCCGCCACCTCCGCCACCACATCCATAAAGCAAAAAATGCCTCTCGTGTTATGAGAGGCATTTTTTATTACACGTAGAGACGCAATACTTTGCATCTCTCTAGGAATTATTTGCTCAGATACATCACATTATAATATTCATCGGCCATACGTCCCGAATCAAATGCAGGTGCAACATCAGCCGCTGCTTTACGAACAATAGATACCCATTTCTTTTGATCCTTATAATACATCGGGCGGATGGCATTATCCAATATATCCATCAATGTTTTAGATTCCAGCATATCTCTGTCGTGTTGGGGCAGGTTGTCGTCGCCCGGAGTGATCACAAAGCAATTTTCCTTGTCCTTCGCAAACTCAGGTACCCAGCCATCAGGAAGCGAGAAGTTGATGCTGCCGTTCATGGCTGCGGTCATGCCGCTGGTGCCTGATGCTTCGCGGTACATTTTTGGATTGTTTAGCCAAACGTCTGAACCCTTTTTAAGCAATGCTGATAAACCTAATTCATATCCGGTTAATACTGCGCAATTAGCAAAAGGCCACATTTTGCGTATGATCTGGTTAAACTGGTCTATAGCGCCGTAATCTTCAGGATATGGTTTGCCTGCCCATATCAATTGTACCGGCATTTCGGAAGTATATATCAGTTTGATAAAACGATCCCAGTCGTAAGTCATCAGATCGGCGCGTTTGTAACCAGCAAAGCGGCGTGCCCAAACGATGGTCAGCACGTTTTCGTCGAATATCTTACCACATTGATCGGCCACCACTTTAAATAGCTGGCGTTTCATCTCTTTTTTGCGGGCGATGATCGCATTGTCATCTTTTCCGGCTAAAGCAGCTTCAAACTGATAATCCTTCCAATAGGTTTTGTTTTGTGCGTTGGTGATGGAAGTGATCTCGCAAATACCAGGGTTATGGTCCCACATTTCACGGGCCACCTCACCATGTAATTTAGAAACCCCGTTAGCTTTTTTGGCGAACTTTAATGCTGCGAGAGTATAATTTAACCCCCATCCGTCAATATTCAGCACCTTCTTTACCTCTTCAACAGGGACGCCATAGAAGAACGACATCTTGTTCAACAGATCATAGCTGTGCTCCTCATTACCCGCAGCTTCAGGCGTGTGCGTAGTGAATATCACCCGCTTTTGCACTTCTTTTAAGCTTTTGAATTTGGAATACAGATAAAAGTTAAGCGGTAGGGAATGACCCTCGTTCATGTGATAGATATCGATATTCAAACCCAGCTTGTCGATCAGCATTGCGCCGCCAACACCCAGGATGATCGATTGCGCGATACGGGTAGCTTCGTTTGAATCGTATAGTTTATAGCTTATCGAGCGCGATTGCTCATCGTTTTCGTTCAGATTGGTGGTTAATAAAAAGATTGGTGCCGAGCCAAACGTGTCCGGATGTAACAGGAATGCCCTTACATAAACAGGGGTATCGTGCACCGGGACAGTGAACATAATGCCGGTATCCTGCAGAAAAGAATAACCCTTTTCAACAAACATCGGCTTCATGTTGGCGTTATTTTCGCGCTGCTGATCGTAATAGCCATATTTCCACAGCATGCCTATGCCAATTACATTTTGCTTCAGCTCGTAAACGCTGCGCATGTGCGATCCGGCCAGGAAGCCTAAACCACCGCTGTAAATTTTCAATGCCTGATCGATGCCAAACTCCATGGAGAAGTAAGCGACCGCCTTTTTATATTTTGGATCGGGTTGATAACCGAATATTTCGTCTCGTGATAACATGTTTAAACTTTGATTTATTGACAGCAATATTAAAAAACATCACCCTAATTTGTTCACCGCATTTTATCCACAAAAGCGTATTTCTTAACGCATAGCAAGTTATTTGCCTTTAGCAACCGGCTCTGCCATTGCAGTGATTGCCTGCATAAACCAGGCAGCATGCGGTATCCATTGCTCAGTCCAACGCCATTCGTTGCCTTCAGCTTCGGTTTTGAAATCGATGCCTGAGCCATCGTCGTTACCATCTTTACCTGTAATGCCATTAGAAATGCCACCCTTTTGCGAACCATGCCCAAAACTTGAGTGCATGTAAGGAACATTGTTTTTACCAAAGCCATACATAAAGCACATGGAGTAAGGATTGCAACCGGTGATCCACGATAATTGCTGAGAAGCAAAATTCGCCAGAGAGGTTTTAACACCCCATGCGCTCTGTGCCGGGTAAGCCAGGCGGCCCCCAACAATGGCAGCTGTAGCCAATGAGCCCAGCCGGGCATCTTCGCCCTGCCACCACCAGCCGGTTTCGTTGTCGTGAGGGATAAAAAAACCGTCCTTCACTTTACCATTGTACAAAAAGCTTTGACGGGCATAACCAAACGGATTGGTCACTTCGTGACTTACTCTCAAGTTATAATCCAGTGCCTTTTTAATAGTAGATAAAGCTTTAACCCTCAAAGCCGGATCAGTTTCTTTGGTCAGGTATCGTGATAAGGCAACAACAGGCATCCCCGCATCCGATGCATGCCAGTAAGGCCGATTGCTATCGTTAGCAATAAAATAGCCCCTGTCCGACATACGCTTAATCAAATTTTCAGCACGTTTGCGTGCTTCATCACGATACGAGGAATTATTTGTGCTGATCCAAAGTTCCGTAGCGGCCATCAGTGCGCAGTAATCATCGAGGATGTTTTCCTTTCCGTCGTCATCATATTTGGTGTTGTTCGCCAAAAGATGGTCAAATGCGCGTTTGGCAGCATCAAGATATTGTTGTGATGTGAATTCGCCGTGTTTTTTCATTCTTGAAATACGTGCCAATGCAGCTATCCCCATACCACCGCCTTCGCGAAACGCAGCCTGGTATTCGTTGGTCGTAACGCTATTGGCCCGTAGGCCAACTACTCGACGGTCGTTGGGATTTTTACTAAAATAGCTGAATACCGTCTCATAAAAATAACCTTCGGTTGAAAGAGAACGCATGATATAATCAGCACCATAACAAGCTTCATTTTCCAGCGAGTCCTTCAATCCCCATTTGGTAAGCAAACCCGGGATTTTCTCATCCACGCTAACCATCGACCAGGTAACCAGCGGAATTTGCTGTGGTGACATAAAATTGGCATAGGACAAATGCGAAAAATACTTACTTACATCACCTGAAGCGTCACACCATCCACCGCGTAAATCAACGGTTTTATCGCTGCCGTAGAGTTTGATATGCTGGTCGGCATCCAGTTCCTCCGGCGTATTAGCCCGTTGTTTATTGTAGTAATGAATGATGGATGATAGAGTGAGTTTAGCCAATCCATATTGTATTATTTGAAATGGCTCAGAGGTATATTTTTTGCCAGAAATAGTAATGGTCAGCATGTATTTACCATCCTTTTTGAATGACGAAAAGTCGGCTTGGTAGAAAGTTTTATCCTTATACCAATCTTCAACCTTTTGTGCTGCGCCAAGCGATCCACCGAATGCAACCTTACCGGAACTGGCATCGACTATCGAAAACGTCGTTTTTGCAGGCAATTCAGCATCTGATCCGATGACCGCTATTTTGGGCCCGTTTGTATCAAAACCGATCTGGCTAACATAAATAACAGGTTCAGCAAACACAGAAAAGGATAGCATCAGCAATAAACTGACAAGGGCAGATTTTAGGTATTTCATCGATTTTAAGTTTTATGGTTTGGCCGAGGCCCAGAATATGGCGTTGGTGAATAGCTTTTTGTAAGCGTCGTTTTGAAACAGGTCGGGAGAGTGCCCCATAAAAATATACACGTTGCGCGCCTTCACATGTTCATTGCTCCAGATTACCGGGTGGTCGCCCATTTTGACGTCTGATTTTGGGATGTAAGAATTTTCATCCACGCTGGCTATCACATGCACATTTGGCCGCGGACTTTTATCATAGGTGTAAAACTCTTCGGTCTTTATCCAGAATGAGGATGGAACTCCTTTCATTATAGGGTGCTGCTGGTCTTCCACGTTTACCTTACCCTGTACAAAAGTGGCGATATAGTTCTTCCAGCGGATGCCACCCATAAAATCGGAGAACCACTGCCACATCGGATAGCCATCAAACTCGCCCAAAAGCGTTGCATGATGAAAACCGATCCATCCGCCGCAGCCTTCTTCAATATATTTTTCGAAAGCTTTAACAGCATCAGGTTTCCAGGCATAAGGGGCATAATCAAGTTGAAGGAATAATTGGTAATGACTCAAGAATTCGTCGTTTATTTTATCTGTGTTCTGGATATAATCTATACTGAAATTGCTGTCGGCTGCCAGTTTATCCAGCCATACTTTAGCTGCTTTGGAGTATTCTACATGATGACCTCCGTTTTCATAAAGCGCAATGACCCGGAAACGGGGAGCTTTTTGTTGAGCAAATGACAGGGAAAAAGTGCAGAGCACGACAAGGAGCGTCGGGAAATTCTTTCTCATTAGGCTGGATTTTATTCAAATATAGAATTGTTAGTGAATGCTGCTGGCAAATCCCGCCAAAAACAATATTTTTATCAGCTAACATGCCCTCGTCACCTGCCATAAAGAAGATACGCCCGCTGCAATTGGTTGCCGTGATCTTTTTTACCGTTTCAGGAGGGCCTTACGGGCTTGAGCCACTTTTATCCTTTGCCGGCGATCATGGCGCATTACTGCTGTTACTGTTGACTCCAATGGTTTGGGATATTCCCGCCATTTTCACCGTATTGGAGCTGAACAGCATGATGCCCATTGAAGGCGGTTATTATCGCTGGGTGAAACATGCCCTGGGTACACGTTGGGGATTTTATGAAGGCTGGTGGACTTGGTTGTATACCTTTGTCGACCTGGCCATTTACCCTGTGTTGTTCGTTGAGTATGCATCCTTTTTCTTCCCCGAACTTGCGGCCTATAAAATCCCTGTATGCCTGTGCATCATCTGGGCATCAGCGGGCTTGAATATTCTAGGGATCGTTCCTGTAGGCAGGGTGTCGCTTGTATTGGGAATAGGTGTATTGACACCATTTTTAGTACTGATCCTGGCATTTTTTTATCATCATACAGGTGGGTTATCAATCCCTTCGCCATCATTAAAGGGCATCAGTTATCCATCAATGGGTATGGCCTTGTATACCGTGATGTGGAATTGCCTCGGATGGGATAATGTAACCACTTACGCCGAAGAAGTGGAGAAACCTGTGCGATCTTATCTTATTTCGGTATTTACGGCATTCATTTTGGTGTTGGTGGTTTATTTCTTCGCCATACTAGTTGCACAACAATCGCATATCGATCCTGCTACTTTAACGGACAAGGGTTTTCCAGAATTAGGAGTGTTGATCAGTGGGCGATGGCTTGGTATCATGCTTGCCGCTGGGGGGATGGCCAGTACATTAGGTATCTATGCTGCAGTATTACTCTCTGTTTCCCGCGTGCCGAAAGTAATGGCTGATGATGGATTACTGCCCGAATGGCTGAACAAATTACACCCGAAGTTCGATACGCCTTATGTATCTATTATTATTTGCTCCCTGGTGGTAAGCTTTATGGTACTTTGGACATTTGCCGACTTACTCATTATAGATGTTACCGTTTATGGAGCAGGATTATTCTTAGAATACATTTCATTGATCCGGCTCCGCCTGATCCAACCCGATACGCCCCGCCCTTTCAAAATACCGCTTAATGTCTTTGGCCTTTGCATAATGGCTTTACTTCCTTTGGTGGTGTATGGAGTAGCTTTGTCGGGTGCTTTAATATCGAACGGAAAAGGTATCATACCGGCTGTTTTTGCTGTTTGCGCGCTGCTTACTGCCGAGGTGGTATGGTGGATCATCAAGTGGACAAAATTACAGTGTGGATAGACACGCCTCAATGTTAATGCCGTTAATTTAAGGAAGCATCGTTTTAGCAATAGCTCCCTGTCAACTCACCCGAAAGCGCTACGCTGTTCTCCCTCTCTACCGCAAGCGGTAGGTAAAGAGGGAGAAAAAGAAAACAAAAAAGTCCCCTCTTTAAGCGAAGCTTAGAGAGGGTGGTCGATCCGCTGGCTAGCGGAATATGACCGGGTGAGTCAAATAGGCGACTTGCTAACCATCACGTCTTTCTACTAAAAACGTCAATCTATAAAACCTAAGCCGTTTCTTTGTAGTTATATTAGTGTAAAACAATTGGCTATGAGATCGATATGGAAAGGTTCGATTGGCTTCGGACTGGTTAATATTCCCATTAAATTGTATTCGGCGGTACAAAGCAGTTCACTTGACCTGGATATGCTCGACAGTCGTGACCATTCGCGTATCCGTTACCAGCGGGTGAATGAGAGCACTCATAAGGAAGTGCCTTATGATAAGATTGTTAAGGGATATAAGCTCGACGATGATTACGTAATACTGGAAGACCGCGATTTTGAAGACGCTGCACCCGAAAAAAGCAAGGTGATCGAAATAGAAAGTTTCGTCAATATATCGGAAGTAAACCCTATGTATTATGAAACATCCTATTATACCGAACCTGATACCAAAAACAATAAGGCTTACGCACTCTTGATTGAGGCATTGAAAAAGACAGGCAAAGCTGGTTTAGCCCGATTTGTTTTGCGCAGTACCGAAAGCCTGTGCATTGTTCACCCGGTTGGGCATGTGCTGGTGGTAACCCGTATTCGTTTCGCACAGGAAATCCGTAGTACGGATGACCTGAATATAGACGATGACGTAACTGTCGGCAAAAAGGAATTGGATGTAGGTATCGCTTTAATCAAACAATACGAAGAGAAATTCGACGTATCGAAATTCAAGGATGATTATCACCAGGAATTGCTGAAAATAATAGAAGCTAAGGCCAAAGGCAAACGTCCTACTATCAAAAAGCTGAAACCACATAAAACCACCAATAACGATCTTTACGACCAATTGATGCAGAGTTTGAACACACGAAAAGGAGCATAAATGGGTTTAGCAGAATATGTCAAAAAGCGGGTCTTTACCAAGACTACTGAACCAACTGGCGGCAAAAGTGCAGGCAAACAGTTAGCCTTTGTAGTTCAGCGGCACCACGCATCGCATTTACATTATGATTTCAGGCTCGAGCTGGACGGCGTGCTGAAAAGCTGGGCAGTACCCAAAGGACCTTCAATGAATCCAGGTGATAAGCGCCTCGCCATGATGGTAGAAGACCATCCTTTTGACTACCGGAAATTTGAAGGAATAATTCCTAATGGTAACTATGGCGCGGGTGTTGTAATTATATGGGACGAGGGTACTTACACGTCACTAGCCGAAAAGCGAACCGATGATGTAAAAACATTGCGTGCCGGACTAAAATCCGGTAACCTTAAATTCAGACTGAATGGCGAGAAACTGAAGGGGGAATTTGCCCTGGTAAAGCTGCACAGCGCCGAAGATAACTCCTGGCTGCTGATCAAGCACAATGATGAATTTGCAGTCCATAAAAACTATAGCAGTGAAGACCTGGTGCCCGACGAGATCAAAAAAATGCTGAATAATAAAAGCGGCAAGGCGACCTCATTGCCCCGTGTCAAAAAACGAAATGCTAAAAACGAGGCTGAAACGGACGAAGAAAGCCAGAGTGAGCCCGGTGACAAAGCTTATACGCCTATGATGGCTAAACTGGAAGCCAAAATATTCGACGACCCGGATTGGATTTATGAAAAGAAATTGGATGGTTACCGGGCTATTGGCTATACAGGTAAGAAGGCAAAATTAATTTCACGCAACAACATCGATTTCAGCAGAGACTATAAAGAAGTGGCTGATGAGCTAAAGGTAATTGAACAAGATGCTATTCTTGATGGAGAGCTTGTGATCGAAGATAAAGAGGGTAACAGCAAATTTCAGCATATCCAGAATTACAAGAATAACGCATCAGCCGGAACATTGAAATATTACGTGTTCGATTTGTTAAAGCTTAACGGACATGATCTGCGCGGAATGGAACTAACGAAGCGTAAAGAACTCCTTAAAGCATTGATCACATCTCTAAAAAGTGATCGGATCATTTATAATGACCACGTAACCGGTAAGGGAACTGAGCTGTTCGCAAAAGCGAAAAAAGAAGGCTGGGAAGGCATCATCGGTAAGGATATGCACAGCACCTATGCCAGTGGCAAACGATCAGACAGGTGGCAGAAATTCAAACTGCAAAATTCACAGGAAGCTATTATTTGCGGGTATACGGCACCGACCGGATCGAGAAAACATTTTGGTGCATTGGTGCTGGGTATCAATGAGGGGAAGAAAATAAGATATATAGGCAATTGCGGAACCGGGTTTAATGAGACCTCGATCCGGGAGCTTTATGACAAAATGCATCCGCTGGAGACCAGCCAAAAACCTTTTGAGGAAAAAGTGCATCAGCGCACAAAAGTCACCTGGATAAAGCCGAAATTAGTATGTGAAGTTTGGTATGCCGAATGGACGGCCGACGGGCATCTAAGGCAGCCGGTCTATAAAGGACTGCGCATAGATAAGAATGAAGAAAACGTAGTAATGGAAACACCTAACAAGCAAGTGGCCGACGAGGAAGTGTTCACTTTTGGCCGCGATCAGATTAAGGCAACTCACCTGAGTAAGGTTTTCTGGAAGGACGAAGGAATTACCAAAGGCGAACTGATCTATTACTATAAAGACATGGCTGACTATATTATTCCTTACCTGAAGGATAAGCCAATCTCCATGCGCAGGCAACCGAATGGTATTGCCGACCAGGGGTTTTTTCAAAAGGATGTGGACACCAGTCACTTGCCATCTTATATAAAAACAGAACCGCTTTATTCTGAAAGTAACGATAAGAATATCAATTATATCATCGGCAAGGATGCCGCGACCTTGCTTTATATGGTAAACCTGGGCTGCATCGAGATCAACCCGTGGCTCAGTTCCTACAAAAAGCCGGAGAACCCTGATTTTGTAGTGATCGATATCGATCCGCATGATGTGCCTTTTACCGAGGCGGTAGAAGTCGCCCTGAAAACAAAAGAGGTTTTCGACCGGATGAAACTGGATGTATTTATTAAAACCTCCGGCTCAAAAGGGCTGCATATTTATTGTTATCTTGGTGCAAAGTATGACTATGATTTCACCAAGATGTTTGCCGAGTATACCGCTAACCTCATACACGATGAATTGCCGGATATTACCAGCGTAGAACGTAATCCCGCGAAGCGGAAAAATAAAACCTATATCGACTTTCTGCAAAACCGTAGGGGGCAAACTATTGCCTGTCCATATTCTGTGAGACCAAAACCAGGTGCGACCGTTTCAGCACCATTGCATTGGAATGAAGTAAATAACGATCTCAAACTATCCAATTTCACAATTCATAATATGCGTGAACGGGTGAAAAATACCGAGGACCCCTGGAAAAATCTAACCAAAACTGCAGCTGATTTGAAGAAGGCTTTAGAATTGTTAAAGACATAAAGGGTATTTAGAATTATATTTCTAATTAATAATTTTTCTAATTATTAAAACCTAAAACGCACGCTATCTGTAGTTTATTAATAACAAACAATTTAAAATCTACACTATGGCAACCACAAAAACAGCATCACATCAGGCAGAAGCGGCTTCGGATGTGACCGAATCAGCATTGAATGAATTATTTATCGATGAATTAAAAGACATTTACTGGGCCGAGAAACATTTAACAAGCGCATTACCCAAAATGGCAAAGGCGGCCACCAGCGATGAACTACGTTCGGCAATTGAAAACCATTTGCAGGAAACCGAAAACCATGTAGATCGTCTTGAGCACGTTTTCGAATCAATCGGTGAAAAAGCAGTGGCAAAAAAATGCGAAGCAATGGCTGGTCTAATAAAAGAAGGTGAAGAGATCATTTCAGAAACCGAAAAGGGAAGCATCACCCGTGATGTTGGCATCATCTCTGCTGCTCAAAAAGTAGAGCATTACGAAATTGCTTCGTACGGCACATTAAAAACTCTGGCAGGTGTTTTAGGTTATGACGATGCTGTTGAATTACTCGAGGCCACCTTACAGGAAGAAAAAAATGCTGATGATACACTGACGCAAGTTGCTGAAAGCAGTATTAATCAAAATGCTAAAAACGAAAAGAAATAGGGGATTGAACATCTTTTCGTTTTGGGGGGCCGCCATGGGCGGCCCTTTTTTATGGATAAAAAATTCATAGCTTTAATACGAAAATATGGAATTGATGGATTATCCGAAAGTATACCTGTACCGGCGTATAGTTAAAGCCAAGTTGTTTATTGATGATAACTATGCTGACGCTATCGAGTTGGATCACATCGCGGATGAAGCTTTTTTCTCCAAATATCACTTTATCCGGCTTTTCAAAAAGGCTTATGGGAAAACACCTCATCAGTATTTAACTTATGTCCGAATTGAAAAATCAAAGCTGCTTTTGAAAGAAGAGATGGCCATTTCTGAAGTATGCTATGCCGTTGGTTTTGACAGTATCAGTTCATTTACCGGTTTGTTTAAGCGTGTGGTTGGACAAACGCCTTCGGCCTATCAGCAAAGTTGGATCAGTAAGCAGCTTGAAATCAAAACCACCCCTCTAAAACATATTCCCAATTGCTTTGCCGAAATGAACGGCTGGACTAAAAAGAGCAATTTTCAAGAAGTCTAAGCTGGTTTGATCTCAGATATTTGAGTCAAATCAATAAAATTATGATCACCAGATTAAACCATGTGAGCATCTTCGTGCTCGACCAGGACAGTGCCTACGATTTTTATGTAAATAAACTGGGTTTTAAAGTTCACACCGATGCACCCATGGGACCGGGAGCTCGCTGGCTTACGGTTACTCCGCCTGAGCAGCCTGAGCTTGAAATAGCCCTGATGGCCATAAGCGAAGGAATGATGTTCACCAAAGAATCAGCAGAAGGGATGCGCAAGCTTGTAGCGGGCGGAACATTCGGTTTCGGCGTATTTGAATGCAACGATCTGTTGGCAACTTATGAAGAATTAAAAGCAAAGGGAGTGAAATTTACTAAAGCACCAACGCAAGAGTTTTATGGTTTCGAGGCCCTGTTTAAGGACGATTCAGGCAACTGGTTCTCGTTGGGGCAAAAGGGCAAATAAAAAAAGCCGCTTAGAGCGGCCTTTTTGGTAGTTTTTTGAATTTATAGGGCCGTCGGTCGTCGCAGTAATCCTAAAATGATGGCGATAATCGCTATAACCAGCAATACGTGTATCAGCCCTGCGGCTGAATATACGAATACACCCAATGCCCATCCTATGATGAGTATAACGGCGATGATATACAATAATGAATTCATGGTAGATGATGTTTTAATTAATAATGTTTTTCACTATATATAAGTCTAAAAATGGCCTAATTGTTTCATTTGGGCCCAAAAAGCAACAAAGCTGCCTCGCGTAAACGCATGAGTCAGCTTTGTTATAAACTAAGTATTTGAAATTATCAAGCTGTTACTTGTAATCGTTCAGCAAGTTCTTTCGCAAACTCTTCCAATTTTATTTTGCCTGAGATTTTGCCGCCGGTTGCATCAAAATCTTTCCATAAAATGGCGCTGCGTATCGCAGTTCCCATCTCGGTAAAGTTTCGGGCCAGTTCAGGCGACAAACCGCCTTGCAGCATTCCGTCGTAAGATTGTTCATCTGTAAACTCAATCCACTTCAGATCAGGTTTGCCAACTGCTGTGCCTAAAACTTTAACTATTTCATCAAATGTGCGGTCATCGCTTACAGCATAGCGTACGCTTTTACCGGTGAAGGTGTTTTGCAATTCTTCTGCCACAATATTTGCAATATCCTGCGGATGTGTCATCACCAGGCGGGTTTGCGAGTTGTAGTTTGATCCAATAAATCCCTGGTTGATCATCGGGATATTGTTGTAAAAATTGGTATAGAAGAAACCTGCACGCACATGTTTAATGGCGACTCCTTCCAGCTTGTTTAATTCAATCTCAGCATCGTGCACACCTGAAATTTGTCCGGTACCGCCATCAATGTCGGCACCGATGCTGCTTAAGTTTACAATACGTTTGATTCCAGCTTTTTTAATGGCTTCTGCATAGGCTTTGCCTGAGTCGCCAACGTACTTGCGATAGTTGGTCGCTGCGAAGTTTGGCGGAATCATGGTGTACACCACGTCTGCGCCTGCGAAAATTTTCGCCAGGAAATCAATATCTGCAATTGATCCTATGGCAGCTTTGGCGCCCAAAGCTTCGATCTCATTTACTTTATCGGGGTTAGAGCTGATAATGGTCACGTCATGACCGTTTGCTATTAGTTGTTCGGCAAGTGGTTTGCTGATGTTACCCAGTGAGCCTGTTACTATAATTTTCATGTTCTTTTTAATTTGATTTTGTTGGGAACAAAGTTACTTTTGTACTTACTTTTTTACAAGTACTTACCCTAAAGTATGTATTATGACACTGGTAAAAGAAAGCTCGACCATACAGGAAAATAAAAAGTTCGCGCTTAGCGAATGCCCGGTTACTTATGTAATGGAAAGGATAGGCGGTTATTGGAAACCGATCATTTTATATCACTTACTTACCGGGAATAAACGTTACAGCGAGTTGCGCAAAGCAATTCCGGTTATTACGGAAAAAATGCTGATCCAGAATCTGAAGCAGCTGGAAGCTGATAACCTGGTGATCAGGGAATCAAAACCCGTAGTGCCGCCTTATGTTACTTATAGCCTGACTTCGGCAGGAAAGAAATTGCATGGGGTATTATTTGCTATGGCTAATTGGGCAATAGAGGATAGCGGGCTGCAGGAAACCTATGCAGGCAAAAGCATGGAACTTTTCCCGCAGCAGGGTTAAAGATTCAACTCACCCGGTCATTGCTTCGCTCGACCACCCTCTCTACCGCAAGCGGTAAAGAGGGGACTAAATAAATTTTCTTCTTCACCCTCTTTGCGCAGCAGAGAGGGTCGAACAGCGTAGCGTATTCGGGGTGAGTCCACACGTAGGCACAACTTTCCCTTTTATTGATTTTTAGCTTTTGTGGTCTTACAGCCTCAACCACTTTTTGCGCACTTTCAATTGTTGTGCGGTAGGCGAATCAACGCTGGTGATGCTATATTTAACCTGTGTCTTTTTAAGCAAGGTAACAGGTATTGTAAGCGGTAAACCATCCCTCAGTACCGACACGCTGATTTTATCTCCGGTTTTTTTGCCATTCAGGGCAGTAGTCATATCGGTGATCTTGTTGCCATCAATAGCAGTTATTTCGTCGCCTACGTTAATGCCATCAATCCAAGCCGCTGAATTGCGAACCACGTTGGTTACGGTGATCTTATTATTAGTTGAAGTAGTAATAACGCCTAATGACGGATCATTATTCCCCGCAAGCTCATCCTTTAACTGGTAACCGGCATAAGCCAGGTATTTGCCGTAATCGATATCGTCCAGGCCGTTGATGTACTTTTTATAAAACTCATCCAGATTCTTACCGCTGAATTTTTCCAGTGCAGCTTTAAATTCCATATCGGTATAGCCGCGTTTATAGGTTTTATAATAGGTATCGTACATATATTTCATCACATCATCAAGGCATGATTTGCCATGCGTATCGTTGATGATCTCCATGTCGAACATCAGCGCCATAATAGCGCCTTTACTGTAGTAGGAAATATTTGTATTTAATGAATTTTCATTCGGGCGGTAATATTTTATCCAGGCATCATAACTCGACTCAGAAAGTGTCTGCACTTTATTGCCTTCCTGGTTTGAAACATAATTAATGTCCCCGGCCAGAGCAGATAAATAAGTCTCAGCAGGATAAATATTCGTGCGATGAACAATCATGTTCTGGTAATAAGTAGTAAAGCCTTCGGCTATCCATAGGTCGGTTGTGTAGTTCTCATTATCATAGTCAAACGGGCCGAGCGCGATAGGCCTCAATCGTTTCACGTTCCACAAGTGGAAATGCTCATGAGCCACCAGGGTCAAAAAGCCACGGTAACCAGCATCAGTTGCATAATTATCGCGAGACATGCCCAATACGGTCGAGCTTAAATGCTCCAGGCCGCCACCGCCTTTTGAAGTGTTATGAACAATAAATACATAGCGTTTATTAGGGTCTTCACCAAAGATCGCAGCTTCCTGCTCAATGATCTTCGGCATGTCTTTCTTAAGCTTCTCTTTATCGTAATTACCCGTACCGCACATTGCCACTTCGTACTTTACACCCGCCACATCAAAGCCGAATACATCCTGCGTGCCCACTTCTATAGGCGAGTCGAACAAAATATCATAATCAGGTGAGTGCAGGGTAAAGGGATCATTATTCACCATATCAAGGCTTGTTGAAACGGTTGTCCAGCCTTTGTAAGGAATGATATGTATTGTGGATGGGTGGTGCAACATTCCGTCAGGATATAGGAAAACTCCGCTGCATGATAAAAATGCATGGGAAACGTCGATCAAACTGGTGCGAACCGAAAGTTCAAAGGCATACAGCTTATATTTTACTTTAATATCAGAAACATTGGCGGTTTGAATTTGCCAGATGTTTTTGCGGATCTTTTTTGAATCCAGCGGTTTGCCATTGGCTTCGGCGCTGAACGTTTCTACGTTTTTGGAAAATTCCCTTACCAGATACGAGCCTGGGGTCCATACCGGCATTTTGAGGTCGAGGGTGTTTTGTTTCAGGCCCGAAATGTTCATTTCTATTTCGGCATAATGTGCCTGGGCCTCGGGAAAGGTAACCGTATAAGATATCTGGACATTGTCGGCGGCTTGGCTGGTAGAATGGTTCATGACGAGCAATATTAAAGAAAAAAGCGCTGCTAAATGTGATAATTTCATCCGGGCAAGATATAAAAAATGGTGGTAATCATTTGTAATATCTTTATTAAGCTGTTGATAAACAGCAGGTATGTTTATGAAAATAAAAAACCAAACACATTCTTTTTTATTTTTATAAAAGTTATTTTTGAGGTGGATGTCAATTTATAAAACCTGTTTGCTGATAGACGACAATTACATCGATAATTTTGTCACACGCAAAATATTAGAAAGCGGCGAATTTGCTGAAAAGGTGGTCGTGAGCCAGTCGGCTAACGATGCCATTAATTCTTTGCGCACAGGGACAATAAAACCCGATGTGATATTTTTGGATATCCGCATGCCGATGATGGGGGGCTTTGAGTTTTTGCAGGAGTATGATAAGCTGGAGATTGATAATAAGCAATCCATAAAGATATTCATGTTATCCTCTTCGCTCGATCCAACCGATTTGAAAAAATCGACCAACAATAAATACATTACGTCGTTTATTCATAAGCCACTCACCCAAAAATCACTCGACGATATTTGTAAATGATTCTTGTTGCTGATAGCGGTTCCTCAAAAACAGACTGGTTGCTTGCTGTACCCGACAAGGAGCCGTTAGAATTTAAAACGGGCGGGTTAAATCCCTATTTTCTCACCGAAAAGGAGATGGTAAAGATCCTGCAGGACCAGGGTGCTGATATGGTGGCTCACGCTGCAGATGTTACTGAGATCTACTTTTTTGGCGCCGGTTGCTCAAGTCCCGACAGGCATGAGATTGTGACTAATGCTCTAAGTCAATTGTTCCCCAAAGCCTACATTAGCGCCGACAGTGATTTGCTCGGCAGCGCTTATGCTACATGCGGGCATGAAAAAGGGCTTTGTTGCGTATTGGGAACAGGTTCAAACATATCTTTTTTTGATGGCGAGGAAGTGCATTCAGGGAAGCATGGGTTAGGTTATGCTTTAGGCGATGAGGGCTCAGGAACCTGGTTCGGTAAAGCTTTGATCACTGACTTTTTGTATGGCAATATGCCTGCCGATATACATGCTCAGTTTGATCAGGAATATCATCTTACAAAAGAAAGCGTGATACGGGACGTATACCAGAAGCCGGCTGCTAACACTTTTTTGGCATCATTCTCCAGATTTTTAAATACCATTCGCCAAACCGATTATTGCCAGGCTTTGCTTGAAAGGGGCTTCCAGGAGTTTATCGATTCAGATATTAAATCGTTTCCCCAATATCATCGCTATAAATGCCATTTTGTTGGGTCGATCGCTTTTGTTTTTGCTGATGAATTAAGGGCGCTTTGCGAAAAGAATGAGATCCACCTGGGTAAGATCATCCGTCAGCCGATTTTTGATTTGATGCAGTTTATTGTGGGTAGGGAGGTATAATTTTAAGGGATTATCCATTTTGTCATTGCGATGAACGGCCTGAGCGGTGAAGAAGCAATCGCATGCTATACAGAGTGAGAATGCATAGCCGCTCTGCACAGTTCGCGATTGCCACACTACGTTCACAATGACATAGAGGTGTTTCAGACAGCCAACGCTTTCTTCTTTCTTATATTTTTTACGCTTCCAACCAGTATCCAAATAATTCCCGATATTGCAATCATACTCCCCGTTTTTGGAATGTAATCACCATATAAAGTATAAAAAGTCAAATCCGAATTGAGGTTGATATTCTGTTTAATGGCAGTGCGCGTCCACCATTTGGTTTGCTTTACTACATCGCCGCGTTGATTAATAAAGGCTGAAATACCTGTATTGGCCGATCGGCACACCCAGCGGCGCGTTTCGATAGCGCGCAGTTTGGCGTAATCCATATGCTGGTCTTTTCCTGAGGTATTTTCCCACCAGCCATCATTTGTGATAATTGCTATAAACTGTGCCCCTTTATGAACTGACCGGGCGATCCATTCGCCATAAATAGATTCGTAACATATAACCGGAGCAACACCGATTCCGCTTTGCGAATAAAATACACCCGGCTCTTCCTGGCCAGCCATACTGCCTGTCGCTCCTCCCAAATGTTCAAATACTGGCTTCATGAAGGATAAGGTATTACCAAATGGCAGTGACTCTACACCAGGAACCAGTTTGGACTTATGATAAAACTGGACTTCGGGCGAGTTCTCAATATTCAACGCGGCATTAAATTCGTCATAAAATTCATTACCCTGTGGATCTACCGGAGTAGCCGTTGCCGTTTTTCTTGAGTTGTAGAATTTAATGTCTTCTGAGCCGGTCAGTACGTTTCCATTTGCATATTTATGCAGAAAACGCTGCACCTGCTCAAAATATGGACTGCTGTGAATAATATCTTCATTTATTCCGTGCGGATCATAAATAGCAGTTTCGGGCCAAATAAAAAACTCTGTGTTCTTTTGAGCGATCGAGTCCGACAGATGAGTTAGAATCGCAATTTGTTGAGTTGCCGGTATACTTTCTACCTTTTCATAAGGGTCGATATTAGGCTGAGCAACAACGATATCCGATGGATTGGTCTGCTCATGATAATTATTGTACCGATGCAACGACCAGGCAATAGGCAAAAGGATCATCAACCCAAATGAAAGGATTAGAGCAACCTTCTTTTTGATATTATCCGTTTGCTTAATACTTTGATAGACCCCAAAGCCTAATATGTTAGCTATCAAAACCCAAATGCTGCCGCCATAAACGCCGGTATACTCATACCATTGTATCCATTTGTGGCTCATGGCAAAGCCGTTGCCCAAAGTCATCCAGGGGAAGTTAAGCTCCCAGGTTTGGTGCAGGTATTCGTAGGCGATCCAAAAGAAAATGAACCCAACCAAGCCAATCTCCGGCTTAGTTACACGCCTTAAACGGTAATATAGCCAGCAGGCAGTCGACATTAATAATGGTCCGAGTGAGTATGGTATTAGTGAGATCGGAACGGCAATTACAGCCCCGATAGTCTTGATTGAATTGTATACCCAGTAGATGGATAATATATTCCAGATAAAGAAACCAAGAAAAGTAGTCCAGAATATCTTTTTGCCCTTTTTAGTGTAGTTACCATTGATGATATTTTCTATAGCGATCAACATTGGCACTAAACCTATAAAAAGGAAGAAAGAAGTATATGGTGTAGGCGGCCAGGCGATCCAAAGCAATAAGCCGGAAAGGATAGATAGGGCTATGTTTTTTTTCATAAAGTATTACTCGTCATTGTAAGTTCTCTCCTTTGGAGAGGACTTAGGTGAAGCTCCCGCTACGCATATCACAAACTCCCCCTTAGCCGGATGCGTTTCAAAATACTGTTTCACTTCAGCAATACTACCCCGAACAGTCTCTTCAAACATTTTTGTCAGCTCCCGCGAAACAGATATCTGCCTGTCGATGCCGAAATAAGTAGCCATCTCATCCAGTGTTTTCAAAAACCGGTGGGGCGACTCATATAATATGATGGTGCGTTCTTCCTCGGCTAATTGCTTATAGCGTGTTTGTCGGCCTTTTTTCAGAGGCAAAAATCCTTCAAAGCAAAAACGGTCAGTTGGAAAGCCGGAATTGACAAGGGCAGGTACAAAAGCAGTTGCTCCGGGCAGGCATTCTACTTCTAACTCATATTTTAATGCTTCGCGAACCAGGTAAAAACCCGGATCAGATATAGCAGGAGTGCCGGCATCGGATATGAGTGCAATGTTTTTACCTTCCTTTAGGAATTTTACTATCTCACCGGATGACTGATGCTCATTATGCTGATGGTGTGCGTAAACCTTTTTCTGGATGTCAAAATGCTTCAGTAAAGGGGCCGATGTACGAGTGTCCTCAGCCAAAATCAGGTCAACCTCCTTTAAAACACGTATGGCCCTGAAGGTGATATCTTCCAGGTTGCCGATGGGGGTTGGGACTAAGTAGAGTTTACCGGGCATTTTTCAGTTTGCAGTTAATAGTTGGCAGTGGGCATGAAACGGTAAATTGATTATTATGCAACAAAAACCTGCAAACTGCATACTGCAAACTGCCAACTGATTATATTTGCTCAAAAAATAAAATAATGCTGCAAGTTAGTTATATCCGCGATAACAGAGAAAAAGTTTTAGAACGTTTGGCTGTGAAAAATTTCAAACAGCCTGAACTGGTTGACGAGATCATACAGATCGATAATGATCGCCGTCAAACACAAAACCGTTTGGACAATATCTCAGCTGAAGCTAATTCCGCAGCAAAACAAATAGGCGAGCTGATGCGCAACGGCAAAAAGGACGAAGCCGAAGCCATCAAAGCCAAAACAGGCGCCTGGAAGGAAGAGATCAAAACTTTAGGAGATGCGCTGAATACGTTAGAAAATGATCTGAACCAGAAACTGGTTTTGCTGCCTAATCTGCCGCATGCATCCGTACCAAAAGGATTAACGCCAGAAGAAAATGAAGTGGTACTGGAGAATGGAGCAAAACCCGATCTACCTGCTGATGCCTTGCCGCATTGGGAATTGGCAGCAAAATATAACCTGATTGATTTTGAACTGGGAGTAAAAATAACAGGGGCAGGGTTCCCGGTTTATAAAAACAAAGGGGCCAAGCTGCAAAGAGCGCTAATCAATTATTTTATTGACGAGGCTGAAAAAGCAGGGTACAAAGAAGTGAGTGTACCGCTGATGGTTAACGAGGCGTCTGGTTTCGGCACATCACAGCTACCAGATAAAGAAGGCCAGATGTATTTTGTAGGGTTGGATAATTTATATCTTATTCCTACCGCTGAGGTACCCATTACCAATCTATATCGTGATGTGATCTTAAAGGCCGATGAGTTACCTATTAGAAATTGCGGGCATACACCATGTTTTCGCCGCGAGGCGGGTTCTTATGGCGCACATGTGCGTGGGTTGAACCGTTTGCACCAGTTTGATAAAGTAGAGATCGTAACCATAGCTCACCCGGATGAATCTTACGATATATTGGAAAAGATGAGTGCGCATGTACAAGGCCTGTTGCAGAAATTGGGGTTACCTTACCGCGTATTGCGTTTATGCGGCGGCGACATGGGCTTTGGCTCGGCTTTAACTTATGATATGGAAACCTGGAGTGCCGCCCAGCAACGCTGGCTGGAGGTTTCATCTGTGTCTAACTTTGAGACTTTCCAGAGCAATCGTTTAAAACTACGCTTTCGCAATGCTGAAGGGAAAACACAATTAACGCATACATTAAACGGTAGTGCATTGGCCTTACCACGTATCGTAGCAACCTTGCTGGAAAATAATCAGACAGAAAAAGGAATAAAAATACCCGAAGTATTGGTGCCTTACACCAAGTTTGAGTGGATTGAGTGAGGAATAGTGATTTAGAGATCAGTTAATCAGAGATTAGTTGACTCTAAGCTCGAAGTTTTTGTAAAAGTCAGTAAAATGGTATTTGTTTGATCAGAAAGAAGCACTTACCAGTAAACTGGTCACAGCCGGATCGAGTATTGATTTTACGTGGTTCACTGTTTCCTTGGCGGTGCTGTACAGTTCATTTTTGTAGATCACATGATTAACCCCCAAAACCTTTAAAAAGGAATCTATTTTGCGGTTGGCGGTGCTTTTGAAGCAGCAGATCTTGATCTTATTGTAATAAGCGTTGGTGCGGATACGGCGCAGTATCTTTTCCATATCCTTATCCATATAATCATAATCAAATATGATCAGGTGCGGAGCAAGCTCATAAATGGCCGGAAATACGCGGTCGACTTCAGTGACATGCTTTATTTGCTTGTTATTCGCCAAAAGCTGCACGGAAAAAATGTTGGGGGCGACTAGAAGGACTCTTTCGGTCCTAAAATGTATCATGCTCAATTTTTTACGGATATTTAAAGTTAATACCTAGTTTGTATATTGTCAAGTATCTGTCAATCAGTAAGAAAGTAAATTGGCTGACGGGTCGTAAAAAAAGCAGGCCCTTCCATTTCTTTTTACGGGAGAGCCTGCTAAAAGTTGCACTATTTTTTAAAATATTATTGCGCTATTTCGAATATTGCCTGCACCTGAAAACTCAGTTTTATAGGCTTTATATCGATGTCAGAATCAGCGGTTTGGGGGGCGGCAACTAAAGCTCTGTTAGCATACATTTGTCGCGGCGCGGGGAAACTGCTGTTGTCACTTTCAGTGATATTTATCGGCCTGCCGACCTTTTCATTGATGCTATTCAGCAAGTAAGTTGCCTTCTCTTTTGCTGCTAGAAGTGCCTGAATTTTAAGCTCTTGCTTCAATTGCGGCATCTTCGAATAGTCATAACTTTCCACATATGTTGATTGTATTCCTTTAGGGTCAATCTGGCCTAAAATCTCGTTAAATTTGTTCAGATCGTGGAAGCGGATACTGTACTGTTTGCTTGCAAGGAAGTCGGGATTTTTCTTTTTCTGCAGGGTGTTGTTCCACGCAGAAACATTGCTTATAGTGAAATCTTCTTTAACTATACCGGCAGATTTTACCGCATTTTCGAGTTGATTTTCCAATTGGTTAATGGTGATCTTTTTTTTGCCGTCAAGGTACTCTTGTAACGAAATAGTTACATTAATAATATCAGGAGTTACTTCTTTTTCCGCAATTCCGGTTACTTCAATCTTTCTTCTCAGGTCCACATTCTGTGCAAAAGCACTATAGCTAAATAAGCTAAGCGCTGCAACGATCAATAGTTTCTTCATAGTTATTATAATATTTAAGATATTGACAATAGACGAAGTTAAAAGTTAATTCGCGACAGCTAAATTTAAAAATGACGAAGGTGGGTTTACTTTAAGGCGAGGCATATAAAAAATCAAAGGACAACCGTACTTGATACAGTTGTCCTTTTGGGGTAGGTAATAAGGACTAAGCATCACAAAGGACAGCATTAATTTTTTCAACCGCAACCCGTGTTTTCACGGTATTTTTAAATCTGCAAAAAATCGCGAACTTCATTTCTGATAGCATAGGGGCACTTTTTTGTTTATAAATTTAATCAATGATTAAAGTGAACTTTCATAAGCTTTTTTCGCATGTTCTCCGTACGATCAAAAATGCTGATTTTGTAAAAGATATTAATTCAATAAAAAAGCCGCGATTAAGCGGCTTTAAATTATTTCATCTCAGTTTAACTTTTATTTAATCATTTAATAATTGTTTGTCAATAGCTATTCTTTTGCAGGTTAACCTCAAATTTTCCTGACATCATATGAACATCAAGATAAGGCATAAGAAAGCTGTCTTTAAACCACATCACTGATGAAGTAGCTGCAATCTCTGAGCTTCCTATCTTTTTCTTCGGGATCCAGTTCATGGATTCGAACTTATTGCTGGACAAATTATAGATGCAAACAAATGCGTTCAGTGTGGTAAAACCGTGTTTATCATTGGTTATTACATATAATTTATTGTCCTTATGATAATACCCCACAGGTAGAGGCATATTTGGTACGGAATATTCTGAAGGGATTAATTGCTGGCTGCGTAAATGGAGATTGCTGTCGTAGTCATTAAGCAATAAGTTAGATTCTATAATCCACTGTCCGCTGCCAATTGTGCTCGACTGTGAGCTAAAGCTGGATAATATTACTATAACATGATCATCTACTTCCATTAGCTTGCGCACTCCGAGTTCTTTTATTCCGCCCAGGTCAGGAGAGCCTAATTTCTTGTTAAGCGGTACAAAATCCTTCTTTATGTCCTTAACATGAGATTTGGTAAATACCTCGTTTGCATAATCATTTTTTCCGGTAGAAAAATCAATTTTACCAATGCCCAATTCTCTTTCTTTATCCGGGTTCCTAAATGCTATGGAGTAATACAATACATTACTATTCTTTTTTGAAGGAGCCAGATCGATCATATCTTCTGCAAGGTTTTTTAGAATATCGTCATCAAGAACGATACTACCTGAAATTGACTTTAAAGGTTTATCTTTTCCGGCATCATATTTTACAAAATCAATTTTGTCTTTACCAAACCAATTAACAAATAAATCTCCCTGATTATTGGATGCCATACCAAGAAAAGTTTCATCGGCAGGAACGGCAGCTTTAAACTTATATACAGGCTCAAGTTTTTCATTAAAGTCCAGCACATCAAGTGATGTTGTTTGATGATACTGCTTATAATACCCATTGAATGATATAACAGACAGCATGCCTGGCATAGCCACGTGCATACGACGTTCAATAGTTGTTGTGCGTATGGCGAGTTTCAAAAAATTACCTTCGCCGGTAAAAAAGTATGGTGAGGTCAGGTAATCCTGCTGGCCATCATAAAGCACTTTTTCAAGCAGTACTTTGCCGCTTGCCGGGTCAATAAGAAATCCCTTAAAAGTGTTATTGTAACGTTTGGCTGAAGAAAAATCTGTGGATGCTATCGCAAGTATTTTATCATTTAGTTTTTTTACGACGTGTATATATCCTTTTAAACTTGTTTTCCATATCTGCTGCATTTCGTCATTCACCGCAATCACGTCAAAATTCTCAGAATCGTTGTTTACGGTCATGATATTTTCCTGGTCGTTAAACACGAAGGTTGCGGGAATATTCCGTGTCGATTTATAAAACTCTTTTACAACAGGGCCTTCTTGCTGGGCGAAAGAGAGAAATGGAGAAAAGAATAATAAAATAGCAAGCGCTTGTCTTTTCATAATAAGGTTTTTTATTGTGGTAATTAGTTTTGGCACTTATACGGCATAATATTGATGAAAGGTTTGACGAAAATAAAAAAAGCCGTTGTATTACAACGGCTTAAATATATTTATTTGCACTTAGTCTTTATTCTTCAACTACCTCGCTGTTGGGTGTGCTTACTTCAGGAGTTTGATGTTTAAAGTAATGTTTCTGATAAATAAGTATCAAAATAACACCTACCGAAATCGAAGCATCGGCTAGGTTAAACACCGGGCGGAAAAATATAAAATCCTGCCCGCCCCAAACCGGTACCCATGAAGGGAAATTGCCCGAAAGCAGTGGGAAATAGAACATATCTACAACGCGGCCATGAAAGATCGGAGCATAGTGGTAAAGGATACCATAAAATGTAGAGTCTATTATGTTACCCAGTGCACCTGCAAATATCAGGGCTACATTCATGATCAGTCCACGGTGATATTTATGTTTGATCAAATAAACCAAGCCCCATCCGATACCCACTACTGCACCTATCCTGAATAAGGTCAAGGCTAATTTGCCCAACTCGCCGCCAAACTCCATCCCGAAGGCCATGCCGTTATTTTCGGTATAATGAAGCATTCCCCGGCTGCCCAGGAAATGGATCTCCTCACCTAAATACATATGCTGCCGCACCCAAATTTTGATAACCTGGTCGGCAAGGATAATAAGAAAAGCAACAAGAAAGGGTTTTGTATAAGCAGCCTTCATTAATATTGCTTCAGTTTCGCTTCCATGCTCAAAGTTGTATGAGGTACAGCTCGCAAGCGTTCTTTTTGTATTAGCTTACCAGTTTCGCGGCACACGCCGTAAGTTTTGTTCTCAATGCGCACCAGGGCAGCCTCTAATTGCTCAATAAACTTTTTCTGACGGGCAGCCAATTGATTGATAGATTCTTTTTCAAGCGTAGCTGATCCGTCTTCCAGTGTTTTATAGGTACCGGCAGTGTCATCAGTACCATTTGCGTTTGGAGTACTTAATGACGAAGCCAGCGAGTTCAATTCCTCTTTTGCAATTCTAAGCTTATCCAATATCAAATCCTTAAATTCCTGCAGCTCTGCATCAGAGTACCTGGTTTTTTCTGTTTCTTGTTTCATTTATACTTTTGTTATAGAGATCAATACTTCGTTTTCATCAATTAATACAATATCGCCTTGAGTTAGCTGATCGTCGTGAATAACACTATCTGCTAAAATTTCGGCGCAAATATAGGATAAATTATTTTGTACAGATTCCCTAATTAAAAGTGAATCAGTACGGTAGCGAACGTTAATTTTGTCGGTAACTTCAAATCCTTTCTCCTTCCGCAGGTTCTGTACACGATTGATGAATTCGCGGGAAATACCCTCTTGTTTCAATTCGTTGGTGATGTTAACATCTAAAGCGACGGTTAGTTTTCCCAAATTTGCAACCTGCCATCCGGGAACATCTTCAGCAATGATCTCCACGTCCGATAAAAGTATCAAGTATTGAGTATCAAGTATCGAGATTTGTCCTTCAGCTTCCAACTCGGTTATTTGTTCTGCACTGAAATTAGTTATTGCTTCGGCAACCACTTTCATATCCTTACCTACTTTGGCGCCCAGGGCTTTAAAGTTAGGTTTGATCTTCTTTTTAACAAACCCGGCGGTATCGGTAATATACTCGATATCCTTAATATTCGTTTCCGAAAGGATAAGTTCTTTCACCAGTTCAACCTGTTTCTTAAAGGTTTGATCGAGGATAGGCAATAGTATGCGGCTTAAAGGCTGCCTTACATTGATGCTTACTTTTTTACGCAGCGATAATACCAGCGACGATATATCCTGCGCCAGTTGCATACGTTCTTCCAAAGCTTTATCAACCAATTGCTCATTGTATGCCGGGAAATCGGCCAGGTGTACCGACTCTACATTCTCCTTTTTAGTCACGTTGTTCAAATCGCCAAATAAACGCTCGGCAAAGAACGGCGCCACCGGCGACATTAACTTAGTGATAGTAGTTAAACAAGTATATAACGTTTGATAGGCCGAAAGCTTATCATCAGAGTTATCGCTCTTCCAGAAACGGCGACGGCTTAAACGCACGTACCAGTTGCTCAGGTGCGCGTCCACAAAGTTTTGGATAGCACGGGTAG
>NZ_DATCRU010000044.1:0-43320 GCF_036568825.1 Mucilaginibacter sp. | reverse complement strand
GTAACACCTGTACGCAAATATTCATCGCACACTTTTCGCTTAAATGCCTCATTAAAAATCTGAGCTGGCAAACGCTCTTTTGCTGTCTTTTGTCCTTTCATCTTTGTTTACTTTGTGTAAACCTATTTCAGGACAAGACATACATAACCGCCCGAAGTCAGAGACTTCGGACAGCATTTGGTAAAATTCTAAACCACAAAGGACACGGAGGTTTTTCACAGAGTAAAATACAAAACAAAAAAACCCGCCAAAAGCAGGGTTTTTATATGGGTTAGTTTAGTTAGTTTTAAATGTCAAAAGAGAAATCGTCGTCATCAGCGGCGGCTTTGGCTACTTCGGGTGATTCGCTCATTTCATAGCGTTTTTCTACAACTTCCTGGTTGGCTTTGATGTACTCAACTGTGTCTTTGAGTCCTTCCGCAAATTTTTCGAAATCTTCTTTGTAAAGGAAGATCTTGTGCTTGATGAAAACACCATCTTCAAGGCGTTTTTTGCTTTCTGTAATAGTAATATAATAGTCGTTTGAACGAGTCGCCTTTACATCAAAAAAGTACGTCCTTTTACCCGCTCTGACTTTTTTTGAGAATACTTCCTCACGCTCTCTATTGTCGAAATCACCCATGTTAAAAAATTGTAATTAGTTTTTGATTTGGCATAAATATAAATAATTTTTCAAAGTACAAGCATCAAAAACAATATTGTTGTGCTTTTTTCAATATTTAGGCCTTATTTTATATTAAAAGTTAATTATTGGGCATTTTCCTCTTCTTCCAGCAATTGCTTTTCATACAATTCAAAATAAACCTGTTTGCGGTTCATCAGTTCGTCATGGGTGCCCTGTTCAACGATTTCGCCATTGTCCATTACCAATATTTTGTCGGCATTTTTTATGGTTGAGATTCGGTGAGCAATGATAATGCTTGTCTTGCCTTCCATTATTCCTCCCAAATTGCGCAAGATTTCCTCTTCAGTACGGGTGTCCACAGCAGAGAGGCAATCGTCAAAGATCAATATCTGCGGATGCTTTACAATGGCCCGGGCTATGGATACGCGTTGTTTTTGTCCGCCGGATAAGGTAACGCCACGTTCGCCGATCAATGTCTCAAAGCCATGCTCCAATTCCATGATATTGGTGTAAACAGCGGCATCTTTAGCAGCTTGTTCTACTAAAGGCATGTTCAACGTGTCGGCGCTAAAAGCAATATTATTGGCGATGGTATCCGAAAACAGGAAAACTTCCTGTGGCACAAAGCCTATCTGCGAGCGATAGTTCTCGAGGTTGAGCTGCTGTACAGGTTGATCGTCGATCAGGATTTGTCCGCCTGTAACATCATACATACGCATAATGAGGTTGGCAATGGTTGATTTTCCAGACCCTGTGCGCCCGATGATAGCGATCATGTGCCCCGGCTCGGCAGTAAATGACACATTCTTTAGGGCGTGGATGCCTGTATCCGGATAATAAAAAGAAACGTTGTTAAAGCTGATCTTACCTTTTATCGTACGCTGTGCAACGATTGGTGATATGATCTCCGGCCGCTCATGTAAAAACTCGTTGATCCTTTTCTGTGAGGCAGCAGCCCTTTGTATCAGCGAGGTCACCCATCCCAATGACATCACCGGGAAGGTCAGCATATTCAAATAGACGATAAACTCAGCGATGTTACCCGCGGTGATATTTCCTTTCATCACCTCAACACCGCCCACATACATAATAATAACATTACTCAAGCCTACCAATAACAACATTGTAGGGAAGAACATCGCCTGAACTTTTACCAGCTCCATTGAATGGGTTTTATAATTCTCGCTCTCCTCAGCAAAACTTTCACGAACTGTTTCCTCGCGCACATAGGATTTGATCACGCGTATGCCCGAAAAATTCTCCTGCACAAAACTTGAAAGAGCCGATAGTCGCTGCTGAATCTTTTCGCTGCGGAAGTTGATGATGTTATTTACATAATAAATGGTTACTACTAAAATAGGCATCGGCATAATGGAGAATATAGTCAGCTTGATATCCACCGTCACCATAAAACAAATGGCGATGATAAAAAGCGTGACCGTATTAATGGTATACATAATGCCCGGACCCAGGTACATGCGCACACGGCTTACGTCTTCCGTTACACGGTTCATCAAATCACCTGTATTGTGGCGGCGGTAAAATGCAAGGGACAACAATTGGTAATGGTTATAAATCTCGTTTTTGAGATCATATTCGATATGCCGTGACATGAGGATGATAGTCTGACGCATCAGGAAGAGGAACAGACCCCTTAAAACAGCCAGCGCCAGCACAATACCAGCGAAAAGCAGCATGCTGTATCCAAACAGGTTATAAATAATGGTCTGCCGGTTAAAATTAGCAAATAAATGATAAACCGAGATGTTTTCGGAAACCAGGTCAAAAGCCACCCGGATCAATGGCGCCGTCAATACCCCGAAAACGTTGGAAATAATAACAAACAGCACGCCCGGTATAAGTCGCCAACGGTATTTATAAAAGAATTTATTTAGGTAAGCAAGACTCTTCATGGTTCTTTAGCAAAGGTAATGTTTAGTCCGGAAGTCGGAAAGTCGGTAAGTCAGCCAATAGTCAATAGTGAATGGTGAGTAGTTGGACCGACATGAAAATTATCAGATTTAAATCATTGACCATTCACTATTCACCACTCACCAACTCACCAATTCACTCATTCGCTAATTAAATTAGTTTGCCACAATCAAAAAAACCTATACTTTTGTTGCGTCCCCTAATATAAATATATAGGTTACCGTCTAATGTCAGAGCAAAATACCAGCGAATCCATATTTGGCCAGATGAATGCCTTTGGCCACCAAAAAATTGTATTTTGTAATGACCCTGATTCCGGCCTTAAAGCCATCATTGCCATACATGATACTACATTGGGCCCTGCCCTTGGCGGCACACGCATGTGGGCCTACAAAACCGAAGCAGATGCACTAAATGATGTGCTGCGCCTATCAAAAAGCATGACCTACAAGGCTGCAGTAGCTGGCCTTAACCTGGGCGGTGGCAAAGCAGTAATTATAGGCGATGCACGCAAGGATAAAACTGAGGCCTTGCTACGCAAATTCGGGCGTTTTATTAAAAACCTGAATGGCGAATTCATCACAGCTGAAGACGTAGGTACTAACCCCCGCGATATGGAGTTTATCCGTATGGAAACGCAATATGTAATGGGCGTGCCTGAAACCATAGGTGGCAGCGGCGATCCTTCACCAATTACTGCACAAGGTGTTTTTATGGGTATAAAAGCTGCTGTGAAAGAACTTTATGGTAACGATACATTGGCGGGCCGTTCGGTAGTAGTGCAGGGAATAGGCCACGTAGGCGAAAACCTAACCCGTTTGCTGCGCGATGAGAACGCTATGGTGTATGTGAGTGACATTAACGAAGAGCGTACCATACAGGTGGCAAAAAAGTATGGCGCAAAGGCTGTATCCAACAATACCATTTTTGATATCGACGCCGATATTTATTCGCCATGCGCTTTAGGAGCAACAATTAACGATCAAACAATAAATAAACTTAAATTTGCAATAATTGCAGGATCGGCAAACAATCAGCTGGAGGATGAGTATATTCATGGTAGAAGGTTGTTGGAGCAGGGCGTATTATTCGCACCCGATTATGTGATCAATGCGGGTGGTGTAATTAATTGTTATTCAGAGTTGATGGGTTTCAGTAAAAAGCGTACCTTACAACTTACAGAAAACATTTATGAAGCAACACGTAATGTGTTAAAATTATCAAAGGCCGAAAATATTTCAACTATCGAGGCCGCGAACAAAATTGCCGAAAAACGTATATCAGACATCAAAAAAGTAAAATCAACCTATTAATTAACACAATAAATATTAACGGGCTGCCCCCTAATCGTTCTTTACAACTATGCTAAACAGAAGACATCTACGTGTAAAAGTATTGCAGGCATTATATGCCTACCATCAGTCTGATAACAAGGAAATAAAACAACACGAAAAAAATCTGCTCCAAAGTGTTGATATGGTATACGAAATGTATATCTGGATGCTTTCCCTCATTTCGGAAGTGGTGGAGTATGCAGAAATCGATGCCGAAGAGCGCAAGCATAAACACCTGCCTACCGCCGAAGATCTTAACCCTCAGCTTAAAATTCTTACCAACAGGTTTATTCTCTCTTTAAATGAGAATGCGGAGTATCAATCTGCACTGAAGAAATACAAAGTATCCTGGACTTTTGAGCCAGAGCTGGCAAAATCATTGTTCACTATCCTGAAAAACTCACCTGAGTACGCTGAATACCTGAAAAAAACAGATGATACGCTGCAGACAGATAAGGATGTCATCAAATTTATTTTCAAAAAGGTTATCCTGAAATCGCTGCTGGCTGAACAGGTTTTTGAGGATAAATTTATTTTCTGGCCGGTTGATAAGGACGTGCTGCAGGCATTGATCGCGAAGACGTTCAAGAATTTTTCAAGCGATAATTATAAAGAGAATAAACTGGCTGAGGTTACCGGTAACTGGGCCGAAGACAAGGAGTTTATTATCAACCTGTTCCAGCAAAGCATACGTCATGATGAGGCGTACCAGGAAATGATCAGCAAAAAAACACAGAACTGGGAACCTGAGCGAATTGCTATGATGGACACCCTATTGATGAAAATGGCTATCGCTGAATTTATTAACTTTAACTCTATCCCTGTTAAAGTGACGATTAACGAATACCTGGAGATTTCCAAAGAGTTCAGTACGCCTAAGAGCAATTCATTTATAAACGGTATTTTAGATAAGATTTTATACGAATTGAAAGCCGACAACGTAATTAAAAAAGTAGGGCGCGGCTTAATTGAAGATTAATTAAATTTGAACTGATAATTAGTACACAATAATTAAAGATCAATGAAAAATTTGTTTTTGGCACTTATAGCAGTAACCATGCTGATGGTGTCTTGTAATTCGAATGGGAACAATGTGGCAGATAATGGTTCGGCTAGCTCGGCGACAGCTGATAAGCCGGTCATGAAGTTTGAAAAAGATACGCATGACTTTGGCAAAATAAAGCAGGGCGACAAAGTAACCTATGAATTTAAATTTGCTAATACCGGTAAGTCGCCATTGATCATAAAAGATGCAATTGCTTCATGCGGTTGTACCAAACCCGAATGGCCGTCAGCCCCGATAAAACCGGGCGAAAGCGGAGTAATTAAAGTTACTTTTAATAGTGCAGGTAAAATGGGTTTACAGGACAAAATGATAACAATAACAGCCAACACTAACCCGGCGCAAAACCTGGTTCATTTAATTGGCGAAGTAACAGGAATTTAATTTTTATATAAATGATAGCGACAATTTTATTACAGGCAGGTGCCGGTGGTTTAGGTGGTTTTGGTTCATTTGTTCCGCTGCTGCTGATCATAGTGGTATTTTACTTCTTTATGATCCGCCCGCAGGTTAAAAAACAAAAGGATCAGAAAAAATACGTTGAAGAACTAAAAAAAGGCGATAAAGTGATCACTACTGCAGGTATACATGGTAAGATCGTAGATGTGTCTGAAACAACTTTTTTGGTTGAAACCGAAGGCGGCCACAAAATACGTTTTGAAAAATCAGCTATTTCGCTGGAAGCCTCAAAAGCGTTAAACACGCCACCGGCAGTAGCGAAGTAAATTAAGAGGTAAAAGGCGAAAGGTGAAAGGTGAAGGGTGAATAATCACCTTTCACCTTTCGCCTTTAAGCTTTCACCTCAAAAAGCTTTACCTCAAAAATGGCAATTGTAAAACTATCGGCATCGGAACGGAGGCGGCTTTCGGCTTTCTTTACCTGCTTAATATTAGCAGCGGTGGCCTGGGTTTTTACTACGCTGTCCAATAACTACAACTTTACGGTTAAAGAGGTGTTGACCTATAAAAATATGCCTCAGAAGCGTGCCTTCCATTCCTTACAGCCGGATACAATCAATACCACTATACAGGGCACAGGCTGGGACATGCTGTTTTCCAAAATGAACTTTGAGAACAGGAAGATCACTGTTGATTTGCACACGCTCGATACTAAGGATTATGTAGTTCTAAGTTCACAACTGAAAGACATCAATGAGCGCAAGGATTTTGACAACCCGATTGTCAGCTTTAATCCTGATACGCTTTATTTTGATTTTTCTAACAGGGCTGTAAAACGGGTGCCTGTCCACCTAATTTCCAGTATCAATTACCAGCAGCAATACGCACAGTCGAACGATGTGGTGATAAAACCATCGTATGTGACCTTAAGCGGTCCGGGCAATGCGCTGGAGCACATTGAATCATGGGATACGGATTCACTTACAGCTGATAGTGTTGATGAGACATTAAGAACAAGTGTTGAGCTTCAGGCATCGAAAGAAGGGAACGTCAGCATCTATCCAAAATCAGTGCAGGTGGTAGTGCCTGTTGATGAGTACACGGAAAAGGAAATTTCCATCCCTGTAAAGCTTGTAAACAATCACGACTATTACAAAGTGAAGATGTTTCCGTTAAAAGTGACGGTAACATTTACAACCTCGCTTAGCCGTTATGCCCAAATGGATGAGGACCTGTTCGAAGCAACGGCCGATCTGAATTTATGGAAAGACCGGGGCTATACCACCTTGCCGGTAAAACTTTCCAGGCGACCGGCTTACTGCAAAATAGTAAAAATAGAACCTCAAAATATCGATTTCATCGTCAGAAAATAGATGCTTAAAGTAGGAATAACAGGTAACATAGGCAGCGGAAAGACTACCGTAAGCAAGATATTTGAAATATTGGGCGTTCCTGTATTTTATGCTGATGATGCCGCCAAAAAAGTGATGGTGGAAGACCCAATCCTGATCGATGCTTTAACGAAAGAGTTCGGTAATGAATCTTATTTCAATGATGGATCATTAAACCGAAAACATATTGCTGGTATCGTATTCAATAACGAAATAGAACTGGCCAAACTGAATGCCATCGTTCATCCAGCCGTTTTCAGGGCTTTTGATAATTGGGTTGCTGTCCAAAAGAACGCACCTTATGTAATGAAAGAGGCGGCTTTGTTATTTGAAAGCTCGTCGTACCAAATGTGTGATAAAACCATTATGATTACCGCGCCATTGGAGCTGCGTGTCAACCGGGTAATGCAGCGTGATAAACTGACACGTGAAGAAGTAGAAAGCCGCAATGCAAGGCAATTTTCAGAAGAAAAGAAAATTCAGCTTGCCGATTTTGTTATCCGTAATGATGATACTGAGTTGGTGATACCACAAGTTCTGGAATTGCATAAACGGTTTAGTTCATTTGTTCATTAGTTCACTTGTTCATTGGTACTTGTTGTTCTTATGTTCAATATACTATAACCCACTAATGAACCAATGAACTAGTGAACCAATTATGATTTTAGACGATTTCCTTTACTTTGATACTAATGGCCTGTACTGCAAATACGGTCAGTTTTATATCGATCCGCAGCAACCAGTGAAAACGGCTGTCATCTCTCATGCCCATGCCGATCACGCTGTCGCCAATAACAACCAGGTTTATTGCACCGAAGCAACGGCTGCTTTTATGCAACTGCGGTACGGCAAAACCGCTGCAAAGGAATTCAATATTGTAACTTATGATAAATCATTTGTAATTGGCAATATACAGATAACCTTTATCCCTGCCGGACATATGCTGGGCTCGGCCCAGATATTAATGGAATACCAGGGTACAAGATATCTTTATACAGGCGACTATAAACTGCAATCTGACGCTACCTGTGAGCCTATCGAATGGGTGAAAACAGATGTGCTGATCACCGAAAGTACTTTTGCCGATCCTAATGTTATCCATCCCGATCCTGTTGATGAAATAAAAAAGTTGAATGATATCAAAAGCAATATCCTGTTAGGAGCCTATGGTCTTGGAAAAAGTCAGCGCTTAATAAACCTCATCACTGAGTATGTACCGCAGAAAACCATTCTGATTCATCACAAGATCATGCCATTGAATGCGATCTATGAAAAGATGGGATTTTCTTTAGGGAAGTATCAGTTATACAGCCGTAAATTGATGAAGACACAGCAGGAATATGTATACATCGTTCCGCCATTCACTTTTGATAGCTATATCAGGGCGACTGGAGTTAAGCGCTTATTTGCTTCTGGCTGGAAAAACTTGCAAGTAAATCAGAATGACACATTATTTATCTCTGATCACGTGGATTGGAACGATATCTTACTAACTATAGAAAAAACTCAACCCAAACAAATCTGGACCTTGCACGGCGACGGAAATCATTTAAGAAAACATTTCGGCGATGCTATCTTTGTGAAAATTTTGAACTAGATGCTGGTAGAGAATGTTGATTATTATATCAATGAAGATGGAAATTTTGTTTTCACCAGGGAGTACCATTTAAAGCGTGGCCATTGCTGTAAAAACAAATGTCTGCATTGTCCGTGGGACTTCGGAAAACAAAAGGAGTCTGAACATAAACAAATTAAGAAATAATCAACATCTTTGCATTAAGGGATTATTAAAGTGAAAGACGGTATGCAAATAGGGGAAGAAATACAGAGCAACAAGTTTGAGGATAACTACCATAAAGCCGTTATCAATATTACTTATACCTATGGCTGGTTAAGTAATACATTCCGTTGCCGGTTTGAAAAGCATAACCTTACCCAGCAGCAATTCAACGTGTTGCGCATACTTCGCGGGCAATACCCAAACCCTGCTACCATCAACATGATCAAAGAGCGTATGCTCGATAAAATGTCTGACGCTTCCCGCATTGTTGACCGCCTGATTCAAAAAGGACTGGTTTCCCGTTGCACCAATAACAAAGACCGCCGCGCTGTAGATATCCGCATCAGCGAAGCTGGGTTAGAGATCCTGTCCAAAATGGATGAGGAATTCAAGACTAAGGATATGCTGAAAAATAACCTCACTGAAGAAGAAGCAGGGAAATTGAGTGATTTGCTGGATAAGTTGAGAGGATAGTTTGATTTCGGATTTCGGAATTGTGATTTCGGATTTCTCTTTTCCCATTGTTTGTGTCTTCACAAACAATCTATAACTCGCTGATAAACCCCACTAACGCCAAACCTACACCCACCAACACCGCAACCAACTTCCTTACTGTAAACTTATGATCAGGCCCTGATTCAAACAAAATAGTAGTGGATATATGCAAAAATATCCCGATCACTACACCCATTATCCGGTTAAAATATTGCTGCAAATTTCCTATGCCGCCTGTACTTAAAGCATTGCTAAAAAAATAACCAGCCGGAGCCATAATGGCGAATAGGATGACAAAGAATATGGTTTTGCCTTTGCTTTGTTGATTAGCCAGCAAAACTGTAGCCAACGCAAAAGCTGCAGGCACATGGTGCAATGCAATTCCCCAAACCAATTGATTTTGATTACCTTCAGCCAGTGGCATACCTTCCAAAAAGGCGTGTATACAAAGGCTGATCAATATACCCAAAGGAAAAGCGATATGCTCATGATTGGGTTTATGCATGTGACCGTGCTCGATACCTTCTGAGAATTGCTCCAGTACGATCTGGAATAAAAAGCCGATTAGGATAAATACACCGACGTAATTGTCATTGCCATGATAGGCATCAGGTATCAGGTGCAAAACGGTGATGCCAAACAGATAGGCGCCGCTAAAGGACAGGACTAATTTCAGGTTTTTGTGATTATCCCCCTTAAAAAGAAATACAGACATGCCGCCCGAAAAAGCGCCAAAAAACAAAACCAATATCTTCCAGAGAGCCATTAAAAATCAGGTTGAAATTTTTTAAATACCAGGTAGAATAACCATCCCACAAAAATGCCATAGAGCATGCCTACGGTAACATCTATAGGAAAATGGACACCAACATACACCTGTGCAAATGAGATCGATCCGGCCCACAAAACCGCCCATAACCATATCCATTTCCATCGCCTGAAAAATACAAAGCTGATAAAGGCAGCCATAGCAAAATGATCTGTGGCATGCGTTGATGGAAAACTATAACCAGTTCCGCAGGGCACGCGGATAGTTGCAGTTTCTGAATCTATCGGATCACGGCAGGGGCGGAGGCGCTGTACATTGTTCTTTATCAAATGTACGCTGGTAAAATCTGCAAAACCTGCAGAAAGTGCAAATAAGATCACAATAAGAGCGCCCGTCTTCTTATACTTCCACAGGCAAAAGGCCAAAATGAAAATATACAGCGGTATCCAGGTGCGTGGGTTGCGCAAAATCGGCATCAGCCAATCAAAAAAAGGATTGGTCAGATCGTGATTGATATAAAAAAATAGGTGCCGGTCTAACTGTATAAGATGTTCAAGCATCGGATCTTTTACAAATAAATATTAATCGGTCTGAGTGTTCCGCATCAAATCTGTCCAGTCCGTAGCTGCCAAAAGTACTTATAATTTCAAAACCACTTTGTTTAAAAAATCTCATAAAATCAGCTTCCATAAAAGTGCTTACCATTTCTTTAAATGTATAGCTTTCATTGCCATGATCGAACGAAATAGTTTTGATGATCTTATTCCCACTAATGGTTTTTTGAATATGAAATTCAACATCCTCCACCGTTTTCACCGGATTTGGCACCAGATTTCGCAATATTTTCTCACTGTTGAAATAATCCAGCACCAGCAACCCGCCCGGTTTTAAAGCATTGTGGAAATTGATAAGCGAACCGATATGCTGCTCATCTATTGTGAAATAGCCAAAACTGGTGAACAGGTTGAAGGCAACATCAAAGTAACGATCATAGGATAATTCGCGCATATCGTGCACGAAAAACCTCAGCGTATCGTTTTCAAATTGTTTGGCGAAGCGAATGTTTTCGACGGATAGATCGATGCCGGTAACATCATAACCGTGCGTATTCAAGTAAATAGCATGCCGTCCGCGTCCGCAGGCTATGTCCAATAGCTTTGAATGGAGCGGGATATGAAGTTTTGAAAGTAAATTGTCGATGAAATACTGAGCCTCAGCATCGTCACGTTTATGATAAAGAAGATGGTAATACGGAGAATTAAACCAGTCGTAGAACCATTCGTTGGCCATAATGTTTTTGTATAGTCACAAATATAGCTAAATATCAAAATCCGGTCTAAGCCTTCGGAATTTGTACGGCTATCGTTCAAATATTTTTAATTTTGCACTCAAATATTTAATACTTTGACTTTAATAAAATCAATATCAGGGATTCGCGGCACCATTGGTGGCGCAGCAGGTGATGGTTTAACGCCATTGGATATCGTAAAATTTACTTCGGCGTATGGTGCCTGGGCTGTAAAACGATCAGGTAAAAAGAAGATCGTGGTGGGCCGTGATGCGCGTATCTCAGGTACTATGGTGAATAACCTGGTGGTAGGCACCTTGCAGGGTTTGGGTATCGATGTGATTGATCTGGGCCTTTCTACCACACCAACCGTCGAAGTCGCCGTGCCGTGGGAGGAAGCTGCCGGAGGTATTATATTAACTGCCAGTCACAACCCAAAACAATGGAATGCGCTTAAATTGCTGAACGAAAAAGGCGAGTTTATCAGTGATGCAGATGGCAAAGAAGTATTAGATATTGCAGAAAAAGGCGATGTGAAATACGCAGAGGTAAACGACTTGGGCAAGATTACAGTTGATAATAGCTATGTTCAAAGGCATATCGACAGTATTTTGGCGCTACCATTGGTTGATGTAGCTGCTATTGCCAAAGCTGAATTCAAGATCGTTATCGATTGTGTCAACTCAACCGGCGGCATATTTGTACCGGCTTTATTAAAGGCATTAGGTGTAAAAACTGTTCATAAATTATATTGTGATCCGGATGGTAACTTCCCGCATAACCCGGAACCTCTGCCGGAGAACCTGATCGCACTTTCAAACGAAGTAGTTAAAAAAGGAGCACATTTGGGTATTGCTGTTGACCCGGATGTTGACCGCCTGGCATTTGTTTGCGAGGACGGCAATATGTTCGGCGAAGAGTATACCCTGGTTGCTGTTGCAGATTATGTATTAAAGCACAAAAAAGGAAATACGGTTTCTAACCTTTCATCAACACGTGCATTACGCGATGTTACCGAAAAAGCGGGCGGCGAATACCATGCTGCAGCGGTAGGCGAGGTGAACGTGGTGAACAAAATGAAGGAAGTAAATGCTGTGATTGGCGGCGAAGGAAATGGCGGTGTGATCTATCCTGAACTGCATTATGGTCGTGACGCCTTGGTGGGAATCGCTTTGTTTTTAACCCATCTGGCCAAATATGGCAAATCAGTTTCAAGCTTAAGAGCTTCTTATCCGGGCTACTTTATTTCTAAAAATAAAATCACGCTGACTCCGGAAATGGATATTGACCGCTTGCTGCTTAAGGTTGAAGATAAATACAAAAAGCAACCTCATACGACTATCGATGGTCTGAAGATAGAATTTGATAAAGAATGGGTACATTTGCGCAGATCAAATACCGAGCCGATCATCCGTATCTACTCTGAGGGAAATTCAGAAACGATCGCGGATAATCTGGCCAACAAGATCATAACTGACATAAAAGAAATTCTCAATCTGTAATTTAATTAGCGAATGAGTGAATTAGCGAATGAGTGATTGATAATGGAAAACTTTGAGAAAAACGAATTCGCAGAACAATTCAGAAATCGCACCAAGAAATTTGTTGTCGACAATATAAAATTGTACAGATCACTACCGAAGACTGAAGAAGCAAGGATAATTGGTAAGCAATTGTTGCGGTCATCATCTTCTGTAGGAGCAAATTATAGGGCTGCCTGCAGAGCAAGGTCACAAGCAGAATTTCATTCTAAAATTTCTATCGTAGTTGAAGAAGCTGATGAAAGTATTTTTTGGATGGAAGTGTTGATTGAAGCAGAGGTTGTTCAAAAGGCTCAAATAATAACTCTGATGAACGAGGCAAATGAGATACTAAAAGTAACTTCATCAGCCCGAAAAACTGTATCAGAGAAGAATAATGAAAAACTGTATCAGAGAAGAATAATTTTAAACTCAATAAATAATTAGCGAATCCAGTTAATCACTCATTCAGTCATTCACTAATTCACTAATTAATTAACTAACTCAATAATTACTATCCCATGCGTGTCTATTTTGATAATGCTGCTACTACGCCTATTGACCCTGAAGTTCTAAAGGAAATGTTTAAGGTGATGGAAAACAACTATGGTAATCCATCATCCATACATGCTCACGGCCGCGAGGTTCGTTCTATTGTAGAAAAAGCCCGTAAAACTGTCGCAAATTTATTGCACACCTCACCTGCCGAGATATTCTTTACCTCGGGGGGCACCGAGGCTGATAATACTGCCATTCGTTGCGGAATTGTAGATAATGGCTTAAAGCACGCTATATCTAGTCGCTTAGAGCACCATGCGGTGATTCACACACTCGAAGCTATGCAAAAGGCAGGCACCATCAAACTGAGCTTTGTTGATACAGATGACAAAGGCAATATCGATTATACTCACCTGGAAGAACTATTGAAAGGTAATGACCGCAGCCTCGTATCACTAATGCATGCCAATAACGAAGTCGGTACCCTTAGCGATATGGAGCGTATCGGTGACTTGTGCGAACATCACAATGCCATTTATCATGCGGATACGGTGCAGACTATGGGTCATTACAGGCATGACTTGAATAAACTGAAAGCTCATTTTATGGTTTGTGCTGCCCATAAATTGCATGGCCCTAAAGGGGTAGGCTTTTTACATGTCAATCACAAGGTAAAAATCAAACCGTTTATTTATGGCGGCTCGCAAGAGCGCAATATGCGTGGCGGTACCGAAAATGTTTACGGCATTGTAGGCTTGGCTAAAGCTCTGGAATTGGCTTATGCCAATATGGATGAGCATCACAACCAGATACAGGCGCTTAAGACCTATATGATCGCTCAGCTGAAGGAAAATATCCCGGCTATTGAGTTTAACGGCGAGACCGATCCTGCAAAAAGCTTGTACACAGTTCTAAATGTATCGTTCCCTTGCAGCGACATGGCTGATATGCTGCTGTTCAATTTGGATATTGCAGGAATATCTGCATCTGGTGGCAGCGCATGCAGCTCGGGCAGCGATATAGGTTCACATGTATTAACTGCCATCGGCGGCGATCCTACTCGCCCTTCAGTTCGTTTCTCTTTCTCAAAGTACAATACCAAAGAGGAAGTGGATTACACCGTATCGAAGCTGAAAGAACTATGTATGGCTTATGCCTAAACAGCCTGGATTTATGGGTAAATTTATTTCTGATTAAGAAATAAACAAAAACAATAAGGCAACTCAAAGGGTTTATATAAAAGTATATTAAACGTATAAACCTATGATAACTGCAAAAGAAAAATCCGGCCACGCGCAGGATAAAAATAAAAAGCCCGAAAACCGGGGTGACGGTAAAATGCCGAACGAAAACTCCGGAAAAGGTAACTCCAAAGAAGAGGCGATCTACCCTCACGAAAGTGAGACAAGCCCGCAACAGGAGGGAGCAGACTCTTCATTTACCGAGCGTAACGATGTAACGCCGCCGAATCAGAAAGAATTCCCTTCAGTTGGTGCGGCTAAAACGGACTTTGAGAGCCGTAAACTGGGGCGTAAAACCGGCCGCATGATTGGTCACGAGCCTGGAACTGAAAATATATAATTTACCGAAAAAGGCTATTGCAGGACTTACAAATCTTGTGATTTGTCTTTTTATTAAAATCTATCTGTCATGAGTGAGTATCTTGATCCTGAAGATGAAGTTCAGGAAAAAAATAAAGCTAAAAAATCAGACAATCCATCCGGAAATAAAAAGTCCGGCGAGTCACTTGAAAAGAACGGCCCGGATAAGGATAAACCGAAAAAAGTGTTGAATGAAGACGGAAGTCTTGCCGATCTGCCTTACAATAATGAGCCCGGGGGAGGTGCATTAGAGGGTACTGTAGGCATCGGCACATAAAATGAAAAAATACCTCGGAAAGATCAAATAAAGTCGTAACTTGGTATTAACATAGCAAATAATTCGGAGCAAAATCCAGTTATTGCAAATCAGTCGGGTAGCCGAATATCCGACGGGCGTCGACAAGGCGCATCAAAAAAGAAAAAAGGCTCTGATCACAACCAGAGCCTTTTTATATTTAATCCTGATGATTAATTAGCCATCATTTTTAAAAAAGTAGCCAACTTCTCTTTCATTTCCCGGCGATCAACAATAAAGTCAAGGAAACCATGCTCCTGAACAAACTCTGCAGTTTGGAAGCCTTTAGGAAGATCTTTCTTGATCGTCTCCTTAATAACCCTCGGACCTGCAAAGCCGATCAGTGAACCAGGCTCAGCAATGTTGATATCGCCCAGCATTGCATAAGATGCGGTTACACCACCGGTAGTAGGGTCTGTAAGTAATGAGATATAAGGTATTTTTGCTTGAGCCAATAAAGCCAGTTTAGCCGATGTTTTGGCCATCTGCATTAATGAGAAAGCTGCTTCCATCATGCGTGCACCACCCGATTTGGATATCATCAGGAAAGGCACTTTGTGCTCGATGCAATAATCGATAGAGCGGGCGATCTTCTCACCAACCACAGAGCCCATTGAGCCGCCGATAAAATTAAAATCCATACAGGCAATTACGATATCCTGACCATCAATTTTACCGGCTCCGGCGCGGATTGCGTCTTTCAGACCTGTCTTGTTGGTGGTTTCGGCTATCCTGTCGGTATATTTTTTAGTATCCTCAAAATTCAGTGGGTCGCCCGATTTTAGGTTTGGATATAGCTCGGTAAACTCGTTATTATCAAATAAAATAGAAAAATATTCTTTTGAACCGATACGGATGTGATAACCGCAGTAATGGCAAACGTATTGGTTCTCAACTTGTTCGCTGTAATGCAATGGCTTTTTACAATTCGGGCATTTGTTCCATATGCCGTCCGGGGCTTCTTTTTTTTCCTCGGTCGTAGTTATTATCCCTTTTGATTCTCTTTTAAACCAGGTCATTTGTTAGTTGTGCCTCCAATTTCTGTGCAAAGAAACAAAAAATATTATAGAAGTGATTATGCATTAAAGCTTGCAAACCACCTAAATGTTTTGCATAGTTAAAGCTATTGCAAAAATGTCAAAATAGAATGCCTTGTAAATTTAAATTTTGAAGAAATTAAAATGAGATGACTGTAAAATGGAAATAATGCAAAACATAGTCATGTGTGTTAAATATTAGTTACTTGCATTACTTAAACCAGGAAATTTTATAACTTCGAGGCCCCAATAAGTACTAAGGAATTTAACAAAACCAAGGAATTTTAAGCTAATATGGATTTAAAAAATTATAAAGGCGTTTTGCATGGCGACCAGGTGCAGGCGCTGTTTGAGATCGCTAAAAAGCATCAATTTGCGTTACCCGCTGTTAACGTAACCGGTACCAATACTATCAATGCCGTAATGGAAACTGCAAAAGCAGTTAATTCACCGGTAATTATACAGGTATCACATGGTGGTGCGCAGTTTTATGCGGGTAAATCAATGGATAACTCGCAGTTGCAGGCAACCATTTTAGGCGCTGTTTCTGCTGCACGTCACGTTCATCTTTTAGCTGAGCATTACGGTGTAGCTGTAATTATGCATACCGACCACTGCGCTAAGAAATTATTACCATGGATCGACGGCCTGCTCGATCACGGTGAGAAATTCTTTGCTGAGACCGGCAAACCATTGTTCTCATCACACATGCTGGATCTTTCTGAAGAGCCTATCCATGAGAATATCGAAATCTCAGCAAAATACCTGGAGCGTATGGCTAAAATGGGTATGACGCTGGAGATCGAGTTAGGTGTAACAGGCGGTGAGGAAGATGGCGTGGATAACAGTAATGTTGCAAGCCATCACTTATACTCACAGCCGGAAGATGTGGCTTATGCTTATGAAAACCTTTTAAAAGTTAGCCCTCGCTTTACAGTTGCCGCTGCTTTTGGTAACGTACATGGTGTTTACAAACCGGGTAACGTAAAATTGCAGCCGATCATTCTGCACAATTCACAGGAGTATATTAAACAACATTATAACCTTGCTGCTGAGAAGCCAATCAACTTTGTATTCCACGGTGGTTCTGGCTCAACCCAGGCAGAGATTCGCGAGGCTATTTCTTATGGCGCTATCAAAATGAATATCGATACCGATATGCAATGGGCGTTCTGGGAAGGCATTAAAGATTACTACAAATCAAAAGAAGGTTACCTGCAATCGCAGATCGGTAACCCTGAAGGAGAAGATTCACCAAACAAAAAATACTATGATCCGCGTGTATGGCTTCGCAAAGCTGAAGAAAATTTCGTTAAGCGTCTGACCCATGCATTCGACGATTTGAATTGCCTTGACGTGAACAGCAAATTGTAATATCAGGACAATTTTACAATGCAAACGCCCCGATAGTTGTTGGGGCGTTTGTTATTTTAAGTAATTTCGAACCCAAATCTAAAAGCCCCATGTCAAAAGTTGAAGTAAAGAAAGTTGTCGATCCCGCTGAATTGGAAAAAGTCTTCGCCATACGCCGCGAAGTTTTTGTAGGCGAACAAAACTGCCCGCCTGAACTGGAATGGGAGCACGAAGATGAATCTACACACTTTTTAGCCAAAGTTGACGGAGAACCCGCTGGGGCAGCACGTTGGCGCAAAACAGACAAGGGCTATAAACTGGAACGTTTTGCAGTTCTGAAGAAATTCAGAGGGCATGGAGTAGGGCAAGCACTGGTACAAACGGTTTTGGATGATTTGCCTGAGGATGCTACTTATGTGTATATGCATGCACAAATACAGGCGGTATCATTATACGAGCGGTTTGGTTTTGTAAAGACCGGTCCACAGTTTGAAGAGGCGGGGATACAGCATTTTAAGATGGAGAGAGCATAAAATATTAATAAGCCGTCTTTGCGAGGAACGAAGCAATCTCTTTGCTATGCAGATCAGGGAGAAGAAATTTGTTGAGGAACGTTCAGTTAAAAATTCAGGTCCATGAATGTCCTAAGTAGAGATTGCTTCGTTCCTCGCAAAGACGTTTGCAGATATTAACTGAATACCCTTCCCGAGTAATCCATCGCCTCCTTCAATTTATCTAAATTAAGCCCGAGATCGACGTTTTGACTTTGCAGGTAAGAAATCACATTCTCTGTAGCGATATTTCCGGTAAGCTCGTCTTTTGCCATCGGGCAGCCCCCATAACCCTTTAAAGCGGTATCAAATCTTTTGCAGCCGCTTTTGTATGCGGCTTCTATTTTGGGTTTCCAGGTATCCGGCGTAGAATGCAAATGAACACCCCAGGTTGTTTTTTTAAAATTGCCTGATAAAGACGAATATAAACCCTCTATTTGCTCAGGTGCGGCAATACCAATAGTATCCGCCAGAGAGATATACTCAACTCCCTCATCAACAAGTTTTTTGGCCCATCGCAATACAATGTCATTATGCCATTCATCACCGTAAGGATTGCCAAAACCCATTGAAAGATAAATCAGTAGTTTCTTTTCTTTGCTATCACTAAGCTCTTTTATTCGCTTTACAATTTCAAAGGCCTCGGCTATACTGGTATTGGCATTACGCTGTTGGAAGGTTTCTGATATGGAAAACGGAAACCCCAGGTAAGTGATCTCCTCATGTTGTGCAGCTTCTTCAGCCCTCCGGTAGTTCGCTATAATAGCTAATAATTTAGACCGTGAATTACTCAAATCCAGCTTCTCCAATACCTGGGCAGTATCCTGCATCTGCGGTATGGCTTTAGGTGAAACAAAGCTTCCAAAATCGATGGTATCAAAACCCACTTGTAATAGCAAATTGATGTATTCCGCTTTAATCTCCGTAGGAATAAAATTATGTATCCCCTGCATGGCATCCCGTGGACATTCAGTGATCTGGATAGCTGAGGCCATGTATTTAAAATTTGGTATTATAGATCATGGCCTTATGATCAATGCTTTCCCTGAGCTCGGCTGTTAATGAACCAATATATTTTTCAAAAGCATCGATCACTTTTTTGGAGTCCTTTTTTATAGATCGCGAATCACCATTTGTTGCCCTTAAATACACTTCATAAAGACTCATCCTTAGATTGCCGGTTTCAGTCGGCCTGTAAAATGTCACGTTATGAATAGTATAACGGTACCGTTGCTTCTTCATATCAACAGTTACCGCAAATTGAACAGTAAAAGGATCGATATTATCCGAATAATTTCCAATTGTAAAAGGATTGGTATTCAAGTCCTGCGTAGTGGTGAATATCTCTTTCCCTTCCTGCTCATAACCATAAGTTTGCTGAAAGTTTTTAGCTGCCATGAACTGTAGTGTGCGCAGATAGATCAAACTAACGCCAATCCCTGTATCTACTTTAACCGTTTTTTGATAGTAAGCGCTGGTGCCATCAATTACCAGCTTTACCGAATCTCCTTCAGGCACAGGTAATGAACTGTTTACCTGGTAACTTCGCGTTGTTCCATCCTGCGCATACCCTGCGAATGTAATAAAGGCCAGACCGATGCATATTAGCAATGTTTTCATAAGCGTATTTTAGGCAAATATAGCAGGATATTCCTTATTCTTCATGAGCGACCAATTCAGCCTCGTCATGCAATGGATTCCCCCTTACAAATTTCCGGATAATTAAACGTGAACCCCCGTTATAAGTAAAGTAACTTCCTATCCAGCTGATGAAAACGATAGCCTTATTCCTGAAACCTAAAAGCGAGATCAGGTGGACAAACATCCATACCACCCAGGCAAAAAATCCCTGGAATTTGACCTTGCCTAAATCGGCAACAGCTTTGTTTCGGCCAATTGTGGCCAATGAGCCTTTATCAAAATATTTAAAAGGTTTTGTTGCTTCACCTTTTATGATATGAAGGATGTTTTCACCGGTAGCTTTACCCATTTGTATAGCTACCTGTGCTACTCCGGGATGCCCTTTAGGCGTATCGTTAGTTATCATTGCGGCAACGTCGCCTATGGCAAATACATTACTTATTCCTTCCACACGGCAGATGCTGTCTGTTTTTATACGGTTGCCCCGTTGGATGATGTCTTTATCGATCCCCTCAAGAACATTACCCATTACGCCAGCCGACCAGATCACATTTTTGGTCCGGATGCTTTTGCCGCCTTCAAAAGTGATCACTTCGCCATCGTAATTCTCTACTTTGGCATTCAGCATCACTTCAACGCCCATTTTAGTCAGGAAGTTTTTGGCAGCTTCAGAAGCTTCTTCCGACATAGCACCCAATACCCTCGGCATAAAATCGGCGAGGTAAACTTTCATTTCCTCTTTCTTTAACTCAGGGTAGTCTTTGCAAAGAATATTATTTCTTAACTCAGCCAAAGCCCCGGCCAATTCAACACCTGTAGGACCTGCACCGACTAGTACAAAGTTGAGGTAAGGCTCGCGTTCGTAAGGAGTAGTCTTTAAAACAGCTTCTTCCAGGTGCTGCAGTATCATATAACGCAGGTTCAATGCCTCAGGAACCGATTTCATCGGCATAGCGTTGTATTCAATTTCCTTGTTGCCAAAAAAATTTGTTGTCGATCCGGTAGCAATTACCAGGTAATCATATTTGATCTCACCAATAGAGCTGTCAATGGTGTTTTTCTCAGGGTTGATTTTAGTCACTTCAGCTACCCTGAAGCGGAAGTTTTTTTGGTTGTCAAAGTTCTTACGGAGAGAAAAGGCTATAGAACCCGCCTCAAGACTACCGGTTGCCACCTGGTATAACAAAGGCGGAAAAGTATGGTAATTGTGTTTATCGAGCATTAATACTTCTACCGGTTCATCGGCTAAAGCTTTAGCTACTTCAAGTCCCCCGAAACCACCTCCAACTATCACCACCAAAGGGAACCGGGATGAATTTGTTGTTTCCATAATAATATATTTTAGAAGGTATATATTATTCTAAACAAAAAAGGCTCCAAATGTTGTTTGGAGCCTTTTAATAAATGTTATCTGACTTTATTTCAGGTCTTTTTTGCCAAAATCTACAATGATCGGAGTTGCGATACAGATAGATGAGTAGGTACCGAAACATACTCCTACTAATAAGGCGAACGAGAAACCCCGGATCACTTCACCACCGAAGATAAATAACACGATCAGCACGAATAATACCGTTAAAGCAGTGATAATGGTACGGCTTAAGGTCTTATTGATCGCATGGTTGATCACTTCCTTAGGATCGTCAGCTTTTGAATGGTGCAGGCTCAGGAATTCGCGGATACGGTCGAATACCACCACCGTATCATTGATCGAATAACCGATTACTGTCAATATGGCTGCAATAAACGACTGGTCGATATCCAAAAACGGAATCCATTGCCTAAACAATGTAAAGAACGATAATACCATCAATGCGTCGTGTGCAGTAGCCACCATCGCGCCCAGGCTGAACTGCCATTTACGGAAACGCAGCAGGATGTAAGCTGATATTACTATAATGGCGAAAGCCACAGTCCAGAAAGCGGAGCGTTTAAGCCCTTCAGCAATAGTAGCTTTAACTTTTTGATATTGGGTCTTTGCCGGATCGTCAGTAACCTTTGTTGCAGGGTTCGCATTTAAAGCATTGAACAGCGTTTGTCTAACTTTCGCGTCAGCAGTTGTTGTATTTTCCTCTATTAGGTACTTAGTGGTAATACTTATCTTGTTACCTCCGAATGTTTTAACCTCAGTGGCGCCAAGTACTTTATCAATAGCGCTGTGCACCTGCTCGGTAGTCACATTTTTATTATCAAACTCGAGAATATAGTTACGCCCGCCGACGAAATCCACACCGTAGTTAAACCCTTGTGTAAACATAGATATAATACCGGCGGTGATAAACACGCCAGAAAATATATAGAATTTGAAGCGATTCTTTACGAATCCAAAATTGGCGTTCTTGAATGTGTGCGAGCTCCATGGGTTTGAGAATTTGATATCCCAGCCTTTGGTGATCATCCATTCGAGAATGATCCTTGAAAGCAACAACGAACAGAATAATGAAGTTACAATACCGATCATCAATACCACCGCGAAACCTTTGATAGGTCCGCTACCGAATGTGAACAGGATCAAACCGGTAAGGAATGTACTGATGTTCGAGTCAAGAATTGACCATAATGCATGTCTGAAACCATCCGCTATTGCCAGTTTAATCGACTTGCCCAATAACAGCTCTTCACGTGCTCTTTCATAGATCAGTACGTTGGCGTCAACCGATATACCGAGCGTTAATACGATACCTGCAACACCAGGCATGGTCAATACCGAACCAAGACTGATCAGTACACCCATCAGGAAGAATACGTTGATCAATACTGCAATAACGGCAACTGTGCCTGCGCGGTTATAGTAGGCGATCATGAAGATCAGTACCACCACAAAACCCATTACCGATGATAATAAACCGGCATGGATAGCTTGCTGACCTAAAGTAGCACCTACAGTTGATTCTGATACGATAATTGCAGGAGCCGGTAAACGGCCTGCCTTTAATACGTTTGCTAAGTCTTTTGTATCTTCCTGGGTAAAATTGCCACCGGAGATAGAGGAGATACCACCAGAGATTTTACCATTTACCGAAGGAGCAGAGTAAACGTTATCGTCCAGGACGATAGCGATAGCCTTACCCGGCTGGTTAGGACTTGCCGGAGCGGCTTCACCAGTTATTTCTTCCCATTTCTGGGCACCCTGAGGGTTCATGTACATGGTTACTTCCCAGCCACCCTTGGTTTGGTCGATATCGCTTCTTGCATCGTTTACAACGTCACCGGTAAGGACAGGACCGTTATCGGCGCCTGCAAGCTTCATTGCATACAGTTCGAATGTTTTAGTATTCTCGCGTGGTTTTACACCCCACAGGAATTTAATATTTTGAGGCAATTGCGATTTTACATCAGGGCTATGTAAGTAAGCGTTAACTTTAGCTGTATCTTTTTGTGCAGCAAAACCTACTACAGGACCCGGCAACAAGGCTGCTTGTCCGTTTTGTCCCTGGTACATAGCAGGCGACAACACAGAGAATAGAGGGTTCTGAGTCGCAAATTTGGCTTTGCTGTTTAACAGCGAAGTATCCTTAGATGCACTCTTGTTTACTTTATTCAATAAAGACAAGCCGGCTTTTGAAGTATCTTTTTTAGCAGTTGTTGCAGCAGTGGTTTTAGCAGCAGTATCTTTTTCTGCGCTTTTTGCTTTTGCGGCAAGGATGCTGTTAACATTGTTCAAAATACCATAGGCCTCTGAGTTATCAAAAGTTTTATAGAACTCCAGTTTTGCAGTTCCCTGTAACAGTTTACGAACACGGTCAGGTTCGGTAACACCAGGCAACTCGATCAAAATCTGGTTGCGGTCTTTTAACTGCTGGATGTTTGGCTGAACAACACCGAATTGGTCAATACGGGTATTTAATACGGTGTAGGTTTGTTGTACCGCAACGTCAGCCTGATCTTTCAGGAAAGCTTCGACTTCAGCATTGGTTGAATTGAACTTTACATGGTCCTTATTCGCCTGTGTAGCGAATAAAGAAGCCAGCTTACCGTTTGGATTTAATTTTTCATACTCACTTACAAAAAGTGTGATATAGTCGCTTTGACTGGTCCGGCTGTCAATATCAGCTTTGTCCAAAGCCTGGGCCATCACAACGTCAGGGTTATTACCGGATAAGGTTTTCACCAGGTCGCGCAGCGATACCTGCATGGTTACACTCATACCACCCTGCAAGTCGAGGCCGAGCTGCAGCTCTTTAGCCCTGCAGTATTGATAAGTGTGTTTGAATATTGGATACACGGGTTGTGTCTCCATCGAGTCCAGGTACGCCCTTTCTTTGGCATAATTGCCTTTGGCGTATGTTTTTGCATCGTTCTCTACTTTATTTGCTACCCATGTAAATGACAGCTGGTATAAGCATACGAGTGCCAGTAGAATTGCAAAAAATTTAATAACCCCTTTACCTTGCATTGTAAATTAGAATATGTAATAAATTAGTCTATAAGCTTTTTTAAACAAGACGGCAAATCTAATAAAATTTTATAACCATAAAATTTTATCTTCAAACAAATTATTGCATTCAGATGTTAAACGCGCTCGAGTGTGATGAATGAATAGGAATATTTATGTTTTTCATCCGACTGGTGGTCTTCTCTTAAAGCTTCTTTCCATTCCATATAATCAATTTCGGGAAAAAAGCTGTCAGCATCAAAAGAGTGATGGATGATGGTAAGATAAATGCGGTCGGTTTTGTCCATAGACAGTTTGTAAATCTCGGCGCCACCAACAATAAATACTTCTTCTTCATTGGCGCAAAGCTCCAGTGCCTCTTCAACTGATTTCACCACTTCGCATCCGGGAATAGTAATACCTTGACGTGTGATGATGATATTGCGGCGATTAGGCAGCGGCTTACCAACGGATTCATAGGTCTTACGGCCCATAATAACCGTATGCCCGGAAGTGATCTGCTTAAAGTGTTTCAGATCGGCAGGCATATGCCAAAGCAATTGATTGTTTTTACCGATGGCGTAATTTTCGGCGATGGCTACTACTATGGTGACAGTCATTGATTGTTTTCTATTATTCGTATAGCTAACCATTGTTTTATTTCATCAAATCCAATTTCCCCTTTACTTGCTGCAATGGTCATCTCATATTTGTCATCTTTAGAAGCTGCTATATCAAAATCGCTTTCAATTAGCATCGATCGCATTAGTGCATAAGCGACACGTTTGTTACCGTCAATAAATGGATGATTGATAATTATGCTTTCGAAGATTGCTGCAGCTTTTTCAACAACTGTTGGATAAAGATCGATTCCGTCGAAAGTAGCGTATGGACGATGAAGAGCAGCTTCTAGCCCACCTTGGTCTCTAATGCCTTTGCTGCCGCCAAATTCGTCTATCAATTCACTATGAGCATAGTTCGCTTTTAATAAATCGATCATTGGGCAAGCTTTTCGAGCAATTCCCTATCTTCAGAAATAATCCTTCTTAAATTATTGGCGAATTTTATATTATCTGCAGATTTAGTCTGCAGCTCCTTCAAAAAATCCAATACGTTTTGAAGCACACTTTCCGGAACTTGATCAAGGACCTTTTGTATTTCGGTTTTTATCTCAATGGAAGTCATATACAAATTTAGGAATTATTATCAAACCGCAACTGTCCCCTTAATGTGCGGCCACGGATCGTAATTTTCCAAAGTAAAGTCCTCATATTTAAACTGGAGGATATCTTTTACTTCAGGATTAATCTTCATAGTTGGCAGCGGCCTCGGTTCGCGGCTTAGTTGAAGATTGGCTTGGTCAATATGGTTGTTGTATAAATGGGCATCGCCAAAAGTATGGATGAAGTCACCGGGTTGCAGATCGCATACCTGGGCCATCATCATGGTAAGCAACGCATAAGATGCAATATTAAAAGGAACACCTAAAAATATATCGGCACTGCGCTGATACAACTGGCACGACAATTTTCCTTCGGCCACATAAAACTGGAACAGGCTATGACATGGTGGCAAGGCCATATGTTCCACTTCGGCAACATTCCATGCAGAAACAATGATGCGGCGTGAGTCCGGTTTTTTTTTGATCGTGTTTACCACCTGGGTGATCTGGTCGATATGCCCGCCATCGGGTTTTGGCCACGACCGCCATTGGTGACCGTACACCGGGCCAAGGTTGCCTTGTTCATCGGCCCACTCGTCCCATATGCGCACGCCGTTCTCTTTCAGGTAGGAAATATTGGTGTCGCCCTTCAAAAACCAGATCAGCTCGTGTATGATCGATTTAAGGTGCAGTTTCTTGGTTGTAACCAGCGGGAAGCCTTCCTGCAGGTTAAAACGCATCTGGTAGCCAAATACGCTAAGGGTACCGGTTCCGGTACGGTCATGCTTTTGGGTACCAGTCTCCAAAACATGCTTCATCAAATCGAGGTACTGTTTCATGTTAATTGTAAGAGTTGTAATGGTTGAAGTAGTTGTAAAAGTTGTATTGGTTTGGTATTTCAACCTCTTCAACCACTACAACATTTATAACCTCTTCAACTAATTTCCAATCACAAATAAAAATAATCTATTTTTGGTATCCTACGGATGTGCAAAAATACATCCGATGTTAATCAATCTGAATGATCGTATTTCCAAGCGCCAAGATCAATATCGGCATAAACATTACCGGCCGTCGGCCGGATGGCTATCATAATATCGAAACCATTTTTTATCCTATGCCCATTTACGACGCTTTAGAGGCCTTACCAGGTGATGAGCTGACCTTTCATTCGTCCGGACTGGATATCCCCGGCAGGATCGAGGATAACCTGTGCATTAAGGGTTATCATTTAATGAGCAAGGATCATGATCTGCCTCCGGTGAACATTCACCTGCTAAAACATATCCCGATAGGGGCAGGGCTTGGCGGTGGATCAGCGAACGCAGCGTTCTTTATTAAATTGATCAATAATTTATTCGACTTAAAGCTGACTACTGAGCAAATGCTGGACTACGCCCGGCAGTTGGGTGCCGACTGTGCCTTCTTCATCGAAAATAAGCCTGTATTTGCGTTTGAGAAGGGTGACAGGTTCGAAGATATCCAACTTGATCTCTCAAGCTACCACATAGCCCTCGTAATGCCTCCTGCGCATGTGTCCACTGCCGAGGCCTATAGGGGAGTGAAACCTGCACCTGTAAAAGAATCTTTGAAAGAGTTGATCCAACTTCCTGTTGAAGAATGGAAGTATCATATCAAAAATGATTTTGAGGAATCCGTTTTTAAAAATCATCCGGTCATCAGAGGAGTGAAGGCAGTACTCTATGAAGCCGGTGCCATCTACGCCAGCATGAGCGGCAGCGGAGCCTCAGTATTCGGCATATTTAACAAAAAACCTGATCTGTCAGGATTGGAAAAGACAAACCAGGTTTTTTATTGATTTCGGATTTCGGATGTTCGATTTCGGATTTAAAAAGCGAAATAACAAAATTCCGAAATCCCAAATCCGCATTCCGAAATCAAGCCAGTCCTGCATCCTCTGCAACTCCCCGGTCAAATGCTTCTACGCAGTCACGGTCACCCCAGCCTTTGGCTACAGCGGTGAGCATTCGGTTTAGTAGGGCAGATCCAAAAGGCATTGGTGTGCCGCTTTGCTGGGCAAGATCAAAAGCAAGGCTGACATCTTTGTAACCCAGCTTCGCTTTAAACCTTACAGGCTCGTAAGATTTATTGGCGATGAGCCTGCCGTAATTTTGATAGACTGGCGCATTGAATAAAGTCGAGCCGAAGAAGTCGGCCACCTGTGCGCGATCCAGTCCCTGCTTCTCTGATAATGCCAATGCTTCAGCTATCATTTCCACAGAAGCGAAGATCATAAAGTTTCCTATAACCTTCACCACGTTGGCGCCTCCGGTGCTATCGCCAAAGTCAATTACGCCTTGTCCTAATGCATCGAGAATCGGCTGTACGGTTGCTTTTGCTTCCTTGTCCCCGGATACGCAAATCCAGAGCTTTTTAGCAGCAGCCGATTCGGGTCTTCCAAATACCGGTGAAGCCAGGTATTTGCTGCCTGCTTTTTCGTGTGCTGCGGCCATTTTTTCTGATGCGTCAGGAGAGATGGTACTCATCGAAATATGAATGCCTCCAGGCTGCAAAGTTTGCAGTATGCCATCCTTGCCAATTACGGTTTCTGTGACCACTTCATCGTCCGAAAGCATGGTGATCACCACCGGTACATTTGCCGCTGCTTCGGCAGGCGTTTTGCACCGGGTGATGGCTGATTGTTCCAGCTCATCTGCCTTGTTCGCACTGCGGTTGTAGACTTGCAAATGATAGCCCGCCTCGATAAGATTTCTGGCCATCTCAAGGCCCATGTTTCCCAGTCCAATAAATCCTAGTTTGTTTTCCATAGTTTAACTTATATAATCTCTGTCTTCCTGACTTAGTGTATCAGGTTTGGTTTTTGATTCATCCATCTCCTCATCTCGACCCGGGACATATTTCGGTCTGCCCGGCCGGCCAACCAGTACGCCAACAATAAACGAAACAGCAGCCACTGCCAGCAGCATGATCAATTGGGAAACATGGTAGGTGGCGAATAAAAAAGTAAAAGGAACCTCTTTAGCGTTTTGCATCACTACCACGGTAAGCAGCACCGTGACGAAGATGATGAACATCGTTTTTATTCTCATGACGATCTCAATTTTAATTGTTGTGAAACGGATGCGGTTTTAGGAACTCAAAAAAATCACGATGAACTTTCGCTCCTTTTATAAATCTACAAAAAGGGCAGAGGTCTCACAAATTGATAAAGTACGCGTTCCTTTTTTACAAAAAATCGAAAATCAAAAAATTAAAGAAAGGGCACTTTTTTGGGCCGAAATTTCTTTCGGGAATTTTTGTGCTGAAGTGGGAGAGAAGGTGTCGGATAATTCATCAGAGTCCAAAAAATCCGCATCGTTTCTTGGCCAATTTCTTGCCAAAAACTCCGGTGAAAATTGGAGGAAAATCTTCGTGCTAAAATCTGTTTCGCATACAAAGTTACATAAGCATCGATTTTTTTGAAACTCTCATTTTTTGATTCAGTACACACTTTAAGAAAATGCGAGTCAAATTGCATGAGTGAAGTTTTTTGTTAATTAACTTTTAATAAATACTTTATTATAAAACTTATATGTATTTATATTTGCCCCTGTTAATTTAAATGCTAAAAATATTAGTTTTTATAAAATTTTCAAAATTTGATTTGTTAAACTATAATTTTATATAAACAATTTAACTATTTGATTTTAATGTAAATATATATTTTATATAAATTGAATTTTCAAAATTTATTTGTGATTTATACATAAATTTTGGCCGGTAAGCTGACGGTTTTCTAATCAGGATTAATTACACTAAGTCAAAAACGATTTTTGCGCCTTGTCGCTCGAAGTGATTCTGGTTGGCATCAGACAGGTATTTTTCTAGAGTCGTTTATAGAGCCTTAAAATGCGTTTTAAGGGGTGCGTATTTTGGGGATATCACGCTGTTGGCGACGAGAAATCGGCGTCAGATTTTGAGAATTTATCTGGGAATTTAAAAGGAAATTAGTGAGAAATGTTTATCCGTTTCTTCTCTTGGCCACCTGCTTTTGGGCGATTGGAAAGAGGAAAATTGTCGACAAAATAATGATTGCTCCGACCCAGAAACCCATGGTCATTTTGTTCATGTCACCAAAAAACAGGAAGGACATAATGATGCCATACACCGGCTCGAGGTTGGTGATGAGGGCCACCCGAAAGGCAGAAAGTTCGCGCATTACGGACACGCCGGCGACGTAGGCAAGCGACGTGCAGATGGTGCCAAGGAGCAAAAGGTAGCCGATATCAGCACGGCCAAGTATCATCGATTTATCGAATCCACTAGTCACCGCAAGGAAGATCGAGATCCAAACGAAGGCTCCGGATAGCTCATAAAATGCGATCACCGGAGCTTCGTATTTCTGTACTTGCCGTGAGTTGATGATGGCAAAAAGACTCGCACAAACAGCACTTGTTAGCCCTGCTATGATGCCCTTAGTGTATTTGGTTTCAAATTTGAAAATGATCAGGATGCCTAAAACGATCAAAACTCCTGAAATAATCTCGAGCTTTGATATCCTCTTTTTATTGATCAAAGGTTCAAAAATAGCAGTGAATAATGTGATAGATGAAAGGCATACCAGGCTCACCGAAACGGTAGATAATTTGATAGAAAGGAAGAATAAAATCCAGTGTCCGCCGACCAGCGCACCGGTAAAAATCAGCTTAAAAAATGTGCTCCGGTTTACCCGGAAAGTAGTCTTATTAAAGTTAAAATATAGGAACAAAGTGACCGATGCGATGAGCACGCGATACCACACTAACTGCACCGCTGAGATGGAAATTAGCTTGCCTAAAATTCCTGTAAAGCCCCAGATAAAAACCGTAAAATGGAGGATGACCAGGTTCTTATTTAGTTGCGCCGGTGCCTCTTTTTCTGCCATTATTTAGGCGCTTTTACCAGTAAATAGTAGCCCAATGCGAAGAATAAAAGGTTAGGCATGAATACCGAAATCAATGGCGGAGCACCACCTTTTACGGAGAAAACCAGCGCAAATCGCTCGACAATAATGTAGGTAAAACATAAAATTATGCCTATTCCGAGTGGTAATCCAACCCCTCCGCGCACCTTCCTGGACGACATGGAAACACCGATTAATGTGAGCACATAAGTAGATAAAGGGTACACAAAACGGTGATATTTTTCAAATTCCATATCCAATAATTCACCTGTTCCGCGCAATTTTGCCTTATCAATATTCTTGTTCAGAACGCTCATAGACATGGCGCTGTACTGATTATCTTTTATTTCAAAATCTTCCGGGCGCATATCGAGTACTGTATCTTTTGATCCGCCATGCCACAGCATGTTTTCTTTTAAGCCGTTGATTTGCCTGTCAGAATAAGCTTTCATTGTCCATACACGTTTTACAGAATCGTATACTACGTTGCTGGCGACAATTTTACGGGTCATTACATCGCCCTTAAACTTCTCTAAAATGAACTCATAACCCGTTTTTGAAGCAGGGTCGAATGATCGTACGTATATGAAAGTATTCTTATCCAGCTGCATGTGCACCTCATTTTTTGTTGGGTCGCTATCGCTAAAGTGTGTGGCTTCAAAGTCTACTTTAAGGCGATTGGTGTAAGGTATAAGGTATACATTAGCGAAAAATGATACGATAAACAGCAATGATGCGGCTATAAAATAGGGTCTCAAAAAACGGTTAAAGCTGGCCTTTGATGTCAGTATCGGTACGATCTCTGTCTGGTTAGCCATCTTGGCTGTGAACAGGATTACCGCCAGGAAATTAATCAGCGGCGACAGGTAATTAAGGTAGAACGGAATAAAGCCGGCATAGTATTGAAAGGCGATATCATGAAAGGTAGTTGCCTTTTTCAGGAAGTTATCAAGGTGCTCAGACACATCAAAAACCACCATCACCACCGAGAAAATAGCCAGCGTAAATATGAATGTGCCCAGATATTTTCTGATAATATACCGGTCAATAACCCTTAGATATTTTCTTAAAAAGCTTCTCATTTATAGTCGTTGGCCCAGGCGGTTTACCATTATATTTTTCCAGTTATAAAACTCTCCCGAAATGATCTTTTCACGTGCTGTTTTCACTAACCACAGGTAAAAATGCAGGTTATGTAAGGTAGCTATCTGCGCCCCTAATATCTCGCCCGAGTGAATCAAATGCCGAAGATAGGCTTTTGTGTAATTTCTGTCTGCAAACAGGTCACTATCAGCTTCAATCGGACTAAAATCGTTCTTCCACTTTTCGTTTTTGATATTGATAATACCCTCTTTGGTAAAAAGCATGCCATTGCGGGCATTGCGGGTAGGCATTACGCAATCAAACATATCAATACCTAAAGCAATGTTCTCCAATATATTTACAGGTGTACCCACACCCATTAGATAACGCGGTTTTTGCTGCGGTAATATATTGCAAACCAATTCGGTCATAGCATACATTTCTTCAGCCGGTTCACCAACGGATAAACCGCCTATCGCATTGCCTTCGCGTTCAAAAGAAGCGATAACTTCAGCTGATTTGATACGCAAATCCTTATAAACCGACCCTTGTACAATAGGAAACAGCGTTTGGCTATATCCATATTTAGGCTTCGTACTATCGAATCTGTCACAACAACGTTTAAGCCAGCGATGAGTCATTTCGATAGACTTTCGCGCATAGCCATACTCACACGGATAAGGCGTACATTCATCAAAAGCCATAATGATATCGGCGCCGATGGTGCGTTGAGTATCCATTACATTTTCAGGCGTAAACAGGTGCTTTGAACCGTCAATATGTGAACGAAACGTAACACCCTCTTCCTTTATTTTACGCACTTCGGTAAGCGAATAAACCTGGTAACCGCCGCTGTCAGTCAAAATGGGTTTGTCCCAGCCATTAAATTTATGCAATCCGCCCGCTTTTTCAAGTGTATCCAGCCCCGGTCTTAAATATAAATGATAGGTGTTGCCCAATATGATCTGCGCCTTTATATCGTCCTTCAACTCATGCTGATGAACGGCTTTTACGGTGCCTGCGGTACCTACAGGCATAAAAATCGGTGTTTGTATAGTGCCGTGATCGGTGGTGATTTCGCCTGCGCGTGCCTTTGATAACGGGTCTTGTGCTGTTAAACTGAATTTCATTTCGAGGCTGCAAAATTAGTCATTTATGTTTGATTTGATGTAGATGGGGTTGAAGTTGTTGTAAGGGTTGTAGAGGTTGAAGTGGATTGATTCTCACTATTTTCTATATTCTACATTTGCAACTATTCTATCTTTTGCAACCACTACAACCCTTACAACCATTCCAACCTTCCCCAATTTTTCCACAATAGGCGCTTTCGGGCCAAAACTTATCCACCACTACTAAACAATCATGGTTTTTTTTACAATTTTACCCATTATATATTCACCCGATATTGGAAACCTATTTACCCGACGCGCTATTTATACTGCTAACCTTCTGTTTTATTGTTCAGCTGTTTTATCTTATTTATTACCATAACAGGCTGAGGGTATATAAACCAGCTCATGAATTGGTACGTTCCACACTTCCTATTTCGGTGATCATCAGCGCCCGTAACGAGGCTGAAAAATTACCAGAAAATCTACCTTTAATATTAGAACAGAATTACCCCGATTTTGAAGTGATCCTGGTAAATGATTGTTCGCTGGATGATTCAGAGCTTGTTTTAAAGGAGCTAAGTGCAAAATACCCTCGTTTAAAGGTGTGTACCATTAACGAGAACGAGCGCCATAAAACAGGCAAGAAATTCGCCCTGACCATGGGCATTAAAGCAGCTAAAAACGAACATTTGTTATTTACAGATGCAGATTGCAAACCGGTTTCTGATGAGTGGATTGCCCGTATGGCGGCAAATTTCACAGGCGATACGCAGATTGTTTTGGGTTATTCTCCTTATTATAAAGCCAAAGGATTTCTCAATTCACTTATACGATTCGAGACCACAAAGACTGCTGTCAATTATCTTTCGGCCGCGCTTGCAGGTAACCCATATATGGGCATAGGCCGTAATCTGGCGTATACCAAAACATTGTTTTTTAAGAATAAAGGCTTTGCATCACATATGCACGTGATGTCAGGAGATGACGATCTGTTCGTAAATCAGAACGCTACTGCTGAGAATACAACGATCGAAATACATCCGGAGTCCTTCACTTTTAGTCCGGCCAAAAACACTTTTGCCACTTTCTTTGTTCAAAAGAGGAGGCACATGGGCGTAGGGAAGCTGTATAAGAATAATCATCGCCGTATGCTGAGTTTCGATGCTCTAACAGGCTTTTTCTTCTATATACTGCTTATATTATCCCTGGTTCTGGATTATGATCCGCTGCCTGCTTTGGGATTATTTTTGTTCAGGCTTATTGCGCAATTAATCGTATATTCAAAGGTGTTCGCCAAACTGAATGTGAAAAACTTATTGTGGAGTTTGCCATTTTTCGACCTTGTTTATTACGTTTATTTAAATATTTTTGGATTGATAGGTACTTTTATAAAAACTACACAGTGGAAGTAAACGCAAATTTTACCGAAAACGCGAAAAACGATTTTCACCTTGTTGTGAAAGCACGCGAGGGAAATCAAAAAGCTTATGCCGACCTGATGCACAGGTATAAGGATTCCATTTACTTTATGGCGCTTAAGATGGTGAATAACAAGGAGGACGCTATGGACCTCACCGTTGAAACCTTTGCCAAAGCGTTTGAAAAACTGGATAAATATCAGCCTGATTATGCATTCAGCACCTGGCTGTTCCGTGTAGCTACCAATAACTGTATCGACTTCATCCGCAAAAAAAAGCTGAACACCATGTCCATTCACGGAATGGTGGATGATGACGGAGAAGAAAAAACGTTGCAGATAAAAGCAGATGTGCTGAACCCTGAAGAAACTTCTATAAAGAAGCAACAAACACAGGAGTTAAAAGTATTGATAGAAAGCTTACCGGCCCGTTATCGTAACCTGATCACCCTGAGATATTTTGACGAGCTCTCTTATGAAGAAATAGCACAGCAACTTGACCTGCCTTTGGGTACGGTTAAAGCACAGCTATTTAGGGCAAGATATCTGTTGGGCAATATCATTAACCGCTTTAACAGGGATGACATCTGATATCATACTCAAATATTTCCCTGATCTAAGTCCTGCACAACAGCAACAATACCAGCAACTGCCCGAACTATACAATTTCTGGAACAACCAGATCAACGTTATATCCCGGAAAGATATCGAATCTTTATTGGAACGGCATGTTCTGCACTCATTGGGCATAGCCAAAGTAATGCCTTTTTTGCCTGGTGAAACCGTATTAGATGTGGGCACGGGAGGCGGTTTTCCAGGCTTACCGTTGGCCGTTATGTTTCCTGAAACACGGTTTTTTTTGGTCGATTCTATCGGGAAAAAGATAAAAGTGGTAAACGAAGTGGCCAAAGTCATCGGCCTGAAAAACTTGAAAGCTGAACATATCAGGGCTGAACAGGTACCCGGAAAGTTCGATTTTGTGGTTTCCCGTGCGGTAACTCAGTTAAAGGATTTTTATCCCTGGGTGAAAGGGAAATTCAATAAAGAATCAAAAAATAAACTGCCCAACGGTATATTATATTTAAAAGGCGGAGACCTATCACAAGAGATTAAAGAGTCGGGCTTGCAGGTAAAGCAATATCATCTCAAGGATTATTTTGCTGAAGAATTCTTCGATACCAAGCAGGTGATCTACATCGGAGGTAAATAAAAAAATGTCATTTCGAACGAACAGCGTTGGGTTACGTTTGGCGTGAGGAGAAATCTTATACGACATGCATAGCGGACTTTGCAAATAGCAGAAGATTTCTCTTCGCCCCGGCCCTTCATTCCCCATACATGCTCATCGAAATGACATTTTTTAATAATTCACCGCATTAACTCTTACCATTCTTCGTTGTATCCTTCTTTTTCTTCTTGAAAATATTCAAAGGATTTGGCGGCGGAGGCGGCCCTGCAGGTTGTGCAGCCGGTCCGGACGGTGGATTATTGGTTGTCGTAGTAGTTTTATCGTCGCTCTTTTTATTACCGGTTGTGTCCTTTTTATGCTTTTTAAAAGGATTGATCTTTTTAAAAAGTTCATCTGGAGGTGGTGGAGGCGGCGGTCCACCGGGAGGAGGTGATGGCTGGCTTTGCGCAAATGCGTGGGTTGAAATGCAAAGAAAAGCCAGGAATAACGGAACAATAAGCAGGTATTTCAGCCCGGCTGAATAACCTTTTCTTTTTGTAGTATTCTTCATCATGCCTCCTGATTTTGAGATGATCTAAATTATTAAAAAATTATTCTGAAAAGCCACATTTCATAATGCTTTTATGTTAATTTTTATCAATAATAAATTGCTAAAAATTTGAGCAAATTATATTTTTTTGTAATTTCAACGCCAGATACCTGAGCTTTAAAATATGTCGTTACTTCATCGTCTTGCTTTAACTTTTATTAAAAATATTGGCCCTGCGCTGGCCAAATCTATGTTTTTTCATTTTGGTGATGAAGAGCAAATATTTAAAGCGTCCAAGGCAAAGCTGACACAAATACCCGGCATTGGAGAGAAAAGATACTTCGATATCAATTTCAAAGCTGCACTTGAACGGGCAGAAGAGGAATTGAATTATATTGAAAAGAATAATATCAAGCCTATCTTTTATACTGATCCGGAATACCCCAAAAGATTGAAGAACTGTATTGATGGACCAATATTACTGTATGGGAAGGGTAATTTTAATCTCAATCCTCGTCATGTGGTAAGCATCGTAGGCACCCGAAGAGCAACCGAGTACGGCAAACAGCTTTGCCGCCAATTAGTAGAAGAACTGCAGCAATACAATGTTTTGATTGTTAGTGGACTCGCCCTAGGAATTGATACATATGCTCATAAAGAATGCTTAAAGCATAGCATACAGACGGTTGGCGTACTGGGACATGGGTTTGACCGAATGTACCCGGTACAAAATCGCTCATTAGCCGAGAAAATGCAAGAAAATGGTGGTGTATTAACCGAATATCCATCCGGAACCATACCAGATCGTGAGAATTTTCCGCAACGCAATCGCATAGTAGCGGGTATGGCCGACGCGACCATTGTGGTGGAAGCCGGTATTAAAGGCGGTGCGTTGATCACCGCAGAGATCGCAAATTCCTATAATCGTGACGTTTATGCTTTTCCCGGCAGGATTGATGATGAATTCTCGGAAGGCTGTAATTTCCTGATCCGTCACAATAAAGCGGGGTTATTAACCTGCGCTGCTGATCTGGCCTATTGCTTAGGTTGGGAAAAGATGGATGATGGAAGGCCTGCTGTGGAGCAATTATCCCTTCCAATGGACTTGTCTAATGAGGAAAGGGTTATTTTGGATATAATCCATCAGCATAAATCACCTTTGGCTATTGATGAACTAACATTGAAAGCTAATATGCCGATGAGCCAACTCGCTATGAACCTGTTAAATATGGAAATGCAGGGATTTATACGATCGTTGCCGGGAAAAACGTATTGTATTAATTAATTTGAAAATTTGGAAATGTACCAATTTGAAAATTATAAGAGATAAACAATTTTCAAATCTTCAAACTAACCAATCTTCAAATTATTGACCTTCCTTTGGTGAGCTAAACCACTCCAATTTACCCGAATCATAGGTTAATTCCTGCCACGAGTCAAACTCAAACCTGATCAGAACAGCTGCACCAGGCGATACTTCTCGTATCTCCCCGGTAAAATAATGAACTAATTGTGCTATTCCAGGGTTGTGGCCGACCAATCCAATGAAATTTTGGTTATCAGGGAATTCGCTGATCACATACAGCAATGATTGCTGACTGGCATCATAAATCCGCGAATCTTCTGTTGGTTTGTGCAGGCTCAAATGTTCTGAAAGTATATTAGCTGTTGCTAAAGTGCGCAGGGAAGGACTGGTTATCAATATTTGAGGAACCGCCCCCGCACTTTCTATCCGTTCGGCCATGATGGTAGTATCCCGCATACCGGAATGTTTAAGGGGCCTTTCAAAATCACCATAACTGTCGTCGTGAACAGCTTTGGCATGGCGAACCAATAATAACTTCTTCATACTGCCTGGGTTTAAGCTTCGTTAGCGAAATCTATAACAGTTTGTTCGGGTATATTGTTCATGCATTTAAAGTGCCCAAGCGGACATTTCTCAAGGCCGAACTTTGAGCATGGGCGACAAGGTAAATTTATCCCGATCACTTCCGCATCTTTTACCATATAAGGCTGTACACCAAGTAATTCCGGTACAGTCCCCCCCCATATAGAAGCAATCGGCTTGTCAAATGCTTCGGCAATGTGTGTTAGCCCCGTGTCAAACCCCAACACCCGTTTCGCTTTCGAAACTAAATATACAGATTCATCCAGTGAAGTAATGCCACAGGCGTTGTAAATATTTGATCCAATGGCATTTGCAATCTCATTTCCGTTTTCTTTTACATCATTTCCACCAAGTAGAATAACGGGAAAATTGATCCTACGGCATATACTGATGATCTTCTCATTTGGCATACGCTTGGTAAAATGTGTGGCTCCAATAATGAAAGCTACGAAGCCAGACTGATGAGAAACAGGCAGCAGTTTTGCAAGATCATGTTCCGTTTTTATATAGTAATCTATAGGTTTGCCATCATTTTTGACTCCCAGAAATTTGACAGCTTTCATATAACGCTCCACCAAGTGCACCGGTGGAACAAGCTTTAAATTAAATTTGAGACTCAGCCACTTACGAATACGCTGCTTTTTGTAGGTAGATGATTTAATTCCCGTCCGCAATTTGATCAATGAAGTTCGCAAGTTATTATGCAGATCGATCAGGTAATCATATTTTTCTGCTTTTATCTCTTCAATGGTCTCGGCTAAAGTCGGTTTTAATAAGAGCAGTTTGTCTAGGTAGGGATTATTATCGTAAATGTACTTGAAGGCTGGCTTGGTCAGAAAATGTATTTCTGCATCAGGTAGTTGCGTCTTCAGACATCGCACCACAGGCGTTGTGTAAATAATATCACCCATCGAGCTGAAGCGGACAACCAGTATCTTCATGTTATTTCGTGAACTGTTCCCTGATCTTTTTGATGATAGAAGTAGAGGAGTAGCCCTCTACAAAATCAATTGTCTTTACTTCGCCGCCGTTGGCTATTACTTCTTTGGCGCCTACAATATTTTCGATGGAATAATCTGCACCCTTAACCAAAATGTCAGGCATCAGGGTCGTAATTAGATTAATCGGAGTATCTTCTTCAAATACTATGATCGCATCCACAAAAAATAAAGCGGCCAGTAGTGCAGCCCGGCTATTTTGGTCGTTAACAGGTCGATCTTCACCCTTGATCCGTTTTACAGAGCTGTCTGAATTTAAGCCGATCACCAATTTATCACCCAGATCTGCTGCTTTCGCCATGTAAGTAATATGTCCAATATGCAGCAGATCAAAAACACCATTAGTAAAAACAACCTTCTTGCCTTCACTTTGCCATTGAGCAATAGAGGTTTTAAGTGATTGCAGATCACTAATTTTGCTGAGCAAGGTTTTTTCAAGGTTGTTTCTCATCTATATCGCATAAGACTTACGAAGTTTTAAAAACTTCGTAAGTTTGTTATTTAAAATTCATTATCAACGGCCTTGCACAGAATATGGCCGATCAGGATATGCATTTCCTGTATTCGGGCGGTAATATCGGATGGAACTATGATGTTCAGATCGCACATGCCATTCATTTTCCCGCCATTTCTGCCGGACAGGCCTAATGTTTTACATTGCATCTTTTGTGCTGATTCAAAGGCCTTTAATATTCCTTCACTGTTTCCGCTGGTAGATATTCCAATAAATAAGTCACCAGATTGAGCTAAAGCTTCCAACTGACGTGAGAACACAAACTGGTAGCCATAATCATTAGCTATAGAGGTTAAAGCGGATGTATCAGTAGTTAGAGCAATACCCGGTAACGCCCTGCGTTCTTTCACAAATCTTCCACTCAATTCAGCTGCAATGTGCTGGGCGTCAGCGGCACTACCGCCATTTCCGGCTAATAAAACTTTTTTGCCTTCTTTCAGGGTGCTCACAATTATTTCGCATGCTTTCTCAATATCTGCACTAAGCGAATCAATCACTTTTTGTATCAATTGCTGATGATCGTTTAGTTCCTCAATAACCAGTTTATTCATTTTGTACATCGTTGGTCTTTAGTTTTGACCGTTAGTTATGTCTTCTAAAATTTCGTCAATAGTTGTGGTTGCACTGCCTACACGGCGTATCACAATAGCTGCTGCATGGTTCGCCAGCTCGCAGGATTCTTCAATAGTCAAACCTGAAGCCATAAAGTAGGCGATAGTTGCCAATACAGTATCACCAGCACCTGTCACATCAAATACGGCAGTTGCTTTTACAGGTAATAGCTTGTATGCCAATTCATCTAATATCACCATGCCTTCTTCAGACAGGGTAACAATCAGGTAGTCAGCACCCGTTTGCTTAAATATCACTTTTGATGCCTTTTGCAGATCGTCAATATTTTTAATCCGCTCAGTTTTGGCAGCTTCTGCCAATTCTTTACGGTTAGGTTTAATGATGAAGGCACCCTTATATTTCTCGTAATTCAATCCTTTCGGATCGATGATCACTTTCTTTTCTTTGCTTTTGGCAAGTTTGATTAGTCGCTGGGTCAGATCTTCTGAGAACAGACCTTTGCCGTAGTCGGAAAACAGCACAATATTAGCCTCATTGATATAATGATCTAACTGATTAACAAGTTCATCTTCCAATTCGCTCAATACCGGATCGGTAATTTCCCTATCGACCCTAACCAATTGGTGGCTACCAGCCACAACGCGCGTTTTTACGGTCGTTGGACGGTTGGCATCCTTCAAAATAGCATCTGTGGCAATGCCTTCACTTTCTAATATTTCAATCAACCTCAAGCCATAGGCATCGTCACCAATCAATCCCCCAAGTGTCACTTTTGCGCCTAAAGCAACCAGGTTTTGGGCAACGTTTGCCGCTCCGCCCAGAGTTGTTGATTCGTTTTTTACATTGACTATCGGAACCGGCGCTTCGGGAGAGAGCCTGGTGGCGTCGCCCCAGATATAATGGTCGATCATCAGATCGCCGATGACGAGGATAGCAGGCGGATTTTGCTGTTGTTGAATGTGACGTACTTTATCTATGAGCATTTACCTGCTTTTTTGATTCAAATTCTTTTTTAATTTCTTCAAGGGAGAACGTATTTAAACACATTTCCTTATATAAGCCACCTTTTCGTGCCGCTAAAACACCATAATGCATGTCAGAAAAACCTTCTACGCGGTGTGCGTCCGGATTGACAGATAGTTTTACACCCTTATCCAGCGCATATTGATGCCACCGCCAATCCAAATCAAGACGCAAGGGGTTCGCATTGATCTCGATAACCACATTATTTGCAGCACAGGCATCAATTACTTTTTGGTAATCAAACTCATAACCTTTGCGACTCAGTAATAATCGGCCAGTAGGGTGTCCTAAAATAGTGGTATAAGGATTTTCAACCGCTTTTATCAAACGTACAGTCGCTTTTTCTTTATCCATTTTCAGGTTGGAGTGAACTGAGGCTACGATAAAATCAAAGCGCTGCAATATTTCATCAGGATAATCCAATGAGCCATCATTCAAAATGTCCGACTCGATCCCTTTGAAAATATGGAAGCCTGTAATCTTCTTATTCAGGTGGTCGATCTCCTCATGCTGCTGCAATACCCGCTCTATACTTAAACCTTTTGCATAGAATGCACTTTTGCTATGATCGCAAATCCCCAAATATTCCAACTTTAACTCATCACGGCAATACAAGGCCATATCTTCCAGCGTATTTACACCGTCGCTCCAGGTACTGTGGTTGTGCAATGTGCCTTTCAAATCCTGGTAAGTAACCAGCTGCGGTAAGGCATTGTTTGCTGCTTTTTCTATAAAGGTATTGCCTTCACGAAGTTCAGGCAGCATATAAGGCAAACCAGCCTTTTTGTAGATCGCTTCTTCGCTTTCTGCCTGTTTAGTATCATCAGATATTCGAGCCAAAACAGCCTGAACATGATCGTCAGCACCCGTTTGCACAAACAATTCGTAATGGAACGACAAGTTATTTACTACTGAAATACTCACCAATAAACCATTCGCAGTTTCACCGCTGACAGTATGTTCATTAATCGTTAGGTTCTGTAAAATATCCGATTGCGTTAGTATTTCTATATCTGATCTCGGATTATCAGAACCCACCAGGAAAGTCAATTCATTAATGATCTCACAACAGCGACGGAATTCACCGGTATAGCTTATACTGGAATTAGTGAGAATGCCCTGTAACTTTTGGAACAACTCACCAGCTAATGCATCTACTTGGGCATACAGGAATTTGCCATTACTCGCCATCCTGAATTCGATGACTTTAACAATCTCTTCCTGTGTTTTTAACCCAAAACCTTTGGCTTCTATCAATCGGTTTTCGTTACAGGCATAGTATAATTCGCCAACAGTTTCGATGCCCAGCTCGTGCCATATGATGCCGATCTTTTTAGGCCCAATGCCTTTGATTCCTAGCATCTCCACAATCCCTTCCGGTGTAGCTGCAAGCAAATCTGTTAGATCTGTTATAGCGCCAGTTTCCAGCAACTCCACTATTTTGGTAGCAGTGCTTTTCCCTATGCCGTCAATTTTCTCCATCTCGGCCAGGCTTTTACCTGCAATGCGATACGGGAGCTTATCCACCTTAAACGCAGCATTGGCCAGCGACTTCACCTTAAACGGGTTCTCATCGTGCAATTCCATCAGTTGCGACAGCAGTCGGAGCGTACGGGCAATGGGTTTGTTTTCCATAAGCGGATTTGGGTTGTAAAAATACAAAACCACTACATTACAGGTGCCTTAACAACTAAAATATATTTTCAATAATTTATATTTGATTAATGTTCCGGTTTTCCAATTGATCGGAGTTTTATCTAAGCCTGGGTTTTAATGAGAAAATATTCTGCCGTCTCTTTTATTCTACTGCTATATGTAATTCTTAGTCCTTGTTGCATTTATGCACAAACAGGGTCTGGGGCTCCAGATTCGTTATTGTCAAAGATCACTTATTATGGTATAAAAAAATCGCAATCTGTTTTGTTCGCGCATTTTGATAAAACTATTTATGTAAACAATGAGAATGCATGGTTCACTGCTTATTTGTTGAACTATAACAAAGCAAAGAATAATCCCACCTTTCTTACAGCGTTGCTGGTAAGCGACCGAAATAAGTCAATCTCAATTGAACAAAGATTTGTAATGGCAGATGGCCTTTCCTTTGGTAATATCTTAATACCAGATACGATTCCGCCAGGAGATTACAGTTTTATTCTTTACACCAACGAATTGCGTAACAGTAGACCTGCCGATACGTTCACCCAACACATTACAATAAAAGCTACTTCAAAACCTGCAATCTCGGCTGTATTAACCCTGGATGATACGTCTAAATTAGGTTATCACAAAGTGATGGTAAAGGTGGCAGACAAGGATGGACGACCTCTGTCCGGCGCGATGATAAATTATCGCCTTGGCAAGATATTGGGTAAGGCAAAAACAGATCAAATTGGGCAGTCGGAATTGTTGATCTCAACCGGACAAGTAGAAGCGAACAACAATATATTATCTGCTGATATCGTGTACAAAAAAGACAATCAAAATGTTCAGATTGTGATGCCCGTTGCTAAAAATAAATTGAATATCAAGTTTTATCCGGAAGGTGGTAGCCTGGTTCATGCAACACAAAGCGTTATTGGTTGGGAAGCAAAAGATGCTTATGGAATGCCGGTAAAATTGAATGCAGTGTTATATAAAGACAAACACCCCATTGATACCATTTATACCGATAGCTATGGCATGGGCCGATTTAAGCTGATACCAATGCAGGATAGTAAATATGAAGTAAGATTGATCGGGACAAATGATTCTATCTATCAGCTGCCGAAAATATTAAGCAAAGGCCCGGTGATAACGGTGAGTAAGGCAATAATCGATGATTCGCTCAGGATACGCCTGGTAAGTAAATACGAAGGGAAATATTACTTGTTGATCCATAATTACAGGCAGGTGTTTTTCAATATACCTGTTGAGGTGGGTGCGGCTGGGAAAAATCTTCTAATCAACTTAACGGATGTTCCTAAAGGGTTAAATACTATAACCG
>NZ_DATCRU010000043.1:0-6007 GCF_036568825.1 Mucilaginibacter sp. | reverse complement strand
GATGTGCAATGCCCGCCATAAGGCTGTTCTTACTGCTGTGTTATCCGGCTTGTTCACAGTATACTATTTTAATTTACTCATAACTTCTTCTAACCGGCTGTGTGCCCAGTTAATGCCTTGTTTAAACGGTAGTTTCAACTGCTCGTCCCTTTGGGCAACTGATTCAAATATGACGTGCATATTCAGTCTGCTGGTTTCATCAGTAATGGCTTCAAATTCACTCACTTCGAGCTGAACACCAAAAGGCACGCCAGCCATTTCGAATGTACGCACGATCCTTTTGTTGGGACTAAATTCGTGGATCACGCCATCGGCCTTAAACACCACATTCCCTTTAGGGTCGCTGGTTTCAAATTGCCAGCCTCCAAACTTTTTTCCTTCAAACTTAAGCACTTTTGTCCCCATCCATTGCTCGATCAGTTCGGGCTCGGTGAACGCTTTGAAAAGCAGTTCAAGCGGCAGATCAAACTCCCTGGTAATTACCAGGTCATGCTTACCTTGTTCAGCATCAACTTTTGTTTTTAGTTCCATATTTCTAATTTTAATTAACACGAATGCTCTCGAATTTGTCGAATGACACGAATTAGGGTCAAAAACCAATTCGTGCAATTCGCCTTAATTAGTGAATATTAGTGTTTTTTTTGGTTTTTATAATTCTTCATAACACTCTCTAATTTGTTAAAGCGGGCATCCCACATCTGGCGGAATGGCTCGATAAAGTCGGCTACTTCTTTCATTTTTTTTGCATTTATGTGATAGTGGATCTCTCTGCCGCTTTGTTCCTGCTGCAGCAGTTCGCATTCGGTAAGTATGTGCAGATGTTTTGATACTGTCGGCCTGGCGGTATCAAAGTTTGCCGCAATTGCCCCGGCCGTTAAAGATTGCGAAGCAACCAGCAGCAATATGGCCCTTCTTGTCGGATCGGCTATGGCCTGAAATACATCTCTTCTTAAATTCATTATGTAGCTATTTGACTACAAATATAAATGTAGCTATTTGACTACGCAAATCTTTTTTGAAAATAATTTTATCTGTAGTTTGATTTTTTTACCAGCAAACGCACATCCCTGATCAGGATTTTCCGACCCTCGGTTTCCAGTATGCCTTCTTTTTTAAAGTCTTTAAGAAGCCTGATGACATTGTCCTGGGCTATGCCGGCCATGTTGGCAAGATCCGCTCTTGACATATTAAGAACCGGCTCTTTATCGCTTGAATTGATGTCCTTGAATTTCTCCCTGAGAACGATCAGAGCGATAGCCAGGCGCCTTTCTTTTTATGCGAAAGATGATGCAGGCAAGTTCTGTTCAGCATACGGGTCAGTCAGCGGATGATTCGGCAGAAGATACCGCTCTCACTGAAATGCTGCCCGCAGGCACAGATGTTTTTGAAATTACCGGGCCATTATTCTTTGGTGCGGCTTACAAATTCAGGGACACCATGAAAATGGTTGAAACGCCGGCCAAAGTTCTGATTATCCGTATGGATAAAGTTCCGGTTATAGACGCTACCGGACTGAGGGTCTTAAAAGATGTTTGCGATCAATTGGAGAAGAAGGGAAGTAAACTCATCCTGTCTGAAGTTAACAGCACCCAGGTTACGGATGAGCTTCAAAAAGCACGTTTATTGTTTCGTATCGGAAAGGCCAATGTTACATCTTCATTTGAGGATGCAATAAAAAGGGCGGAAGATATACTGATTGGCTTAAAAGTCTGATTTGAAATATTGACACGAGGTAATATTTGCTTTATAAAATCTCAGCGCCACTTTGTACCTTCTCTGTTCTCTTGTGGCAAAAATCTTAACCACGGTGGACGCAAAAAAGACACAAAGGCAAATAGTTTTTTCGGGGATATTTATTTTTGAAAGAGCATCAGATATCCGGATTCCCGCTACCTAGAATAACCATTCCGTCGGCGCTTTCCCGAACTTTTTCTTAAAAGAATGCGAAAAGTGAGAGAGACTTTCAAACCCTAAGTCGAGGTAGATCGCAGATGGCTTCTTGTTCTTTTTCTCTATCAGGTGACGGGCCTCCGTCAGCCGTTTTTCCTGCAGCCAATGCCGGGGTGCCATGCCGAATATTTTTTGAAAGTCGCGCTTGAAGGCGGCAAGACTTCTGCCGGTGAGTTGTGCAAACCTTTCCACCGGGATATTGAAATGAAAATTGCTGAGCATAAATTTTTCCAGGTCGATCTTATAAGGCTCTGAAAAGTCGAACAAAAATGTTCTGAGCTCCGGCATGGTGTGCAACAATAACTTTACCCCCTCGTTCACTTTCAAAATACCCATGTCCGCAGATATCCGTTCTGCCGGATTGCGGACATAGGGTATTATCGATTGAAAATAACCATGCAGAAAATCATTCTGAGGAATGGGAATGTTAGCCGGGCCGGTATACTTCTGCTGTATATCTATTTGCTCTTCAAGCGCGATCTTTCTGAGTAGGTCTTCCTGCAGGGAAATCACTACTGTTTCATAATCCTCATCAGGCAGGGGAGTTTTGGTGATCTGCGCCAGCTGGTTTTTACCGATCAGCAACATCTCACCTCTCCTCATTGAAATTTTTTGCCCCGACGTTTCCAAAGTAAATTGCCCCGAAACCAGGTATACAAACGTGTTATGATTCAGAAAGCCTACTTTCTCCTTTCGCTTTGTTGAGAGATAAGCGTAAAAGATGACTCCGGGGACTATTTCGTTTGGATTCGTCATGATGTAAAGATATAAAACAGGTAGCTTTATTATCGCTGCAGATAGGTACTGCCAACTATTGCGCCTGGTGCAAAATTGGTATTCAGCATATTCATTTCTTCAGGAGTGAAGCTGATTTCCATCGCCTGCATGTTCTCCGGCAGACGTGATCTTCGACTCATACTTACCAATGGCATAATATGATCGCCTTGCGCATTCACCCAGGCAATTGCTAATTGTGTCGGTGTATATCCTTTATCTTGCGCCATTTGCTTTAACACTTCAACTTTTTCCAGGTTTTTGATCAGGTTATCTCCCTGAAACCGTGGGAAATGGTTTTGGTAGTCGTTAGCTGCAAGCGGTGCTTTCATATTCCCGGTAAGTAAGCCTTCGGCTGTATTGGCAAAAGCCACAACACCTATGCCCAGCTCTTTAGCGGTAGGAAGCAAGTCGCTTTCTATCTGTCTGTCAGCTAAAGAATAACCAATTTCCAATGCGGTTACAGGGTGAATGCTGTTTGCTTTGCGCAATTGATCTGCCGTTATTTCAGATACCCCCAGGTAACGTACTTTTCCTTCCTTGATTAAGTCTGCAATAGTGCCGATCACATCTTCCAACGGAACGCTATTATCGAGCCTGCAAGGTTGATAAAGATCAATGGTATCGATACCCAGTCGTACTAAAGAATAATTGATGAAATTTTTGATGGCTATTGGACGCAGGTCCAGCCCAAGCATCTGGCGATTATAGAAGATTGCGCCAAACTTAACACTGATGAAGGCATCGTCGCGCCGGCCTTTGATGGCTTTGCCGACAAGCATTTCATTATGACCGGCGCCATAGAAGTCGCCTGTATTCAGAAAGTTAATACCATTGTCTAACGCCATCTGAATGGTAGCAATACTTTCGCTTTCATCATTCACAGGGCCTCCCCAAACGGGCGACATGCGCATACAGCCTAATCCAAGTTTAGATAGAAGCGGGCCATTTTTGCCAAGATTGATTTTTGATATCGTTGTCATAGATAATTATTTATTTGATTAACGATACAAATATCAGCCTGTTTGTCCGGTGGCCGCTTTCCTGCATGGCTCAAATTGCTTGCCTGTACGGCTCGTTTTTAAGCTCAAGCCAAATCACCATAAAGCAGCGTTTCATCACTTTGGCTTTGCAAACCCTTTGGAATGTTGACAGGCAACCCAATAAAGTCGCAAATGTCAACAAAAAGAAGTGCCAGCCTGTCGGTATAATCCCATACCCGTGACACCGGTGTTTGATCTTCGATTACTATTGTGTTCGTTTCCATTAATGTTCTGTTAAGGATATAGACGAACGAGTTGTGAAAACATTTTAAAATATTTTTAATTGGGGGGAGGCATTATGCATTATGAATGAATTTGACATATGGTCGTCTAAAGTAGCTGAAGCTGTCTTAAAAAATCGGTAACTTTAACGATTAATAGCAATTGCTCGCCGTCGGAAAACAAACGAGAGACAATAACCATGGCAAACCTTGTATTAAATAAAATATATTTCAAGATACTTAACCCAATCATCCCTATTTATATTTCTACGGAAGTTTTTCCTGGAGCCAAGAAAACGAATGCTAAATATTTTGCTGATTTTACATCGCAGGATTTGTTTCAGCAATACGATACTCTCTATTATTCTTTTGCTGAAAATGACGCGGCTCAGGCCTATTCGGTTAATATTCTCAGCAACCGTTACTTTTTCAAACCTTATGTTGTCGGTCAACTTAGACAGTATTTTGTTGGCTTAGAAATGATGACATTGGATGACTTTGTAAATGGACTCCAGATTTGGCGACGGGCCGGCACGAAGCATAATTGTATTATATATGATAAGATCAGCTTAAGGCAGGTATCATTAGATAACATATCAAGATTAGAGTTATTGATCAGTTATGACGGTAAATCGCTTATCAGCCAAAGGCCATTGTCACAAATCGATGGAAATGTCGGTTTTGCAAAATATGTGGAGGCAGGTGTGCTTCATAAATTTAATCGAGAAAATCAACTTAATGCAGATGTCGTTTTTCCAGTATTGGGGTACGAACTAAAGCGAGCACTTAATATTCCCACTGAACATGACCCCCGCAGGAATACCTATAAGGAGTATTATGAGCAAATCAGTGAGTTTTATAGCGAATACTTACAGGGAAAGCCCATTAGCGATAATATACAATTCTTTGAGTCAGGATTTAAACAATTGAAAGAACAGGAGATATGGAAGACAAAATTTGTATCGAACAAACTCCGATTTGGAAATGATGGTGAGGATAACAGCGTTTATAGTGGTTTGAAAAGGTATGGCCCGTATGCAACGCCGGATAGTGAGAACTTGCGATTTATTTTTGCTTATAAGCCGGCACATGCTCAAGCTGCAAAAAAACTGTATTCTACCATGTCACAGGGGCTACAAGAAGGTGCATTTGCACCCGGTCTGAAAGACTATGTGAAAGTTAATTTTAAAATGGGCGAACCCCACCGGATCGTTCTGGAAAGTGAAGATCCCGCCGCAGAATTGCAAACGAAGATCGAGCAATATCCATTTCAAGCAGGTCTGCAGTATTTCGTTATCTACCTGACAGATCATAACAGGTTCGAAAGTGAGGATGAAAACGAGGATGAATATTATAAGGTCAAATATCTGCTACTCAATAAAGGCATATTATCTCAATTTATATGGTATAAAAATATCCTTGCGAATAACTTCAGGTTTCACTTGCCAAATATCCAAGTAGCCATCCTAGCTAAACTCGGCGGCATACCGTGGAAGTTGGACACTTTTTCAGATGATAAATTGATCATTGGTTTTGGTGTAAAAAAGATCAACAATGAAGAGTTTTTAGGAAATAGTCTTTTCTTTAAAGAGGATGGTACATTTCATAAGTTCGAATCTTTTCAACGCGAAAATATTCGGACGATTGGCGATGCACTCAAGCAAAATATTGATACGGTCATTAGGCAAAATGACCTGAAGATCACGAAACTGGTTATTCATTATTATAAAACATTGAATGACGAAGAGGGTAAAGCCATCGAGCGAGCATTGCGATTCTTCGATTTGGAGATACCGTTTGTTGTGCTGACGATCAACGATTCGAAAAGTAAAGACTTTGTATTTTTTGACACACAATACAGCAATATAATGCCGGTGAGTGGTACTATCATAGAGTTAAAGTGGAAAAGCGAATACCTATTGTCTAACAATATGCGCCACGATGAAGCGCAATCGTACAATATCTGGGATACCGGAGCACATCCTGTACGCCGAACCATTTACCGGCGGCGGGGCGGGA
>NZ_DATCRU010000042.1:0-8078 GCF_036568825.1 Mucilaginibacter sp. | reverse complement strand
CCTGCACGCGGCATGGCTGGTTCAGACTTCCGTCCATTGACCAATATTCCTTACTGCTGCCTCCCGTAGGAGTCTGGTCCGTGTCTCAGTACCAGTGTGGGGGGTCATCCTCTCAGATCCCCTAAACATCGTAGCCTTGGTGAGCCGTTACCTCGCCAACTAGCTAATGTTCCGCATGCCCATCCATATCCTATAAATATTTGATCATGCTGTGATGCCACAGTGTGATTTTATGCGGGCTTAATCTCTCTTTCGAGAGGCTATCCCCCTGATATGGGTAGGTTACATACGTGTTACGCACCCGTGCGCCACTCTCATGCGAAGCAAGCTCCGCAATCCCGTCCGACTTGCATGTATTAGGCCTGCCGCTAGCGTTCATCCTGAGCCAGGATCAAACTCTCCATTGTATAATGTCTGAGTTCGATTACTGACCCTATTTCTCAATAGAATCTGTTAATCTGTATTTGCTTCCATCCGAAGATTTCTGCGTTGTATCTTTATACAGTATCCTATCCTATTTAATTTGACAGTGCACATCCCGTGGGATATGCCCCGCTGCGCTGTTTGATTATCTCTTATCTCTTAAAGAACTTTATTTGTTCCCTGTCGCAGGGAACTTATATTTAAAATCCCGCAGGATTTAAATTTTTTAGCTATTTGCTTCGTTGCTGAAGCGGCTGCAAAGATGGGAATTTTTATCTATTCGTGTCAAGTGTTATTTTCACTTTTTTTGAATTTATTTTTTAGTCCCAAACTTTTCAAAAAACAACCCTCTTTTTCTAAAGGGGACACAAATGTAAGGAGATTTCGCAGACCTGCAAAAAGAAATATTAAATAATCCGAAATTAATGTTTAACTCACTGTAAACTAAGGTCAATTATTTTAGCACAGATGTGAACTTCTCTAATGAAAAATCGAAACTCCTGATTTTTGTATCTTTGAGAACGATATGAACAATCCTGTTTTTCCTCCAAATTTTCTGAATTCAATCGCCGGATCGCCTGGTTTGGACGCTGAAAATTTTTCAAAAGCGCATCAAATTGCTGAATCGCCTACCTCTATCCGCCTGAATCCTTTTAAACCATCTATCATAAAAGGTGATGAAAAAGTAGCATGGTGCAATGAGGGATATTATTTGAATAGCCGGCCATCGTTTACATTCGATCCTCTTTTTCATGCGGGATGCTATTATGTGCAGGAAGCATCGTCTATGTTCATCGGTCACATATTAAATTATATTAATAAGGATAGCGATGGCATCAAGGTGCTCGACCTATGCGCAGCACCAGGAGGCAAGAGCACGCTGATGAGTTCAGCTTTGAGGGAGAACGACCTGCTTGTTGCCAATGAGATCATCAAAACACGTGTTCCGGTACTTGCGGATAACTTAACGCGATGGGGACCGGCAAATACTATCGTAAGTAATAATGATCCAAAAGACTTTGGCAAACTGAAAGGCTTCTTCGACATTATACTGGTAGATGCGCCTTGCTCCGGTTCCGGTATGTTCCGAAAAGACCCGGATGCGATGAATGAATGGTCGGAAGCCAATGTCAATCTTTGTCACCAGCGCCAGGAACGCATACTGGCTGATATTTATCCGGCTCTAAAGGAAGATGGTTACCTTATATATAGTACCTGCTCCTACTCGATGGAGGAAAACGAAAATATTTTGGATTGGCTTTGTATTGAATTCGATTTGGAAAGTATCCGCATTCCAATTGATAGCGATTGGGGAATAGTGGAAAGCCAATCAACCCAAAGCAAAGCCTGGGGATACCGTTTTTATCCTGACAAAGTAAAAGGCGAAGGCTTATTTGCAGCCTGCCTCAGAAAGAAGGATAACAGCGGTGAAGTTGCCCCTGCAAAATCCAAAGAACAGCAAAAACCCAATTTTAAAGAGATCGACCTGGTAAAGCCTTATATTAATAATGCGGATGATTTCTTTTTCTTTAAGGTGAATGATGATTGGCTGGCGATAAACCGTCAGCATAAAGAAAGCCTAGCTATTTTGCAGCGATACCTATATATAAAGAAATCGGGTATTCGAATTGGCAAACTGATGGGCAAAGACCTGGTACCTGATCACGAGCTGGCCCTGAGCCTTATTATTAACAAAGATCAATTCCTGCAAACTGAATTGACGAAAGACCAAGCAATACAATACCTGCGTCGTGATAATATCACTGGGCTGGATATAAACGACAAAGGCTGGAGCTTGATGTGCTATGAAGGGCAGCCATTGGGATGGGCTAAATTATTGCCGAATAGGATTAATGATTATTATCCGAAGGAGATACGAATACTATCAAAAATTGAAAACTGAGAATAATCTTAATATATGGCAATCTGGCAATTCAATTTGACTCTCATTCCTAGGGACGCTATTATCAGTAAATATAATTATATGCCTGATCAGTTATTTATTGATAAAGATGGTTGGGAAAATCACTTCGCAAAAAGTGATCTAGAAGACGCTTATGATTTTGAGGACGCGTTAACAATTAATTGGTGGAATAAATTCATTGTAACCATAGATCAATTATTCCCTTTTATTAAAAATATAGTAGAATCGCCGAATGGCATTGATGGGCTGAGATATTTTGGCGATGCTGACACAAATAACATTTGTGTATCCTTTGATGAGAACACAAATCAGGTAGATGAAGTAAGTTGCCGTGTAGACCTACGTAAACTGGATAAAGATTTTATAAACTCTGTATTTTCTTTGGCAAGACAGTTCAATTGTTTACTTATGGACCGACAAGGAAGACTTTTTGAGCCAAGTCGTGATGAATTCATCGAAAAAGTCAAGTTATCCGATTCCTACCGTTTCGTAGTGAATCCTGAAAAATTCTTAAATGATTTGTCAGACGGTCTTGCAAGCCCGGAGTAAATTAAAGAACGCACTGTTTACATCGCCGCGATACACTCCACCGAAATCAAAATATTCCCTGGGAAAGGCATTACCTGCGGTGCGCTGCGTGCAGGTGTTAGTTCGGGAAAAAATCTGGCATACGTGCGATTTATCATCGAAAAATCGGGGTCGGCGCCTGAGACCATAAATACTGTTATTTTAACTGTCCTGTTTATTGATGAGCCGGCATCCTCCAGTATGGTTTGAATATTTGTAAATGCCTGTATGGCCTGCTCCTCAAACCCGCCTTCAACCAATTTGCCGGTAACCGGATCTACACCTGTGGTGCCGGAAATGAAAATAAAATCCCCTGCAATTACTGCCTGCGGGACGTATGCGTTGGGTTTAGGAACATTAGGGGTGTGAAATACTTTAGGTTCCATATCTGAATGTTTGAGTTAAGCTAATATAGCAATATCAAACTTAGATAGAGCAAACCTGATAACTGATTAACTGATAACAGATCACTAACCTCAATACTGCCCTATCGACAAAAGCACCAATGTACACGCATATTCCGTCTCAATGCCTTTTTCATCAGCCATTCGTTTTAATTCGGAATTTTCAGTCCCCGGGTTAAAGATGATACGGCGGGGATGGGTGTTTAATATATAATCGTAAAGCCTTTTCTGGTTTTGCGGACCGACATATAGCGTTATCGTATCAATATCCTTATGTATGGTTTCGGCTTTCTCAATTGGTACACCTGCCACAACGCCATCACGCAGACCAACGTTCACAATGCTGTGTCCGCTGCGCACCAGGCGGTTTGCGGCGAGGTTGGCATATCGGCTCTCGTTCGGCGTAGCGCCTAAAACCAATGTTTTTTTATCAGCCATATTATTCTCTGTCACTATTATCTTAATAACCTATTTAAAATAAAAAGAAGATGTTTCTTTGAATCGATATAACTTTCCTTTTTCAATTTTACTGACTTACCATTTAATGTTAAATCAATTTTTGAATCCAATTCGGAAATTGATGATGATAACACATGATATTCATTGGTATCAAAGTCAGTTGATCTAGAGGCCATAGATCTAAATCTATCTTCGTATATCGATTGAAGAATTTCTGCATTTGACTCACTATAGTTTCCCAAGCCTTCTAACTGTATATGAGCTTCGTTAAACTCCCATTGTAATTCTTTGTTCATGCAAATCAACCATTTACAATCCTGTTTAGTATCGCGATCTGGCCGGAATGGTAAATATGATGCTGGATCAGTCCGTTCACCAGTTCTTCATAAGTTACCCCACTACCCAACTCGCGGTTTCGTTCGTCATTTATAAGCTCATTCCAGTTTTCCTCGGGGAAATTCTGAATGACATCTAGCAAATTTACATTCACCAACTTAAAATCATTAACATAATTCTGCCATTTTTGTTCCTCCGGATTGCCCGTAGGTGGCCAGTCGCCGCTTGAAGGAACTCCCGCATCCATTCCATTCATCCTGTCCATCACTTCTTCCGTCCACGCCAGCATGTGCAGCACGATCTCGGCAATATTGTGCGCAGAATTATCTGATTTTTCAAAAGCAGCCTCAAAGGTTACCTTTTCCAGAATAGCATAAACCGGATCACCGTACCATGGATCGCCGGATAATACCTTTTGCAATTCGTTTTGAAGTTTTTCGGATGTTGTCATGGTTTATAAAAATTTATTGTCATTTCGAACGAACCTGGGTGGGCTACAGCAAGTGGGTGAGGAGAAATCTTCTACGCTATGCAAGTCCGCTTTGCAAATCGTATAAGATTTCTCCTCGCCCGACTACTCAACCCCTTCTGCTCGTTCGAAATGACATGGAAAATTATAATATCTTCTTCGCCTCCACCGCACAATTTATCCCATCAATAGCCGCTGAAATAATTCCGCCCGCATAACCCGCCCCCTCACCACAAGGAAACAATCCCTGTACCTGTGGATGCTGTAAAGTCTCTTTATCCCTTGGCACTTTGACCGGTGATGACGTTCTCGACTCCACACCTACTAATATGGCCTCATTAGTATAATACCCCTTCATTTTTTTGCCAAATATCGGCAAGGCCTTTTGCAGACTCGCGGCTATCCAGTTAGGCAATATTTCTCTCAATTCAATACTTTTTGTTCCTGGCAGGTAAGAATTCTTTGGCAAATCCGTGGAAATTCGTCTTTCCACAAAATCAACCATACGCTGTGCCGGGGCAACTAAATTGCCACCGCCTGCTGTGAAAGCCAGTTGCTCTACCTGCTGTTGAAACTTTAACAGTTTAAAAGGATCATTATTATCACCTTTCACATCATCTAGATTCACTTGAACCACGGTACCTGAATTAGCATAAGGATTATTCCGCTTGGACGGGCTCCAACCGTTCACCACAATTTCCTTATCCTCTGTGGCACATGGTGCAATAATTCCACCCGGACACATACAGAAAGAGAATACTCCCCTGCCATCCACCTGTTCCACTAAGCTATAATACGACGGCGGCAAATACTCACCCCTAATAACACAATGGTATTGCGCCCGGTCGATGATTTCCTGCGGATGCTCGATCCTCACCCCCAATGCAAACGGTTTAGCTTCGATCAGGATATTTTGCCTGTGCAGCATTTCAAATATATCTCTAGCTGAATGCCCTGTAGCCAATATGACTGCATCAGATTTCCAAGTGTTACCGTCGGATGTTTTTATGCCTTTGATCTTCCCAAATTCAACAATAAGATCTGTTACTTTCATATCAAAATGAACTTCACCTCCTGCATTTTGTATTGTTTCCCGAATGGCTGTGATGATTCCAGGCAATTTATTGGTACCGATATGCGGCCGCGCATCAACCAAAATATTCTCCGATGCACCATGAGCTACAAATATTTTGAGTACTTGGTTCACATCACCACGTTTGGTTGAACGTGTATACAACTTACCATCCGAATAAGTGCCTGCCCCACCTTCGCCAAAACAATAGTTGGATTCCGGGTTCACCAGTCCTTGTTTATTGATATTAGCCAGATCACGTCTGCGCTGTTTTACATCTTTGCCACGCTCCAATAGAATCGGCTTCAATCCCATCTCAATACACTGTAAAGCAGCAAACAATCCTGCCGGGCCTGCACCTATTATAATAACAGGTTTAGCATTGCTGACATTGGGATAGCTAACTGTATAGCTTTCGGGAATATAAGGCTCATTAATAAATGTTCTTACCTGCATACGGTAAACAACCTTGCGGCCACGGGCATCAATTGAGCGTTTGAGAATTTTTAAACCAGTAATTTGTTGGGGTGATGTTCTTAAGGTAGTTGCGGCCAGCTTTTTTAAAGCGACTTCATCTTCGTGCTGCTCCGGTGGGCAGACTAGTTCAATTTCTTTGATCATGATAGTGCCTGGTTTTTATCCGGGATGAGGCAAAGGTAAACATTTAGAGATTAGTGACTAGGCATCAATATTTGCTTATTGTGTCACATTAAATACAGCGTATGGTTCTGGAGTTCCCTTTATCGCCATTTGAAGCTTATCGAAATATACACCCATCCCTCGACTTGGTGACCATTCCGGATATATCTTTCCAAGATTGACGGTATACTCAATTTTGTCAATCATCTTTTCAAGTTTATGGTATCGCCCGACAGAAAATCGCTTTTTGTATTTTGGGAAGGTTAGCCTCTCTCCATTATATTTAATAGTATAACGACCGTTTTTTACCATAGCCATAAAAATTGTATTCCAACACATCATTATGTTTACATGATCTGAATCCGAAATCTCAGCAAGAGGTTTTGTTTTAAGCAATAAAATTCCCCTATCTACTTTTTGATTAAACTCAGCAAGAGTTATTGTTTTAGATGAATCCCGATTGATCTTTGGTTGGATATTTTGTCCAATAGATTTAAAATAGAATAAGGAGAATACTAATATTAGTACTCCTTGAATCAATTTCTTCTTGTCTGACATGTGATTCGGTTTTTTTCCATTAAACGATAAAAATTTGCGATTTGTATATCGGGCAATAAAATCGCAATTCGAAGGGTCAAAACCGTCCGCCTTTGTATCACCCAGTGTAACGAAAACGAACACCTTCGTAGATCGTAAAAATTTATTTTACTGAAATCCAATTAGTTATCATTTGGGCACTCGGTTTGGCATAGGTGTATCAAATATGAATGCCATGAACACCGATATCAATTTGAACCGCATGTGGGAAGGATGCCTGCAAAACGACCGCAAACAACAGGAAGCGCTATACCGCGCCTTAGCGCCAAAAATGCTGGCTGTTTGCATGCGCTACGCCAACGACAAGGACGAAGCACAGGACATTCTGCAGGAAGGATTTATCAAGATGTTTAACAACGTCCACAAATACCGTGGCGACGGTAACCTGGAAGGCTGGATCCGCAGGATCATGGTGCATACCGCCATCTCCCGTTACCGCAAGCTGAAACCGATGGTGCTGGTTGAAGATATGGCTGAAGAAGGTGCACTATCATCCGCAGCGCAAAATGCAAACAACCTGGAGGTAAACGACCTGATGAAATTGATTCAACAATTGCCACAGGCATATCGCTCGGTGTTTAATATGTATGCTGTTGAGGGTTATTCTCACCAGGAGATCGGCAATAAGTTAGGCATTACTGAATTGCTGTCACGCACTACATTGTATCGTGCAAGAAATATTCTGAAAGAAAAATTGAGTCAGTTAACATCACGCGAGCAATATTATATGGCAGGATAATCGATATTGAATCATGTGGTGCATCATATTTTTTGTCGTAACCATGGTAGCCAGCATAATAGCATACATCAACCTGCCCCGAAAAAAATAGAACATACCCGACAACGTCGGCTCCATCATATATCTAATCACAAATAGAAAGGTCCTTCCGGTTGGGAAGGACTTTTTGTATGTATTGCTATAGTACCGGTAACACTAAATAAACCCCGTCAACAGACCAGCTTCGGGCGAAATCAAGCAAAACATGGTAGCCTGGGCGTCGGGAAGGGCATTAGCAAACTTTGCGGAAGCGAGGGCCTTGCGGGAACGCTAGTAGGGCAAAGTATTGCAGCCTGTGGTTTTGATTGATTGCAGGGTAAAGGCCCGTGCGCAAAGAAGCAAGTGTCTGTTGACTTGATCTTTGGTTACTTTGTATCAAGACAAAGTAACCGCCTTCCGCGGCAATTGAG
>NZ_DATCRU010000041.1:0-27933 GCF_036568825.1 Mucilaginibacter sp. | reverse complement strand
ACACCAAATGCTCCAACCAGGGCTGTGAACAGTGTCATTTCAATGCCCATGATCTGCATTACGCCCAATATCAGCAAGACACGCAGCGCAACCGCGGCCAAGCTCATGATAAAGGATTTGATCGTTGCATCTATATCCCTTTTCTGCATTCTTGCCCGCGACCATTTCATCAGCATACTGATCAGCCACAGTCCTACAAAAAGTACTGCAAGCCCCACTAAAAATTTAGGGCCAAACTTGATCACCCAATCATATACATGGTCATAAAATTTTTCAATATTCATGTTATTCTCCTTCGATACATAGACAAACCATTTTTATTGCAGAATGGTTTATCTAATACTTATGAAACATATTACCACACGCCGTAAGACCTGGAAGAAACTCCTGCAGGAAAGTTCAATGCCTATCTTACTACCAGTTGCGCATGATGCGCTAACTGCCAGGCTTATCGAATTAGCAGGTTTTAATGCCTACCAGATTGGCGGCTATGCGTTATCAGGCGCCACGCACGCTATACCCGACGTAGACCTTGAAAAATTCGGCGAGAAGAAGTTCACTGTTGAAAGCATAATTACCGCCTCTCCATTGCCTTTCATGATCGACATTGATGATGGCTACGGTGATGTAAAAAATGTAACACGAACTATCTCAGAATATATTCATCTCGGGGCTTCAGCTACTTTTATGGAAGATCAGCAGCCGCCAAAGAAATGCGGGCATATGAACGACAAGAAAGTAGTTCCGATACATGCTATGGAGGAAAAGATACGGGCTGCTGTGGAAGCCCGGGGCGATAACGAGTTGTTCATTCTTGCGCGCACAGATGCCATCAGTCCCGAAGGCTTGGATAAAGCCATAAAACGGGCCGAACACTATTTAAAGGCAGGAGCAGATGGAATCTATCTTGAGGGTCCAACAAGTTTAAACCAACTGGAGCAAATAGGCAGAGTATTTAAAGATGTACCATTAGCGACCAGCGTGTTGGAAAATGGCGGTAAAACACCATGGGTTCCGCCCCAGCAATTTGCAGATATGGGTTTTAACATGATACTATATCCGACGACCGTCATCTTCCAGGTTGCGCATGCGACGCAAATGGCTTTGAAACATTTGAAAAATGGCGAGCCGCTGCCCCAAAATAGAGCTGTTGATATGGATGAGTTTATGAATATCGTCGACCTGCCTTACTGGGCAGAAATAGAGAAAAAATTCGAGAGGGGGAAAATACCTGATTAGCTTAAAATTAAAACAATCACCTAAGACGCGTGGTATTACATTACAGGTTAATAACGCCATAATCCTTAGCGTCAATTCATTAGAATCATGAAGGGTGATATAAATCATAAAGTTCTCCAGGATATTTTCGGGAATGCAAAAAGATCCGTCATGCCCGAAAAGATTAAACCAATGCTGGCCACGCTGGTCGATGAGCCTTTTGATGATCCGGATTGGATGTATGAAGTGAAATGGGATGGCTATCGTGCGGTCAGCTATATCAATAAGGGTCATGTAGATATTCTTTCGCGCAATAACAAATCATTTAATGACAAATATTACCCATTGAGGGAATTGTTATCCGGTTGGAAGATTGATGCGGTTATCGATGGCGAGATCGTTGTACTGAATCAAAAGGGTCAATCCAATTTTGGGCATCTTCAAAACTGGCGCAGCGAAGCCGACGGTGAACTGGCTTATTATGTTTTTGATATCTTATGGTATGATGGCATCAACCTGATGGAATTGCCTCTTGCTGACAGGCGGAAAGTTTTAGAAGATGTATTACCTAAGGATGATGACCGCATTCGCCTGAGCCAGGTGTTTGATGTAAAGGGAAGCGATTTCTTCGGCGCAGCCAAACAAATGGGCTTGGAAGGGATCATCGCCAAAAAGAAGGACAGCACTTACTCGCCTGATATACGCTCAAAAGAGTGGCTGAAAATAAAAGTGCACAAACGCCAGGAAGTGGTAATAGGCGGCTTTACCAAAAACGAAGGCAGCTCGAAAAAATTCAGCTCGCTTTTGCTCGGTGTTTACGAAGATAAAAAGCTGCATTATGTAGGTAAAGTCGGAACTGGTTTTTCTGATAAACTTCAGAATGAAATGATGGCGCAGTTTAAGCCGCTGATCATAGACAAAGCGCCTTTTGTGGAGGTGCCTGATGTTAACAGCCCTTCGCGTTTCAGACCCAATCCGCCAAAAGCCAAAGCTTATTGGTTGAAGCCGGAATTAGTTTGCGAGATCAGCTTTGCTGAAGTAACCGGTGATGGCGTTTTTCGTCATCCTTCATTTGAAGGTATGCGTAGTGATAAAAAAGCCAATGAAGTGGTACGCGAAGTTGAAGCGTCAACTACTCAAACCATTAATGAAGTTGAGCAAAAAGAAGATCATCATATTCTGAATGCTCCCCAAACTGGCATCAGACGTACTTTGCTGAATCCGAATGAAGAGACACAAGTGCGCAAAGTTCACGGGCATGAACTGAAATTTACTCACCTGAGCAAAATCTATTGGCCGGAAGATGGTGTCACCAAACGGGATATGCTCAATTACTATTACCAAGTGGCTGAATATATCCTACCCTATTTAAAGGACCGCCCGCAAACGCTTAACCGCTTTCCAAATGGTATCAACGGCACGAGTTTTTACCAGAAAGATATTAAAGACAAATCGCCCGAATGGATGGATAGCTTCCCCTATGTAACCAGCGACGGTGAGCATAAAGAATTTGCTGTTGCCTGTAACGAAGACAGCCTGCTTTGGATGGCTTCGTTAGGGTGTATTGAGATGAACCCCTGGTTCAGCAGGATACAATCGCCGGATAACCCGGATTATTGTGTAATTGACCTCGATCCGGATAAACATCATTTCGACCAGGTAATCGCCGCAGCGCTTGAAGTAAAAGAAGTATTAGATGCATTGGATGTGCCCTCTTATCCAAAAACTTCGGGCTCAACCGGCATGCATATTTATATACCGCTAGCTGCAAAATATACTTATGATCAATCACAGATGTTCGGCCGATTGATAGCCAACCTGGTACATGATCAAATACCCAAATACACCAGCGTAGAACGACAGATCAAAAACCGGCAGGGCAAAATGTATATCGATTTTTTGCAGAACCGTCCGGGTGCGACACTGGCGGGACCATATTCGCTTCGTCCTAAACCGGGTGCGACCGTTTCCATGCCATTACACTGGGATGAAGTAAAGCCCGGATTGACTATGCGCGATTTTACGATCTTCAATACAATAGATCGCCTAAAAGAAACCGGCGACTTGTTCAAGGGCGTGCTTGGTAAAGGTATCGACTTGGAAAAGACCGTAAAGAAAGCTCGAAATATTTTTCATCAACAGGAACATTAAAAAGATAAGCTATGTTAGGAGAAGGTGTAAGAAAACTGCTGAACAAGCCATACCCGGCGTCATCAATCAATGAAATAACTTACCGCGGCCGGGACATTGCTTTTAAGACAGATGAAGCAGGCAGACCAGTGTTGCTTTTTATCGGTAAAAAGATCGCTCCGGGAAAAATCAGGGGCGAACGGTATGTGCGGAGTATGATAACAACATCAGAAGGGAAACTTAAGGACCATTGGGAAAAGAAAGGAAAAGCTACTCCGTGATTAAAACCGATCGCCCTTGAGAGTGGTTTTATAATAAATAATATCTGCTATGGAACCCAAAACCAGAGCTCCGAAGAAAGCAACGGGAGCAAAAAAAGAGAAAGTAGAAAAAACGGTTGCCAAGGATCTGTCCGCGAGCTATAATCGTTATAAAAAATTTGGTGGCAAACAATATACCGGTATGCAGATCGGTCGCGGCCACCATTGGCATTATGATGAGGGTGATTGGAAAGAGACCAAGATCACACCTGATCTGTGGGAAATATCCTATGCCGTTACCAAAAGACGTGTCGGTCATGCACCGGAAAATTCGGGCGTACCGGTTGGCACTGAGTATCAATGGTACATCATATCGCATCAGCACGTGAAAAAGCTGAATGCCAATGATTATTCGACCGAAATGACCGGGCTTAAATTTAAAGTTGCTCACAAACGTGCCGACAAAGAAAAATGGAGCGCAACGGCACCGACCCAACGCAAGCACCTGATCCAGTTTTTTAAAGATCTGATCGAACAATTGGAAAAAGACCCTATTCCGCTTGAGTTTGAATACGAGGGTGTACATTATAAGGGCGAAGCCGTGCCCATCAGCGAAACCTGTGATATCGATGAAGGCATTTGTTACGAGGCCGACATCTCATTAAATGATAACAATATCGGTATCATCCGCTGTATGAAAAGCGGTTGGAAAATGGATCGCGTAAAAGAAGGCCTGGTGGATGCCATAGGTAATGAGATATTTTTGTATTTTGAATAAATCAAAATCGCTATGCCCGAATTACCCGATCTGCAGGTTTTTAGCCGTAATCTGACAAAGGCGCTCAAAGAAAAGAAAGTGGAGAGGGTTACTTGCCACTCCAAAAAACTAAATGTGCCTGTTAAAGAACTTCAGGATAATTTGGAGGGCGCGGTATTAGAAAAAGTAGAGCGTGCCGGAAAAGAACTGCATTTTATTTTTGACAATAAACATGTCCTCGGATTGCACTTGATGCTGCACGGACAATTAGCGTTATCTAAAGAAGAACAACCAAAAAGTCTGATTATCTCCTTAAAATTTGATGATGGTAACATTCTGTCGCTCACTGACTTCCAGGCTGCAGCCACCCCGACTTTAGATCCTAAAGAAAATGATACGCCGGATGCGCTTGATATCGATGAGAAATACCTGCAGGGAAAATTAAGCAAAACACGAACTCCGGTTAAGACAGTATTGATGGATCAAAAGATGGTTCGTGGTATTGGCAATGCTTATGCCGACGAAATATTATGGGATGCCAGGATATCTCCTTTTTCAGCATCGAACAGAATCCCGGTCGACAAAGTGAAAGCACTGACCAAATCAATAAAAAAAGTATTGGAAGATGCGGAGAAGCAGATAATAAAAGAGCACCCGGATATCATCACCGGCGAATACCGGGATTTTATGGAAGTACACAATTCACGTAAAAAGAAAACCTCCACCGGGGCTGTGATCTTGCAAAAACCCATTGCCTCCAGAAAAACTTATTATACTGAAGAACAGGAGCTTTTTGATTAACCTGGTCTAAATTTCTGAACAACTCACCACGTATAAATACTTGTTTTTTAAAAGCCGAAGTCGCTATAGAAACAAGGCTATCTAAGCAATGTTAGAATATTAAACTCTTAATAAACACATTGCTATGGCTTCAACAGTTGGCGATTTTGTAGTCTCACGTCTGCAAGCGTGGGGAATCAACCGGATATTCGGATACCCGGGCGATGGTATCAATGGTGTAATGGGTGCGCTGGACCGCGCTAAAGACCAGATAGATTTCATACAAGTGAGGCATGAAGAGGACGCAGCCTTTATGGCTTGTGCGCACTCCAAGTTTACCGGGGAAGTTGGTGTTTGCATGGCAACATCGGGTCCGGGTGCTATTCATTTACTGAACGGCTTGTATGATGCCAAGCTCGACCATCAGTCTGTCGTGGCCATAGTTGGCCAGCAGGCCCGCCTTTCCCTCGGTGGCAGTTACCAGCAGGAAGTAGATTTGCTTTCCCTTTTTAAAGATGTTGCTGGTGAATATGTACAGATGATGACCGAACCCGGACAGGCGCGTCAAATGATCGACCGTGCTATTCGTATTGCGAAAGCACAACGTACGGTGACTTGTGTTATCATCCCAAATGATGTTCAGGAATTGGATTCCATCGAAGCCCCTCCAAAAAAACATGGCAGCGTTTTCACAGGAATCGGTCACCCGCTGGAAAGACCAGTTCCGCCAGCAAGTGAATTACAAAAGGCAGCTGATATTTTAAATGAAGGTAAAAAAGTAGCAATATTAATTGGCGCAGGCGCACTTGGAGCGTCAACTGAAGTAAAAGAAATAGCTGAGCTACTTGGCGCTGGTGTAGCCAAAGCCTTGCTTGGCCGTGCGGCTCTTCCTGATGATCTGCCTTATGTAACCGGAGCCATCGGTTTACTTGGAACCAAACCAAGCTGGGATTTAATGATGGATTGCGATACCTTGCTGATGATCGGCAGCGGCTTTCCTTATTCGGAATTTTTACCGGATGAAGGCAAAGCCAAAGGAGTGCAAATAGATATTGATGGCCGTATGCTGAGCCTGCGTTACCCGATGGACGTAAACCTGGTAGGCGATAGTAAGGAAACGCTGAAAGCGCTTATCGCGCTAATTAGATATAAGGAAGATCGTTCATGGCGGGAAGAAATCGAAAAAAATGTTAAAGAATGGTGGCAGGTGATCGAAGCTAAAGCAATGAATAATGCCAAACCTATCAATCCGCAACGCGTATTTTGGGAACTATCATCCAGGTTGCCTGATAATTGTATTATAACAGCAGATTCGGGTTCGGCTGCTAATTGGTTTGCCCGAAATCTGAGAATAAGGGAAGGCATGATGGCAACGCTTTCCGGAACACTGGCAACAATGTGCCCCGGTGTACCTTATAGCATAGCTGCCAAATTCGCTTACCCTGATCGTGTGGCGATAGCATTAGTCGGCGATGGCGCCATGCAGATGCTGGGCAATGGCGGCATTATTACTATATCAAAATATTGGAAAAGATGGAGCGACCCGAGATTGATCATCATGGTACTGCACAACAACGACCTGAACCAGGTTACATGGGAACAGCGTGTGCTGACAGGTAACCCTGAATTTGTTGGTTCGCAGGAACTGCCCGATTTCCCTTATGCAAGATATGCAGAATTGTTAGGCTTAAAGGGTATAAAAGTAGATGAACCTGAACAGTTGGGTGCTGCATGGGATGAGGCTCTTTCTGCCGACCGTCCGGTAATTCTGGAAGCAATTGTCGACCCTGATGTTCCGACCATTCCTCCGCATATAACTTTTGAACAGATGATCAAATTCACAAAAACTATTGTGAAAGGTGATGCTCATGAACGGGGTATTATCCAGCAAACCTTCAGGGATGTAGTAGAAGAATTTCTTCCGCATCATTAGATCACATTTACATCAGCCTAATTAAAACAACAAATCTGCCCGGATTGATCCTGGCAGGTCAAATCATAACCAATAAAAAACAAATGTAAAATCAAGCAATGCGGGTTTAATTAAGCCGCGGCGGTATCAAACCGGTGTCCAAGCAGCTTCTCCATGCAGGCAAGCAAATACCAAAGGTCAAACGGCTTGGGAATAAAAACTGAAAAAGGTATTCCATCCAATTGCAATTGTTTTTCCGGGTAAGCCGATATGAGCACGATTGGAAGATGCTCAAAATCCTGGCATTTACGCAGTTTATTACACAAATCTCCGCCATTTGTATCGGGAAGGAGGTAATCTAAGAGTACAAGGTCTGGTTTGGTTGATTGAACGAGCGGTACAATATCCTCAGTTTGGGTCAGGCCGGTAAACTGGCAGTTCTCCATTTGCAGGAAATACTGCATAACCTCCAGGAAACAGGTATCGTCTTCAATCATCAATATCTTTTTACCTTCCATACTTTTTTTATCCCTATGTACTTTAAAAATTGTATTACAAAGTTCGACAACCGGATTTTCTCCTCGTATAGGGTAATTACCCGATTTTAATACGGCTATTACGTCTAATTCAAGCACTTACGTGAATTTATACTTGCAAACAGGGGCACTTAAATGCAACCAATAATGTATAATTAACTTTATTAGCCCGGTAATCGCGTATTTTCATAATTATCTTCTTGTTTTTGCAGCAATTTCAGCAGCTCTTTGTCCGTAAAATCGCCGAAACGTTCATAAGCCTGACCCACCGCATGAAAATCAGCGGGCCGGTACAGTACTTCAATTGCATCAGCCTCTGCCATATGCGGGTCATACTGTTGGCCTGACACAGGTGCAGCGATAATAACTTTTGCAGCCTGTTTAGCACGGCACAGCCGGATACATGGCACCAGCGTTACACCGGTCGCTATTCCATCATCGATCAGGAATACTGTTTTACCCCGGAAATCCGAAAGCGGCGCGCTGTTCCGGTAAAGTTCTACCCGGCGTGCGATCTCGGTTTCCTGCTCTGCAACCGATTTTTCTACCAGGGTAGCAGGAAGATCGCGTTTAAACTCATCTGCAACATATACTGTATGCTCTTCAGCCACTGCCCCAAAGCCAAACTCAGGCTGGCCAGGATAAGGCAGTTTTTTCGACACGATCAACGATAAAGGCGCCTGCATGGTCATAGCAACATAAAAAGCCACTTCTACCCCACCCCGAGGTATCCCTATAATCAAGAGATCGGTCAATCCCTTGTATTTTTCTGCAAGATGATCGCCCAAAAACATACCAGCCTGCTTACGATCGGTATATCGGTATGCGCTATTCATAATTTAAACAACAAGCATAACCGGGGACCGGTTCCGGGTTATCTACCTGATTTTATGTAACAAATACGTGTTTCCGGCAATATTTCTACGCTATTTGCAGATAATGTAATCTCTGCCCGAAGACAAATGTTAAATCTGAAAACAACATACCGTCATGAGAACCATATATAACGATGAAGTGAGGCTGCCGGTGGATGACGTTGTGTTATATGGCCAGTTGGCAATACCTGATGGTGCGGAAGCGCTGGTCATTTTTGCACATGGTACCGGCAGCAGCCGTTTTAGTCCGCGCAATCAATATGTAGCAGAGCGGTTACAACAGCGGGGTTATGCAACGCTGCTGTTCGACCTTCTGACGAACGCTGAGAACCAAATCTATTTCAATAGTTTTGAGATCGACTTACTTGCAAGCAGACTGATCAGTGTAACCAACTGGGCCACTGCAGGAATGATAACCTCAGGAATGATAATAGGATATTTTGGTGCAAGTACAGGCGCCGCAGCGGCCCTGATAGCGGCTGCGGAATTACCAGATAAGGTGTTGGCTGTGGTAAGTCGTGGCGGAAGGCCCGACCTGACCGGCGACGCATTGGAAAAGGTGCATGCAGCGGTATTATTGCTTGTGGGCGGACTGGATACTGCCGTGATTGATCTTAACCGGCAGGCCATGGACCAAATCGATGCACCCAGCGAACTGACCATTGTTCCTGAAGCAACCCATTTGTTTGAGGAACCCGGCAAACTGGACGAAGTTGCTGATTACGCGCTGGAATGGTTCAGTAAATATCTGAAAACAGAAGTGCCACTTTGATCATACAAATGGCCGGTATCAAATACCTGTTTCCATTGCATCAAATACCCAATCTGCTTGCCCGATATACCCGTTTTTGACGGATCTTTAATGCATATTTTGTCGTAAAATACTAACGCACAATGCTTTAGTTTTAAATAAATCAACCTTGACTTCTGGTCGGGCCCGCCGGAGAGAAACCATTTAAGCGGTTCAGGGTTACTTCATCGTAACCTATGGACACAATGCAAACATATGACGAATCCTTATTAAATAAGCTTACCCAAACTATGTTGTACGAAGGGTATTCGTTTTGCCCCTCGGCTTTAAAAAATAAAAAGCCTATTCCCTTTGGCGTAGTTTTCCCCCGGAGTTATTCGGCAAAACATATTAATACTAATGGTTTTATGCGCACGCAATGTCTGCTGAATGCATCGCCTGATGCCAAAATTGAGGTGCTGGTCCGGTTTCTTCATTTGGTGAAGGTCGAACTGTACCGCAAGGTAAACGGCGATTTTGTAAGAGCAGAAGATTTCATGGCCGACAGTCATCATTTTACCGAAGGCTGGCAGGCAGTTGAGCGGCAAATCGACTATGGTGAAATGTCTGTTTCAGACTCTGTAAACAAAAGAAATATCAAGCCCATTTCGTTTTCAGGTTCTGCAATTGCTGAAAATATTTTTAGCGAAGCAGGTGTAGTGGGGAGAAGGATATTCAGGGTATATCCTATTGGCGGTCGAGCTGAGCTTGAAGTATCAGGAGGCGGTCGGGAAAATCTTTGGAGGATCACTGCGAGAATAACCAATCAAACTAATCTGAAAAATGCCGAAAGCATGGAACACGATATGGCCATGTGCCAATCCTTTATTGCGGTGCATACTATTTTAAAAACGGATAAAGGGAAGTTTCTTTCGTCACAAAATCCGCCCGTTGAATTTACGGAGGGTACATCGGTTTGTAAGAATATGAACACCTGGCCGGTATTGATCGACCACGAAAACAAAATGATGCTGTCCTCGCCGGTCATTCTGTATGATCACCCACAGGTCAATTCAAATAGCAAAGATGATCTGTTCGATAAAACCGAAATGTTGGCAACTATATGATCGATATGTTTCCAAGCGAACTATTGCCGGAAATATAGTGAGGTATCTTTAATCAGCCTTTAAAACCCGTCTGTAATGGCAGGCATTATTAAAATCACCCTTTATCAGGATTCCTTTTCAACAGCTCTCAGACCAAATTTATATCATCATGATTAATGAGCGCCGGGATCCCTTTTGTCCTGTATATTTTACAATAAAATAATCATGAGTAAACTCAAATGGCTTTACCCAATTGAGATTTGGTTAACTTTAGCCACGATATTTTTACCCTTGATATTAGCAAAACCCTATGAAAGCTTATATAAATAATTTGCTTTTGGTAGCGACAGTTTTCACTTTTTTGAGCGCCTGCCACCCGGTTCAGAAAAACAACACTACGGAAAACGCGCAAACCAATATGCATTTTGCTTACGACGACAGCACACTCACCAACAAAGTATTGCCTGTAATGATGCCCTACAACCGGTTGATCAATCCTGCGGGAAAAACGATACGGTTTGGCGATCCCAGTGTAGAAAACCATAGTCTGACTGCCAGGTTGATACCTAATTCGTCTTTATTAGTAGTAGAGGAGCGTTACGGCATCACCGTGATCGACACTACCAGCGATAAGGTAGTTGCCAGCTGGACCTATAAGAACGCTCCAAAGCTTGGCAGTCTGATGAGCACTTATTCAGGCTTGGTTGTACACAACATGGGCAATGAAACCCGGTTCTTCTGGAGTGCGGCCAACGGAGGCAGCCATCGCTCTTATGTTTTGCAGGCTAAATGGGATGGGAAGAAAATACAACTGGAAGATACCATTGCTTTTAAGCCCAAAGCGCCATCTCCGCTGGCACTTCCGAATGAACTAGCCATTAACAATGAAAATGGCAAAGATTACCTGTATGTGGTTTTAAACGGCAATAACCAACTGGTCAAGATCGATCTTTCAGCAAAGCAAACTGTTTGGGCGAAACCAACGGGTGTGGCGCCATACGGCATTGCCATAACCGGCGACAAAATATTAGTGACCAACTGGGGCGGCGGCGATCCCGGGACTGATACCTTGAGTTGGGAAACCGCGGGAGTTCCATATGGCAAAACTTACATCGCCCCTAAAACCGGGGCCACGCAAACCGGGAGCGTGCAGGCTTTTGCGACAGACGGTACTATGCAGAAAGAAATAGCAGTTGGCCTGCATCCAAATGCAATCGTAACCAGCAGCGATGGAAAGTATGCGTATGTGGCCAATGCCAACAGCGACAATGTTTCGGTGATCTCTATTCCTGATCTTAAAGTTACCGAAAACATCCCCGTTAATCTTCTGCAGGGGAGCAATCGATACATTGGTGATTCGCCAAATGCGCTTACACTTAGTAATGATAATTCCCAGCTTTATGTTGCGAACGGATTGGACAATGCGGTGGCTGTAGTTCAGTTGGGCGATAAATCGTCGCAAAATGAGAAGGGGAATACGTTTGTCAAAGGCTTTATCCCGACAGAGGCTTATCCGGGAGGACTTCTAATAAACGGCAATACGCTGTTTGTAACGAACCTGGAGGGTGAAGGTTCAAGGATAAGTACAAAAGAGTTTATCACGCAGGGTAAGCTTGCTGCTACAAATGCCTTTAACTCGCATCATGAAAAGGCAACTCTTTCAATTATCCCAATCCCGGATGATAATGGTCTGAAAGCCTATACAAAGAAGGTGAAACAACTCAATTTGACCTTCCGCGAGGAAATTGCAAACCTGGCGCCTAGAAAAAACATTGCGCCAAGACCTATGCCTGAGCGCATCGGCGAACCTTCTGTATTTACCCATGTTTTATACATCATCAAAGAAAATCGCACTTACGACCAGGTGTTGGGGGATATGCCGCAGGGTAATGGTATGCCGTCGTTATGCGTATATGGCGACAGCATAACGCCTAATGAACACCAGTTAGCGCGGAAGTTCCTGTTACTCGATAATTACTATGCTTCGGGCAAATGCTCGGCAGAGGGCCACCAATGGACGGACGCAGCAATGGTAACCGATTACGTGGAGAAAAACGTGCGGGCGTGGTTTCGCAGCTACCCGCATGTACAGGAAGATGCTTTAGTTTATGATGCCAATGGATTTATCTGGAACAACGCAGCAGATCATGGTAAAACGGTCAGGATATATGGGGAAGCTTCACAACCGCATTATAATGAAAAGCTGAGCTGGACCGATATTTATAACAATTATAAAAACGGAAAACCTTTTGAGTTTTATAATACCAGCACGATATCGAGGGTAAGGCCGATGCTGTCGCAGAGTTATCCGGCATCGGACGAATTGAAGATTACCGACCAGGTAAGAGCGGCCGCGTTTATCAAAGAACTGCATGATTACGAACAAAAGCCCGGCGATGCCCTGCCTAACCTGATGGTGATGGCGCTATCTGACGATCATACGCAAGGCACACGGCCCGGCTTGCCTAAACCAAGATCAATGGTGGCAGATAACGATTTGGCCCTCGGTCGTATCATTGAGGCGGTAAGCAAAAGCCGTTTCTGGAAAAACACAGTCATTTTTGTAACCGAAGATGACTCGCAGGATGGCTGGGACCATGTATCCGCTTACCGCACTACGGGATTTGTGGTGAGCGCCTATAGCTGCCTGCAAAGCACAGTCTCCACTAATTATAATCAAACTTGTATCGTAAGATCCATTGAACAGATATTGGGCATCCCGCCTATGAACATCATCGACGCTACAGCTTTGCCTATGTTTAAATGCTTTGCAGACCGGCCGTCAAACTACACTTATACTGTTGTTCCGAATCGTATCCCGATCAATGACATTAATCCCGGCTTTTCTGCCCTTAAAGGCAAATCGCTATTTTATGCAAAAGCGTCCTCGCAACATCAGTTCGACCATGTGGATGGCGGCAACGATGATTTAATGAATCATATTTTGTGGCACGCCGCCAAAGGCAATAAACCTTATCCAGCCACGCTGGCAGGTAAGGATGATGACTGACATTCGTTATGTTTTAGCATTCCTCATCCGAATTAATGAAAAATTGAGGCTTGAGCATTTCACAACTTCTGCCAGGGGAATGATAGATGGGGTAAAGCGTAGTTCGACACCTAAGGACAGAATTTCGTTGATAGGGTCGGATATGGTTCTTATAGCTATAGGTATCTCCCTTTGACTTGAAACGTAGTATCCGGCACACTCATCAAGCAGGGTAAAATTGTTTATCGCAAATTCGTAGCAATACAATACCGTTGTTTTTATTTCAGTATACCATTCGGAAGGTACTGTAATTATGAATTTACCGGTGCTTTCGCCGAAAAATCTGTTTTTGTCGGCTTCAGTGGTTTGCGGGCCGATGTAATAAGTTACCCGCGGGCAGTCTCTTGGTAATAAATAATTATGCAGTAACCGGTCTGATATAGCAAAAACCACATCCTCTTTAATCGCGTCAAAATAAGATGGCGAAGGACGTGGTTCAAAAACTTCAATACCCGGCCTTTCACTGATGTGAAAAAGGCGAATGCCCGTTGCTTGCAAGCCCATTGGAACTGATCTTTTGAAAATAGCCGGTACAAATTTCAGCGATATACCGGTGATCTTTATGCCAGTCTGATATTGCTGAAGGATCCATAAACTTCATGGCTTTCGTGCGAGGTCTTTAATTCACCGCTGATATACCGGCAATAATAGTAGATATGTACCGAGGTATGCGGCTGGTTAAATTCGCCGGGCAAGCGTGTATGAAATTTAATAATATCCACCGGCTCGATCACAAAATTAGCCTCTTCCACAAACTCCCGCTTCAATGCGGTTTCCGGCGACTCGCCGACATCAACCCAGCCTCCGGGTATGCCCCATAAATGGTCGTCACTTCGTTGCTCCAGGAATATTTTACCTTCGCTATTAAACAATACGCCGTTGACACCGATCTTAGGCGTAACGTAGCCTAATTCTTTTCTGAACCTTTCCATTATTTCTGGCGACGGAAGGCCGGTAAAGGCTGCATATTCGTCAGCGGCCAGCCCAAGCAAGCGTTCATAATTATGCAGGTCGTGCGGGTTTTTGCTGTAGTTGATGCCAATTTGTGCTATCGCCCGCAATTCGTCAAGCAGGTTAAGATAATTTCCTTCCATAGTTGAGATAACATTATTGCTGATAAACTATTTTACCTCCAACGATTGTTACCTGTACTTTAATATTTCTGATCTGATCAGGATCAATTTTGGTCGGGTCGGCATCCAAAACGATCATGTCTGCAAACATACCCGGCTGCAAGGTACCTTTCTTCTTTTCCTCGAAAGTGGTATAAGCCCCGGCGTAAGTATAAGCCTTGATAGCTGTCTCTGCATCGATGCACTGGTTAGCGCCAATCACGATACCTTCCCTGGTTTTCCGGTTAACTGCGCTGCCTAACCTTGGCATTGCAGGATATGGCGATACCGGAGCATCCGAATGCAGAGCATAAATTATGCCCATGTCTTCGGCTGTTTTTGTCGGGTGCAGCATGCTCATCCTTTCCTGGCCGTAAACCAGCATTTTGTCGCCCAACTCGTACATATAACAATGGAATACGGGTATAATACCATCCTTCTTTATCTTATCCAGTATCTGCTGATTGGTGATGCTGCAATGCTCTATGCGGTGACGGGGATCAGGACGTGGATCTGATTGCTCTGCTTTCTCGATCGCGGCAATAACCATGTCGATCTCCCTGTCGCCATTGGAGTGACAGGCGATCTGCCAGCCTGCATGATGTATCTTATAGAATAAGCTATCCAGTCCAGCCTGGCTGCGTGCTGGTGGTATGCCGTAGTAATCCTTTTTACCGGTTACCGGGTTGATCATGTCATAAGGTTGATATAACCAGCAGGTTTTGCCGCTCAAGGAATTGCCATGAAAAACTTTAATGGTGTTGATCCGGAGATAATCAGAGTGCACTTGCGGTATTTTTCCGCTAAGTACCTGGTCTAGATAATCCACACCGATGATCAGGTTAAAACGCATAGGAAAATGCTCATCGACTAATTCTTTATAGAACTGTACTTTATCAGGTGAGGTCCAGGCATCGCCTATGCTGGTAATACCACTCGCCAGCACATTGTTAAAGTAAAGCCGGAAACCGGCCATTTCCTGCTCATGGGTAGGTTTGGGCGGATAGATTATGTCTTTAGAACGATGTAAAAATCTTGCTGCCGATTCTTTACAAATACCATCGGGTTTATTAGTTCCGATATATCGCTCAAATGCGCCACCCGGAGGGTCTTTAATGGTTTCATCGATGCCATTAATTTTCATCAGGAATGAGTTGGCTGCCGAAAGATGGCCGCTGGCATGGGTGATGAGAATAGGATGATCCGTAGATGCTTTGTCCAGGCTGTCGCGTATGGGTTGTCCCCCTAAACGCGTTTCGTTATAACCTACGCCACGTATGAGCATTCCTTTTGGTGTAATGGCAGCTTTGCGTTTGAGCAATACGATCAGGTTCTTCATCGAGCTTACCGTATCCAGCTCAAGCTCGGCATAAGGTTCTTCAAAAGCATAGATCGGCGCGGGATGCTGGTGGGAATCGTTAAAGCCGGGAGTAACGGTGCGGCCTTTCAGGTCGATCACTTTTGTACCGTTGGAGATGTATTTTTTGATCTCATCATTACTGCCAACTGCGACTATAGTATTACCCTTTATGGCAATGGCCTGGGCACGGTCGCCTTTTTGCTTTATGGTGATAATGTTGCCATTGTTCAATACTAAATCAGCCTGCTGAGCTGATGAAAGCAGCGGAGCAATCAGCAGGAATAACAATGGAGCGATGTTTTTCAGAAACATTTTTATAAGGTTTATAATTTCAGAAATTATTTTTCCAGGAACTTCTCTTTAAGCTGGGCGATCTTCTGATCGTCAAGACCGATCTGCGTCTTCAGGTAGTTATCAACCGACCCGTATTGCTTAACAATAGCATTAAAGGTAGCATCAAGATATTCTTTTTTCACCCCGGCCATACTTTTTGCCACTTCCGGATCTATGTGCATCGCTTGAGCCATTTGTGCTGCAAGTTTTTCATTCACATCTTTCCTGTAATAGTTGGAGGCCAGGTAATCACTCACGATCGTATCATAAGGCACACCAAGGCTGTATAAAAATAGTGCTGAACCTATACCGGTACGGTCTTTACCCGCGGTACAATGAAATACGAGGCTTTGATCTGCAGGCAGATTAAGCAGCTTGTCAAAAAAAGGCTTGTACCTATCGGCCAGGTATTGTGTGTTGCTATAATAAACAACCATAAGACTGTCGCCCTGGTTGCCTTTTAGCTTTGACATATCTTTCAGCCAGTTCATATTGTCGCTTCCGGCTGGGCACAAAATATAGTTTGTGCCTGGGTTCAGTTTATCAGGCGCCTGTGCAGATTCCTGGTGACCGCGCAAATCAACATCACAAGAAAGGTTCAGACTTTTTAACCTGGCCAGATCAGCATCGGTAAGTTTGCTGATATCAGCGCTGCGATACACCTCACCCCATTTTACATGGCGGCCATCGGCAGTTGCATATCCGCCAAGATCGCGGAAATTAGCTGCTCCCTGTAATACCACATGTCTTTTTGCGCTGTCGGCTACCTGTGCAAAAGTTGTTAATGAAGTAGCTGCAATGAATACGAATAATAAAACGATCTTTTTCATAAGCTTATAATTAAAAAAGCAGGAGCTGAACCACTAGCCCCTGCCGATTATTGAAATTTAATTTACCTATTTGGTCAACCAGGTATCTTTAGTTATATCGTCGGCGCCTCCAAATTGTGATTGGATCGCACTTTTGTAATTTTGCGCATTATATGCGGCCTCATTAGCCGGATATAACCAGCGGCGAGGTATTAAATTGCTGCCGCCTGTAGCAATACCGGTACCACCCTGGTCCCAAACCGGTATACCATTTGGATGAGTGGCGTCAACCGATCTTCTCCAGTTGTAATATGGCTCCCAGCCCGAGTTGGCAAACATTGCTACATAACGTTGTGTAAATATTTGAGCGAGGCCGGTAGCATTGTTACCTGCATAAGCAACATTTGACAAGAACTGCGGAATATTTATGGTAGCAGTTCCCCAGGCGCCGCCTTGCGCTATTTGATTGGGGTTAAGCGTTGGATTGGTAGTGGAGATAGGATAACCAATTGTTACTGTTTGGCCGTTGGTCATACCGTAGTTTGCAAATGAAGCATTTATGCCATTGGTGTACCAGGTACCTGCGTCGCCGGTTGCCCATCCCCTGTTAATGCCTTCAGCAATATTAAAGCATAATTCAGGATAGCCGATGAAAATGAAAGGCTCGGCCAAAGCGCCTGAAGTGCTTGTGTAATAGCGGTTGTAGCTGGTATAAGAATATTCACCGTTGTTAGAATTATCCAGAAGATCAGGCAGCACAAGGTTGTCATTAGCGCCTACGTAAGCAGTAAAATCACTTACTGCTTTGCCGGCTGCAACCTGCGCAGGCGCAGGGGTTGCTACAACAAATAAACGTGGGTCCTGATTTGGAACGGTTACGTTAATATAAGCTTCGCCTATATTTGCAAAGTTGTTATATGGCTGAGCGCCATATTGGAAAATAGGATATGGATTAAAGGCTGCATTAAACTGGTATACTACGTTATCCGAATTGCCGGTCATGATAGGATACTGAGTTGGATTACCCAGTATGGCAGCAAATTTTTGAGGTATCTGCAGATCAGCATTGTCCGTGGCTCTTTTGCTCAGGCTGATCAGGACACGCAAAGTATATGTATTAATAACTTTTTGCCATTGCAGGTAAGATAAACCAAAGATATCGCCTGAATCAAGCTTGTTTCCTGAATTGGTAGCGGTCAAAGGCGCCAGTACAGAATTAGCTTTATCCAGCAGTGCCAGGCAAGCTTTATAAACATCGTGCTGCGTATCAAACTTGGGTGTAAGAACCGTAGCGCTGCCAGCTTCAGAAAACGGGATATCGCCTACACGCTGGGTAAGCCAGATACCTGCATAAGCTTTAAAAAACTGGGCCAGGGCATAATATTTGTTTGTCTGATTGCCTTGTTGCTGGGTCGATTGGGTTTCCAGTGCAATAGCATATTTTAAAATATCATAGCTATCGTTAGTATTGCCGAAGTTATAGTTATTATTACCCCTGTAATACTGGTAGTTAGACAATTCATATTGCCCTGCTGTTGTAGAGTATGTAAAAGGCATCTCATTGGATGTATTGCTACTTCCCGGATTCCTGATCAGCGTTGCGGTAAGGTGATTGAGCAGAAGAGAAGCCGGAACAGTTCCGGTAGCTCCTGCTACGTTGGGGTTATCGACCAGATCGCCTTTCTGGCAGCCGGTTACCGATACCATGCCAATAATTAATATGGCTGCTGGAATTAATGATCTTATTTTCATAAATTTCTTATTAATCATTGTTGAACAATTTTAGAATGTTAGGTGAAGATTGAATCCGAAGCGTCGTGCGGTAGGACTTGACAAGTCAACTGAACCATTATCACCGCCAACCAACGCTTTTGTTGAAGCATCGTAACCAGAAGCGTACTGATCAAGATCGACGTCCTTGCGTGCGGCAAAATACAGCAGGTTCCGGCCTACTACAGATATAGATATCTTTTTGATAAAAGTACCTTTCAGCATGCTTTCAGGGAAGGTATATCCAAAGCTTGCTTCCTGTAGTTTAGCGTATGAACGGCTAACCATATAATATTCATCAACATTGGCCCCCAAACCGCTGGATACATAGCTCTGCACCAGTACAGGTACATTATTAGGTGCAAAAGTTAGCTGGTTTAAGTTGGTGATCACACCACCCGGGCCATAAATTGGAGTACCGCTGGTTATCATCACACCCTGGCCTACATACTTAGGTGTTGCTGCCACAGTACCCTCATTAGTACTGTTCCATTCTGCTAAACGGGCCGCACCAAATGCACCTTCAGCAGTTTCGGCTGCTGTACCGCCGTTGAAAGAGTGGTATTTGGTATAGTCATATATTTTACCCCCGATCCTGCCGGCAACCACAAAACTGAGGAAGAAATGATGATAGCCGAAAGTGTTGGTTATACCGAATGCGAAATCAGGGTCGGCGTAGCCTAAAAGACCATACTGTCCATTCTTCTGCTGCGCGGGAGCTGTTAAAGGTATACCCCCGCTGTTAACGATATCGCCTTGTCCGTCACGTACGAACTTGGTGCCATATATAGCGTCAAGCCTGTCTCCTACATTATAGGTATGACCGTTGAAGAAATAGCTGGTAGCGCCGTCATAAACAGATTTAAGGGTTTCTTTATAAGTAGAATAGTTGGCGTTAATATCCCAGTTAAGGCCATTCTGGCTCTTAAGTACTGAACCCATCAATTCAATTTCAAAGCCATTCTTTTTGGTGGTTATACCATTGATGATCTGGTAATTATAAGTAGTAGATGGGGCAACCGGCAACTGTACGATGTTAGGACCATTTGTGGTTGTAAAGTAAGTTGCATTTAAGCCTAACCTATTGTTGAAGAACTTCAAATCGCCGCCAAACTCATAAGAGCTTACGTCGAATGGTTTTATTTTAGGATTGGCTATTGTTGTCGAAAGGCTCACCGATGGCGAACCGTTATAATATGTTGCCGGTGCGGTCGAGCTTGAGTTTACGTAAGTTGGGCCGTTGTAAGGCGTAAGTAATTCAGAACCATAACCCAGCAGGTTAACCAGCGGCTGTGAGTTCCAGCCTGTACCTAATGCTGTCGACTGAACTGCGTTGTAAGAAGTACCGATATAAGGGCTGGTCAATCCGCCTTTTACGTCGGCATAAGATGCTCTCAATTTAAAGAATGATATCACTTCAGGCAGCTTAATATAGTCTGTTACCACCGAGCTTAATGACACCGAAGGATAGAAAAATGTATTATTACCTGATGGCAGCGTCGATAGGTTATCCACACGGCCCGTAGTGTTCAGGTTGATGTAGTTCTTGTAGCCCAGATCGACTGAGTAGTAAGCACTGTAAACCTGCATCTTTGAATTGAAGTTATAATTCAATATCGGGTTTATCGAGTTGTTCAGATTATAAACGTTTGGAATAGAAAGGTCTTTGGTTGTAGCCCAATTAGACAAATATCTGAATGAGCGCTCGTTGGCTCCTCCCAAAGCATTCAGTTCAAAACCACCGAATTTATGTTTATAAGTGATATTCAGATCGGTGTTATTTTCCAATAGGTTACGCTGATCCTGCCTGTAGTCGCCATACCATCCGAAATAATACCATGACAGGTATTCGTTCAGGTTGGTTGAAGCTGGCACCTGCTCTGTATTCAGCTCATTATAAGTATTCAAGGCTGTACGCAAACGAATGTTCAAATCGCTATTAACCTTATAAGTCAATGACAATGACCCATTTATCACCTGATTTTCGCGACCTTTAAGCCATTTGTCGGCAATAAACCATGGGTTATTTTCGCGTCCGTACTCCTGTGCATACTGAACAAGGTTTGGCACACCCATCGGGCCCTGGTAATAATTTTTCAATGCATCGATAGGATAATCGGAAGACCCGTATACTTTGAACATATACAAATAGCTGTTAGGGCTGTAGCTAGGATCCGGTATGTTCGGCGAATATTGCAGGTTTAAGTTCAGGTCTCCGTCAACACGCAATTTTGGAGAAATATCATAACCTGCAGCAAGCTTAAAGTTGTCGATGTTTAACTTGGTATTAGGAAAGTCGCCCTGCTGAAAAGTATGACCGTAGGATATACGCACATCATAGTTTGATCCGCTGGCGGCAAGAGCGAGTGTATTGGTGGTTGTATAACCTGTCTGAACAAAATCATCGAAGTTATTAGCACCGCGGGCCAGCCATGGCGTAGGTGTACGTATGCCTGTTACCGGATCATACGGGCTATCAAACTGTGTGGTTTTGAAAACACCGTCGAAACGCGGGCCCCATTCGGGCAATCTTTGTGTATTATCATATAATTGATTACCGTAAGCATACTGGTAGTTGGTACCACGGCCATATTGTGTCTGCGACTGCGGTTCAACAAGAAACCCTTTTTCCATTTCAACGGTGTTGTTGAAATCTATCTGCCAGCCCTTTTTATCTTTAGTACCTTTTTTGGTGGTGATAATAATAGCGCCGTTGATACCACGGAAACCATACAATGCCGCAGCGTTAGGGCCTTTCAGCACAGTATAGGTATCAATATCATCAGGGTTAAAGTCATAAGTGTTCGATTCCACAGGCACACCATCAATTACGTATAAAACGTCTTTGCTACCACGCAAAACAACGTTTGGAGCTCCGAAAAACTCAGAGCTCGAACCAATGGTTAAGCCGGCTACTTTACCTTCCATTGATTGCAATGGATTAGCGTCGCGGGCTAAGGTTAAATCGTCGCCACGAATTTGTGATTGCGAATAGCCCAGGCGCTGAAACTCTTTTTTCACACCTAAAGCTGTAACAACTACCTCATTCAGATTTTTAGATTCCTGCTTTAATTGAATAGAATAGTTGGCATCGGATGTTACCGCCACTTCCTGCGTGGTAAACCCAATAGCGCTTATTTCCAGGGTCTCACCTTTATCAGCTGCAAAAGTGAACCGGCCTTCGGCACCTGTTACCGTAGCTCTGGTTGTTCCTTTAACTTTAATGGTTACTCCGGGAAGGGGTTGATTGTTGTTGTCTAACACAATACCCCTGATCGTGTTTTGCGCAAATGCCTTGCCGCAAAACATAAACACGGTTACTAACAAAAGTAGTAATAGCCGCGGAAAATTGTTTGGTAAGTTTCGTTTCATGTGCTATTTGTTTGGCACATAAAACTATTTGCATGTTGTTACAAAACGGTTTTACTAACAATAACAAAAAGTTAACAAATACTAAACAAAAGAAGAAATTCCGAAGTATTGTTAAGCTACACTAACTTTTTTGTATCCAAATCATTACAATGAAGAAAAATGCCTGTTGCGAAAAAAACGAATGTGTCAGAATGACAACAAAAATTTATTCCATTTTTCATTACAATAAACAAAGACTAATCTTTTTAGCGATTCTTTATTTTATAGCCGTTTACAGTCAAAATATTATAAGGAATATTTAATATTCCGGTTGAACGGATGTTTTCTGATCCTATTATATTTTGCCAGCATGGATAAATTATAGCTAATGTTTTTTTGAAGTTTTTCCTTGTCGAGCCTTGGCTCAAGAATATGGATGGTCTCAACGATCTCCGATACCAGCATGGTACCCCGATGCTGATTCAGTACAAAGAGGATTTTGTACGCATAGGTCATTTCCGGTGAGTACTCCGCCGGTATTGCTTCATTTAGGTCATTATCTATTGCTTCATTCTCTTCATTATTCAGAAAAGCATTTAAAGCAAGTCTTACTTTGTTTAGCTCGGCAATAAGCCTTGTTTCTTTTTCTTGTAGCTGACGGATAATAAGGTCATCCGTCATTAAAATATTGTTCATGGCATTAAATATCTAATCTTAGCACGAAATCAGTGATTTACTGTTAAGATAACAGGGGTATTAATAAAATGGCTCAGATCAGATACGCCAGGAACAAATAACAGGAAGTAATTTCTTTGACAGCAGGTTGGTTATTAGAAGAGAAGCAATAGTAAAGAACAAATAAATGCCGGGAATCCATAAAAACAGGGATGACACTATGCCATCAACCGGTAACAGAACAAGTTTTTTATTTAAAATAATTCGCGGCCTCGATGCAAACTTATTTAGTAGCGACTTTTGTCCGGATGATAAATTGCTATTTGCATTACTTGTTGGCTGCGAGATCTGAAATAAAGGGACCAACGATCTTTGGCATAGATTAACATATAAACAAGCAAAAAAAAGATACATCATGCTTAAAAACAGAATGGTATTTTTTCTTAACTTATTGTTCATTTTATAAACGCTTGTTGAAAAGCTAACATAATCGATTATTGTTACTGAATTGTTACGCATTTATAAATAAATACTACAATTATCTTTTTAGGATAGCCATTTATCCGTTTGGCAACTGTTAGTTGACAAATCGGTAACCCTCAAAAATATCTGGTAAATTAACTAAAGTTTAACAGTAACTTAGTTAATCAATAATAAACTATGTTCAGTTTAGCTAAACCAATCACGTAATTCAATTATGCAACGATCATATCCCAAATGGCTGCAGCAGATAGCTTCAAATCCGGTTTGGGTGCTGGTTGCTGCCTTTGGCACTTATTTTTGCATGTACGGTTTTCGAAAGCCTTACACTGCAGCAACTTACAGCGAAACCCTATTTTTGGGTGTCAATTATAAGTTTTTGCTCATTATAGCGCAAACCATTGGTTACGTTGCCGCAAAATGGATCGGGATAAAATTTGTATCTGAGATAAAGCCCGTTCATCGGATTCGGGCAATTTTGATCTTAATTGCATTTGCGCAGGTTAGTCTCCTTCTTTTCGGCATAATACCACGGCCATGGAATATGATCTGCTTGTTTTTAAACGGACTGCCTCTTGGTGTGATATTTGGTTTGGTACTTGGATTTGTTGAAGGCCGAAAAAACACCGAATTTCTGATAGCCGGTTTATGTGCGAGTTTCATCGTATCAGACGGCGTTTCCAAATCTGTAGGCTCAATGCTGCTTGGGCTTGGCATATCCGAAAACTGGATGCCCTTCTTTGCCGGACTGGCATTTATGATACCTATATTATTATTTACAGGTATGCTTTCCATTGTTCCTGCGCCTACCGGAGTTGATATCGAATCCCGGTCGGTGCGCGAGCCGATGACTGGCAGCGACCGCTGGAAATTCTTCAATAAATATGCTCCCGGCCTGGTTGGAATTATTCTGATTTACCTGTTTGCCACATTGCTCCGCAGCGTTCGTGCCGATTTTGCCGTTGAATTGTGGACAGGACTGGGTTATAAACAAACGCCATCGCTTTTTACCGTTTCCGAATTGATCGTATCATTCGGTGTAATCGTTATCATTGGCCTTACCGTGTTGGTTCGCAGCCATAGCAAGGCATTTCAATTCTCACTCTTTACGAGTCTTTGCGGATTTGTGCTGCTGCTTATCACTGTGATAGGCCTTGATCAAGGTCTGGGCAAGTTTCCGTTCATGGTACTGGTGGGCCTGGGCGTTTATCTGCCTTATGTGGCCATCCATGCAGTAATGTTCGAGCGTTTGATTGCTATTACACGCGAGCGCGCCAATGTTGGGTTCCTGATGTATATTGTTGATTCCGTTGGCTATACCGGCTATGTTGGCCTATTAATATTAAGGTATTTAACGCCCACCGGCGAATCTATTCTGTCAATTTTTCTAAAGATATGTACAGGACTGGGAATCCTAGGGGCGCTTATTGTTTTATTTTGTTATTTGTACTTTAAAATCAAACTAAAAAACAACATACGGCCGGTCGTTAATTTTACCGGAAATGAAATAACTGCTAAACTGTAATTTGAAAAAATAAATTACCCCTTTTATAATAACTATAATTAAAGAATACACTAATCAATGGCAAATAAAATAAAAATGGTGGTTTTTGATATGGCCGGAACCACGATAGATGAAAATAACGTAGTTTATAAAACTGTCCAGAAAGCAATTAACGAGGCCGGGTTCAACTTAACGCTCGAACAGGTGTTGGCCCAGGGAGCCGGCAAAGAAAAGCTTAAGGCGATAAAAGATGTATTAAGCACCTACGCAGGTAATAATGATGAAGCGCTGGCAAAACAGATTTATCAGAGTTTTATCAGTCAGCTGGCTGAAGCTTACCGCAAACTGGAAATCTTACCGCAGCCTAACGCTACCGAATTGTTTGCCGGGTTGAAGAAAAGGGGCATATTAACCGTACTGAATACGGGATATGATCGCCAAACCGCACACACCATCATAAAGAAACTGGGTTGGGAAAAAGGAAAGGAATTTGATGAACTGGTGACCGCGACGGAAGTTCACAAAAATCGCCCGAACCCCGATATGATCTGGTACGCGATGAAAGAATTTGGCATTGAAGACAGTAAAACTGTAATTAAAGTTGGCGATTCAACAATAGATATCGAAGAAGGAAAAAACGCCGGTTGTGCTTTAAGCATCGGCATCACTACCGGTGCCCATGTTTACGAACAATTAGAATCAGCTCAACCGGATTATATCATAAATAATCTTATTGATTTGGTTCCAATAATTGATTCGGCTGTGTAAATCTTACGGAGATTTATATTTATAAAAAAACTTCAATAAAAAAGCCTCACAGATCTGTGAGGCTTTTTAGCTCCTGAGGCTGGGCTCGAACCAGCGACCCTCTGATTAACAGTCAGATGCTCTAACCGGCTGAGCTACTCAGGAATCATTTTCCGGTTTGGAGTGTGCAAAAGTATGATTTCCGCCTTTAATTCACAATATTTGCGCAAAAAAAATTAAAATTATTCTTACATGAGTTTAATAGTGATTGGCTCGGTGGCCCTTGATGACATAGAAACCCCCTTCGGGAAGGCCAATAAAATAGTAGGCGGAGCAGCGCCATTTGCCTGTCTGGCAGCATCTTACTTTTACAATAAGGTAAAGCTGGTTGGCATCATCGGCAAGAACTTTCCGAAGTCTGAAATCAATGTATGGCATGATCATAATATCAATACAGAAGGTCTGCAGATTGACGAAAACCGACTGAATTTTTACTGGTCGGGTAAATATCATACAGATATGAACAGCCGCGACACATTAGAGACCGGATTGAATGTGCTGGAGGATTTCGACCCGATCATCCCTGACTCGTACCAGGACTGCGAATATCTCATGCTGGCGAATTTGGCACCGATAACACAGCAAACCGCTATTAAAAGATTAAAGAAGCGTCCTAAACTGATCGTAATGGATACGATGAATTTTTGGATGAACGTAGCGCTGGACGATTTGCTGGCAACTATTAAACTGGTTGATGTATTAACGATCAATGATGCCGAAGCCCGTCAGTTATCAGGAGAGTATTCACTTGTTAAAGCAGCCAATAAAATACTATCTATGGGCCCTAAATACCTTATCATTAAAAAAGGTGAACATGGCGCCCTGTTATTTGGCGAAGGAAAAATATTCGCCGCCCCCGCCCTTCCGTTGGAAGATGTATTTGACCCAACAGGCGCAGGCGATACATTTGCCGGTGGTTTTATCGGCTACATGGCAAAAACCGGTGAAATAAATTTTGCCAATATGAAAAATGCTATCATCTATGGCTCAGCTTTAGCATCCTTCTGCGTAGAAACTTTCGGTACCGAAAAATTGAAAAATCTGACTGAAAAAGCCTTGACAGACAGGATACAGCAGTTTATAGATTTAGCTAAGTTCGAGATATTATAAGAAGTCAGAGGTCGGATGTCAGAGGTTTGGAAAAGGCTCTGACATCTGCCTTCGGACTTCTGACTTCAAATAAGTCGGCCTATCGGATCAAAATTCTCAAAAACCCATTCATCATGTGGTGCGTCGGGTAATTCTGCGGTCAGGTCCTGTCCTGCCCAATGCTCATAATGCTGACCTTTGCGCCATAGCCTGCTTCTGCTTACGTCGTAGATCAAGCCTTTGTAGGCTATCCAAACTTCGGGCTTGTCCTGCCCGTTGCGTAACGCCAACTGGGAGCGCGTATAAACAGGCAACTCACTCATATCAAACCCAGTTTATGTTTTGAGATCGCCTTCAAATAAAGCATACTTTTATTGGTATCAGTAATCCTGATACGATGCTGCAAAATAATCCGGGCGGGCGTTTTAATGATCTTTTTCAGCAACTCGCCATAATACATGTAAGCGATATAAACACCCAGCCTTGCTCCCTGGGGCAGATCTTTTATCCCTGTAAAACCTTCGGCCAGGTCTTTTTTTATATCGGCCTCTATTTGTGCTTTTTCGGTATCGGTAAAATGGTTGAAATCTACGCCAGGAAAGTAAATGCGTCCCCGTTCGTGAAGATCAGCCTTAATATCCCTCAGGAAATTTATTTTTTGAAGGGCGGAACCTAATTTTTGAGCAGGCGATTTTAAACGGTTATACAAACTATCATCGCCCTCGCAAAATACGCGAAGACACATTAGACCGATCACTTCGGCCGAGCCATAGATATAGGCATCATATTCATCCTTTTCAAACGACTTCTTATCCAGGTCCATCTCCATCGACCTCAAAAAAGCTTCAATCAATTCCAGATCAATATGATATTTGTTAACTACTAACTGGAATGACTGCAATACAGGATTAAGACTGATCTTTTGTTCGATGGCTTTAAAAGCATCGGCCTTAAAATCATTGATCAATTGATGCTGGTCATGTCCATGAAAAGTATCCACAATCTCGTCAGCATATCTTACAAATCCGTATATGGCGTAAATGGGGTAGCGGTAACGCTCATCGAAGGCGTTGATACCCTTACTAAATGAGGTGCTGTACTTATTAGTAATCAATTTACTGCTTTCAAAGCAGGTATCATCGTACAGGTTCATTCGTTTCTCAGCAATTTCGCCAAATCTACGAATTCAGCCGGGAAATGGATTTCAGCATCGCAAAATCTATTGTTTACTTTGCATTGAGTTAATACATGAGCAAAAACAAACGGGTAGTAGTTATCGGCGCAGGCTTT
>NZ_DATCRU010000040.1:0-57740 GCF_036568825.1 Mucilaginibacter sp. | reverse complement strand
TGGTTAAAAACTGAACAATAGGAACCAAATAGTACCAAGCAGTACTTTGTCAGTTATTAAAAATGAAAATCAAGTATTGTAAATATAGAAAAATCCCGACAAACTGCGGGATTTATTTGGTTAGCTTTGTATATAAATGCCAGAATCTTCTCTGCCAGATTGAAAAATTTAATCCGAATATGGTACCGTCCTCTTCTCTCTACTACTCTGAAAGCATAATTCAATAATACGGATGGTATCTCTTGCCTGTTCAGGCTCAACAATTAATTTTTTGCCTTCAGCGATGGCTTCATAGATATTTTGAAACAAAGCCTCATAATGACCTTCTTCACTTTTTATAGTTTCGGTAATGTCTTTGCCATTTTGTTCATAAGTGAGTTTACCCCATATCGATTCCGGTTCGATACCCCAGTTGGATGATTTGTCCGGTCTGCCACCTTTTTTTAATTCGGCCTCCTGCACATCCATACCGTATTTTATAAAGGTGCCATGATCACCGCACAACACATAAGTCGGACCGGGAACTTTTACCAGCATAGCGCCTTTCAAAGTAACTTTTAGTCCCTCAGAATAGGTGAGTATGATCTCAAAATTATCTTCCACTTCTAATCCGGGGCGTTGGGTGAGCATGATGCACGTAACTTCCAATGGTTTGCCGAATAACTCTAATGCACCATCGATGATGTGAGCACCCAGATCATACAATATTCCTGAGCCGGGCAGTGGTTTTTCGCGCCAGGCGTTAGGGCGTAGTTCCCTGCGGAAACGATCATAATGCACTTCATACTCAACCAAATGACCCAATTTTCCGCTTGCTAATACTTTTTTTATGGTGTTGTGTCCGCTATCAAACCTACGGTTGTGGTGAACTGACAATACTTTATTCTGTTGTTTTGCTAACGCGATCAGTTCATTGGCCTCATTCACAGTTACTGTAAAAGGCTTTTCAACCAGCACATGCTTGCCTGCCAGCAAAGCTTGTTTGCTTAAACTCAAATGTGAGGTATTAGGCGTACCCACCAGAACAAGGTCGATAGCCGGATCATTCATGATATTGTCCGTATTGTCAACAATCTCCACGTTAGGATATAACGACTGAGCTTTAGCGACACGGGCTGGGTCAGTAGTATATATCTTGCTCAAGTTGAAGTTTGGATTTGAATCAACAAATGGTGCAAAGAATGTTTCGCCCGAAAATCCGAAGCCGATAATGGCGGTATTGAGTACTTTTTTCATGGTTCACCAAATGTAAAAAAGTATTCGGATTTAGACTCATCAGTACCTTTATAATGAACCACAATACGACAAAAAACCGATGTCATCGAACGAACTTGAGGTGGAATTGAGTTGAGGCGTGAGAAGAAAACTTTTGCGATATGCAAAGTCCACTATGCATGATGTAAAGATTTCTCACCCGCACCCAAGGCATGTCCCATCAGCGGGTTCGAAATGACATTATTAAATAATATCTATTTTTTTACAAACCAATTAAACGCATCGATTCTTTTATCAGGATATTGCACAAAAATCACCCATCAACATTATGAAATACAGAATCTTCGCTCAAAGCGAACAATTATCGGCCATTGGTTTGGGCTGCATGAGCATGAGCCACGCCTATGGCACTCCGGACGATCCGGAATCACTGGAAACATTACATCTCGCACTCGACCTCGGCATCAACTTTTGGGATACCGCCGATGTATACGGTAACGGCAGAAACGAAGAGTTGATCTCGAATGTTCTCCGTTCCAATCGCGACAAAGTATTTATCGCTACTAAGTTTGGTTTCCGTGCACATCCTGACGGGAGATTGAATACTTTTGACGGTAGTCCTGAGTATGTGAAACAAGCTGTTGAAGCCAGTTTAAAACGATTGAAGATCGATACTATAGATTTATATTATGCTCATCGTATCGACCCAAATGTACCGGTTGAAGAAATGGTCGGTGCTATGGCGGAATTAGTAAAAGAGGGTAAAGTACGCTACCTGGGATTATCCGAAGCTTCTGCCAATTCTATTCGCAGGGCACACGCTGTGCATCCCATCAGTGCTTTGCAAAGTGAATACTCTTTATTGACAAGAGACGTAGAAACAGAAATACTACCTCTGTGCAAAGAGTTGGCTATCACATTCGTGCCATTTAGCCCGTTAGCTCGTGGACTAATGACCAATACGCTAAACTTAAACGAACTGGGCGATAATGATTTCCGTAAATCATTGCCGCGCTATCAGAAAGATCACCAGGAAAATAATCAGAATCTGGCCTCTGGCTTTGCTGAAATTGCTGAGCAAAAAGGATGCAGTCCGGCGCAGCTGGCATTGGCATGGGTATTGGCACAAGGGGATAACATTATTCCGATTCCAGGAACCAAAAAGCGTAAAAATTTAAAAGACAATGCTGGAAGTGTGGATGTCGATTTAACAGCTGAAGATATTCAACAAATAGAAGCCTTGCTGCTTAAATATCCGAATGTGGGTGACCGCTATAGCGAAGCGAACTGGAAGTTTGTGGATAAGAATTGACCTCTTAATAGGAGGGTGTCACCCTGAGCCCAGTCGAAGGGTGTGCGGAAAGGCCATTCCCGCATATGCTTCGACTGGGCTCAGCATGACAGCGCTCTTTCTCAATCCGGCAGCTCCCTCAAATAAATATCCCTATAATAAATGTGGTTGCCGTGGGCCTGTAATTCTATCTGCTCTTTAGGGAAGATAGGTAGTTTACGATCCCAGTAGTTGTCCAGAACGGTATTGTCTACCACCAATACGCCATTCAGATAAACGGTTACTTTATCGCCTTTCATGATGATGTGGAAGTTATTCCAATCGTTAATGGCATTGTCAGCCAGTTTAAGAGGTTTGCTTTCGTGTGCCTGGTTGTTGTATAGTCCACCCGAGCCTACCTGTGCGCCAACATCCACGCGTGAGGTATCCCAGATCTGTACCTGTGGTGACCCACGCAGATAAACGCCTGCATCACCTTTTGGTTCGATTTTCCAATCTACATACAGCTCGAAATTGCGGTATTGCTTGGTGGTACAAAGGTTTTCACCCTCGCCGCTAAAGTTCAGGATACCGTCTTTTACATACCAGCCTTTGTTCATGATAGAGTCAGCCTTGTGCTGCTCTTTGGCTAAAGTAGCTGCATCCATTTTGCTGCGGGTAATTGGGTTGCCAACCAGGCCTTTCCAGCCGGTCAGGTCTTTATTATTGAATAAGGCTACTAAACCGGCATCAGCAGGCATTTCGTTAATGAACTTGCGGATAGCAACTTTCTCGTAATCACTGTCGCCGCCTTTTTTGATCTGTATCGATTTGTTCAGCCATTCTTTTACATCGCTGCCATAGAAGTTTTTGTCAGATAATGCAATGTTCGATACCTCATTAGCTGCGTCTTCCTGCAACTGAGGGTCATCCAGATATTTGCTGATAAATACCAGCGCAGGGAAAGTCTTATTATTTGCTGTTTCTTCCAATATCAATTTCTTCTGCGGAACAGTCTGTGCTACTTCCATCGCATCGCGCAGATAGATCACTTTCTCGTCAGCAGGGTAGTTCGACTTACTGATGGCAGCTACAAAGCCACGCAATGCCTGATCTTTCAGCTTGGCATCAGTTGTTTCTTTGCTGATCAGGTATAACTCAGGAGCAGCGCTTACATCAACCCATTGAGAAAGTGCTGTAACTGCAGCTTGTTTGGTTGCGTCATCTCCCTTAGTGTAAGCTGAAGAAATAGCAGCCAGCGACTTTTTATCGCCTATACTTGCCAGAATATTAAAATATAATGGCTTTTTATCGGCGGGTGCCTGATCCATCTGCTCCAATGCTTGCGTGCTTTGGCTCGATTTATCTTTCATCTGGCCGATAACAGCAATAATAGCAGCCTGAACATCAGTCTCTTCAGTAGTTGAGGTTGGTGATTTCAGCATTGAGTATAAATGGCTCAGATTATCCGGTCCGGCCAGTTGCTTTAAGGATGCATAAGCCGCAGCGCGAACGTTGGCGTCTTTGCTATTCAGCAATGGTGTTACAATGTCGATTTTGCTATGCGCCTGACGTGCAGCCAGTACGTTGATCAAAGCTACCTTACCATCATCCGACATATCCGGCAATGCATTGGCTACTTTAGTTACCACATTCGGGCCTTTCATAATCAGTAAAGCATTTTGCACAGCTTCGATTCTATTGGCGTCACCTGTTCGAAGCACATTCAATAGGTCAGGAATCGCTTTATCATGGCCGATCTTTCCGGCTGCGTCAATTGCAGCGATCACTACCTCTGACTCCTGGCTATATATTTGTTTTTCAACAGCTGGAAAAGCAGAAGCCGGCCTGGTAATACCCAACATTTTGATAATCGCAACTTTTTGAGTCCACCCTGTCTTTAATAACTCGTTTGTCCACAAAATCGTTGTAGTAGGGGTGATATATGGTTCAGCAAATTTCAAAGCAGCATCCCGATATTGAGAATTATTGTTTCTTGTAGCTGCTATCAGCATTTGGGTGCTTTTGTTGCCTTGCAGATCGACCAATATTTTTAAAGCGGCTGTTTGTGTTTGCACCTGGTTAGCTAAGCTGGCTTTGGTCTGCAATGCTTTTGCCAGTTTGGTTGCGGTTACTGCATTTTTTGCACCGAGGTTGCGGATAAACATCAGGTAGGCAGAAGTCGCATCAGTAACATCATATGTATACTTAGCCTGGTCAGCAGCATTGGCCATCAGGTTGATAGACACCGGGCTGGCGATGTTAGCCAATGCATATAAAGCCACTTTATCGGTCATTTTATCTTTACCCATTTTGGCCGAGATACCATGGACAGCCAATGCATTCTTACTATCGCCCAAGGCCTCGATCAGGGTTATTGTACATTTTCCTTGTGAGCCGCTTAAAGCTGATAACAAAGCTGCTTTTGATGCCAGAGTGTTGATCTTCACTAAAGCACGCGCAGCAGGATCGCAAAGGCGTTCGTCGTTCAAATAGCTTTTTAAAGATGATACGGCATCATCCTTGCCGATCATTTGCAACTGGCTGATAATAAAAGCCTGATTATACTTGTCGTTTACTTTTGGTAAAGCTGAAGTGTAAGCTTTTACTGCAGTGGCGCGCCATGGCTCCTTTGTTCTTTGTGTGATATAAAACGTGAAGCCACTAATGGCGTCATAAATTTTTGTATTGTCTGCCTGACCGGGTGCCTGCAGCATTTCGAGCATTTTTACGATGCCCGGCTCGCCTAAAGCCATTGTCTTTTCGGCATTGGCGTTCAGGTCAGCTTCCTTAATGGCGGGCTCCTTGTCCAGTATGGCGGTGATGTTGCTGTCCTGTGCCTTTGCCAGCGTGGCGAACAGGGACAGGCAAGCTATTGATAAATATATTTTTTTCATGATTGTGATCTCAAACTTGAATTAAATGGTCCATGGTCCGCGAAGCGGCGGGAATATCAAACGGTTTGCACCTTCGTCATCAATAAACTCCTGTTTAACTGGGTCGAATTTTAACGAGCGTCCTAAACGAAGCGCCGCCAAACCCATATTGATGATGGTGCATGAACGGTAACCATTCTGCTCGTTCAGCGCGAACTTCTTCCGGTTCTTTACCGCGTCGATAAAGTCGACCACCTGCGGTTCAGGATCAGGGAAGGCAGCCAGTTTTTTCTCCAGGTCCGGTATGTCTGATTTAAAACCAGGATATAATTTGCCTTTTGGTCCTTCAATATAAGGTACGCCCTCTACGCTGCCTTCGCCGTCAAGAATGATCTTGCAACCATCTGCATAAGTGTAAGTGATCTTGCGCCAGGTGCCTACGGCATCCATGTTTTGTTGAGGTGCGTCCAATTCAACACTGATAGGATTAGTGTCATCCTTGCCCAGGAAATATTGAACGGGGTCAAGGTAATGCTGCCCCATATCACTCAAACCGCCGCCGTCGTAATCCCAATAACCACGGAAGGTTTGGTGAACACGGTGCGGGTTGTATGGTTTGTAAGGAGCAGGGCCTAGCCAGGTTTCGTAATCCAATTCAGGCGGAACAGGCATTTCCGGTAAATTGGTCTTGCCAACCCAATAAAACTTCCAGTCAAAGCCAGTATGACGGCCTACAGTAACCGTTAAAGGCCAACCAAGCAGACCGCTTTCCACCAGTTTCTTGATCGGTTTAACGGTAGTTCCCATTCCGTAGAAATTATCCGAGAAACGGAACCAGGTATTCAGCCTGAAAATTCGGCCATGTTGTTGTACAGCTTCCATTACGCGCTTGCCTTCGCCAATGGTGTGGGTCATCGGTTTTTCGCACCAAATGTCTTTGCCGGCTCGTGCTGCATCGGCAGCCATAATGCCGTGCCAGTGCGGTGGAGTGGCGATGTGGACGATGTCTACCTCGGGCAACTGGATCAGCTCGCGGTAATCGGATAATGTTTTTGCGCCATTGTTCAGCATTGCTGATACTTCCTGCAGGTGGTTTTTATCCACGTCACAAATGGCTACTACTTTGGTGTTGCCATAAGGGATATGGTTCCTGCCCATACCACCTACGCCGATGATGCCCTTAGTGAGCTGATCGCTCGGCGCGATGTATCCTTTACCCAAAACAAAACGGGGAACAATAGTAAAAGCCGCTGCTGCAATAGCCGACTTTTTAAGGAACTCCCGCCGGGTGTTTAGTTTCTTTTCTTCCATGTATGATTGACGGATTTATTGTTATAGACTGTCATTTCGATGAGTCGCAAAGGTGTGGTTTGGGGCGAAGAGAAATCTTGTACATCATGCACGGCGTATAAGTTTTCTCCGCGCTCCACTGCTCAAACCCTACCTGGCTTGTCGAAATGACATGTTTTTTTATTTACAACTCTCTAATAAATATATTCTTATAGTAAGCTTTATCGCCATGATCCTGCAAGGCGATCTCACCGGTTTTGGCTTTGCCGTAGTCAGGATAATCTTTCCATTTGCCTTCGGTGCGTTTCTTGTTCCAGTCGTCGCTCCACGCTTCAAACTCTACGATCTTTTTGCCGTTCAGCCAGTGCTCTACATGGCCCTTTCTGAAAACGATTCTGCTTGAGTTCCATTCGCCTACAGGTTTCAAAACTTTTTGATCATTGGCGGGATGCATTGCGTAATCGGCACCGGCCTGTTGCCAGGTTTCCAAATGCTCCGGGAATGTTACATCATCAATGATCTGATACTCGGGCCCCGTTTCGTATGAGCCATGCCATTTCGGGCCTTCCTGCACATGATACAAAACGCCGCTGTTGCTGCCCTTATCTACTTTCCAGTCCCACTTCAATTCAAAATCGGTGTATTTCTTGTCGGTTACAATATCACCACCGGATGCGTCTTTTGCTGTGCCGAGGCATACCAGCGCACCGTCTTCCACCTCCCAGCTTTTAACCGGGCCACTTTTGTTGTAATTATGCCAGCCCTTAAGACTTTTGCCATCAAAAATGCTGATCCAGCCGGTGGCTTTGCTTACGATAGGTTTGTTGTGTTTGGGAAGGGTGAAAGCTAATGAGGCTGCACCGATCAGGAATAGTACAGGTAGTTTGAATTGGGTCTTCATTTTGCGTTTTTTTAGGTTATAGCAGAAAAGACAGTTTTTTTAAAACTATCAGGGTAAATTTAAAATATTCGGGATAAATAGTCTCCCTTTTATTAAATATTTAGCCAATACGTCCACTTAATTACCAGCTGCCTGTTTTTAGGGGTATAAGGCGTTGGTATCGAATTCTCTCCATACACAATAAACAGGTCGGATGCCGGCTTGTACCGCCACTGGAACCTGGTATTGATATTCATGTTCCGCTGCTGATCGTCATACTGCACATAAGTGGTAAAATAGATGGTATTGGTAAATGTAATATCCACCTTTGGACCGATCAATGCAAACCTTGTATCGCCATAAGGAGCAGGCAGACGCAAGTCGGTGTAATTCCCGTTGATAGCGATGTTCACATAAGGCTGAATGCGGTAACCGATAGTACCGTTAAAGCTCAGGCGGTGACCATTATCATAGTATCCACCAAAAATAGTTTCCAACTGGTAAGTAAACACACTTTGTGGCTTGGATACTATTAAAATATCCAGCGAATTATATCGATGCTGTGTACCGATAGCCAGGCTATCCTTCCCTGTATTGGTTGGATCGAAAGGCTGCTGCAATTTCACATAATCGTTGATGCCCGAAATAGTGATAGTACTTCGATCGCGTAAGGTAGTGATGAATGAAAGCACACTTTCGTTATCCGTCCGGTTAAAGCTTTCATTGAAGAAATAATTTGAATTAGCCTGGATGCCGTAGCTCAATACCGGTGTCTTCTTCGGGAAGAAGTTGTGCAAAATCAGCGGATTTAATTTGATATAACCGACACGGGGCACATAGCCAACAGCTGCATTGTAATTCTTTCCGACGTATTCTTCCTGCATATACAATGTCCAGTATTTGCTTAGGTACTGAAAGTGGTCGGCCAGCACCAGGTCATGGCCATTCTCACCGGGTGTGAATGATTTTAATGCAAGTAATTTACCCGTCCACATGTTACTTGTTGAGGCAAGATTGAACTCGGCACCGATGTTCCGGTTATAATTGTTTGGACCGATAACACTGCCGTTTGGTGCTTGTGTTACTTCCTTGTTCACAAACATAAACCCGATGTTGGAACGATCGAGCACACGGCGCTGCATGGTAATAATGCCATAGTTTCCGGCATCCAGATCATTTGATTCAGAAGTTCCCGTCTGAATGTCCATTACACCAATGCGCCAATCTTTATCCAGTTTGCCGGTTAGTCTTGCACCAAAATCGATGGGTTGGTTCAACCCGATTCGCCTGGAAAAAAATGGGCGAATATCGGTGTAGCCGAAGTTGGCAAACAGGTCGCCATTTTCAAGGAAGAACTGCCTTTTCTCTGGAAAGAAAAGCTCATAACGGCTCAGATTGATCACCTGCTGATCGACGTCTACCTGCGAGAAATCCGGGTTGACGGTCATGTCAAGATTCAGGGATGGAGTTAAGGCCACCTTGGCATCGCCGCCAAATTCTTTTTTGAAAGCCGCTGAGGTATTCGCCTGGTAATCTTTGGTAACACCCGCTAATGCATATGGAATGATGGATACGTTGCTGCTCGAGGTGGGCGGCTCTTCGTCCCAAACCAAAACGCCTGTGTAGGCAAGAGAGGCAGTGGGAAATTGGCGTGGTATTGGTGTCCAGGACGATTTTTCAGTACTTTTCAGGTCATTACGACTGAAGTTAATGCCCCATTCTTTAATGCCTTTTTTGTAACGGATACTCTTGAAAGGAATAGCAGCCTCGAATATCCATTTGTCAGGATAGTTTTTTACTACCGATGTCCATTTATTATCCCAGTTCAAATCGACGCTGCCACCTTGGTACATACTGCCGTCCCATTGCCCGCCTGCGGCGTTTGCCCCGAAGGTAAAGCCATCCGTACGGGCATCAAATGGGTCGATAAAGAAAATGAAGTTGTCATTCTTCACAAAGCTGAAGTCACGCTTCATCGACTCCACCATGTACGGCCCGTGAACAGGCGTATAGCAAATAGCCAGGATATACAGGTTTTTGTCATCATAAGCCATCTTCACCGTTGTAGGTATTTTAGCCAGGCTTGTGTCCATAGGCAATACCATGTGAAAATTAGTTGCTGAGTCAGCGCGTTGCCAGGCAGGATCATCGGCAACCCCGTCAATAACGATATCAGACGTAGCGCGGCGGATGTGATATTTATAAGAAGCGTTTTTTTTCTGTGCGAAAGCACCGATAGTCAGCAGGCAGCTGAATAATAGAAGGGGTATTTTAAAACGGGCAGAGTTGTAAAAGCCTTTCAAAAGTACGTGTTATAAAGGTTGAAAAAATGGAATAATTGGGGCCTTTAAGATAAGAGCAAAAATCGTTTTTTTAAAAAGAAAGTGTATTTGATACAATTTATTTACAAAGTGGACACGATTAAATGGATTTATGAGATTTCCAGGATTATCGAATCGCATATAAATCATAATAATCCTTGAATCAAGAAAATCATGGTTCAGACAAATGCGCCAGGGATAGAAGTGGATACAGGCCTGTGGCTAATGCTTGTGTAGTATGAACGGATAGCCCGCCCGGGCGCCCTGATCAGAATTTACGGCAGCAGATCCGTTACCTTAGAATGCTTCCTCTTAAAATACCTCCGGAAATCGAGTACGATACCGGCAAAGAAGTACATTATTAATGGGAAGCCTACGGCAAGGAATGACGAGTAAATAAAAAACAGGCGTATTTTATTGATAGAAATGTTGAAGCGCTCGCCTATGTAGGTACAAACGCCGAAAGAGTATCGTTCAAAAAAAGTGATTATCCTTTGCAACATATCAAACCATTCTAAGTATTTTATTTCCAACGCCGCATTGCAGGCATTTCTTATGATCGCAATAATTATTTTTCAATTCCAATAGCGCCTGCGAATCAAAAGCGGTGTTAACCTTTATACCAACAGAATCAAAATTAGTTACGATTTTGTTTTGCTCGGAAGGCAATTTTTCCAACAATTTCAGACTTCTGTTGATAAAGTACTCCTGCTGCGTGTGTTTGCCATAACTAAACAGGAACAACACAAAGGTATTCAATAATAAAATATCAATGGAAGATTGTCCCAGACTTTTTCCTATCGGCTTCGACTCAGTATCAAAACGGTAATGGGTCTCCCAGTAAGGATTAACTTCCAAACTGGTGAATAGTTTTCGCAATGAGTCAATATCCTTAATGTCCAGCACTTTCGAGAACAGGTGATTTGATTTGACGATCAATGCTGCAAATTGCGCCAAGCGTATGGTCGGGAAGTTTTGTGGCCGCAAACGCATAAACTTCCACAAGTGTTTCTCGATGGGCCTCAGGCTGTATTTCTTTTGCAGGAAGGTGTATTCTTCTTTTAGTTTTTGCGGATACTCATCCTTAAAATCATCCTCCAAAAACCCAGCCTGACCGAAGATCAAAGCTTCTATTTGCAGTGGGTTATTTTTATGCTTTCCTAATGTAAGCTGTGGTAACGATTTAGCCATTAGCTCAAAAGGCACAGCATTAGTTTTGAAACCAAATTGTGCTGCCAGAAATTGGTAAAACGTTTCTTCCCAATCGCCTTTGTTAACTTCGAGGGCTTTCATTACAGCAACTGAACGTTTTTCCAGTCGCTCAACCAACACACGGGTGAGCCAATTGCGTAGGGTAATATCATCTACATGGCGGATGCTGCCCTCGCAGGGAATGATCTGCTGGTTGCCATAAATGAGATGGCGATAACGGTTATATAATTCAGGTGATATGCGGTTGTGCAATTCCAGTGTCGGCAGTTGTCGACCATCGGGCAGAGTGATCGGCTCATCATCGCGATAAACCACATGCAGTATTACATTAGCATAGGCTTTATCGTGGGTATGGTGATGTTTATGCCAATCGGACGAGTTGATGTGGATCTCTACATTCCCGGCCCAGGTGGTATCGCCAATGCGGATACGGGCATTATGAAAGTCAGGACCTGAATCTTTATTAGGCAGCCCGGCAGAAAATACTTCGATGCCTTCGCCTGTGGTAGTTTGCAGGTTGTCGCGGTCAAACAGGCGGAATTTCCAGATGTAAGTGATAAAGTCTTCGGTAAAAAACATTGAGACAAGATAGGGAAGATTCGTCTAAAATCAATTGGTTTTACAAAGGATTAATTTACTTTTATGAGCGAATAAAAAGAGGGGTGTCACACTGAGCTTAGTCGAAGTGCGACGCGTAGAGGCCTTTTGCCCATCATGCTTCGAGAGCCTCAGCATGACACCCGACTAAAAATATCGAGAAGCCCCAATGCCACAATCCGATCAAATCCAACTTCATCGCATCAAATCCATCATTGGGGGCTCGCTGGGCAACCTGGTGGAATGGTACGATTGGTATATCTACTCATTTTTCTCCCTGTATTTTGCAGCGACTTTCTTTCCGAAAGGAAACCAAACCGTGCAATTGCTAAGCACGGCAGCCATATTCGCCATCGGCTTTTTAATGCGCCCTATAGGTGGCTGGCTGATGGGAACATATGCCGACAGGAAAGGGCGTAAAGCAGCACTGACATTTTCTGTATTACTGATGAGTATTGGCTCACTGATTATCGCCGTTGTGCCGGGTTATAAGCAGATCGGCATAGCAGCGCCTATCATTTTATTGCTATCGCGAATAATACAAGGCCTGAGCGTAGGAGGTGAATACGGCACCAGCGCCACCTACCTGAGCGAAATGGCCACCAAAAAGCACAGAGGGTTTTATTCCAGCTTTCAGTACGTGACGCTCATTATGGGACAATTGATAGCCTCAGGTTTCGTGGTGTTACTGCAGAAAGTATTTTTAACTGAAAAAGAAATACATGAATGGGGCTGGCGCATTCCTTTTGTATTCGGGGCAATATTGGCTGTTACGGTAATGTATTTGCGCCGCAGTTTACAGGAATCGGCATCATTTAAAGAAGAGGATAAAAAGAATGAAAGAGGAACTATAAAAGCTTTATTAAAGCATCCTAAAGCAGTATTAACTGTGATTGGATTAACTATTGGTGGAACAGTGGCCTTTTATACTTTCACCACCTATATGCAAAAGTTTCTGGTGGATACGGCAAAGTTTAGCAACGCTGATGCCGCTTTGATATCAACCTTCAGCCTGGTTGTATTTATGCTGCTGCAACCGTTGTTTGGTTTGTTATCGGATAAGATTGGCCGCAAACCTTTATTGATCGGTTTCGGTATTGCAGGAGCATTAGCAACAGTACCTATCATGACGACTTTAGGAAGCACTAAAGAAGTTTGGCCCGCATTTCTATTAGTGATGTGCACCCTGATAATCACCAGCGGATACACCTCTATCAACGCAGTGGTTAAAGCTGAACTTTTTCCGGCGCAAATACGGGCATTAGGTGTAGGTTTCCCATATGCCATAGCGGTTTCGTTATTTGGCGGAACGGCAGAGACCTTGGCCCTCAGCTTTAAGCAGGATCATCACGCTGATTATTTCTACTGGTATGTGACGGGTTGCATCCTGATCTCGCTGATCGTTTACGTAGCGATGGGCGATACAAGAAAATATTCTAAAATAGAGAATTGAACATCAGGCTTGCCCACGTTGTCATAAGGTGGTATGCATAGGAAATGGATTCTTAATGATCTGTAGGGTCTACAGCTTTGTAGAAAAAATTAATAAAAAGCATTTTGCCTTGTAGAGGCTACCCTTCATCGACAATGCAAATGTAACGTGTGCTTTGCTTACGGTGGATTGCCCTTACAGGGCAAAAAATATTGCTTTTTGGGAATGCTACAAAGCGGTAGACCCTATGGGTCAAACCATCTCATGATGAAATGTGATTACTGCGCTACCATTCCCGATATCACATTGATACTTAAGGCAAGAATTGCGGTATTGTAACCAAAGGATAGGAGGCCATGCATCGTAGCCAACCGCCGTATGCTTTTTGATGTGATAACAACGTCCGACACCTGAAAGGTCATACCCAACACAAAGGAGAAGTAGACAAAATCAAGATAATCAGGTTCTTCATTTCCCGGGAATTCCAAACCACCGCCTTTTCTTGGTGTGCCGTCATCTTTGGTTAGGTCGTAATACAGGTGGGCGTAACGAAGCGTAAAAATGGTGTGCAAAAGCCACCACGAGATGATTACCCCTGTGATAGCCAGCAAAATATGCGAACCAACATCGGCGCTATGCCCTTTTGACGATTTTAATAGAAAGATAATGGCGCCAAAACTGGCTATAGATGCTCCTATGATCAGCAGGAATAAAAACGTGCGACTGGAGTCCTGCAATTTGGCAATTTTGCGCACCTCGAGCGGATGAGATGAAAGGATGGTAACCCAATCCAGCAGGATAACAACAGCGCAGAATATGATCCATGCAAAAAGGATAACGGAAGGCAAGCCGTGTGAACCACGGAAGATGAAAAAGCCAATTACGGCCGCTGCCAGTGCAATAAGCAGACGATAATGGGCATCCAGCCGAAATAAGACGAGTTTGGTGTGGGGTATTTTTTTAGCCATTTTCGGGGTTTAAGAAGGACTAAATTACTATTTCCCGGCTATTCTTCAATAATTTCGATAACACGGCCAATTTGTCCGTCTTCCAACCGAACTTTTATGCCACGCGAATGATAGGCCGAACTGGTCAGAAGATCTTTTACAATTCCCCGTGTTCTCTTTCCGCTGCGCTGATCTTTTTTCAGGATAATATCAACCTCTAGTCCGGGATAAATATCGCTTCTGTTTTGGCCGTTCATGTTATTGCGATTGCACCGATTTTGAAATAGATTACACCGATTATGCAACAAGGTTGTCAATAGCCTTCTGCACTTTATCAAAATTGAAATTTGCCAGTAACTTATCCATTGATGCAGTGATCTCGGTATTGTTTAAATTACCGATACTTCCCTCATGGGTATGGTTTACTTTTTTATCAGGATTGAAATTGCCTTGCTCAATAGCCAAACCAACTTGTTTATACGCATCACGGAACGGCGTACCGTCCAATACCATACGGTTAACTTCTTCTACGCTGAACAGGTATGCATATTTTGGATCGTTCAGAATATCAGTTTTTACTTCGATGTGCTGCAGCATAAACGTAGCCATGTGCAGACAATTCTTCAGATCAGCAAATGCAGGGAAAAGTAGTTCTTTTAGCAACTGCAGTTCACGGTGATAGCCAGATGGTAGGTTCGTAGTCATCATAGCCACATCATTTGGCAATGCCTGTAAACGGTTGCATTTGCCGCGCATGATTTCCCATACATCCGGGTTCTTTTTATGCGGCATGATGCTGCTGCCGGTGGTCAATGTATCAGGATAACTTACAAAAGAAAAATTCTGGTTCAGGTATAGCGCCTGGTCCATCGCCATTTTTGCCAGTGTAGCAGCAATGTTGGCAATAGCTTGAGCTATGATGCGCTCGGTTTTACCACGACCCATTTGGGCATAAACTACGTTGTAGTTCAGGTTGTCGAAACCAAGTAATTCGGTAGTCATGGTACGGTTCAGAGGGAATGATGAGCCATAACCCGCAGCCGAACCTAATGGGTTTTTATTAGTAATGCGATAAGCTGCTAAAACAGTTTCCAGATCATCAGCCAAACTTTCGGCATAAGCACCAAACCAAAGCCCGAAAGATGATGGCATGGCAACCTGCAAATGCGTATAGCCTGGTAGCAAGACATCCTTATGCTTTTCGCTTAGATCAATAAGCAGTTTGAATAAAGTATGCATTTCTTCCACCACTTCCTGCAATTGGCTGCGAAAGAAGAGCTTCAAATCCACCAGCACCTGGTCATTACGCGAGCGGCCGCTATGGATTTTTTTACCGGCATCGCCGATACGTTGGGTAAGCAATAATTCAACCTGCGAATGTACATCTTCCACACCCTCGCCAATGTTGAAATTACCGCCTTGAATGTCTTTGTAAATAGCTTTTAGTTCTTTCTGAACAAGGGCCAGATCAGCCTCATCCATCAATCCGATGCTTTGCAGCATTCGGGTATGAGCAAGTGATCCCAGTACGTCAAAAGCGGCCATTTGCTCATCAAATTCCCGGTCGCGGCCAACGGTGAAGTTTTCTACCAGTTCATTAACATTGGTGGTTTTTTGCCAGAGCTTACTCATTTTGATTTACGATTTACGATTTACGATTTTAGATTTGCTGCTTTTTGAGCCTACTTAAAACATAAATCTATTTGTTCGCACGCAGTGTGTTGATTGCTGCGACAATTATAGAAAGAAGTTCGTTTCCTTCCTTGTAAATTGGAGTGATTTTTTCTTTTATTTCGGAATTTAATTCAGTAAGCAATTCCATAAAGAATAAAGTCTCATCCAATTCTTCCTCCACAATCTTTAATTTATTGATGAAATCTGCTTTTGATTTAGCACGACAAGCAGCCCGGTAATTTGCTCCTGTTGAACTTGCGCTTCGATTCAGTTGATCCGCATAATTGCGATTTACGATGTTGTTTGGAAGAGTTAAGACTAATTTTGCGTTTGCAATCGCGTATTTTTTTGTCCTTAAAAGCATTTCCTCTTTTTTCATACTATTCGTTGATAAAGTTTAGGTAGCTAAAATAAATCGTAATTCGTAACTCTAAAATCGTAAATCGCGAAGTTCATAGATCAAATATCCACCCTCCACAAGCCCCGTCTGCTCAAACCCGCATTTGTACAACGCATTCACTGATCTTAGATTATCTGCCCTTGTTTCGGCGACAATAGTTTTCAATTGCATAGTTTCAAATCCAAAGCGGATCACTTCCATTAAAGCTTCACGCATAATGCCTTGACCAAAGTACTCTGGCAGCATTTCATACCCGATTTCGGCTTTATCTTTTTCTTTAACAATATGCCAATAAACCACAGTGCCGATTAGTTGAGGCTCATTTTTCAGGGTAATGGCCCACATTATTGCGTTCTGTTTTTCATGATTTTTTAGAATATTATTAATAAACTTCAAACTATCATCAACCGATTTGGTAGGCTCGCGATCGAGAAACTGATTCACTCTGGGGTCGGTACGAATCTTGAAAATCTGTTCGGCATCACCGGCTTTTAGTTCGCGAAGAAGCAGGCGGTCGGTAAATAAATTGGTGAAAGGCGGGAAGATCATAAATATTCGGATTTGACGTCACCAACAAGCATATTACCGGCAATCTTTAGTCCGCCCTTCATTAAAGTAGCTTTCGATGCTTTATTAGTGATGTTGCATCGGGCCGCGGGTACGCGTCCGGCATCAAAACAGGCTTTTCGCAATTCCTGTATCGTCAGGCTTCCATAGCCTTTTTTGCGCTGATCTTCCCGCACTTCCATATACAAATCAGCAAACGGGACATTATAATGCAGTAGAAATCCCCCTGTAGCCACTATCTCGCCATCAACTTCTATCACATAATCGCCGTCAGGTTCACTTTTATGGTCGAATGATTGATCGCCAATTTCTTTCTTTCGGAAAGTAGCCCCGGGAATGGTAAGAAATGAAAACTGATCATCTTCAAAAAGTATCACCTCCGAAGAGATATGATCTGCAAATTCATACATCATCGTGGATAATAACAGATCGTTGCTTTGGCATTCAATGTTTTTTACACCCGATACTTTGATCAATTCCGCAAAAGCGGCAGAGGCGTTTCTCCGCTCTTTGAGCAGGATATAGAATTCAAAAATAGCATCTCTTAACGACAGATCGTCTAAGCCTTTTACAGAGCCATATCCTACAATGGCATCGTCTATAGTGATGAGGTAAGAGTCGGTCCAACCGCGTTCGTGGCAGGCATTGTAGCGAACCTGCATGTTGTTTTCATACAGGTAGAGCTTTCTTAATTCAAGAATATCGTCAAGGTCGACCTTGCTAATCTTTAGTTCCATAGATTGCTATGAGCCTTAAAGATAGCAATTTTGGCTTACAGAATACTTTCGAGCATTTTGATATACAGGTCGATCCCTTCCCTGATCTCATCAACATAAATAAACTCATCAGCAGTATGTGACCGCGCAGAGTCGCCCGGACCTACTTTCAGTGATGGAATATCCAGTAAAGACTGATCAGACGTAGTAGGGGAACCATAAGTAGTTCTGCCCAAAGCAATACCAGCCTGAACAATAGGATGATCTTTGTCGATTTTGGATGGTTTAAGACGGATCGATCTCGGCGTTACATCACTGCTTACGTGTTGACGGATGATCTCTAATACCTCTTCGTTGCGGTAAGCATCGGTTACCCGAACATCCACGGTGTAAGTGCAGCTTGCGGGTACCACGTTATGTTGAGAACCGGCATTGATGATAGTTACAGACATTTTAACCGGTCCAAACTCTTCGGATTCTTTAGGAAAACGGAAAGTACGGAACCATTCAATATCTTTTATTGCTTTGTAAATAGCGTTTTCGCCTTCTTCGCGTGCAGCGTGACCGGCTTTGCCATGAGCAACACAGTCCAATACCATCAAACCACGTTCGGCAACAGCTAATTGCATCAATGTAGGTTCGCCTACAATGCCAAAGTCAAGATGACCGAGTTCAGGAATGATTAATTCAAGTCCGTTAACACCGGATATTTCTTCCTCGGCAGTTGTCGCGAGGCAGAAGTTATATTTCATGCCTTCTTTATCGTGGAAATAAAGGAACACATGGATCAGAGACACCAAACAACCACCGGCATCATTACTGCCAAGGCCATAAAGTTTGCCGTCCTCAATTTTAGCATCAAACGGATCGCGGGTATAGCCGGAGTTGGGCTTTACCGTATCATGATGCGAATTGAGCAGAATAGTCGGTTTTGAGGCATCAAAATGTTTGTTCCACGCCCAGATGTTGTTCATTTTCCGGTGCGTTTGAATCCCTTTGTCTTTCAGATATTTTTCGATCACATCAGCGGTCAGGTTTTCTTCACGGCTGAATGATGGTATAGCGATAAGCTGTTGCAGCAATTGTACAGCCTGGGTATGCAGTTCGTTTATTTGCGTCATAGATACTGGGAAAAATCCCGCAGCAAAAGTAAGGCTTTTTCATTAAGTCAGAGTATAGCGCCGACTGTCGATAGCAATTTTACAATCTGATTTGAACGGAGAATTTATATTTGCCGCAAATTATTTTCAATATGCGTTACTGTTTTTTCGCTCTACTGGTTTGTTTGGCAACTTTGACTGTTTCGGCACAGCAAACCCAGGTTATTAAAAAGAAAGGTTACACCCTTACATTTACCAATTATGATGCCACTTTGGATACTGCCGAGCAGCAACGGTTAATCAATACATTTTTTACGGCTTACCCCGAACTGGCAAAAACCTATAACCGCAAAACTTTAAAAGAAGTGAAAATGGTGATAGACACCACTTATAAAGGCGTTGCCGAAACTGACAATGGAAAGGTAACCATCAGCTCAGCCTGGCTGCATAAACGCCCAGAGGATATTGATGTAGTGACCCATGAAGTAATGCACATCGTTCAGGACTACGGCGAAAGCGTTGGCCCCGGATGGCTGACCGAAGGTATTGCCGATTACGCCCGTTACAAATTTGGTATAAATAATTCTGCAGCCAAGTGGGAACTGCCTGATTTTAAATCAACGCAGAATTATGATAATGCTTATCGCATAACTGCGCGTTTCCTGGTTTGGATAGAAGAAAAAGTAAAACCGGGATTAGTAAAAGACCTGAACAGTCAACTCCGCAAACATACTTATACTGATGATAGCTGGAAGAAAGCGACCGGTAAAACTGTAGATGAGTTGTGGAAGGAGTATGCAACAAATCCGGCGATATAAACTTCTTTTGATTACTGATCACTGATTAACCGGTCACTGATCCCCCTTGCTTCTTTCTTCAAAAATCCGTTACTTGTAGCTGCTTATCTACACTTATCATGCATAGGAGAAATTTCTTAAAAACAACTTCGGTAGCGGGGGTAACCGCACTGGTGGCAGGTGCCTGCAATACGGTGTCAACCGATAAAAAAGAAGTCCAAAAGGACGAGACCTTTCACGATGATTTTGAGTTGAACGAGGTCACCATTGATACCCTTCAGCAAAAAATGCAGAACAAGGAGCATACTTCACGTTCTATCACAGAGCTTTATCTGAAACGTATTGATGCGATTGATAAAGCAGGGCCAAAGTTGAATGCGGTAATTGAGGTGAATCCGGATGCTTTGAGCATTGCTGACGCTATGGACAAAGAGCGCGTCAACGGTAAAGTTCGCGGACCTTTACACGGTATCCCTGTGCTGGTAAAAGATAATATCGATACCGGCGATAAGATGATGACCACCGCCGGGGCAATGGCATTAGAAGGTAATATTGCCAAAGAAGATGCTTTTATCATCAAAAAATTACGTGAAGCTGGCGCAGTACTTTTAGGTAAAACCAACCTGAGCGAATGGGCCAACTTTCGGTCGACGCACTCAACCAGCGCATGGAGCAGCAGGGGAGGGCAAACCAAATGCCCTTATGTCCTTGACAGGAATCCAAGCGGATCAAGTGCTGGCTCAGGGTCAGCAGCATCGGCTAATTTATGTGCCATTGCTATTGGAACAGAGACTGATGGTTCCATTGTTTCACCATCATCAGTAAACGGATTAGTCGGTATAAAACCAACCGTAGGTTTATGGAGTCGGTCAGGCATCATCCCAATTTCTAAAACACAGGACACAGCCGGACCGATGGCAAGGACTGTAAAAGATGCAGTTATATTGCTCGGTGCCTTAGCCGGGGAAGATTCTCAGGATAGCTATACTGCTATGAGCAAAGGGAAAATTCAGCCTGATTACACCAAATTCCTGGACGCTAATGCTTTGCATGGTAAACGGATCGGCGTAGAAAAGGATGGGCTAAAGGTAAATCCTGCAATGGATAAGATATTTCAGGAAGCGATAGATCTTCTAAAAAGCAAAGGCGCGACAATTGTTGAAGTGGAAGTATACAAAGCTATAAAACCCGCCGGGCACGATCAGTTTACGGTTTTGCTTTATGAGTTTAAAGATGGGGTTAATAATTACCTGAAAAATTCAAACGCAAAAGTTAAAAACCTGGCTGATGTGATCGAGTTCAACAAGAAGAATGAGGCTAAAGCAATGCCTTACTTTAAGCAGGAAACCCTGGAACTGGCAGATAAAAAAGGCAACCTGAATACAAAAGAATACCTCGATGCAGTAAAAAATACCACCACAACTACCCGCACTGCTATCGATAAAATTTTGAAAGACAATAAACTGGATGCAATTGCAGCGCCAACCAATGGTTTTGCCTGCTGTATCGACCTGGTTAACGGCGATTATGATAATGGCTTCGGGTTCTCTGGTCCGGCTGCGATGGCTGGGTTCCCGCACATAACGGTACCGATGGGTTATTGGAATGATTTGCCTTTAGGCTTATCCTTTATCAGTACCGCTTACGATGAAGCGGGAATTATCAAATTAGGTTATGCCTTTGAGCAGGCAACGAAAAAGCGGGTACCGCCGAAGTTTAAAAAGGATATTCTGTCATGATTTGTACAGGCGCAATACATTGCGCCTGTATCAATATAAAATCATTCTCTCTTTTGTGGTTAGTGATAAAATAACAAATGCTCCAATGTGTTGTACATTGGAGCATTTTGTAATAAGTGGGTCCTATTTACTTTTCTTTTTCTTATTGTCTTTATACCTCATATCAGCGGTGCCGTCTTTCTTGACATGTTTAGGTTGCTTGTTTTCTTTGTAACGTTTGTCGGCGGTGCCGTCTTTCTTTGCATGTTTGGGTTGCTGTTGGGGTAATGCATAAGTTGATGTAATGATACCGAAACTCATTGCGGTAACCATTACCATTGCTAAGAATTTTTTCATAATTATGGGTTTTGACTTTTACTAATCTAATTAATCCCCGCAACCTTTCCTAATTATTTACATGTAATTTTGAATGCGCACGCTATAACTTCAATTCCATCTGAATATTCGCCCTCTCATAGGGTGATGGTGGTCCGGTAATCTTTTCAAAACCTAATTTTCTATATAGGCTGATTGCTGGTTTTAGCTTGGTATTGCTTTCCAGAAATACAGTATCAGCGCCCAGTTCTCTTGCCTTATCAATACAAGCCTGTCCCAATAAAGTACCTATGCTTTTTCCCTGCGCTTTTGGTGATACTGCCATTTTTGCCAGCTCGAATTTTTTATCGGGCATTTTTATCAATGCACAGGCGCCAACAGGTTCGCCTTCATATAAAGCAATACAGATGTAGCCGCCATTATCAAGAATATATTCTTCAGGATGATCAAGCGCTTTATGATCTGATTCTTCCATCTTGAAATATTGGGTTATCCATTCCTCATTCAGATCTTTAAAAGCTTTTCGGTACTCCGATTTGTAATCAACAATCTGCACATTGCCGCTTTCGCGCTTTTTCTTTTCCTCTTCCACACGACGCAGCAGGCTTTTTTGTTCGAGCAGATATTCCCATTCTTCAATGGCTTTCCACAGATCGTACTGGCTTTCGCTGAACATCCTGTCGATGGCAGACGAAACATCATCGTGTTGTTTCTCCAGTTTCATAGCGGCGCTCCTTCCTTTTTCTGTTAATGATACAAAGTTTTTGCGCTGGTCGTTCTTATTCCGGCGTTCAGTTACAAAACCCTTTTTTACCATTTCACGAACGATCTGACTCACTGAGGCATGTGTCTGACCGATCTCGTTAGCTATGGCCGTGATGGAGTTTTCCTCGCTTTCCGTCAGGATATAAAATACAGGCCACCAGCGCGGCTGTATGTCTACTCCATATATCTCATATAATCTGGCGGCATCAGTGGTAATCATATCACTCAATCCTCTTAGCCTTGAACCGATTCCCTTCTTTCCAACCCTGTTATAAAAATCCATTTTATTATTTACGTAAGTACTTACGCAAGTTTAAATATTTATTGAATTCATTCAAAATTTATCTGAAAATAAATTGCTAATTACTTTAGTCTGTACTAACTTGCCTCAAAAAACTCAACCTATGGAATTTGGACGCGTTGAAACCCACGAACTTCATTCAATCGATTTTACCTTACCGCCAGACCCGCAGCTAACCATAAAAACCTTAAAAGCCGCCAAAGGCAAAGGTGACCTGCAGGTACATGTTGGCTGCGCCAAATGGGGGCGTAAAGAATGGCTCGGGAAGATATATCCGCCCAAAACCAAAGACGCTAATTTCCTGGACGAGTATGTCAAGCATTTTGATTGCATTGAACTGAATGCAACCTTTTACCAGGTTTATGGTCCCGAGACAATTGGCAAATGGCGCGAAAAGGCGGCTATCAATCCCAATTTTAAATTCTGCCCAAAGTTTTCACAACCGATCACACACCTTCGCCGCCTGAAAAATGTGGAAGAGCTAACCACACAATATTACAAAGGGATCATGGCTTTTGGCGATCAGCTTGGTCCGCTGTTTTTGCAGGTAGGGGATAATTACACACCTAAAAGCTTTCCTGATATGAAGGCATACCTGCAGCATCTGCCAACGGATGTGCAGGTTTTTGTCGAAGTTCGTCATAAGGATTGGTTTGCTGTAAAGGAAAATCGCGATAACCTGTTCAATATGCTCCATGAACTGAACATTGGCGCTGTAATTACCGACGCTGCCGGTCGACGGGATTGCGTGCATATGGAGTTACCTACACCGCATGCTTTTATCCGCTTTGTTGGAAACAGCCTGGACAAAACCGATTATAAACGAGTTGACGATTGGGTGGCGCGTATAAAAGATTGGAAAGAACAGGGCCTGCAATCGGTATGGTTTTTTATGCACCAGCATGATGAACGGTATTCGCCTGAGCTATGCGATTATGTGGTGGAGGAATTAAATAAAGCACTCGGATTAAATTTATTGCGGCCTCAGTTTATTGAGAAAGAGAAGGGACTGTTTGAATAGAATACGATTATAGGATTTTAAAGATTTAATTGATTTTTTGTAGACGCGATGCATCGCGTCTTTCGTTTTTATGGTCATCATTCAATCAAAAATTGATGAAATAAGTATGATCAGAAGCTCTAAGGTAATTTTTGTGTTAAGTTAAAATTCATACCAAATAATTGCGTTATTAGCGTTATGAAAAAGCTTTATTTACCCCTGTTTCTATTCGCAATTTTATTATTTCCCCGGTTTACAAAGGCGCAGGATTCATTAAAAAATCAGATTATCCAAATCGCTAAACAATCCAAAGGGATAGTTGGCGTATCCATATTAGGTATCGAAACCCGAGACACGCTGAACTACAATGGCAATTCACGCCTGGTAATGCAGAGTGTCATGAAGTTCCCGATAGCTATGACTGTGCTGAACCTCGTGGATAAAGGCAAATACAAACTAGACCAGAAAATGAAAGTGGGTAAGGGAGATATGTTCACCAATACCTGGAGCCCTTTGCGTGATAAATATCCCGATGGAACAGAAATTACTTTAGGCGAGCTACTAAGCTACATGGTTTCGCAAAGCGACAATAATGCCTGCGATTTCTTTTTGAAGAAACTGGGAGGCACGCAAACAGTTATGGATTATCTTCAGGGTTTGGGTATAAAAGGAATTAATATTGTTGCTTCGGAGACCGATATGCGCAAAGCCTGGGAAGTACAATACACCGATTGGTGTAAACCAGCAGAGGTTGTCCACTTGCTCGATCTGCTTTATTCCGGTAAAGTACTTTCAAAAAGCAGCAATGATTTCCTGCTTAAGATAATGACGGAAACAACTACCGGCCCGAAACGCCTGAAAGGATTATTGCCGACTGATGCTATTGTAGCTCACAAAACGGGAAGCTCTGGAACAAATGATGATGGTTTGACTCCTGCCTCAAATGATGTCGGTATCATCACCCTGCCAAATGGCAAACACCTGGCAATAGCGGTTTTTGTATGTAACTCCAAAGCTGATGAAGCTGCCCGCGATTTGGTTATTGCACAGATCGCTAAGGCGTCGTGGGATTTTTATGGTCATTAGTTGCTAGTCATTAGTCACTGGTCATTAGTCCATGTTGAATAATTTTCCGGGTTTATTAGTTTGATTTGACATGATATCTTGTCGGAGATAATAGATTTGTTTTATGAATATCGATATAAGACCTATTGTTCCAAATAAGGAATTCAAAAATATCTGCAATACCTGCGGTACCCGCTATGCTGAAGAATCGCCTAAAGTATGCCCGGTATGCGATGATTATCGTCAATATGTCCCTGCAAGCGGACAAAAGTGGACGAGCTACTTAGAGTTAAGTCAAACCCATACTATTCGTTTTGGAAACCCGCTACCTGGTGTGTATAATTTAAGTGTTAGCCCGGGTTTTGGTATTGCCCAGAGAGCGCATCTGATACTTTCTCCGGGAGGGAATATTTTATGGGACTGCCTGCCATTTTTCGATGAGGCTACTGTTGCTTTTATCAAATCAAAAGGCGGATTAAAGGCTATCGCCATTTCGCATCCCCATTATTATGGACTGATGGCAGCCTGGGCCGAAACTTTTGACTGTCCGATCTATCTGCATAAAGCGGATAGTCAATGGGTAATGGATGAAACGGATCGAATTGTATTTTTTGAAGAAGAAAGAAAAGCTTTATGGGATGGCATTGAGATCATACATACGGGTGGTCATTTTGATGGCAGTACCATTTTATATGCTCCGAATATTGGAGATAAGGGTAGTGTTTTCGTAGGTGATACTTTGCAGATAGCGTTAAGCCGCAAGTTTATCAGCATCATGTATAGTTACCCCAATCACATTCCTTTGCCACTAAAAGAACTCAATCGCATTAATGATATTGTGATGCAATTAAACTTTGACAGCATGTATGGCGCTTTCGAGTGGCAGAATGTTGAATCGGGTGCGAAGGAATTATTTGAGAAATCTATCAGGAAATATAATGGTGAATGGTGAGTAGTCAATAGCTAATATCTTGTCTATAATTAAACATTCACTACTCACCATTCACCACTCACTAAATCACTGCCGTTTCCACATTCTCATCCTTAAATCCGCCGAAAACAGCGAAGTTCATGTTCTTGTAAATGCAGTCTGCTTCATTAAATCCAGCTTTCTCGAGCATTTTCAATTGCGTTTCAAGCGGGGCGAGTTTGTCCAGTTTGGTGCGTTCAAAGGCTTGTATTAAGGCTTCGCGATCTAAACCTGAGTTTGATACGGTCTCGCGCCAGTAGTATTTATACAGGCTGTCAAACAGCATATTCTTCCCGGCAACCTGGTCGGCGTTGATAAAGAGACCGCCATCATTCAGAGCTTGGTAAATGTTTTTGTAAAGCTTTGATTTATCAGCATCCTCCAAATGATGAATAGCTAATCCTGAAATGATCAGATCATATTTTCCAGGCAAAGCATCTTTTGAGAAATCGAGCTCGATATATTCAAAATTTTCTTCGCCTTCAAAGCGTTCACGAGCTACGTTCAGCATTTGGCCTGACAGGTCAACCAGTGTAAAATGCAGACTGGGGTTAAGGTCATAAATAAACTGGGAAAACAAACCGGTACCAGCGCCAATGTCGAGCACGCGTTTGGCGTGAGTGAGGCTTTTTACCAATGGCAGGCATGCCGAATAAAAGTCGTTAAAGCAGGGGATAAGGTATTTCCTTTGCGAATCGTACTTTTTTGAAACATTGCTGAATTGTTCTTTTACGTCGTTCATAGCCTCATCATTTAATAGGTGATTTTTTTAGGTTTAAGGTAATAAAGGGTTAAACAGCGCTTTTGTTTGTAACAACAAGGCTGTTATAAATTTAACTTTTTAGAACGGGAAATAAAAGACTTTACACTTATTAAAGTACGTGTTGTTTGGCGTTAGGTATCCGGCCCATCAATCTATCGAACGAATAGCGATTGTAAAACGCATAGTAATAAAGCATTACAAAATACAGGCTATAAAGCATCTGGGATAACACATTGTCCCATTGTTCTATCAGGCATGATCCAAAGATCAGTGCCAGCATGGTGATCACCCCAACAACACATGCAAAACGGGTAAACAGGCCCAATATTAATAATATCCCTAAGCCCAGCTCAACAAATGGTAGTGTCATGCTAAATGGGCCTACCAGCTTTACTGGCAAAATTGATTTGCTAAATTGGCTGATCAGGTGATCGCTAAAAACTTGCAATTTGGGTATCCTGTCGAGGCCGTGCCCAAGCAAACTCACAGCTATGGGCAGGCGTGCCATTAAATAGGTGCGCCCGGGGTTTTTCTTCATTGTTCGGTTACTTTTTCAGAACCACATTGGCTAAGTGCTTGGTTCCGTCCACCTTAAAGGTATACTTTAATCCTAAAATCTCCGCCACTAAAGGGAAAATATCTACATTAGGAAACGAACCGATCTGCGTATTTGTTTTAAATGCCGGTCCCCAGGCATAAAATGTGGCATGCATATCCTTTACTACATCAGGGTCAAAACCATGCCATCCCGGGTCTAACTTGTAATTATGGATATTGAAAACCTTTGGAAAATCTGATATCAGGATAATATCACCAATACGTCCATAGCGGTCATCAGACTTTGAATAATGATAATGACGTGGGATATTCACTCTTAAATAAACCTGATAATCTTTTGCTTCTTTTTTCAGCTGTTCATAGGTTTTCTGAATGTCGTCTGGATTTTTAGCATACAGGTCGATCATCAAGCCATGATCGCCGATGATATATTTTGAGGTATCAATAGCTGCAGGTAGCTTTAAAGTATTGACAATATCAGGAGTGGTCATGCCATGGTCTGACACAAAGATATAGTTTACCTTAAGCCTGGTTTTATCCACTGCTTTGGTCAGCTCATAAACTGCAGAATCGACAAAATGAACCGCCTGCTCAACTTCCGGCGAGTTCGGCCCATGTTTATGAGCTTCATGATCCACCTGCGGGAAATAGAAAGTGATCAGGTGCGGACGTTTTTCTGCCGGTAGTTTCAGCCAGTCGACTACCGTGGCAATACGTTTATCAATCGGCGTTACCTGGTTATATTTATAATAATAAGTAGGATAAGTGTTTTTTATATCAGCTTCCGATCCTACCCAGAAATAACTGGCGGTTACCATTTTCTGCTGCTCGGCAAGTACCCACAGCGGTGTGCCGCCATACCAGATACCTTCGCTTGCAGTTTTACCTTTATAGCTATAAAAGCGTTTTAAACTACGATCATAAAAGCTATTATCAACCAATCCGTGATGCGAAGGATATAAACCTGTTACGATGGTATAATGATTCGGAAAGGTAACTGAAGGAAAACTCGGAACCATTGATTCGGCCTTTACGCCGCCATTGGCCAAAGCCAGCAGGTGCTCGGCTTTATACTTTTCAGCATAATCATACCTAAAGCCGTCTGCCGAGATGAGGATCACGTAGGGTTTATCCTGCTGTTCCGTACTATTGCTGCGGTCGGCGACTATTTGTTGCGCCGTGTCCACCTGGGCTAATACGGTTAATGAACAAAAAGCAAAAAGTAAAAAGCTGAGAATACGTTTCATCGGGGTAAATTATTTGCAATAATTACACTCTAAAGTTACCGTAACAATAGCTTAATGTAAAACTTAATGCCTGCGCTTTAAAGCTTCGGCAATTGCTTTGTCGGCTAATGGTTCCATTATTTTATAACCTGCCAGATTTGGGTGTACACCGTCGCCTGACAGGGTTGATGGTAAACCTTTCTGATCGTCAACCATAGCCGAATAATAATCCAGGTAAACAATATGGTTGGCATCAGCATAATCTTTAAGCATTTTATTGATGGCGATCACTTTTTCGGTAGGGTCAATAGCTGGTCTCCATGGAAAATGGTTGGCCGGAAGTATGGACGATATCACCACCTTAATGTGTTCTGCCCTTGCCAGTTCCGCCATCGAAACAATATTGCCAAAAGTCTCTTCCGGTTTTATCGGACCGGTATTTTGCGCAATGTCATTAATGCCTGCCAAAATAACTACAAGAGCAGGTTTCAGGTTGATGACGTCCTCGCGGAAACGTACCAACATTTGCGGTGTAGTTTGTCCGCTGATCCCACGGTTGATACGGGGGCTGTTAAAATAGCTCGAATCATTAACTTTCCAGAACTCGGTTATCGAATTCCCCATAAATACTATCCGGTTTTCGCCCGGTGCTGGTGGCGGCAGTTTGCTGTTCTCATCCTGGTATTTTCTGATGTTGGGCCAGTCGTGATGATAGCTGTATTCAGGATCCTGCCATTTTTGAGCATCATCGGGTGTCATATTGGTAGTGGTGGTTTGTTGTGCCTGCGCAGCAAATACAGTAAATATCAGCGCAGCGGCGGTAACTAGTTTTTTATTCATGACAGATAGAAGCATAAGATGCAATAATAACTCTTTTGAGATTTAACGACCGACTTTTTTGTAACAAGTTTGTGCAGGAATTAAACCATTTATTTTGTATTTTGTCTGATGGGTGAGTTTCCTGTTATGCTAAGTATATGACATAAGAGCGTTGTCAGTCTGAGCTTGTCGAAGACTATGCGGGTGGGCCTTTACGCACCGCACTTCGACAGGCTCAGCGTGACACCCAACACCAAACATATTCTGGACGCACTTGTATACAGGAAATTATTGTTTAATCTGAAATACTTATTGTTATGGCCTTACCCCACCAAAAACAATCCCTCCAACGCCTGAATAAACCTTTGGGTTTACTGGCCTTGCTTGCTCTGATGACTTTGCAATCTTGCAAACACGAAAAAAAGATATACAAAAGTGAATGTGACATTGGCAAAGATTTCAAAACGATCAGCTTTAAACAGCTGATGGACAGTTTGGACGATTACGATCAGCAATACATAGAAATTTCCGGGAAATATAAAGAGGATAAGGGTGTATCGGCCCTGGTATGCGACAGCCTTTTTGCCGATGCTTCAGACGGCAATGCATTATGGGTTGATTTCAGCCAGGACTGCCCGCTTTACTTATCCGGCACCCACCAGGGATTGTTTGAATACAATGATGGCGGATTTACCCAGATAAATGACAAGAAAATAACTCTTAGAGGTATAATCGTCTTACGCAATAAAGGGAAAAAGGACCCATATAAAGCTACGATAAAGCGGGTGAGCCTTGTTAAACTTTGATTGGAAGTTTTGAATAAAGATTTTCTTATATTTATGTTATGAAAACCTTATTCGTTGCTGTATTAGCATTTCTAATTGTTTGTTTGTGCAATGTTAAGTCCGAAGCACAACTGCCCAAAAATTACCAGTCAGGTTGTTATTATGATACTTCGGGTGTGAAACATACCGGTTTAATTGACTTCAACGTGTCGTATGGCAATTTCTATGACAAGATTAATTTTAAGACTTCCGATTCTGCAAAAAATCAAAAAATCCCTGTTGCCGCGGTGAAGTCAGTCCTGATTGATTCCAATCCCGATACCATCCATGTTTATACCGAATGGGACACAGCTACGTATGCAAGAACCCAATATTTCGGACAGTTTTGCGTATCTACACCCAGTACACGGATTTACTCCAGGGTCCATTTGAAATATAAAGCTAATGGATATGACGTTTCTTCTATGAGCGGATCAGGACGAATTTCCTGGACACACGAGGGCGGATATGGGAGTACCGCATCTGCGGATATACAATACCTGTATGAAATTGATGGCAGTTTAACTCTCCCGCTATACCGGTCTAACTATAAAGAGGTTTTAACCAAAGCATTTGCTGATGACCCTGAGCTGGTCGCAAAAATTAAAAATAAGACCTTAAAGTTTCCGGATCTGAAGCAAATAATTGAAGAGTATCAAAGCCATAAAACGCAGGCCAAAAGTAAATAGATCATACTTCTAAGACCAGGCCGTCATAAGCAAGGGTGATGTTTTTTGGAAGCAGACCCAATATAGATTCATGCCTGCCCAGGCGGTGGCTGATGTGCGTAAAGTAAGTCCTTTCAGCTCCGATCTCTTTGGCAAAGGCAATGGCTTCTACAAAAGTAAAATGCGAAATGTGCTTTTCTATCTGCAGCGCATTAATCACCAGGGTTTTGGTACCTTTTATTTTTTGCTTTTCGTGATCAGAGATTGTTTTGGCATCAGTGATGTAAGTGAAATCGCCTATGCGGAAACCTAGTATCGGCAACTTGTAGTGCATCACCTCGATGGGAATAAATTTCACATCGTGCACTAAAAAAGGTTTCAGGTTGATAGTGTGCAGGTTGATCTCCGGTATGCCCGGATATTTCATTTCGTGAAAAATATAGGAAAATTCTCTCCTCAAAGCCTCTTGCACGCGCTCAGTAGCGTACACATCAATGGCTGCTTCCTGACGGTAATTAAACGCACGGATATCGTCCATGCCGGCAATATGGTCCTTATGCTCATGAGTAAACACAATGGCATCCAGATGCTTTACCTTGGCTCGCAGCATCTGGTAACGAAAATCAGGACCCGAGTCGATCACGATCACTTTACCTTCAGTTTCAATAAGGATAGACGAGCGGAGGCGTTTATCACGCGGATCGGGCGAGGTGCATACCTCGCAGTTACAGGCTATAACAGGTACACCCTGTGAAGTTCCGGTTCCTAAAAAAGTAATGGTCATCACAGTTGCAGCCTGGTTTGTTTTATTTGTTGTAATAATGCGGTTTGCTTGTCATCCAGCAGGTTGTAATCGATGTCGAGCTCGCGCAGCAACTCGGTTAACGCATGGATCTTGCTTTCAAGGTTCGAGAATTTGTTTACCACCACAACCCTGCTGCTGAGCAGCATACAGGCACCGGTTTTAAAATTCCCTTTCTCATACCGTACCTTATACCCGGCCGATTTAAGCAGCAATTCCAGTTTTTCAAGGGTATGGGTAGTAAGCGTTAGCATCAGTCCCAAAAATAACAAGAATAGATGTGAGATGTGAGATTTGAGACGTGAGATTTTAAATTTTTACAAAGAATTTATTTGCGGCTTTAAGATTTAGGGTTTAGAATTTAGAGCTTGGAATCTCGATCAGCCGCTTTTATCAGCGATTTTTCATACACCTTGCCCATCTTTCCCATGATGAATCGTTTCGGTAAAAATTTCAGGAAAAAGTTACCTACACGGTTTATTACGCCGGGTACGTAAACCAGCTTACGATTACGAAAAGCATCGATGCCTTCTTTAGCAGCTTGTTTTACCGGCATCAACCAGCCTTGCAAGTCGTGGAAATTGTCGCCTGCCGTCATTTCAGTCACGATACCGCCTGGAGCATAGACAGACAGCGAAAAACCTGGATTTTTAAGCTCATTATCTAATGCTGTGGCAAAGCTTAAAATAAATGACTTGGTGCCCGAATACGCTGCCTGGAAAGGCACCGGAAACAAGGCCGCCATGCTCGAAACGATCAATAAGCCTCCTTCTTTGCCTGTCGATTCAAAATGGGATACCAGCCTGTTCGTAAAGCGAACGACACTCACTACATTGGTTTGTAACATGGTTTGAAACTGTTCCCAAGTCAATTCAGAATGCTTGCCGAAGTAAGTAACTCCTGCATTTAAAATAGCGGCGTATAATTGTCCGTCAGCTAATAATTGGTCTATCGCATGATCAACATCGTGCAGGTTTGACAGATCTGCAATTATGATCTTTACGCTTACTTTGGCATCCTTTTCTAATTCTACTTTCAACTGTTCGAGCTTCTCTTTTCTCCTCGCCAGTAAAATCAAATTGGCACCGTGCTGAAAAGCCAGTTGCCGTGCCATTTCTTCGCCTAAACCTGACGACGCACCTGTAACCAGCACCCACTTGTTTTTAAATTGCAGTTTACTCATGATATGGGGTAAAGCTAAATATTTTCATCAGAATCAGAATTTCCTGAATTAATGAATTTGCAGAATGAATTCTCTAAATTCGTCAAGACCGATTTATAAACTGTTAATTCTGATAATTCTAAAATTCTGTAAATCCTGATTCAGACAATCATGAAAAGAATCTTTTTCACTGCATTACTTGCAGGCTTTGCCATTTATTCTTTTGCTCAAACTAAAACCTATGCTGAAAAACTGGGCTGGCCCAAAGGCGCCAAAGTATTGATACTGCATGTGGACGATGCAGGTATGTCGCATGATTCAGATGAAGGTGTTGAAAAAGCAACCGGGCAGGGCGTAGCTACTTCAACCAGTGTAATGATGCCTTGCCCGTGGGTACCGGAGATCGTGAAATATATTAAGGAGCATCCTGACCTGGACGCAGGTTTGCATTTGACTTTAACATCGGAATGGAATGTTTACAGATGGGGACCGCTGTCTGACAGGAGCAAAGTACCAGGATTGATAGATAAACAAGGCTATTTTTACCCGGCTGTAGGCGCGGTTTATTTTAGCGCAAAGCCGGATGAAATAGATATGGAGATACGTGCACAATTGGATAGAGCTTTGGCTATGGGTTTTAAGCCAACACATCTTGATTCGCATATGGGGACACTGTTTGCCAAGCCAGCTTTTCTGGAGAAATATTTACAGTTGGGTATAGAGAAGCAAATACCGGTGATGTTCCCCGGAGGCGATGATCTTTTCTACCGTGCTGAAGCAAAGGCGGCGATTATTGCCGGTATGAAAAAGGCAGGAACTTATACCGAAGGTATGACAATCCCTGATCCTGCTGAGTTAGGCAAAGCCAAAGATATAGGTGCGATGCTTTGGAAAAACGGTTTGCCTGTGTTGGACGATCTGCACAACTCCAGCTATGACTGGCAGATGCCCGATATTGAGCATAAAACCGATGCAGAGATACAAAAATGGTACACCGATCATTATATTGAAAGTATCGGCAGATTGAGTCCCGGCCTGACAATGGTGATCATGCATTGTACCGATCCGACAACGGCATTTCAATATATCTGTAATGAAGGCCAAAAACGCAAAGGCGACCTGATGGCAATGCTTGATCCGCGTCTGAAAGAGTTTTTAATAAAGAATGGCTATATCCTCACAACCTGGAGAGAGGTAATGGAAAGACGGAAAAAGGTGGGTAATGCAGAATGATTACGAAGGAGCTTATATATCAATTTATTGCAAAGCAAAAGCTTGGTGTAGTATCTACTGTTAACCCGGATAACAAACCTGAGGCGGCAGTAGTTGGTATTGCAGTTTCAGAAAACAATGAGATTATTTTTGATACGGTGAAGGCATCAAGAAAGTATCAAAATATATTGCTTAACCGTGATGTAGCCCTTGTTATTGGCTGGGATGAGGAAATTACTATTCAATATGAAGGTATAGCAGAGGTTTTGGATAATGATGCTGAAGCTGATAGATTAAGAGAAACTTATTATAGGGTTTATCCTGATGGCAGAGAGCGAGCGGCAACATGGGATGGTCTGATTCACATAAAGGTGATTCCTAAATGGATACGCTATAGTAATTTTAATGAGCCTATGATGATTGAAGAAGTAACTTTTTAAAGTAGCTCAAAATTTATCTTCCGTTGTAGCGTTTTATATGCAGGTGTCGTATTAACTTTTGTGAGGTTAATTAATTATCTTGTGCACCAGAATAAACCAATTAAAGTATCTTAAATTTTAATTATGAAGATTATTTACAAAATATCATTTATTGCTGCAATTAGCGGGGTGTTGTTTTCGTGCAGCAAAACCAAAGTTACGCCTAATACAATTACCAGGGTAGATACCAGCAAAACTAAAATAAGCGATTTACGACTGGTTGGTAATTGGTCAATTGTAACAGATACCATCTCCATCGGAAACAATAATGTTATGTTTCATGGCACTGCTGGTGATTACTATAAATTTACCGAATATGGTAACCTGTATATTTCAGAAACCTACGGAAACCTTGTAGATACAGCTATCTATGCTATTTCATCAGTTAGTAACCAGGTGGGCTGGGTTAATCTTTACACCAGGATAAATGGAGTTGCTACTAATATTGAATCAACTACACCCGCATACACCATATTGACTTCGGATACTGCAAACCTGGTACTAATGCAGAATGCACAGACAAGCCAGGGTGTGCGTTACGAAAAGATTACTTTTAAGAAGATGAAATGAGTTATGGTTTAGCCTATACTGCCAGTAGGGTTGCCGGATTCTTTTATTATTTCAGCGTTAAAACCGTCGAGAACATCCTTAAGTGTTTCTACCTCCGGTAAGTTTAACCGCTGAGCATATAATTTAGATGCATGAAGAGCTAACTCTGCTAATAAGAAACCGAAGTCTTTGGCATCACCATTTAGTCCTGAATGAATTGTGACGTGCTGTTCTTTGAAAGCAGCCCAAACTCTGAGGATTTCAAAAGCCTCTTTGTCCTCGATAGCGGCAGGAGGGATTTGTAGTTCTTTCATTTTATGTCTCAAATCTCATATCTATTATCTCAAATCTCATCTCAGATCCACTAATTCCGCTCCGGGATAATTCTTTTTATCATAGGTGAAGGTGCTTTCGGGCACCTTTACATTTGGTGTAAAAGTGCGGATCACATAATTGTAGCGGCTGCCATTCTTATCAAATATCATTGCGCTGGATATTTGTTTCTTCACTTTATCTATCGACAGGCGTATTTTAAAGAAAGGCTTCTTTTCATCCTCCGGCGTCAGGTCGATCACCTGGCATAGCTTGCCATCAACCTTTGCATCACCGTTGTAAATGTATTTATAGCCTTTTTCGTAAATGGTGAATATTTGTGCCGGATTTAAACTTTCGCTGCTGTTGTCAACGTCAGTCAATTCTACTTCTTTGTTCTTTTTTACATAGGTCCACTGGCTTTTGCCATCGCTGATGATCTCTTCATCTACAGCTGACTTATCCTCAGGATTGAAAATGGTTACCTTGTATTTATTGGCTTTTGATTTAGATATCATAGTACCCATCTGGCTGTCCTTTGTACCCGCCTGCTGATTCTCATAAGTAAAGGTGAAATCCGTTTTTATCACATCATATGAGCGGTATTTTTTGCTCACCTGGTTTAATATCTTACGGGCATCGGCATCTTTTTGGGCGAATGTATAATTAAAGGTTAGTCCGGTTAGCAGCAGGTATAACAGTATTTTTTTCATAGATATTTTATCCTTATTCCATGCAATTAAGATGGTGGAATAAGCAACAGGTTTAATATTAAATAGTTTTTGATAAAGTTTCCAAATGTCTTTCAAGGCTATATTCATCGCTGAAAAGCACATCACGGGCCTTGCTCCCTTCAAACGGGCCTACAATTCCTGCGGCCTCTAGCTGATCGATAATGCGTCCAGCGCGGTTATAACCAAGCTTTAGTTTACGTTGGATCAATGAAGTAGAACCTTGCTGATGCATCACGATCAGGCGCGCTGCTTCTTCAAACATTGGGTCACGGTCGTCAGGGTCAAATTCTTTAGCACTGCTGCCGCTTTCACCTTCGCCAAAGTATTCAGGCAGGAGCAAGGCAGTTGGATAGCCTTTTTGGTTGCCGATATAATCGGATATCTTTTCTACTTCCGGTGTGTCCACAAAAGCGCATTGCAGGCGTATCAAATCACTGCCGGTTGAAAGAAGCATATCCCCGCGACCGATCAGCTGATCTGCACCACCTGCATCCAGGATAGTACGTGAGTCGATCTTAGATAATACACGGAAAGCCAATCGTGATGGGAAGTTAGCTTTGATAGTACCCGTAATAATATTCACCGAAGGCCTTTGTGTAGCGATCACCAAATGGATACCTACCGCACGGGCCAGCTGTGCCAAACGGGCAATCGGCATTTCTACTTCTTTGCCTGCGGTCATCATCAGGTCGGCAAACTCATCGACTACCAGCACGATGAATGGCAGGTAACGGTGTTTCTCCGGGTCGCTTATTTTACGGTTAATGAACTTCTGGTTGTATTCTTTCAGGTTACGCACTCCGGCATCTTTTAGCAGGTCGTAACGCTGGTCCATCTCGATACAAAGTGAGTTGAGGGTGTTTACCACTTTCTTCGTGTCGGTAATGATCGCATCCGATTCATCAGGTAGCTTTGCCAGGAAGTGTCTTTCTATTTTTCGGAACAACGTCAACTCCACCTTTTTCGGATCGACCAAAACAAATTTTAATTCCGCCGGGTGACGTTTATAAAGCAATGAAACTAAAATAGCATTGATACCCACTGATTTACCCTGACCTGTAGCACCTGCAACCAGCAAGTGCGGCATCTTAGCAAGGTCAGCGATAAATACTTCGTTGGAGATAGTTTTACCAAGAGCAATCGGCAAATCCATCGTTGTATTCTGGAACTTTTCGGTGGATAATATAGACCGCATCGAAACCATTTCAGGGTTCTGATTCGGTACCTCGATACCGATAGTACCCTTACCCGGCATTGGTGCTATAATACGGATACCCAATGCAGCTAAGCTCAAAGCGATATCATCCTCCAGGTTCTTGATCTTGGAGATACGCACACCCGGCGCAGGGATAATCTCATACAAAGTAACTGTCGGGCCAATGGTCGCTTTTATCTTGTCGATCTCGATATTGTAATGGTTCAGCGTCTCTACGATCTTGTTCTTATTGGCTTCCAATTCTTCTGAGTTAACGGTGATTTTGTTTGAACCGTAATTTTCAAGCAGATCGAGCGTAGGTAGTTTGTAAGATGCCAATTCCAGTTTATGATCGTAAACGCCGAACTGGGCTACCAGGTCTTTTGCTTTATCATCGTCAGCCTGCTCAATGTTCAATACATTGGTCGGGCGGGTTGTATCGATGGTTAATGGTATCTCATCCTCAAACTCCGGCTCGTGACTAGCCGATGGTTCAGGTTTCAATACCATTGGCTCGTGAAATACCGGGGTTTCTAAGACTGGTTCATTAACTTTTTTCTCATTGTCTTTTACACGGTTGCCATTTTTGGGCCATTCAACAGGGCGGGATAGGTAATCTTCTTCACGTTCGTATGCTTCAGGCACTACTTCATCGACCACATCCGGGTTAAGTTCTTTCCTTTTGCGTGACGGGATCTTAAAATCAATGTTATAGGCGATGATCAATACGGTTAAACCGGCAAATATCAATAAGCCCGCTGTACCGACTTCACCTATTTGGGCCCTGAGAAAAATATTGTTCCAATGACCAAACCCGCCTTCAAGAAATTCATAATCAGTCGTATCGTTTACAAACGAATGAAAAAAACCGATAGCGACTGAAAAAAAAACGATACAGAAAAGGCAATAAGCCAGCGTTCTTCTTAAAGGATATAACCTGACCTTAAATAGTAAACGATACCCGATGATAAAGAATAAGAATACAAAAATAAATGAAGCTACGCCAAACCATTCGTATATGAACTGATTGGAAAGTAATGCGCCAAATTTACCAAGCCAGTTTTGTACAGGTGTTTTGTCAGGGTTGTCTGCTATCTCTTTAACAGTTTTACCTATTGATAAATTATACCAGCCGCCATTTGTTGTAGATAAATAGCTTTGATCCTCCTTCCAGGTGAACAGGTAGGAAGTAAAAGCGATCAGGAAAAACACCGAAAGTATAAGAAGAAACAGGCCTGCTATTTTTGCATAGCGGCCATCATTCAGCTTAAAAGGAGGGGTTCTTTCCTGCTTTTGTTTGGCTGATTTTTCACTCTTTTGCGAAGACCGGTCCGATTTATTATCGTCCCGTGTGGTATTTGTTTTAAACTGGTTCCCTTTAGTCGGCATCCTTACATTGCACGTTAAAACGCAAAGGTAAAGTTAATAGATTTAACCAATATCAGATATGGTTTTTAAATTTTATCGCCGCTTTAACGGTCTTTTATGGCACATTGATACTAAAAGTTGTTAACTTTTATCAAGTTATTAACAACGGTTGCTTTTGCTTAGATTTTTAGTAATATTGAGACATGAGCATTGAGAAACTGGAGGAATACATTGCAGCAGGCGACCTTGCAGGCGTTAATGACATATTGACGCAAGACCCCTCGCTGGCGACAAAAAACACTTCAGCCAATGTTTCTCCCCTCATGCTTTCCTGCTATTATAAAAAACCTGCCGTGACCGAATTGCTGCTTAGGCATGTCAGCGAAATCAATCTTTTCGAGGCATCAGCAGCAGGTAAGTTTGATGTGGTTGCTCACATACTTTATACTCATCCCGATGCAGTAAACGACTATGCTCCTGATGGTTTTACGCCACTTGGCTTAGCCTGTTACTTCGGCCAGTTTGAAGTTGCACGGTACCTGGTACTTAAAGGCGCTGATGTGAACCTACCGTCTAATAACGGCTTTCAAGTTTGCCCAATACATTCAGCCGCAGCAGGAGACTATACCGATATTGCGCGTATGCTGGTTGAAAACGGTGCAAAGATAAATGTAAAGCAACAAGCAGGCGCTACGCCATTACACTCAGCCGCACAAAACGGCAATCTTGAACTATTGATCTTATTCCTCGAAAATGGCGCCGAAACCCAGGTGCGTATGACAGGCGGCAAGCTCCCCGCTGATCTGGCACGAGAGAAAGGCTTTGCTGAGATATCAGAGATTTTGAGCTAAGACCACCTTTATTTTCTGTCATCCTATTGTCATCGCAAAATTTACTAATATTGCGTACTTTTATTAGTAATTAAAGTCACAATGACCGGCGAGGATATTGTTAGTTTAGGCGATAAGCATGTAGGCGAGCCTTATGTTTTGGGTGCTTTGGTACCCAAAAATGATGCTGATTATAAAGGCCCCTGGGATAATGCTGATTTTGTGTCGTGGGTTTATTACCAGGCTACAGGTATCTTGTATGGCTGTGATGCGGTGGATGAGCACTGTGATTTCTGGGATCGCGATGCCAACAAAAAAGGCCAGATCATTACGATAGACGAAGCAAAATCAACCCCGGGAGCGGTCATATTGCGTTTTGCAGGAAATGGTACGGTAGGACATATTGTTATTTCTGATGGCAATGGAGGTACCGTCGAGGCGCACGGGCGTGAGGATGGCATCATCAATTCAGTAGTAGATGGCCGTCGCTGGGACATGGGTATACTCGTACCGGGTGTAACGTATAATGCGAATCCGATATCACCGTACAGGCCACCATCTGTTACCATCTACAGGCTAACCAGCCCGAACATGGTATCCACAGAAATAGGGAAAATACAGGCCGAATTAATGCGCCGTGGGTTTGATACCGGCGGAGTCGACAATGTTTTTGGCGAGATGACTTATAATGCGGTGAAGCTTTTCCAAAATTCGGTAGGATTAAATCCAGATGGCGAGGTGAGTGCTTTTACAGCGGCAGTGCTGGATGCACAGTAATGTCTGAATCAGAATAGATTAAAAAGGGGGGCATGCTGAGGCACTCGAAGCATGGTGGGCAAGGCCTTTACGCGCCGCACTTCGAGTGCCTCAGTGTGACACCCCTTTATCTTATTTATTACTCCTTTTAATTATCCAATCCCCCTTTTCTTATCGGCTTCACCGGATCGGGCCATTTTGTTGGCTCGCCTGTTTTGGCATTCGGTGGCAATACACTTTTCTCGCGTGAGGTTGTAGTTGGATCTTCGCTTGCCTCGTAAGCCATAATAGCAGCCAGGATAGCATTATTACGCAGGTCGTCAAATACAATCTTATCATAAGTATCGCGATTGGTGTGCCAGGTGTAAATGCCGTACGACCAGCTAGTTGAGCTTAGTGAAAATGCCGGAGCTCCTGCTGCTACAAATGAAGCAAAGTCAGACCCGCCACGACCGGGAGCGCCTGGGAAATTGGTTTTGATCTGGTCTTTAATATCAGCCGGTACTTTTGATAACCAGCGGGTGAGGTACTCATAAGAATTCAGGAAACCTTGTCCTGATAGGTCAACCACACGGCCCGTACCATTATCCTGGTTAAATACTGCCTGTATACTCTTTACGATTTCCGGGTGATCTTCCACAAATGCCCTTGAACCATTCAACCCTTCTTCTTCGCTTCCCCAATGACCTACAATGATGGTCCGTTTTGGATGAGGATAAACCTTTTTCAGGATGCGCATTGCTTCCATCATGGTTAAAGTGCCGGTGCCGTTATCGGTTGCTCCGGTACCGCCGTCCCAACTGTCAAAGTGGGCTGATAGGATCACATATTCATCAGGTTTCTCAGTGCCCTTTATTTCTGCAATAGTATTGAAAGTTGGTACTACACCCAGCTCCTTTGATTCGGTATGAACACTGATCTTTGGTTTATCACCTGATTCCGTCAGACGATACAGCATGCCGTAATCCTCTAAAGCGATATCGATGGTGGGCACCTTTTTGGTGTACGCACCGAATATTTTATCTACCCCAAAACCATTCGACCAGTTACAAGTAACAATGCCCACCGCTCCGGCATTTTCTAAAGCTACAGGCAGGGTTTTGTTAGTGTACCCTGTTTTTTTCAGCCGCTCGCGCCAGGCAGCTACCTGTGCTTCGCGGTCTTTTTTCATTTTCTCAAATGACTCTTTTGTAGCAAACTCCTGCCAGTTATAATCCGGGCGACCGGTAGGCTGATTCATGCTGATCATTACAAACTTGCCTTTCACATTGGGCAGCCAGGCTTTGAATGCATTGGAATCAGCCAGATCAGGAATGATGATCAATTCTGCTGTTTCGGTTTTTTTACCCATGCCCGGGCTCCATGCTAACTGAGTACCTTCCAGGCTTTTTACACGCGGATAAACCATGTCGATATGGGATATGCCGCGTTCCCAGCCGCGCCATTCGCCCCACTTTTCGTTATGTGCCGGTATGCCCCAACCGGTGTATTTGGCTACTGCCCAGTCGTGCGCTTTCATCATTTGAGGTGTGCCCACCAGTCGCGGACCGATGCCATCAAACAGCTCATGCGCCAACTGTTGTAATTGTGAATTGTCATTTTCTTCCTTCACTATCTGGTCGACCACCGATGATGAAGTTTGTGCAAACAGGCTGGAGCTGCAAAGGGTAACAGCTAAAGCACAGCCTATGGTAAGGTGTTTTGTAAAAATGTTCATATGCCAAATTATAAAATATCTGCTGCGATTTATGAGTCGTATTATTTTTGTTACAGTGGGCTTACTCAATAGCCTTATATTTGAACAACGCCACTAAAATGAAAGACAACCTGATCACCCATATCAATAAATTCATTAAACTTGATGAGCATGAAGCAGCGCTTGTTTGCGAGAGCATAGGCCAGGTCGGGGTGAAGAAAAAGAAGTTCATTTTAAAGGCCGACGAGATATGCAAGGCTAATTACTTTGTGAGCAAAGGCTGTATGCGCCTGTATTTTATCAACCGAAACGGGCAGGAACAGATCACTCAATTTGGATTAGAAAACTGGTGGATAACCGATTACAGCAGTCTCGAAACAGGTCAACCGTCCATCTATTATATCCAGGCGATAGAGGACTCTGAACTCATCAGTCTGAGCAAAAAAACGATGGAAGAGCTGTTGCTGAAAGTCCCCAATTTAGAGCGTTATTTCAGGATCATCTTTCAAAAAGTACATACTGCCTCCATGCGCCGTTTTGAATACCAGCGTGACCAAACCGATGAAGAACGATATCGTCATTTCGTTTCTCTGTTCCCGGAATTTGTTCAGCGCATTCCCCAATATATGCTGGCATCCTACCTGGGATTTACGCCTCAGTTTTTGAGTAAGATTAGAGGGAAGAGGATTAAATCCTAATCTCTAAATCCTAATCTCTAAATCCTAATCTCTAATCACTAATCAACTAATCTCTAACCCCCATTTCTTAATCACGATTAACTTTTTTCCGCTGTCGCCAGGGGAACTTTGTGTCATAATCAAATCGAAAACATCATGAGCAAAAAATTCAGCATTGAGCCAACAACATACCAGGCTATGGAGGCTCTGGAAAACGTTCTGCATAACAGTGGTTTGGATGAAAAACATTATCTGTTGATCAAGATACGTGCATCACAAATAAACGGCTGTGCTTATTGTATAAACATGCACACCAAAGATGCCCGCGAATTAGGCGAAACTGAACAACGTATTTATGCGCTGAATGCCTGGAGAGAAACCCCGTTCTTCTCACCCGAAGAAAGAGCTATACTGGCAATTACCGAAAATATTACCAACATCCAGCAAGGTATGAACGAAAAGACTCTTGAAGAGGCAGAAAAAGTACTGGACAGGCATACGATCTCAAAAGTGATCATGGCTGCTGTTGGTATTAACGCATGGAACAGGATCGGGATCGGTATGGGGATGCAGCCTTCTTTGTAATTGGAAGTGAGAAGTAAGATAAGACTTACGAAGTTTTTAAAACTTCGTAAGTCTGTTTAGCTAAGTAATTATTCTTTTTCTTCTTTTACAGGCTCTGCGGTTTCTTCGCGCTCAACCGTTATGGTGCATTCAGTTACCAGAGCGGCAATAGCGCCAATGGCTGCCAGCATAGGCAATAACAGTGCGCCTACAACGCCTACAGTTAATGGGAAACTGGCCAGTTCCTTGCCCGATTTATCGGTAATGGTGATCTTTCTTACATTACCTTCTTCTATCAGCTCTTTCACCTTTTGCAAAAGGTTGATGCCGTGTATGGAGAATGATTCTTTTGTCATGATGCGTTTTTATGATGAGACTAAATGAATAGCGTTTTGTTACTGTATACTCATAGATAACCTCCGAACGGTCATCGAGAAGAGAAGAAGTATAACAGAATGATTAGTCTTTATGCAGATCAATCACCCTGTAAAGTATATTTTCAACGGTCAGCGTCCCATGCATCGTATTGCCTTTTAAAACAAAATGCCACAGCCCTTTGCCTTTTGGGCTGGTCGTAACGCCGTCCAAAGTTTCATTGTTTTTATCATAAATGAACATTGTTTCGCCCATTTCCACCTCTTTGCCGTTTGCTATTTTGTTCATCTGGAAACGGTACGTATTACCTTCGGCCTTTACTGCATGGTATATCGCTGTTTCATCATGGCAGGGCGAATCTTTTACCTGGCATATGGATGTTCCCTGCCATGTGCCGGTAATATTGTCCTGTTGAACTTTATAACTGACCAGCAATAAATTCAGCAGAAAAACCACTATAAAACAATATGTTTTCATTATCAACCCTATTGTGAGGATTGTGAGTTTAGTTTATCAATCTTCCCCTGCGTTTTCTGTATGTCTTTTGTCAGGCTTTTGATCTTCTTTTTGTCCTTATCAAATTGCTTTTTGGCGTCATTCGCATCATCTGTCGCATCTGATGCCTTTTTTGCCTGTTTTTCGGCTTTTTTGGCTGCACTTACATCGCCGCCAACGGCGTCCTTTGCGTAGTCTTTACTTTTTTTTTGTTCATCGAGTGACCTAGACAACAGGTCCTGGTATTTTGCAGAGTCAGTCGGTAACTGATTTTGGATTTTAGTTAACTGGGTCTTCAGGTCTGTCATTTTTGAATTAAGGTCATTCAGTTTTTTACTTACTCCGGCTGAATCTGATTTTATTGATGTGTGATGACCTGTTGAGGCATTGGAGTACAGCGCATAGCTAATGATTGCTAAAATTAGAATGATCTTTTTCATGATAATTGGATTTAGATGAACGGCTTAAAATCACAGGGAAGTCTACTACTAACTTACAAGAAAAAATCGGCAATAAGCTAGCCTTTAACTTTTTTTCTTCCGATTAAAAATGCGATCCCGCTAAACGAAAGCGCCTCGAAAACGCTGGTGAGCTCGTTGCCATTCAAGCTATGTGGGTCAGCCACTGCACGAGGTATGTGTAAGATGATGAACCAGATAAATATCATTATACCTAATAAATTAGCAGCAAGATGCCTTTGTATGTTGATGATAATGGCCAAACCACCGGCCATTAAAGCTACGCCAGCAAAATAGGTCCAGAATAAATGAAATGGTATCCAGTTAGGAATCAGTGTTACCACGAAATCTTTATAAAGAAAATGCGTGTAACCAAACACCACCATGGTAATAGCGAAAAAGTATTTTCCTGCAGGAATCAGTTTTTCTAAAAAGTTCTCAAGTGATGACACTTTGTTCTCTCTCATTAAAGAACCTGCGGCTAAAAACGCACCGCCGCTTAGGGTTAACTCTTTTAATGGGTTTACCCAAAAGGCGAGTACCATGGGCGTATGCTGCCCAGGAACTTGAAATAGAATCACCAAAAGCAGCAACACACTTCCAATGATAAGCGATATAGGGCGGGCTTTGATCTCAAGTATGATGCAGATGCAGGCAATTGCCAGCGGGAGGCTAAATATCCAATCCCATATCAAACGGTTTGTCAGCCATTCAGGAAAACCTGCCGGCAGCATCACCAATACAAAATCTTTGTTAATAATTTCCTGGATAGCAATAGCAAATAGTCCGACGGCAAAGAACAGGCGCCATACCCTGGTGGTGTTTTCCATAAAAGGTTAATTGGTTCTTAAAGATAGGTTGAATAAGTTGCCTTTTTAATGGATTTTGAAAAAAAGTGGGCTTTGCGTATTATTGCATCATTAAGGTGATGGTGTTCCACCTATTTGAACCGTCCTGCTGAATGCGGGTCTGATGGCGCCTACGAAATAAGTTTTTTATATTTTTATTTCATAGGCATGAAACGACTACGCTATTTATTTAAATCTCCCTACTTTTTAATATTCAATCATCTCATCCGCTGGACTTTACTGACCATTCCTGTAGCTATTGCAATTGGTTCTGTTGTAGCTTTATTTTTATGGCTGCTTAGCTGGGCTATACATTTCCGGTTTGCGCATACCTGGCTCTTGTACCTGCTGCCTGTTGCCGGTATTGTTATCCATTTTGTATATAAACGGTACGGAAAATCGTCTGAAAAAGGCAACAACCTGATCATGGACGAGATACATGAGCCTGGCGGAGGCGTTCCTAAACGAATGGCACCATTAGTGTTAGGCGCCACAGTATTTACTCACCTATTTGGTGGCTCGGCAGGGCGCGAAGGTACGGCAGTGCAAATAGGGGGGAGCATTGCCGATTTTTTTGGACGATTGTTTGGCTTGAATGAGCAGGACTCGCGCACCGTTTTAATGGCAGGTGTAGCGGCAGGTTTTGGAGCAGTATTCGGTACGCCACTGGCGGGAACGATATTCGCTATTGAGGTATTAGCTGTAGGCAGGCTGCAATACGACGCCATTATCCCTTGCCTGATCGCTAGTATTTTTGCCGATCAAACCGTGGCGATGATTGGCATTCATCATACTGCTTACCATATCGATCCGTTTGTTAGTCAGCATAATTTTGGATTGAGCTTTATCCATTTTGATTACTTGTTGCTGGCAAAAATCATCTTGTCATCCGTATTGTTTGGGTTGACAAGTTACCTGTTTGCCGAAATGGCTCATGGGGTTAAGAATGTATCACAACGACTTATAAAAACTAAATGGCTCATCCCCGTTGTCGGTGGATCGATCATCATTGGCCTGACGCTGCTTTTAGGCCGGCAGGATTACCTGAGTTTGGGTGTTGATGCGCAATTTGCTGACTCAGTGACTATTCCGTCTGCCTTTCACCAGGGAGGCGCTGATACCTGGAGCTGGCTATGGAAAACTATTTATACCACTATTACGCTTGGTACAGGTTTTAAAGGCGGCGAGGTAACTCCGTTGTTTTATATTGGCGCTACGTTGGGTAATACTTTGTCGCAATTACTTAATGCCCCGGTTGGGCTATTTGCTGCACTGGGTTTTATCGCTGTGTTTGCCGGTGCTACCAATACCCCGTTAGCCTGTACCTTTATGGGAATCGAACTATTTGGCGGAGAATATGCTCTGTATTTTGCAATAGCCTGCTTTACAGCTTATTTCTTTAGCGGGCATTCAGGTATTTACAGCTCACAGCGTATTGCCATACCCAAAATATTCGACCCGCATTATAGCAAGGAGACTTCGATAGGGCAATCTATACAACGGCGCAGGAAATTCCTTAGTCACAGTTTATCGCGGTATAAGGATAAGTTAAATAAAAGGTAGATCAACGGATATAAAACTTCGGTTTATGAAAAATATGTTCCTGGTATTTGTTGGCGGCGGTTTGGGCAGTATGATGCGTTATGCGCTGAGTCATGTTATCAATAAATCAACCACTTCACCGTTTCCTTTTGGAACGTTTGTGGTGAACGTTATCGGCTGCTTTTTAATCGGCTTTATTATATTTTATTCTGCACGATTCGGCGACCGAGCAGAACAATGGCGCTTCTTTCTGGCTACCGGACTTTGTGGTGGCTTCACCACATTTTCCGCCTTCTCATTAGAAAATATCTCACTCCTCACCGAGCAGCGCATACTCGTATTTTTAACTTATATCATTGGCAGCATAGCAACCGGAATAATAGCTACCTACGGAGGTTTATTACTCGCAAAAAATATTTAATTTCCGGATCATATCTATTTGATTATCAATACATATTTAGTTTTAAATAAATAATTTTATTGAAAGCTAAAATATTTGGTTTCCATATATTTATATTTACGGGTAATAACCAACAACTCTCTGATTAATGAAAAAAATCTTTGTGTTTTTGCTCGCATTATTGTGGGCATCTTCCTCCGTTTTTTCCCAAACTATTGATGGTCACCCGGCTTGGGCAATGCAGGGTAATATTTATGAAGTGAATGTTCGCCAATACACCAAACAGGGGACATTTAAGGCATTTGCAAAAAATCTTGACCGCCTGAACGAAATGGGCGTCCAAACCCTATGGTTTATGCCGATAACACCGATAAGCAAGGTGGACAGAAAGGGTTCCCTGGGCAGCTATTACGCTGTATCAAATTATACTGCTGTTAATCCTGAATTTGGTTCATTAAAGGATTTTAAAAAGTTAGTTGCCGAAGCGCATAAACTGGGTATGAAAGTCATCATCGACTGGGTGCCCAACCATACCGGCGCTGATAACGTTTGGATAAAACGTCACCCCGATTTTTATGTAAAAGATAAAACAGGCAAGCCTGCGGTAGCATTCGACTGGGCCGATACCCGTCAGCTGAATTACAAAAATGTAGCCATGCAGGACAGCATGATCAACGCGATGAAATACTGGGTAAGGGCTACAGATATCGACGGCTTCCGCTGTGATGTGGCATGGAATGTTCCGTATACTTTCTGGAAAAAATGTATATCTCAGTTAAACTCGATGAAAGAATTGTTCTGGCTGGCTGAAGGTGATAAAACTTACTTGCACCCGGGCGGTTTTGATGCTACTTATCCGTGGGACATGTTCCACGCAATGATAGGCGTGGCAAAAGGCGCGCGTCCGGCAACAGCATTGGATTCAATCAAAGCCAAATACGATAAGATCTATCCGCGTAATGCGCTGGAGTTATACTTTACCAGCAACCATGATGAGAACAGCTGGAATAAGGCTGATTATGGTACGTTCCCCGGCGCATCGCACGCTCCGTTTGCTGTGTTTACCCAAACTATGCCGCATAGCATTCCATTGATCTATAGCGGACAGGAAGAGCCTGTATTGCGTGCCATCAAGTTCTTTGATAAGGACAACATGAAGATGGGTAAATATGACCGCGAGAAGTTCTATAAAACGCTGCTGTTCCTTCGCAAACAAACGCCAGCTTTATCTGCCGACGCTTCTTTCCGCAAGGTAAATGTTGGCGATAATAAAGCGGTATATGCTTATGTAAGAGAAAAAGATGGCAAAAAGATATTTGTGATCCTTAACTTATCCAATAAAGAGCAAAATATTACTGTTGAGGACGAAAGCCTGATAGGCAAACCCTTAAATGTTTTCAGACACCAGGAAGAGCCGGTAACCGGCAAACCATGGAAAATGGATCCATGGGGGTATGTGGTATTTAGGTATAATTGATATTGTCTGAATCAGAATTTACAGAATTCAAGAATGATCAGAATTCTGAAAATTTACTAATTCTGTAAATTCTGATTCAGACAGACTTCTACAACTTCATCTCACCCCATCCTTTGCGGTATTCTCTGCGGATGAACTGATTTGCAGGCTCATAGTTGGTCACTTTCATATTCGCGCCATCCCATAGCAATGCACGGTAACGGCCGCTGAATTTCATGCCTTCCATTTGTCCGTAAACAGGGTCGCTGCGTTTGATCCTCTCCTGGATGTCGAAGGTTCTCAATAGCAGGTTGCCCATGAGTACGGTTTCGGTTAATGGTCCGGCGTAGCCAACAAATGGCGAGTCGACTTCCATTTTGCCTTTGCCAGCGATGCTGGCGTCTATCCATTGCCACCAATGCCCGTCCATATCACCTTCTACACGTGGGTATTTCTTTGGAACGTTCACATCCGTGTTAAGCGATAACGGCAACAATCTTGGGTGACTACCGCCCCAACCACAACTTACTTTGCCTTTGGTGCCTATGAATAATGTGCATCCCTCAAAGTCATTTTCGCTTGGGATATCGCCTAAAGCTTCGTTCTGATTTACATCAGGATCAAGCTCATTCAGGCGCTCAGGAGTGATTCCTCCGTCCATCCAGTACAGATCAAGCGGTTTACCATTTTGCTGGGTGAATTTAAATTTGATGGAACTGCTTACCGGGCCGCTTTTCGGATATATGCCTTCTTTGAAAATACCGCTGTAGGTAGTGCTTGCACTGCCTGATACCTCAGTAGGGTACCCTAAGCCTAACAGTTTGAAAGGAGGGCCCATAATGTGGCAGCCCATATCGCCTAATGCCCCTGTGCCAAATTCCCACCAGCCACGCCAGTTAAAGGGTACCAGGTTCTCGATATAATTGGTTTCCTGAGCTGTTCCTAACCATAAATCCCAGTTTAATTCTTTCGGGATAGGCGGTTTTGACGTTGGCCAGTTAATACCTTGCGGCCATACAGGGCGGTCGGTCCAGCAATAAACTTTTTCAATATCGCCAACCAATCCAGCTTCAAACCACTCGCGCATGGTACGCATACCTTCGCAGGATGCGCCCTGGTCGCCCATTTGGGTAACGACATTATATTTTTTAGCAGCCTCTGTTAATACACGGGCCTCGTAAATGTCATGTGTTAATGGTTTTTGCAGGTACAGGTGCTTGTTCAATTGCATAGCACTCAAACCTACAATAGCGTGATTATGATCGGGTATAGCTACAGTAACGGCGTCAAAGTTCTTATGTTCTTTGTCAAACATTTCACGCCAGTCGTGATAGAAGCCTGCCTTAGGGAATTCTTTGCGCCGTGGGGCAGCGCCACGATCATCCACATCGCATAAAAACGCTATTACGCCATTCTTTTTTGGAGAAGTGGCATGGTGTTTAATGTCATTTTCCGCTTCGCCGCTGCAACCCACTGCGGCAATGTAAAGCTTATCGCTTGGCGCTACATGGCCCGGCCCGCCTAAAACATAGCGTGGCACAATGTAAAAGCCTGCTGTAGCTACTGCTGCTTTCTTAATAAAATCTTTCCGGCTGATGGTTTTATCGGTTGTTTGTTTTTCCTCAGTTTTCATGGCCATTATTTCTTTTTAAGCGGTTTTATAGCAACTTCCTTAAAATATACAATGTCATCATCGCCATGATTTTGCAAACCAAACCAACCAGCATTCGGCCTTAAACCACGATAAGGTTCAAAATCAAATTTGCGTGCAGGTGTTGGCTGGCCCTCTGTATAGTCGGTTACTTTTTCGCCGTTTACATACACGATGGTTCGGGGACCGTCAAGTGTGATTTCCATCGTGTTCCACTCAGGGCCTGGTTTGCCTGGTTTAGCCAAAGGCTTGGTTAGTGAGTACAGAGTACCTGTAACGTGGTATTCATCCTCGTTTGAGGTCTCAGGGTGATTGTCTATCTGCACCTCGTAGCCATAAAATACAGGCATCCACGGTTCGCGCGGCTCTATAGGTATTCGTATAAATACACCGGAATTACTATTACTCTTTTGCATCTGGTATACCACCTTGATGGTGCAATTGCTTAACTTGCCACCTTTCCAGTACAGCAGACCCATACCGCCATGACTGCGTATAGTGCCGTCCTCTACATAATGGGTGCCGGGGCCAACCTGTTGGAAGTTATTGATATCCTTGCCGTTAAAAAGCTGGGTCCAGCCTTTGTCAACCACCTGGGCCGATGCATGGTTTAAGCCTGAAAGGAGCATCAGTCCAAGACCCATGCCTAAGCCTTTCAACATTGATTTTTTGATCGTGCTATTCATTTTGAGTGAGAAAAATTTAAAGTACACCGCAAGGCGAGTGCCCGCAGTGATGTTGGTTTATATACAAAGCAAATTACCTATTTTCTGAAATATTAATACTGGCAAATACTCATCAGATTGTCTGCTATTTTATCCGGGTGGATAGCTTAAAGCGAAAAGCAGAAAGGCCAAAGCCATATCGAAAGTGCTTTTTCTCTAATGTATTAATAGGCAAAATGTTAATAAATACGCAACTTAATTAACAGTGTATCAACAAAATAAGTTTAGGTAATAATTGTAATGTATTGATAGTCAATTAATTAATTTAATGAAAATAATTTGCTTTATTCAATGTGGAATATTAAATTTGATTTACGCGAAATCAACAGAAGTTATTAACATTTGTTATTTAGCTAACTCAAAGGACATCTACCTGTCATAATTTATTTAAAACCAATTATTTAACCTTGTGATGGAAGAGTTAGAAAATTATCTGATACTGAATAACTGGCTGCGTAATAATGATAATTCCTACTGGTTAACGCTGGGCAATTATTATTTTATCGAGGTGGTGCTGCATAAGGACAGATTTACCGCAGTGCGTAATGTTTACGATCCACATTACTGCCGGATATCCAATAGTGAAGAGTGGCAACCGTCGATGATGCATAAAGCGCTCATCAGGTTTATAGAGAACTATAACCGGTTGTATGCTGAAAAGCCTAAGCAGAAGAGATTTGCATAATGGCTTACGGAGTGATGCATTATATTCTTCAAACAAGATTACTAAGCTTATCCGGCGTGGAATATCCCTCGCTACGCAATTGGGATGACAAATAGTTTAAGACCTTTCTGGTTTCATCTTTAACCTTTCAGCTCAAGGGCTTCTCCCTGTACCGTCTTTACCAGCTTACGAATATCAAATCCTCTGCTTGCAGCAACCAGCACCAGGTGATTGTAGGTCATGCTGTCCATTAAAGGCTTACGGTTCAGTATCCATAAATATTTACGGTTGGGGTGGCCTACTACGGCGTAGCTGTAATCGGGAGCGAGGGCTATTATCCAATATTTACCGCTGAACGGCCATTGAAACTGCACTTCGAGTTTAGCATTGCTTTCCTTGTCATCAACAGAGGCTATGCCTTCGGTTGTTTTAGGCTGACCGTCTTTGGTACAGCTGTTTAAAACACTTATCTTTCCATCATCACGTAGACTATATTCGGCGGTGACATCGGTGCATCCATTCTCAAAGCTCTGAGGAAATTTGGCTATCTCGTACCATTTGCCAAGATATTTTTCCAGCTCGACATGACCGACGGTTTTCAGGGGTTTATTTCTTGTGGCTAAAGCATAGGCGGCTATACCTATTCCGGCCAATGCGGTACCTGCTATGATCTCTTTTTTCATTCCTCAATAACAAGTTGGTTATATAAAAGTTCGGTATTTGCCCTTGTAACTGCAAACAAAAGGTTAAATCGTTGATAGTTATTTCGTTTGAGTTTAAAAATATTATGTTGTTGAAAATTAATTTTTAATTACTATAAACAATCACCCTAAGCATGGGTTGATTACTAATACAGCAAAACCTATAAAGACATGGAAAATACTTCAAAAACGATCGAGATATTAGGCGACCTGATACTGATCAATAATGACCGTATAGAGGGCTACGAAAGAGCGCTGAAAGAGATTGAAAACGACCCGGCAAATGCCGACCTTATACCTATGTTTTTACGATTTATAGACGATAGCCGCAGATATAAAGTAGAACTGGGCACTGAGATTGCCGCGCTGGGCAGCGAGATCAACACTGGTACAACTATTCCCGGCAAATTACACCGCGCCTGGTTGTCGATAAAGGAAGCGTTTACCGGGCACGACCGTCATAGTATTTTGGAAGAATGCGAATTTGGCGAAGACGCAATCAAAAAAACTTACCAGGAAGCACTGAACGAAGAGGTACTGGCTGCCTACATCCGCGAAATGCTGATGGAGCAGGAAGAAGAACTGATAGAAGCCCATGATGAAATAAAAGAACTTCGCGACAGCGTTTCTTAAATCAAACAACAATCAACTTACACTAATTGGGAAGCCGCTTCAATAACTCATGAGGCGGCTTTTTTGTGGAAATCTGACACCTTCAGTGGTAGCGCCGGGTGGTATTCAGAGCTGGGCGATAGCTTTGAAGAGGTAAATAGTGTCTGAATCAGAATTTACAGAATTTTAAAATTTGCTGAATTCTGTAAATTCTTTATTCTGTAAATTCTGATTCAGACAACTCACTTCCCTTCCCACACATTATTCTCCTTATTTGTATCAGGATCATAAGTAGTACCCAGCTCCATTTTACTGATGCGCTTATGCGATAGGTGGTTAATGGTAAAAGTTTTATTGCCACCTTTCCATGCATTAATGCTTTCGTGCACCAGTTGCGTAGTGCCGTCGTCGTAATAGATGGTCAGATCAATCGGAATAGGTTTTCCGCCCACATTGGTGATAATTACCGTGTAAGTACCTCGTTGCAACGTGACTTTTGATATGGCCAGATCAGGTGCACCATGATCAAAGAACCAGCTTTTCCAAAACCAGTTCAGATTTTGCCCTGATCCAACATTAATACAGTTAAAGAAATCGTAAGGCATGGGATGTTTACCGTGCCATTGCTGAATGTAGTAGTGCAGGGCTTTGGTAAATAGCTCATCACCAAGTAAATCGCGAACATAATAATAGCCCAGGCCGGGTTTGCCGTAGGAATCTGGTTCAAATGATGATGTGCCTAGTTGGTTGGTCAGCGTAATGATAGGCTGATCGCCTTCTTTCCCACCAATATTTTCATATTGAGGAACTCCGAAGTTATCTGTGATCGTAGGATCAATCAGCGGACTGATCATCCATTCGCCAATAGTGGCCCAGCCTTCGTCCATCCAGCCATACTTGGTTTCATTAACACCCATATAGAACGGGAACATGGTATGAAATATCTCATGATCAGTTAGTGTGATGGCATCAAATACTTTTTCTTCCGGGTTGTCATTCACCATCATTGGGTATTCCATTTGGTCCAGACCGTCAAAAACCGTTTCGTGAGGGTAGGGGTATGGCCATTTTGGGAAAATATAGCTCATGCTTTCTACCGTTTTACGAGCATAATCAATTACTGCAAAGTAATCTTTATGGTTCTCATTAAACACAGCATCTACACGTGAGCGTCGGTTGGTTTTTGGATCGACAACCAGGCTGGACGATTTCCATAGGTAATGATCGCTGATAGCAAAAGCCAGGTCAGTAACACTATCCGCCTCAAATTGCCAGGTATTGGTTGGGTTATGTGGTGAAATGTTGCCGTTTTTCAAATCGTCTTCGGTAATAATATCGGTCACCTTATCGCTTTGTTCGGCATCCTGTATTCTTTTTATGTACCGATCGGTATAAACCTGACTTGCATTGGTCAGATTGCCCGTTGCCCACACTTGGTAATTTCCCGGTACAGTTATCGCCGCTTTGAAATTGCAGAAATCATTATAGAACTCTTCGGTACCGCGATAGGGATTTGTATTCCAGCCATCTATATCATCATAAACTGCAATACGCGGGAAGAAATAGGCAATAAAAAACGTTCCTGTATCCACCTGACCGGTACGGATGTGCGAGGTTCTGTTCAGCGTGTATGAGTAATATATCTTAAGATGGATCTTTTGCTTCGGCAACGTAACTTGGTTAGGTATGATCATGTTGGTGCCGTTTATGATCATTTTGCTGGTATCATAAGACGTTTGGTTGATCTCGATCTTTTCTATCGTGACCCCATCAGTAATATCCTCAGGTTTGATGGGCATAGCCCGGATGTTGCCTTTTTGATACAGGTTTGGATAAAGCTTAAACCATATCTGTTTTAAAGTATCGGGGCTATTGTTGGTATAATCAATCTCATCAACACCCGTCAAAACACGCGTGTTAGGAGTGAAGTTGATTGTAAGGTTATAGTCAGCGCGATTTTGCCAGTAATTTTTACCGGGAGCGCCGTTTATGGTGCGGGTTCCTTTGTTATAAGTCGCCTGTATATTGGTTGGCACAGGCAGCGTAGTTTGTGAGAATGCTGCTGTCGCACAAAATATTATAATAATGAATGAAATCTTTTTAAGTAAACGCATTAAACAAGAATAGGAAAAATTGGTGAATGTTTGAGCTTTTTAGATTGGAACGAATCAAAGAGCGGACGGTGTCATGTTGAGGTCCTCGAAACATGGTGCGATAGCCTTCGCACCGCACTTCGACTGGCTCAGTGTGACCCGCCTATATCCACAACGCCTGTTCAAAAATCCAATAGGTTTTCTAAAAAATTTAAACGAATTTTAATTTGTTATCTAAGCCCTCTTTATTCATCAATTTTATTAAAGAATTAAAGTTATGAAAGAGTTTATGCTGCTGATACATAATGATGCTGATAGTAAACTGGCCTTTACACCAGATCGGGAAAAAGAATTTCTCAATGCCTGCAAAGTTTATATTGAAACTTTGAAGAAAAATGATCACCTGATCAGTGCACAGCCCTTGGTGCGCGAAGGCATTATGTTGTCGAGGCATGACGGCAACTGGGAGAAAGCGCCCTATCGTGAAAATAAAGAGGTAATAGTTGGCTATTACCACATCATGGCCAACGATCTGGACCAGGCAATTGCGATAGCTAAGGATAACCCTGAATTTGAATATACCCGCATGGCACGAATTGAGGTAAGGCCGATAAAAATGAAGGAAGAGGCTACCGCGTACGTTTATCCTAAATAATGACTCTTATTGTTAGGCAAACGTATTTAGATTAAAGGCTAAAGGTAAAAGGTTCGGCATCCTTCCCCAAAGGTTATATTTCATTTTTCAGTAGCTGTTAAAGTATACTCCCGCTAAACTCAGTTGTTTACGGCAGCAACTCCTATAAACTTTCCTCTCCAATATTTTTTCCACTCAGGCAACCCGCCAGATTTTTACTACGTAACTACAGAAACGCATTTTTTTTACGTAAGCCTTTCACTGCCAATACCTAAGTCTTTTGTTTTTATTGTTTTTTCAGATCCTATATATCAATACGTGACCCCAGTTATGAAAATCTTTAAAACATGAAAACTATATTTAATCTGGCATTGGTAGGCATCATTCTGCTTGCCGGCTGCAACAAATCAGGAGTTGCCCCAACTGCAACAAATTCTAAGGCAAACATGAACCTGAACACAACAACCGCACTGAGTTCAACAAATGGTTCGGCCGGAATAATAAATATTTATTACGACGCGCAGTTATTTATGATGAACTTAAAACCTTTTACAGATCAGCCAGCATCGAGCTTGTTGGCGCATAATAAATCAATAAATATTCTTTATGAATCAGATGGGTTTGTTACAGTAACTAATGCCATTCAGGGCGATGGGTATAATGTTTTATGGCAGGAAGTAGACATTGTATTTAACGGTACAAACACACCCCACCAGTTCTTCCGCGACGATGACATTGTAGCTGCAGCATCTGGAACTAATCCCGAAATCACCCTGGTGCCAACCAATGAAATATATCGCTGTGCTATTCTTCAGCACACAAAACCTCAATGAGTTTTATTTTAGGTAATAGGTAGATTTATTTAAGCCCTTTCCTATTGGAGAGGGCCTTTTTATATACTCAGTCAGACCGCAACAGCCATTTCACGGTTGTATTTATTGCGATATTCTAACGGAGAAAGCCCGGTTATCTTTTTAAATATGTTGCGGAAAGCTTTATGATCGGAATAGCCAACGGAATACATCACCTCGTTCACATTTTCACGACCGGATTCAAGACTTTTCTTAGCGGCCTCTATTTTTACCCGCTGCAGGTATTCAACAGGCGTATTGGAAGTTGCCTTTTTAAAGCGGCGCTCAAAATTTCGCCTGCTGATGGAAAACATCTCAGATAACTGGTCGACGGATATTTTGGTGCCCACATTACGTTCAATATAAATCTGTGCTTTTTTGATCGGCTCGTCCTGATGTTCCTTTTGACCACTGAAAATTACAAACGGTGATTGGCTTTCACGGTCGATCTCTATCTCCATCACTTTAGAAACATGTACAGCAACATCGCGCCCGCAATATTTCTCAACCAGGTAAACAACCAGGTTAAGGAACGAATAAGCGCCGCCGCTTGAATAGATGCCTAGTTCATCAATAATTAGTTTCTCAGGCATTAGTTTGATATTCGGGAATGCTTGTCTGAAGATATCCGCAGCCATCCAGTGTGTGGTGCAGGTTTTGCCTTTAAGCAGGTTGGTAGATGCCAGCAGGAAAGCCCCCGTACACAAACTGGCAACTTCAGCGCCATGTTTATATTGTTCCACTATCCATGGCACAAAGTCGATATTCCGTTCTATACCTTCCATTGGGTTGCCGTAAAAGGCCGGAATCATGATCAGATCGGTTTTTTTGATTTCACTTACCAGTGAATCTGGTCGGACAGCAAATAGGCCGCCATACAGATCGGTTTCTTTACTCAAACCAACCAGGTGAATATCAAAAGCAGGCTTTTTGCCCTTCATCTCCATAAAGCTGTTTACAAAGGAGAATACTTTATAGGTGCCTATCACACTGCTGAGTATAATGGGTCCCTGTGGTATAATAATGGATACGTGTTTCATAATGCTGGTTTGAATAATTGATTAAACAAAGTTATGTCAGCAGATTGGCGCAATCAACCCCTAATGTTGTCGTATTTACCCACCATCCGCTTTGCAAAATCAGGGTAGGTTTGTTGTAGAAAATGCATTTCCAGTACTTTATACAGATTAAATATTGACTTAATAAGTGCTTTATAATTTTAACCAGATTCACCAACAAAACTTAAAAAACTAAAATCATTATGGACGCTTCAGCAAACATTCTTAACTAGTTTGAGGTATCGGTTAGCGATATCGCAAGAGCTAAAAAATTTTATGAAACCATCTTTTCAATCACCATGGAAGAGATGGAAATGGGAGGTATGAAAATGGCTATGTTCCCATACGATCCTATGAGTGGCAAATTATCCGGCGGGTTAGCTCAAAGCGATATGCATGTACCAAGCGCCAGTGGTGTAAAGATCTATTTTAATGGCGGTCCTGACCTGGATCAGGCTTTATCAAAAGTAGAAGCTGCAGGCGGCCAGGTAACCATGCCAAAAACCAAAATCAGCGATGAGATAGGATATATGG